>DATKBT010000112.1:0-78308 GCA_035546295.1 Thermoanaerobaculia bacterium | reverse complement strand
CGGCGCTCGTTGGAGCAGCGCAAGCGCTGCTCCAAGGTTCTAGGGGAGCGCAACGAACTCGAGGCCTCGGCGCTCGTTGGAGCAGCGCAAGCGCTGCTCCAAGGTTCTAGGGGAGCGCAACGAACTCGAGGCCCCGGCGCTCGTTGGCGCAGCGCAAGCGCTGCTCCAAGGTTCTAGGGGAGTGCAACAGACTCGACTCCCCGGCGCTCGTTGGCGCAGCGCAAGCGCGACTCCAACGGTTCCAGGAGGACGGCACGAGCTCGACTCCCCGGCGTTCGCACGCTCGAGGGGCTCGCGGCCCGTCCTCGACCCTGGAGCAGCCTTCCGCCCTCCGACCTCGCCTCTAGCCGCTGCTACGATCCCCGCTCATGGAGCCCGGCTCGATCGTCATCCTGCACTTGCAGAATCCCACCGAGAAGCTGTGGGGGGTCCTCGAGCGGCTGAACGAGCACGGCATCACGATGCGTGGACTGAACCTCTCGTCCTTCGACGACTGGATCGCCCAGGCGGCGGCCGAGGAGGGGCCGCCCGCGATCGGGCTCGCCACCATGTTCGTGCCGATGATCCGGGTCGAGCGGCTGTTCCTGGACGAGCAGGTGGGTGCGGTGGAGAGCTACTGCCAGAGGTTCGAGCGGCGCGTCGGCCAGTCGGTCTACGACCACCTCGGCATGCCGGTGCCGTGAGCGGGCTCACCGCTCGAGCGGCGTCTGCCCTCGAGCGACGTCAGCGCGCGAGCGACGTCAGCGCGCGGCCAGCCTGCCCCGCGCGACCCGCTCAGCCTCGACCCTCTTGGTCGTCGGGCTGGGCGAGCTCGAGCAGGACCCCGCCGGTGCTCTTCGGGTGCACGAACTGAACCCAGGCGCCGCCGGCGCCGCGCGTGGGCTCCGCTCGCAGCACCTGGTAGCCCCGCTGGCGAAGCTCCCGATCGTCGGCGCGCAGGTCGTTCGAGCCGACGCAGAGGTGGTGGATTCCCGGACCCCTCTGAGCGATGAACTTCGCGACCGGGGAGTCGTCGCTGGTTGGCTCGAGCAGCTCGATGCGAGCGCCGCCGCAGGGGATGATGGCGACTCGAACGCCCTCTTGCGGAACCTCTTCGATCTCCTCGATCCGCAGCCCCAGGGCCTCGTAGAGCCCACGCGCCTCCTCGATCGAGCGCACCGCGATGCCGATGTGATCCATCCTGTCGATCATGCCTCTCCCCCTCGTCCTCCGGCGGCGCCGACCGCGCGCACCGCGCTCTCGAACAGACGGTCGGCGAGGGTGTACGGGTCCTCGTGCCGCTCGAAGCCGCGCGCGAGCTCCTCTTCGAGCGCGTGCCCGCGGTTCGCGGCCTCGAGGACGCGCTCCTTGAGCAGCGTCTCGACGCGGAGCCGAAGCTGCTGGAGACGCCGGGCGCTCTTCTCGCTGCTCTGCTCCAGGTACACGCGGTGCGCGTCGATCGCGTCGACCAGCTCTTCGGTCCCGCGGTTCTCGCTCGCCACGGTCTGTACGATCGGCGGCTTCCAGCCGCGCGGCTCGCTCATCTGCAGCATGGAGCGAAGATCGCGCAGCGTGGCGTCGGCGCCCGCGCGATCGGACTTGTTGATCACGAAGACGTCGGCGATCTCCATGATGCCGGCCTTGATCGCCTGGATCTCGTCGCCGAGCCCCGGCACGGTGGCGAGGACGACGGTGTCGACCGTGCGCACCACGTCGACCTCGTCCTGACCCACCCCGACCGTCTCGACGAGAATCCAATCGAAGCCCGACGCGTCGAGCAGGTCGACCGCGTCCCGGGTGGCGCGCGCCAGCCCCCCCATGGCGCCACGCGTCGCCATCGACCGGATGAACACCCCGGGGTCGGTGTACAGCTCCTGCATGCGGATCCGATCCCCGAGCAGGGCGCCGCCCGAGAACGGGCTGGTCGGATCGACTGCCAGGATTCCGACCGTCTCTCCCTCGGCTCGCCGGGCTCGAGCCAACCGGTCCACCAGCGTGCTCTTGCCGGCGCCGGGAGGCCCGGTGACTCCCACCACCGCGGCGTTTTGTCCCCGGCGCGTCACCCGGCGCACCAGCTCGGCGGCCTGGCGCCCGCCCCTCTCCACCACCGAGATCGCCCGGCCGAGCTCTCGCGGCCTGCGCTCGGCGAGTCCGGCGAGGAGCGCATCGAGGTCGAGATCGTGCATCGGGATCAGGTCTCGCCGGACGGCCGCACCGGCCGCCGGTGAGCGGCGGGGCTGGCAGACGTTAGCACCCGCCCGAAGCCCAACGGACGCACATCGGTCAGCCCCGCACGCGCTCAGGGCTCTCCCGCTACGGCCGTCACCGACGCCTGCCCGACCCGGCGCACCTCGACGCCGCGGTAGTAGTGCTCGAGGATCTGACGGTAGTCGTGCCCGCGGCGCGCCATCGCGAAAGCGCCGACCTGGCACATGCCGACGCCATGGCCCCACCCGCGCCCCTCGACCAGCCAACCGTCCTCACCGGAGCCAGAGCGGGTGCGGTGAAGCTCGAACCAGGTGTCGGGCACGTCGAGCGTCCAGCGGATGGGCAGTCCGCTGAGCACCTCGCGACGGCCGTCGCGACCGACCAGCTCGAGGCTGGCTACCCGTCCCGAGGCTCCCCGCTCCAGGACGACGAGGTCCTCCAGCACGAATCCCGGGAAGCGCTCCTGGACCGATCGGCCGACGCGCCCTCGTCCCCGGAAACGGCTCCAGCGCTGCCGATCGTGGTGCACGGCGGCCGAGGCCCCCACCCTCGAAGCGTGCTGGACGACGGCGATGACCGAGCCGCGAACGAGATAGAGGTCGACCGGATCGCCGGGCGCCAGCTCGAGAGCTCCTGCGATCTGCCGCGTTCCGTCGAAGCGCCAGGTGCCGACCGAGGCCGCCACCGTCAGGCGCGCGACCGGGCCGCCGCGTGCGATCTCGATCTCCTTCTCGTTCGCATCGAGAAACCCGCCCTCGACCTGGTCGAGCTTCTCGAAGTAACGGAGCAGCTCGATCACCAGCTCGTCGGCTTCGACACCGTCGAGCGTTGCGCTCGGTGGATCGGAGGTCGCCGTCCGCGGCGCGCCATCGAGGAGCAGCCCGAGGCGCCGATCACGCGACGTCCAGCCGGCTCGCGCCGCGGCGCCCGGCGGCCCCGCGGCCAGGAGGCTGGTGT
The DNA here is from genome assembly GCA_035546295.1 of Thermoanaerobaculia bacterium. Taxonomy (GTDB): domain Bacteria; phylum Acidobacteriota; class Thermoanaerobaculia; order Multivoradales; family Multivoraceae; genus DATKBT01. The sequence goes on along the minus strand of DATKBT010000112.1, from coordinate 75,164 downwards.
CGAGCGCCAGGTCGAGCTGCGTTCCGAGGAAGCGCTTCACCTCGGTACGCTCGAGCGATTCCAGGCGCTCCCCCGGCCGCGGCACCGCGACCAGCTGCGCGAGCCGACGAATCCGTTCCTCGAGCCGCGCGCGCTCGTCGCCCGCGATCCTGCCGAGGGTCACCTCGAGCAGCCAGGCTCCCAGCGCCGGCCGATCACCCGCCGAGCCGAAGCGGCTGCCGCCTGCTTCAACGCACGGCACGCTCGACAGATACGGCTCGCTCTTCTCGGGAAAGACCCACGAGACGCCCTCGGTCCGACCACCGCAAGTCGAGCTGTAGAGCGCGTCGATGGCGACTCCCTCGAACAGGGCCAGCTCGCCCGCCGTCTCCGCGATGGCGCGGTCGCTCAGCGGGTGCTCGACGGCGATCCCCCCGTAGACCTGACACCGTGGGGTGGCGCAGATGTCGTAGCCGTCGCCCCGAAAGCGCCCGAGGTTGCGCACCGTGTAGGTGCGCGCGGCCACCGCCTGGGCCTTGAGTGCATCGAGCTGAGGGTAGAGCTCTGGGCCGAGCTCCATCGGTACGACTCCTCGCAGGTAGCTCTCTAGATCGAGCTCGTTGACGACGTTGAGCCTGCCCCGTTCGTTGAGAAAGACGCGCAGCCGACCGCGGTAGGCGGACTTGCCGTAACGCACCACGCCGGCCGGCGTGGTCAGCTCGACCGCGCGCGTCGACACCCGCCGGCCACCGGCCCCCTGATCGACGAGCAGGCCGGCGTTCTCGAGGCCGCGATCCTCGTGAACGGTGAACGCCCCCTGCACGCCGAGCTCGGCGAGGCGCCGTTTGCCGAGGTCCGCAGACCCGCGATCCGAATAGGAGCCGACGCGCACCTTGTGCAGGCCGGCGGCGGCGTCGAAGACGACGTCCGAGAAGGCCCCCATCGCGCTGCCCAGCCGCTCGGCGAGGCGATGGGCCTGCGACTCGTCGCGCAGCGCACCGACCTGAAGACGGAAGACGCCCAGACCGCGGGCCTCCGGCGCCGGCCGGATCGTCACGCCGCGGCTCACCGCGAAGCTCTCGCCGAGGACGTGGGCCTCGAGGCCGGCATCGCAGCACGGGACGGTGACGACCTCGAGATCACTCTCGAGCCCGACCCGGATCAGCGAAGGCAGCGCCGCCGGAGCGACCAGCGGCTGCAGCGGTGCCGGGGGAGCGGCGGGCAGCATGTCGGGCGCCGCGGCCGGTGTCGGGGCCGCCGCATCCGCGGAACGAGTTTCTACGACCGGCGCAGCCACGTCCGCAGCTTCTTCGTCAGGCGTCAGCAGCGGCGGGGCGGGACGCGCCGGCTGCGGCGCGCGCGGCCGGTCGATGGCGGCTGGGCGACAGGCGAGCCAGGCGAGCAGCAGGACGACGAGAGCGCCCGGGAGCGCGGAGCGCCGGGACTGCACGTCAGGATCCCAGCTGGTGCATGAGCACCTCTCGCCGGAAGTCCGGGACACCCTCGAGCGGAACCGGCTCGGCCATCTCGCAGAGCCGGCTCACCAGCCGTGCAGAGATGCGGTACGAGAGTGGACCCTCGGCTTCCCACCCGCGCGAGCCCGAGCCTGGCGGGTCCGCCCCGCGGTCGAGCGAGAGCGGATCCGCGAGGCGCGGCGCTTCGTCGATCGCGAAGTTGGTCGTGAACAGCGTCGCGCGCCGCCGAGCGTACCGGTGGTTGATCACCAGGTACAGGATGTCGGAGACCCAGGCGCTGGGCTTCTGCGCGCCGAGCTCGTCGAGCACCAGGAGCTCGGCTTCCTGGACGGCGTCGAGGATCGACCCCTTGGACTCCGGAGCCTGCGGGTCGAAGCTCGCCTGGATGCGGTGGACGAGCTCGGTGAAGTCGACGAACAGCGCACGCAGACGATAGCGCTCGACCAGCGCGTGCAGCACGCCGACGGCGAGATGGGTCTTGCCGGTGCCGGGGCGTCCGTAAAGCAGCAGACCGGAATCACGGAACCTGCCGTCGGGCTCGACGAACCCGTCGACGTAGCGGCGGCATGCGGACAGCGCCGCAGCCAGCTGTCCGGCGCCGTCTCCGGTGGCCTGGAAGCTCTCGAGCCGGCAAGCCTGGTAGCGCTCGGGCACACGGGCGCGGCCGAGCAATCGCTCGGGAGCGCTGCGTCCGCCACAGTCACACCGTTTGGCGGTTCCCGAACCCTCTCCGCCGAGATCGACGACCCAGCCACGGTCGCGGCAGGTGGGACAGCGAAACTCCATCGGCGCGGAGCTTACCAGTCGCTCCGGGCGCGCCGAAGGCTTCCGGCCGACGGCGCGCGAGAGCGTCACCGATCCGCTCAGATCTCGCGACTGGCCGGAGGCCGGTCGAGAGCGGCGACTCGATCGGGCCCGCAAACGGCGATGCGACGGCACGGTCCCGTCCTGGACGAGCCGCGCGACCGTTCGGCCCCGAGATCGCGCGCCAGGCTCAGGACTCGCCTCGCTTGACCAGCGGCGCCGAGCGAATCCGCACCAGCGCGTGCTTGCGCAGGATCGCCGTCGAGCGCTCTCTCGCTTGCCGATCCAGGAGCTCGCGGAGGCGGTCGCGCTCCGCCGCCATCGCTTCCAGCTGCTCCTGCAGCCGGAGGATCACCTCGACGCCCGCCAGGTTCACGCCCATGTCGCGCGTCAGGATGAGGATCGACTCCAGGCGAGCGATCGCCTCATCGTCGTAGAGGCGCGTGTTGCCCTCGCTCCTTCGCGGCTTGAGCAAACCCTCGCGCTCGTACATTCGCAGCGTCTGGGGATGGATGTCGTACCGCTCGGCGACGGAGCTGATCATGACGTACTTGCGCTTCGAACGACGCGGCACGCGATCACCTCCGATCGGGTGGCTGGTTCGACGACCGCTCGCACCGAGAGCGCGCTCGCGCAGACCGGCCGGGGCCGCATGGGCCCCGGCTCGGTGCGAACGCTCGATGCTCGGTGGTGATTCTCACGATCGTCGAGTCGGCTGAAGCTGCCGGCCTGCTCCCGGAATCCTCGTTCCTCCGAAGACCCGTCGACCGACTTACTTGTCGACGTCCACGAACTCGGCGTCGATGACGTCGCTGTCCTGCTTCGACTCCGCCTGATCCGACGACGGTCCAGCCCCCGGCGACGACGACTCGGAGCTGCGGTACATGGCCTCGGCGAGCTTGTGGGAAGCCTGGGTGATCTGCTCCTCGGCCCGCTTCATCGCGTCGACGTCCTGCCCCTCGAGCGCGGTCTTGCCGTCGGCGATCGCCGTCTCCAGAGCGCCGACGTCCTCCGCCGACAGCTTGTCCTTGTGCTCCTCGAAGGTCTTCTCCGTGGAGTAGATCAGCGAGTCGAGCCGGTTGCGGGTTTCGACCTGCTCGCGGCGCTTCTTGTCCTCGGTGCTGTGCGCCTGGGCGTCGGCCACCATCCGCTCGATCTCGCCCTCGGCGAGCCCGCCGGAACCGCTGATGGTGATCTTCTGCTCCTTGCCGGTGCCGAGATCCTTCGCCGAGACGTGGGTGATGCCGTTGGCGTCGATGTCGAAGGTGACCTCGATCTGGGGCACGCCCCTGGGCGCCGGCGGGATGCCGACCAGATGGAACCGCCCGAGGGTCCGATTGTCGCCGGCCATCTCGCGCTCGCCCTGGAGGACGTGCACCTCGACCGAGGTCTGCGAGTCGGACGCGGTCGAGAAGACCTCGCTCTTGCGCGACGGAATCGTGGTGTTGCGCTCGATCAGCCGGGTCATCACGCCGCCCAGCGTCTCGATTCCCAGGGAGAGCGGGGTGACGTCGAGCAGGACCACGTCCTTGACGTCGCCGGCCAGCACGCCGCCCTGGATCGCGGCACCGATCGCCACGACCTCGTCCGGATTGACGCCCTTGTGGGGCTCGCGGCCGAAGAACTCCTTGACCGCGGCCTGGATCGCCGGCATGCGGGTCTGGCCGCCGACCAGGACCACCTCGTCGATGGCCTCGGGCTTGACGCCGGCGTCTTCGAGCGCCCGTTCGCAGGGACCGAGTGAGCGCTTGATCAGGTCACCGACCAGCTGCTCCAGCTTGCTGCGGGTGAGGCTCAGGTTCAGGTGCTTGGGACCTGAGGCGTCGGCGGTGACGAAGGGCAGGTTGATCTCCGTCTGCTGAGCGCTCGACAGCTCGATCTTGGCCTTCTCGGCGGCCTCCTTGAGCCGCTGCATGGCCATCGCGTCGCCACCGAGGTCGATGCCCTGGTCCTTCTTGAACTCCTCGAGCAGCCAGTCGATGATCCGCTGATCGAGGTCGTCGCCACCGAGATGGGTATCACCGTTGGTGGCCTTGACTTCGACCACCCCTTCACCCACCTCGAGGATCGAGATGTCGAAGGTGCCGCCGCCGAAGTCGTAGACGGCGATCGTCGAATCTTCCTTCTTGTCGAGACCGTAGGCGAGCGCCGCCGCCGTCGGCTCGTTGACCAGCCGCTCGACGGTGAGGCCCGCGATCTTGCCGGCGTCCTTGGTCGCCTGACGCTGGGCGTCGTTGAAGTAGGCGGGGACGGTGATGACTGCCTTCTCGACCTTGGTCCCGAGGTAGTCCTCGGCCGCTTGCTTCAGCTTGCCCAGGATCATCCCCGAGATCTCGGGCGGGGAGTAGGACTTGCCCTGCGCTTCGATCGCCACGTCGTCGCCCTTCCGCGTCACGCGATAGGGCACCATCGAGATCTCGTCCTCCACCTCTCCGTACCTACGCCCCACGAATCGCTTGATCGAGAACACCGTGTTCTCGGGGTTGGTCACCGCTTGGCGCTTCGCCACCTGGCCGACCAGCCGCTCACCGCTCTTGGTGAATGCAACGATCGACGGCGTGGTCCGATTGCCTTCTGCGTTGGGGATCACGTGAGCGTCTCCGCCCTCCATGACGGCGACGACGCTGTTGGTCGTTCCCAGGTCGATTCCGATGATCTTGCTCATGATCGATGCTCCTCGATTCGTGTTCCCGGGCTCGTGCAGCGTCGTCGCCAGCCCTGCCGCGGTTGAGTGCTGAAAGAGAGGTGGGAGCGTGCCCGGCGCTCGTCCGACGACTACCCACCCGCCGTTCCGGGAATCCCCCGCTTGACCAGACTAGAACCTAAGCAGGTTCTTGTCAAGTCTGGGTCGCACCACATATGACAATCTCGCGCGCAGATCTATTCCCGCCGCCGGCTCAGCGGGTTACGAAGGCGGCCGAGGAGAGCCGCCGCGCCGACCGGCGGTGCGCGAGGGAGCCGAGCGGCAGGGTCCTTCCGAGGGAGGGAGCCCAACGGGACGGGGAAGGAAGCAAAGGGGATGCCGGCCCCACGGAGCGGAGGGGCGCCCGATGGGCCGTTGAAGACACTGAGCCGTTCAAACCCCTCCGCGCTCCGGCCCCGGTCGCCCTGTCGACCCGTCGATCCATCAACCCGTCGACATTGGGCCGTGGGAAGGTCGAGGCGAATTGCCGAGAAACGCGCTGGCGAGGGCGGCTGCGCAGCGCTCCGACCGCTCTGCCCGTCGGCGCTCAGTCGAGCAGCACCAGCGGGTCGGGCCGCTGCTCGGGCAGATCGACGAACTTCGGGTTCAAGAAGAAGTCGGCTCGCGAGTCCGCGGCGAGCTCGCTCCCCGGCACGACCTCGCCCCCATCGACCGGCTGCACCACGTAGCCGGTCTCCCGGCCCGTGTAGGAAAGCCATCGTCCGAGAGGATCGTAGAGATCGGCGGGCTCGAGCAGCTCGAGGACGGACAGCGTCGCCAGGCTCTCGGGAGGCCGACCGTAGAGCAGGTAGTAGGTGCGCACCGCCCGGTCGATCTTCAGGTAGCGGCTCAGCGTCTGGTGCCTCTCGAGCCGGGCTCGGGCGTCCATCTGCCACGGGAAGGGAAGGAGGAGCGCAGGCCGCTCGGCCTGCACCAGAAGCAGCGTGACGAGCAGCCCGACCAGCCCCAGGGCGAGCGCTCGCGCCGCCCACAGCGAGGTGACCTGCGCCAACGCGGTGCGCTTGGCCTTCGGCCGAGCCCCCATCGCCGCGGACTCCAGGTCGGCGGAGAGCTCGAGCTCGGCGCTCGGCTCGACCACCGGCGCCGGTGCCACCGCTGGCGGCGACGTCAGATCGCCGTCGAGGGCGAAGTTGGACACGTCCGAGGCCAGCTCGTCGACCTGTCCGCTCTCGAAGACCGAGGGCACGGCCGCCGCCAACACCCGCGCCGACGTGTGGTCCGCGATCGCGCCCGTCTCGTCCTCCTCCTCCCAGGCGCCGGTCGCGACGAGGCCGAGGGCCAGGAGCTGGAAGAGCGCGAGCTCCACCCGGTAGCGGCCCCAGCCTGTCTTCTCGACCAGGCGGATTCCCGGGATGCCCTGCCGAATCAGCTCGAGGAGCATCTCCTCGTCCGGCGTCAGCCAGACTGGCTCACCGGGCGTCGGCCGGTCGATCCAGTCGCCGTCACGCCCGACGACCCGATAGCCCGAGGCCGCCGAGGTCGCCTCGTACGCCGCGTCCAGATCGGGGAGTCCGGTCGACAGCGGTCCCTCGACGCCGAGCTCTTCGGTCGATCGCACCAGAGCCTCGGCCACGGAGATCGGGCTCATCCCCTCCTGGAAGGGACTCTCGACGTCTTCCGTCCAGTTGAAGTTCCCGTTCTCCCAGCGCAGCAGGCGGACGACCTGACCATAGGTCTGCTCCCGAACCGCGTCGAGCAGGTCGTCTCGCGGCACCTTGCGCAGCTCCAGCAGCACTTCGCTGGCGAGCCGTCCGGTTCCCAGAGCCGGCTCGACGGCCGCAGCGAAGTCGGCGGGACCGAGCAGACCCCGGCTGTCGAGGACTCCCGCGAGAACGTCCTCGGCCGGTCGATTCATGGCATCGGCTGCCACGATCGCACCGTCGAGGAAGGTGAGCGAGACCAGGTCGGGCTCCCCCTGAACGGAGAGTAGGCCGCTGGCAGCGCGTCCCGAGATCGAGCGCAGGATGTCCAGGAGCTGGCCGCTCTCGAGGGTCCCTTCAAAACTGCTCACGCCACCAGCCTCCTTCACCTCAGAGCGAGCCGGACCGCGTAGAAGACGCTGACCACGACGAGGGCCGCGATCCAGGCGAATGCGCCGCCGGGCTCGTATCCCCACGGCAACGCGAAGCCGGTGACCGTATGGAAGGGGAGCATCAGCGCCGCCGTCGGAACGAGCAACGCAAGAAAGCCCCTCGCACCGTCCCCGGCCTCCGCCGAGTTCAGGCCGGGCACCACGATCCTCGCGAAACTCTCCAGCCAGGACTCCCGGCCCAGCGACGAGGCCTTCATCGCCACCGGTGCTCCGGAGCTGAAGCGCCACCACAGGAAAGCGGCGAGCAACGTGGCGAGCAGCACGCCGGAGGCGCGCAGCGCGGAGTCTCGTCCGAGCCCTGACGACCCCAGGGCCTGATCCAGCTCTTCACGCAGCTCGTCGATCCGCGCCAGGCCGCCGAGCGCCACCACCCCCTGCTCGCCCTCCGTCAGCCAGTGGGAGACCCAATCGGCGTCGATCTCCCGGGCCATGTCGAAGTAGCGGTCCGAGTTGGTGTTCTCGAACAGCTGCTGGTAGGTCATGCCGAGGTTGTAGGCCGCCTCGAGGCTCCCTTCCGGGCGGCCCAGCGCCCGCTCGAGGAAGCCGATGGCCGGAATGTACTCGCTTCGGAAGAGATGGTAGGCCCCCAGGTTGTTCAGCGCCGCGCCGTTGTCTGGCTCCCGATCGACCACGCTGCGGTACATCGGCCGCGCGATGTCGTCCTGGCCCAGCTCGACGTGGAGATCGGCCACTAGGTGATCGAGCGCCACGCTCTGGGGGAGGGTTCGCCGGAGCAGACCGAGATCGCTGAAGAACTGCCCATAGAGGCTCCGGCTCTCGAGCCGGTCGAGGAACCGGCGTTGCGGCGAGAGCGAGGCGTCGAGCCTCCCCTGGACGCCGTCGACCAACACCGGCACGAAGGCCAGGATCACGACGCAAGCGGAGAGCACCACCCTCTCGCTCGAGCTGCCGTACGGCCAGAGCAGCGCCGCCCAGAACAGGACGAGCCAGATCCATCCGTTCGGCAGCAGGAAGGGCCAGACCAGCAGGCCCAGGGCGAACAGGAGCGCGATCGGCCGCGGCAGGGTGACGGCGAAGTTGACGCTGGTGTCTCGCAGCAGCGCCCCACCCTTGGTCGCGAGCTGCAGAGCGATGAACAGAGCGGACGCCAGCATCAGGCTCGCGCCGAGCCAGACCAGGAGGTTCAGCCCGTAGAGACGGCCCGGGAGTCCGGCGCCGACCAGACGGAGGTAGCCCCTGATCCGGGCGATGGCGCCCTCGAAGAAGGAGCCCTCCAGGAACTCGATCCGGCTCTTGGCGAACATCGCCTCGGGACGTCCCGGATCCAGGCGCTCCGCCATCCGGATGGCCCATCGACCCCGCTCGAACTCCTCGCTGCGCGCCGCGTCCACTCCGCGAACCAGAACCCCGACCGCCAGGTCCGGAAGGCGCGAAAGGCCGAGGTCTCTGGCCGTGAACAGGAGGTCACGAATCGCTGTCTCGGCCAGCCTCTGGTCGTTTTGCAGGTAGGCGCTGTTCCACAGCAGCCAGAGGTCCTGGAGCCGCACCAGCGACTCCTGGACGGGCACCGTGAGCTCGGTGCCGTCCACCTCCGTGCTGATCGCACTCTGAGCCCGAGAACCCGGGCTCGCGAGGCCCGCCGCCGCGAGAGCGAGAGCGAGCGTGACGGTCAGCCGCCCGCGGTGTTCGGGCGACCCCGCGGCTCGTCGTCGACCGCCCTCTACCGGAGTTGGCGAGCCTCCACGCTGCGCCTCGCGGACTCCTGTCCGCGGGCGGCAAGGAGCTGCTTCAGGCACTCTCGCGCTTCTGGACATACCTCATCTTCAGGCGGTACACGAGATCGGTGAGAACCGCCTCTTCCTCCCGGCTGAGGTTGCCCCGAGTCTTCTCCTGCAGGATTCCGAGGAGATCGATGTAGACCCGCGCCTGGTCGAGATCGACGGTGCGCTCGCCGTTGGGCATCGCCAGATCGCCGAGGTAGAGCGCGATCGGCTCCGCCAGGAGACCGACGAGGTCGAGAAACGAGATCTCACCCCCCGGCGCACCGGCCGACGGCTGCGCGCCCGGACCGGAGCTGAAAGTCGACGGTCCCGCCGACGCGGGCTCTTCCACCCTCCGGCGAGGCTCCTCCATCGCCCGTCCCGACCCGGTGGAGGCCTGCCGCGCGGGCTCCTCGTCGCCATCTCGCTCGCCGTCCTCGTCGCTGTCCAGCTCCTCGGCATCTTCGCGCAGCTCCCCGTCCTGGGTGAACATGCGCCGGTCGGTGACCTTGATCCTGGGGGATTCGTCCATCAGGTCCTCGCAAACCAGTTGCGGGAGGGGGGATCGGCGACCGCCCGAAGCCGCCAACGCCCTCGTGAGGTCGATCGCCAAAGTCACATCGTAGCAACCTAAAATCAACGGGGACAAGACGAAGACGATGAAACGCGCACCCGACGACGAAACGCTCGGCCCGGCCAGTCTCCCCGCCACCGAAAGCCCCGGCGTCGGCCGGCTTCTCGAGCTCATCCGACGGCTCCGATCGCCCGGAGGCTGTCCTTGGGATCGGGACCAGACGCTCGACGATCTGCGCGCCTACCTGCTCGAGGAGGCGCACGAGACGGCCGACGCCATCGATCGTGGCGACTGGCACGATCTGCGCGCAGAGCTCGGGGACCTGCTGTTCCAGGTGTGCTTCGTGGCAACGCTCGCCGCCGAAGAGGAGAGGTTCACGCTCGACGAGGTGGCAGCCGCCGTCGTCGACAAGATGGTGGAGCGGCACCCGCACGTCTTCGGAGAGGGGGAACGGCTCCACTCGGCCGAAGAGGTCGCGGGCGCCTGGGAACGGCGCAAAGGAGCAGGCTCCGGCCGCTCCGTGCTCGCGGGCGTCCCGTCCTCGCTTCCCGCTCTCACCGCCGCCTATCGCCTGGGCCAGAAGGCCGCCGCCGTCGGCTTCGACTGGTCGAGTGCGCGCGAGGTCCTGGAGAAGGTTCGCGAGGAGATCGGCGAGCTCGAGGCCGCGATGGCCGAAGGCGAGACCGAGGTCGTGGAGTCGGAGCTGGGAGACCTCCTGCTCAGCGCGTCGAGCCTCGCCCGCCGGCTCGGCTGCGACCCCGAGCGAGCTCTCGCACGCGCCAACCTGCGCTTTCGCTCTCGCTTCGGCCACATCGAGAACACCCTCGGGGGTCGCTTGACCGACGCTTCGGCGGCGTCCGCCGAGTTGCGTGCGGAGATGGAGCGTCTGTGGCGGGAGGCCAAGGAGCTGGAGCGGGAGCCGTAGACACCTCCGATCCTTCGGGATCCGGTTCGGCAGCCGTGCCCCGCCGACGCGCCTCGAAGAGCTCGCCCGAATCCCTCTCGCAGGCTCGGCCCTCGAGCTCGCGCTGTTAGTCTCTCGGTCCCTTGGATTCGGCGGTCCCAAGACTCGAAACCCGGCGTCTGACGCGCACGCTCGACTCCGCGGGCCAGCCGTTGACGGTCCTGCGCGACGTCGACCTGGTGGTGCCGGCCGGGCAGCTGGTCGCCATCCTCGGCCCTTCAGGCAGCGGCAAGTCGACGCTGCTCGGCCTGCTCGCCGGCCTCGATCGGCCGAGCTCCGGCGAGGTGCTCTTCGACGGCGAGCCGATCCACACCCTGTCGGAGGACCGGCTGGCTCGGCTGCGTCGCGACCGCATCGGCTTCGTGTTCCAGTCGTTTCACCTCCTGCGCAACCTCACCGCGCTCGAGAACGTCCTGCTCCCCCTCGAGCTCATCGGCGTCCGCCGGGCGCGCGAGCGCGCCGGAGCGCTGCTCGCCGAGGTCGGTCTCGCCGATCGTGGCCACCACTACCCCTCCCAGCTCTCCGGCGGCGAGCAGCAGCGCGTGGCGCTGGCGCGCGCCTTCGTCCACCGTCCTTCCCTCCTGCTCGCCGACGAGCCGACCGGCAACCTCGACTCGCGCACCGGCGGCGCCGTGCTCGAGATCCTGCTGCGCCTGCAGCGGGACCATGGATCGACGTTGGTGCTGGTCACCCACGACGAGGCGGTGGCCGGGCGGGTGGATCGCCAGATCCACCTCCTCGACGGCGCGGTGGTCGAGGATCGCCTGACCGGGCCGGACGGCCAGCCGTGAGGCTCCTGCTCCGCCAGGCGTGGCGCGACCTACGGGGGGAGCGCGGCCGGCTCGTCTACTTCTCGATCTGCATCGCGGTCGGTGTCGCAGCGGTGGTCGCGGTCGCGGGCCTCGGCTCGAGCCTCGAGCGGGGGATCCGGCGCGAGTCGAAGCAGCTCTTGGGCGCCGATCTGGCCATCGGCTCCTGGCGTCCGCTCGGAGAGGACGTCGATCGTGCGCTCGAGGACATTCCCCACCGGCGAACCGACCTGGCGGAGCTCGCGACCCTGGTGGTGACACCCCCCCAGCCCGATCGACAGCCGCGCAGCCAGCTCGTCGAGCTCAAAGCGGTCGGCCACGGCTATCCCTTCTACGGCTCCGTCGAGACCGATCCGCCGCGCCCGCTCGCCGAGCTGCTCGAGAACCGCGGCGCGGTGGCCGCTCCCGAGCTGCTCGAGCGCCTCGGGCTCGATGTCGGCGACCGGCTGCGGGTCGGCAGCGAGCTGTTCGAGGTGCGCGCTCGCCTGCTGCACGAGCCCGACCGGATCGCGGGCGCCTTCACCCTCGGGCCGCGGGTCTTCGTCGGGCTCGACGCGCTCGAGCGCACCGGGCTGGTGGCGCTCGGGAGCCGCGTCCTGCGCCGCGCCTTGATCGCGCTCGACGAGCTCCCGGACGGCAACCATCTCGACTCGGTCGCCGAGACCCTGCGCGGGCGGCTCGAGGATCCCGGCGTGCGCGTCGAGACCTACACCCAGGCGCAGCCGGCGCTGCGCCGAGGGCTTCGCCGCCTCGCGGGCTTCCTCGGCCTGGTCGCGCTGCTGTCGCTCCTCGTCGGCGGCGTCGGCGTCGCCCAGTCCGTGCGCGCCTGGCTCGACACCCACGTCGACGCGATCGCGACCCTCAAGTGTCTCGGCTGGCGTCCACGACAGATCCTCCTGCTGTACGTCGTCCAGACCCTGCTGCTGGGCTTGCTGGGGGCGCTCCTCGGAGCCGTCGCCGGGATCTGCGCGCTGGTGGTGGTGCCTCGTTTGCTCCCGGATCCGGCACTCGCCGCCTACGTCGACCCCTGGCAGCCCAGAGCCATTCTGCGAGGCACCGTGCTGGGTACCATGGTCGCCGTCGTCTTCTCTCTGCCTTCGTTGCTGTCGGTGCTGCGCGTGCCGCCGTCCCGAGTCTTCCGGTCGGACGCTCAGCCGCTGCCCGCGACCCGCGTTCTGGAGGTTGGCGCCTTGGCACTCACGGTGATCGCGGTCGCAGCCATGGCGGCATTCCAGGCCGGAGACTGGGACGTCGCGTGGCGCTTCACGGCCGGCGTGCTCGGCACCGCCCTCGCCCTCCTCCTCGCCGCTTTCGTGGTGCGCAGGGCGGTGGCCCGGATTCCGCGCGGAGCGCTGCCGGGGAGGGTTTCGCTGCGCCATGGGCTCGCCGCCATCGCCCGTCCCGCCTCGGCGACGCAGGGCGCGGTCATGGCGCTCGGGCTGGGTCTGCTGGTCGTCCTCGCGATGTCGCTGGTCGAGCACAGTCTCACCCGGCAGCTCACCAGGGAGCTCCCGGACGACGCGCCGTCCGCCTTTCTCATCGGCATCCAGCCCAAGCAGTGGTCGGCGCTCGAGCAGACCCTGCGCGAGGCGGGCAGCGAGCGTATCGAGTCGGTGCCCGTGATCGTCGCCCGGCTCGCCGAGATTGACGGCCGCACGGTCAGCGAGCTCGCCGCGGGGGCGGACCGCTCGCGGCGCTGGGCGCTCACCCGCGAACAGCGCATCACCTACGTCGACGAGCTGCCCGCCAGCAACGAGCTGCTGGCGGGGGAGCTCTGGTCGCGCGCCGGCGTCGCCGAGATCAGCGTCGAGGAGGAGTTCGCCGACGATCTGGGCATCGAGCTCGGCTCGACCATCGGCTTCGACGTGCAGGGGGTGCCCCTCGAACTGGTCGTGACCTCCATCCGGCGCGTCGACTGGGAGAGCTTCGACGTCAACTTCTTCCTGATCGCCGAGCCCGAGGCGGTAGCCGACGCGCCCCAGGCGCGACTGGCTGCCGTGCGCATGCCGGCGGGAGCCGAGCAGGCGGCCCAGGACCTGGTGGCGGCGAGCTTCCCCAACGTCACCGTGATCCGGGTCCGCGAGCTGCTCGAACGAGTGCTCGTCCTGCTGCGCAAGCTGGCGCTCGGCGTCCGTGTGCTGGGCAGCTTCACGGTGGTCTCGGCGCTGGCGATCCTGGCCGGCGCGGTCGCAGCCGGCGCCGCTCGCCGCGGCGCCGAGGTGGCCCTGCTCAAGACGCTTGGGATGACCCGCTTCGACGTCGTGGTCTGCTTCGCCACCGAGTACGCGCTCCAGGGCGCGATCGCCGGCTTGATCGGCGGCATCGGCGGCGTCGTGGTGTCGGCCGTTGTCGTGACCCAGGCGCTCGATGTCGAGTGGAGCTTCCAGGCCTGGCGCCTCGTCGCGACCTTCGTCGCCGGCATCGTGCTCTCGGTCGGCGCCGGAGTGCTGGCGTCGAGCCGGGCGCTGCGTCGCCGCCCGATCGAGGTGCTGCGCGAGAGGTGAGGGAGTCGCCCGCGCCCATGGCGGAGCGAGAGCGGCGACGAGGCCGAGCCGGCGTCGCGCTCGGCGAGCGCCCTACATGGCTTCGACGCCGCTCCGCTCCATCAGATAGCTCACCGGCACGAACCGGAAACCGGCCTCCTTGGCGAGCGGCACCTCCTGGCGCAGCACGTCGAGGGTCTCCTCGTAGGGATGGCCGATGGCGATCGCCGACCCCCGCTCCGCGGCCTGCTCGAGCAGCCGCCTGAACTGGCCGCGGATCGCCTCACGGTCGATCTCCCGATCCAGGAAGACCCGGCGCTCCGCCGCCGGGATGCCGAGCTCCCGCGCCAGACGAAAGCCGACCGAGTCGGCAGTCGTCCTCGAATCGAGGAAGAACAGGCCCCGCTCGCCGAGCTCGACCAGCACCGGCTCCAGTGCGGCCCCGTCGGAAGAGAGCGCCGAGCCCATGTGGTTGTTCGCGCCGATCGCCCCCGGCACCGCCGCCAGCGCCTCACGGGTCCGACGACGCAGCTCGTCGCTGTCCATCGAGCGCAGCAGGGAGCCGGGACCCGGATCGGCCGCCCCGTCCGCCTCCATCGGAAGGTGCAGGAGGATCTCGGCCCCCCGCTCGTTCAGCTCGCGCACGACCTGGGGGGTCCTGGACTCGAACGGCAGCACCGAGTACGACATCTCGACGCCCAGCGCGGCGAGACGATCGATCGTGTCGACGCTGCGGCCGAGATCGTCGATCACCAGCGCAACGAGCGACCCGCCGCGCCGAGCGGCCGGGACGGGAGCGACGGCCGTGGCATCGAGGACACCGGCGGGAGCCGCCGAAACGGCGCTCGTCCCGGACTGCCCCGGTCCTTCCTCTCGGAGCTCGCTCGCCGGCGCCGGATCGTCCCCCGGAGAGCGGGGCGCCCCGCTCCAGCGCCCGATCACCACGCCGAGCAGGACGAGCAGGATCCCGGCCACCAGCAACCAGGCCCGGCGGGTCTCCCAGCGACCGGCCCGGCGGCCCCCGGGGCGACGACCCGCGGGCCGCGGACGCCTCGGCTTTCGACGACCCTGACTCGTCGCCGCCATGAAAGCCTTCAGCTGCTCGGCGCGATCACGAAAGCGGCGTTCGGCTCCCGCGGAGCCGCGACCGCGGTGTCATGCCGCAGCTTTCTCCTGTCCGACCCCTTCGGTGAGCAGCCGGATCGCCTCCTCGAGCATCGGGTCGCCCCCCTCCTCCTCGCTCGCAAAGCTGTCGACGCGGATCTGGGGGAGGATGCTCTCGTCGATGCGCACGCCGTCGGGACCGGTGAAGAAGGCGTCGGTCAGCTCCAGGAGCGCTCCGGACGCCAGCTTCACGTGCGCCGACCTGCCGGCGTGCCCGAAGCTCCGCTCGCCGAGCACGGTGGCCGAGCCGACCTCCTCGAGCACCCGGGTGAGGACTTCGGCAGGCCCCTGCGTCCCGCGATCGATCAAGAGGCCGACCGAGCCTCCGCTCCAGACGTTCGGGCGTTGGGAGCGGAACGCTTCGAGATCGCCGTCGCGCGCGACCAGCTTTCCGAGATCGCCGTCGACGAAGAGGTCAGCGACCTCGTAGCCCAGGCCAGGGTTCCCGCCCGAGACCCCGCGCAGGTCGATCAGGAGCCTGGAGGCGTCGCTGCCGTCGAGCAGCCGCTCCACCTCGGCGGCGGTCTCGGCGTCGAAACGACCGATCCGCAGGACCACGGTGTCGCCGAGCTCCTCGACGGAAGGCGGCGACGCCTCGTAGGCGGCCAGCTCGAGCTCCTTCTCGACGGCCTCGCCCCGGCGCACCAGCTCGAGCTCCAGCCGGGTGCCCGGCGCGGAACCGAAGAGCTGTCGGATGCGCCACAGCGGCATGTCGCGGGTCGAGCTCCCGCCGAGCTTGGAGACGATGTCGCCGCGCTCTATGCCGGCCTGCTCGGCGGGACTGCCGGGCTCCACCGCGAACACGAATGCGACGCCCCGCTCCTTGAGCACCTCGATCCCGCTGTGCCCGCGACCAACGCGCTCGGCGCTGCGGTAGCTCTCCACCTCCTCCGCTGGGACGTAGACCGAGAACGGATCGAGCGCATCGCTGGCGCCGTCGAGCGCTCCGGCGAGGAGCGAGCGGCCGTCGATCCGCTCGACGTAGACCTTGCGCACGAGCGAGAGGACGTCGGTGAACACCGAGAGGTATTCGTAGAAGTCGTCCTCGTCGGCGGCGCGCGTCCGGGCGCCGACCAGACCGCCGGTGAGCAGCGGCACGACCAGCAGCGCCGACACGATGAGGAACAGGACCCGGCTGGAGGTGCTTCGATTCATGGTGGCTGGTCCCGCTGTACGTCCTGGATGTCCTGTTCGTCCTGGGATGTTCTGTCCGGGAGGTCGTGGTTCCCGCTTCCCGATCAGAGCCGGCGCGGCGACTCTCGCCGGCCGGTCGCCCTCGGCCCCCGCGGGATGCGCGTTCGCGTCGAGCCGAGGGTACCGCTGCCGAGGACGGAGGGAACGCCGACTCCGCCATCACCGCTCCCGGAGATCGACGCCGTGCACAGAGGCTGCAACCATCGGGCCGCGACGACCCCGACCGGCGATTCCGAGCGATGATTCCGAGCCGTGATTGCGATCAGATTCGAGCTTCCGAAAGGTTTGCGCGGCGCGGCCGTGCCCGAGCGGACGCGCTCGGCGCACCGTTCAACGCAGCCAGGACCGAGGATCCTCGGGCGTCGATCTGATCCGCAGCTCGAAGTAGAGCCGAGCCCCGGAGTCCCCGACGGCGTCACCGAACGATAGCACATCGCCTTCGCTCACCCGTAGGGTTTCGAGGCCTGCGTAGAGCGTGAGTACCCGTCCCGGGTGCTGGACGACGACGGTGTACCCGAAGTCTTGAAACACGGCCGCGTAGCGCACTGTTCCCGGGTAGACGACCTGCACCGGGCCGGGCTCCGCCACCGCGATCTCGATCCCGTTGTGCGGGGTCGTTGTGCCGTACCTCGGGTCGCGCCGGGGGCCGAACCCGATCTCGACCCGACCGGCGACCGGCCAGTCGAGGGCGCCCCGGAACTCGACGATCGGCACGCCGTCGAGGGCGTCCGGCGCCTCGCGCTCGAGGATGATGATCATGCGTTCCAGACGCTGCTCGCGCACCGCCAGCGCCTCCGCTTCGCCGATCAGCCTCGCGCGGCGGCGCTCGACCTGCCGCATCAGGATCTCGAGCTCGCCGAGCAGCTGATCGAGCCGCTGCTCGCGCTCGCGTTCCTCCTCGAGCCACCGAGCCGCCTCGCTCTCGAGCCGGTCGAGACGGCCGATTTCGATCGTCAGCTCCTCGCGCGCCGAGCGGAAGGCTTCGATCGCCGTTGCGTCCCGGCGAATCAGGTGGCGAAGCTGGCGCAGCGCCGGCAGGAGATCGGAGTCGGCGTCGATCGACAGGAACAGGCGCAGATAGCCCTGCGCGCCGAAGCGCGCGATCGACTGGATGCGTCGGGTGAGCCGCTGCCGCCGCTCCTCGAGCCCGGTCTCGAGCTCGCCCACGCGTTGCTGCGACGCGGTGCGCCGCAGCTCGGTGAGGGACTTGGCGGTCTCGGCCTCGCTCACCCGCGCCCGCTGCAGCTCGACCTCGGCGCGCGCCTGCGCGAAGCGCTGCAGCAAGTCATCGCTCTCGGCGTCGAGCGTCGAGATGCCGCTCTCGAGCTCGGCGATCCGCTGCCGCAACCTGGCGAGATCGGCTTCGCGATCCTCGCCGAGCCGGCCGGCGGCGCCGCCGAGCGAGCCGGCGAGGGCGGCCAGGCCGAGCCAGGCGAGCGAGATCGACGCCCGCCGCCGCCAGACCCGATCGGGCCGGCCGCGACGCTCCGTGGCGCCGGGCGGGCAGGAATCAACGAAACGAGGCGATGGCCTCCTCCTCGTCGTCGAGGATGTCGAGGACGGTGATGAGCTGGGTGATCTGGAGGATGTCGCTCACCTTGGGGGGTAGCGAGTACAGCCGCAGCTTGCCGCCGCGGTTGGTGACGGTGGTGTAGGCGGCGACCAGCTCTCCGATCCCGGAGGAGTCGATGGTCGAGACACCCGACATGTTGATCAGGATGTTGCTGGCGCCGGACTCGATCGCCCCCTGGACGGCGTCGCGGAGTGCGACGTCTCCGACACCGATGGTGATCTTGCCCTTCGGCTCGAGAATCGTCACACCCTCACGCTGGCGCGTTTCCACCTTCATTCCGAATCCTCCTCTCCGCTCCGAGGGTCGCCACTCCCGATGCGCTTGCGCATGGTGACCAAGGTCCCGCCCCCGGTTCCGAAGTTGTATTCGATCGCGTCCATGAAACGGTTCATGTAGAAGATCCCGCGGCCATCCGGCTTCAGCAGGTTCTCGGGATCGAGGGGATTGCCGACCTGGGTCGGATCGAACCCCGCCCCCTCGTCCTGGACCTGGATGACGACGGTGTCCTCGACCACCCGCAACCCGATGCCGACCTGCTTCTCCGGGTCCTGTCGATTGCCGTGCTTGATGGCGTTGGCGACCGCCTCGCGCACTGCGATGCCGATCCAGTAACGACTGTCCTCGTCGAACTCGAGCCGCTCCAAGGACGCGTCCAGGACCGCCTGCACCAGCTCGATGTTCTCGAACTGGCTGTCGATCGAAAGCTGGACCTCAGCGACCTCTTCACCCATGACGAGTCATTGCCGGCGGGCGAGCATAGCAGACCTTCCCGGCCCCTTTGAGCCGCAGGAACGGCCGGAGCGGGAGAGGCGCCCGCCCCCTCCCGGCAGCGCGTCTCGCCTGATCCATGGCCCTCTCGGAACCTTGGCCCGAGCGCCGAGCCGCGACGGAGCGCGAGCGCGATCCCGTCTGAACGCTCGCTCAACTGCCGCCGCTCTCGAGCAAGCGCAGCGCGATCGGGATGATCACCAGCAGCTGGATGGCATCGAAGACGGCGTGGGCGACGACCGCCGGCCAGATGGTTCGACGCCAACGGGTGAGGACGGCGAGCCCGAAGGACAGAACGGTCACTCCGATCAGGAGAAAAGGCTGGTCGTAGCTGACGTGAGCGAGCACGAAGAGGACACTCGACGCGATGATGCCGATGCGCGGCTGCAGGAGCCCGCGAAAGAAGGCCTCCTCCACCAGTCCGGCGGAGAGGCTGAGCAGCAGCCGCAGCCCCCAGGGCAGGCCGGCGACGAACACGATCATCGGCGGCGGGCTCGAGGGAAGGGCCTGCTCGCCACCCAGCGCCACGACCAGAGCGGCGAGCAGGCTGAGCAACAGGATCACGCCCCCCCAGCCGAGGAGCCCGCTGGCGAGTCCGAGGCCTACCTCGCGCGCCGGTGAGGCGCTCGACACCCCGAGCTCCTCCCTCCAGCTCCTCGCCCGACGGGAGTCCGACGGGCGCCAGAGACCGGAGCCGAGGTACAGGACGAGCGCGACCGCGAACACCGCGTGCAGCACGAAGAGCTGGACCACCGACACCTGCGAGAGGTCGATGCCATGGTCGATGCCGATGGTCCCCAGCGGCGCGAACACCCCGAGGTAGAGAGCGAGACCGAGCGCACCCAGCCCGATCACGCGGCGCGCCGCCCAGCCCGGCGCACCCCCGACCTCGAGACCGGGCAGCTGGCGCCCGCGGCGGGCTGCCGCGCGATCGATCGCGACCACCGCCGTCATCGAGAGCAGGATCGGCAGCACCAGGCGCAGGGTGGCGAGCATCGGCGCATCGTACCGATCAGGGCCGCTGCGGGGCTCACCGCCGGTCGCCGCGGACCGATCCGAGCGGATCGGCGTGCTATTCTGAACCTCCGTCGCACCATGGACTTTCGCCCAGAGAGAGTGCCCTCCGCTCCGTTCGACACTGATCCTCGACCCTGATCCTCGACCCTGATCCTCGACCCCTGATCCTCGACCCCTGATCCGATCGCCTGCCCGAGCCGCGGCATCACCGCTGCGGACAGCCGTCGGCTTCGGCGCCGCCTCGCCCTTCCACCTGCGGCCCGGTGAACAGGTCGCCCCGCCTCAACCGCCCCACCAAGACCGTCGAGGAGCACCGGTGTCGATCGATCATCTTCTCGAGCAGGACTTCATCCGAGTCACCGAGGCTGCCGCGATCGCGGCGGCACAGACCATGGGCTTCGGCGAGGGCCGGCACTCGGATCACGTCGCCGTCGAGGCGATGCGACGCGAGCTCCAGATGCTGCCGATCGCCGGCCGGGTGGTGATCGGCGAGGGAGAGCGCGACAAGGCGCCCATGCTGTACATCGGCGAAGAGGTGGGCGCTCTGGTCGGCCACGACGACGTGCCCCAGGTCGACATCGCGGTCGACCCGCTCGAGGGAACCAACCTGTGCGCGACCGGCGCTCCCGACGCGATCGCCGTGCTCGCCGCCGCGGAGCGCGGCGGCCTGCTCCACGCCCCCGACATCTACATGGAGAAGATCGTCGTCGGCCCGACCGCACGAGGGACCATCCACCTCGACGCTCCGGTCGCCGAGAACCTGCGCAACATCGCCACCGCGTTCGACCGCGCCGTCGAGGATCTCACCGTCGTGCTCCTCGACCGCGAGCGGCACCGCCAGCTCATCGCCGACATCCGGTCGGTGGGAGCCCGCATCCGGCTGATCGGCGACGGTGATCTTTCGGCCGGGATCTCGGCCGCCGTGCGCGGCACCGGCGTTCACGCCGTCTTCGGCATCGGCGGGGCGCCGGAGGGCGTTCTGACCGCCGCCGCGATGCGCTGCCTGGGCGGCGAGATCCAAGCGCGGCTGGTCACCATCGGCGACGATCAGGAACGGCGCGCCGACGAGCTCGACTGCGAGGTGGGACGGATCTACCAGACCGAGGACCTTGCGCCGGGGGAGCAGATCCTGTTCTGCTGTTCGGGGGTCACCAGCGGCGAGTTGCTGCGCGGCGTGCGGTTCTTCGGCGGCGGCACCCGTACCTCGACGCTGTTCATGTCGCTGTCGCGACGCCTGATCCGGTTCATCGACACCATCCACCGCGACGACACGGCGATGCCCGTCGTCTTCCGATGATCGCGGTCGCGGCGACGGGCTGGGAGACGTTGCCGTGATCAAGGCCGATCGCTGGATCCGCGCCTGGGGGGAAAGCGGCGGCGTCGAGCCGTTCGCCCCTGAGCAGGTCAACGCCGCCTCCTACGACGTGCGGGTCAGCGATCACTGGATCTGTCCGACCCGTGATCCGGAGGAGTTCCGAGCTCCCTACATCCGCCTGTTCCCCGGCGAGGTGGTGCTGGCGTCGACGCTGGAGTACGTGCGCATCCCGAGCTTGGTCGCCTGCGACTTGAAGCTCAAGTCGACGCTGGGCCGCCTCTGGATCAACCACTCGCTCGCCGGCTGGTGCGACCCGGGCTTCGAGGGCAACATCACGCTCGAGCTCCAGAACCTCGGTCCGGTCCCGTTCGATCTCGAGGCCGGCCGGCGCATCGCGCAGCTGATCTTCATCGCGATGGAGTCGGAGCCCGAGATCGCCTACGGCGCGCCCGGATCGTCCAGTCATTACCAGGGGCAGACCGGAACGACGAAGGCGCGCGACTGAGCTCCAGGAAGGACCAGACGGCGGGGGTCCAGGGGCGAAGCACTGTGGCGAGCGAAGGCGTACGAGGGCAGAGGCCGCGAAAGCCGCACGCCCGGCCTGACGAGCGGGCAGGAAGGGCTCCCCTCGCCCTGAGATGTAGGTGTGGGAGTGTTATAATCGAGGATTCTCGACGATACACTCCCGCACCCCAGCCTCCTCGGAATTCGCTGTGCTCGGCACTGAACGATCACCGTTCCCGATCTCTGGATCGTCCCGGACCGAGAGCTCGTCCGGCAGCCTCGAGGACACGGAGGCCAGTGAGCTCCTCCAGCGGATGCACGAGGGCTCGTGCACCGGCGCCCTGCACTTCGAGAACGGGCCGGTTCGCAAGAGTCTCTACTTCGACAGCGGGAAGATCGTGGCCTGCGCCTCTTCGGCGCCGCGCGAGCAGCTCGGCCATTTCCTGATCGGTCGAGGTCTGATCACCGAGTTCGAGCTCGGCAAGGCGCTCGAGCTGCAGGACGAGAGCGGGCTGATGCTCGGCGCGATCCTGGTATCGATCGGGAGCCTCACCGAGGCTGCGCTCAGGAAGCTGCTCGTGCGCCAGTGCACGGAGATCGTCTACGACCTGCTGACCTGGACCGACGGAGCCTTCTCGTACGAGGACCGCGAGAGCCTCCCCCGCGGCCTGGTGCCCGGCGACATCAACGTCGGCCCGGTGCTCCTCCAGGGCGTCAAGCGTTTCGAGGAGTGGATGCGTATCCGCGACAGGATTCCGACCCTGCGGGCGATTCCGGTCTCGATCAAGGATCTGGGAGAGGGCGAGACGGATCCGGTCAACGCGCGGATCCTCCAGCTCGTCGACGATCGCCGCTCGGTCGAGGAGATCTGGCTCGAGTCCCGCGCGTCCGAGTTCTCCCTCTACTCGGCGCTGGTCGGCGCGCTCGAGCGTGGCGAGCTCAAGCTCGCGGTCCCGCCCCCGGCCGCGCCGGTCGAACCGCCCGGGATTCCGCCGTTCCGGATGGTCTCCGTGGTCGACTTGCTCGACTGTGCCGCGGTCGCCGGCGACGACGGCGACCGGGATCTCGCCGAGCGCTACCTGGCGGCCGCTCGCAGCCTAGGGGGAGGCGACGACCGGGTTCTGGAGCGCATCACGTCCGATCGACGCCAGGCCCCCTGGGAGGATCCCGAGGAGCGGTTCCGCAGCTACGTCCCGAAGCTGGCGCGGCGACCCGAGGAGTTCATCCGGATCGATCTCACGCCGCACCAGTCCTTCCTGCTCGCCCGGATCGACGGCTCGACGAGCGTGGACGAGCTCCTCGAGATCAGCCCGATGTCGAGCGAAGAGCTCGAGGACGCGATCACCCAGCTCGTCGCTGCCGGCCACATCGTGTTGTAGAGGCGTATCGTAGAGGCGTGCTCTAGCAGCCCGCGGGAGTTCTACAACGGATGCTAGGGGAGCCTGCCGGGTTCGACGTCGGCCGGATCAGAGACCGATCCGGTGTTTGACCACCACCGCGGTGCGATCGTCGGTCGGGCTCGCTCCGGACTCGAACGCCGCGACGTCCGCGAAGATCGCGTCGACGATGGCCTCCGCGCCCTCCTGCCGGTGGCGGCGGACCACCTCGATCAACCGCTCGTCTCCATACTCCTCGCCCAGCGGACCCCACCTCTCGTCGACCGGCGCCGCGACCGTCCCGTTGGCGCCGCGCGCACGGTGGGTCTCGATCACGCCGTCGGTGAACAGCACCAGGAGGTCGCCGGGCTCGAGGGTGAGATAACCGCGGGTGTAGGCGGCGTTGGGCAACGGACCGAGCACTGCGCCGCCGCGCTCCAGCCGCCGCACCCCGCCCTTGGCGCTCAGGTGGAAGGGCGCCGGGTGTCCGGCGTTGACGTAGATGAAGGTGCCGTCGATCTCGAGCTCTCCGTACACCATCGACACGAAGCGGCCGGTGCCACGCGACAGGTGGATGATCTGGTTGAGCCGCTCGACGGTGCGCACGATCTTGTACTCACGGGCGGTGCCCATGCGCAGCCCGGTGTAGATGTCGCGAACCTGCAGGGCGGCGGGCAGCCCGTGCCCCGAGACATCGGCGATCGCCAGACCGAGGATGGTGTCGGCGTGGGGCAGGAAGTCGTAGAAATCCCCGCCGACCCGATCCAGCGGCACGCTGCGCGCCGAGATCTCGAAGTCCCCGAACCGCGGCATCTGCTGCGGCAGGATCGAGGAGTGGATGCGCCGGGCCTGACGCAGCACGTCCTCGAACCGTTCCCGCCGGATACGTTGATCGATGCCGTGCCGGAGCAGGCCGAGCCCGAACAGCGCCTGCTCCCGGCGCCGCTCCGGGTGCAGGTCGAAAGCGAGCACGAACTCGCCGTCGCCGACCTCGATCGCGGCGAAGCCGCGCGTCCCGAGCCGCTCCTCGAGAGCACGGTCGAGAGCCGGGTGGTCTTCCTCGACGAAGACCGTGCCCTCGGCGAGAACGCGGCGCAACGGATCGTACGAGCGAGGCACGACGATGCCGCGCGCGGTCTCCGGCGAGTCGCCGAAGACCGTCCAGAGCCGGTACTGCTCTCCCTCCCGGACGTAGATCCGGCCGCCGGTGACGCCCAGCTCCGCGCCGAGCGACAGGGTCAGGGCATCGGCCATCCGCTGCACCGTGGGAGCGTCGTCCTCGGCGGCCTCGATGGTGGCGAGGACGCGATCGACCTCCGCGATCAGGCGTCGGTAGTCGGCGGCCTCGCCGACGGCGAAGTCGAGCGGCCGCGATGAAGTCACCGAGATCTCGACTCCCCTGCCCTGGGTGCGTCGGGCGTGATCATGGTCCTATTCTCGCAGCACGACGGCCGCTCCGAGGCCAGTGGGCTCGCAGCGGCCGCTCCGCCGGCCCGGCGCGGCCCGACGATGAGCCGGCGCGGCTCAGATCAGGAGGCCCGCGATCGTCGCGGTCTGGAAGCAGGCGAGCGAGCCCGCGATCATCGCGCGCAGCCCGAGTCGCGCCAGATCGCCCTTGCGCTCGGGCGCGATGCCGCCGATGCCCCCGATCTGGATGGCGATCGAGGAGAAGTTCGAGAAGCCGCACAGGGCGTACGTGGCGATCACCTGCGAGCGCTCGGAGAGCTCCTCGTTCTGGATCATGTCCGACAGGCTCGTGTAGGCGATCAGCTCGTTGGCGCCGGTCTTGATGCCGAGCAGCCCGCCGACCGCGCGAGCCTCCTCCCACGGCACCCCCATCAGCCACGCGAGCGGGCTCAGCACGAACCCGAGGATCCCTTCGAGGTTGAGGCCGGGAACGCCGACGACACCGCCGATCGGCTCGAGGATCCCGTTGATCAGGGCGATCAGGCCGAGGAAGGCGAGCAGCATAGCGCCGACGTTGAGCGCCAGCCTGAGGCCGTCGGCGGCGCCCTGCGCGGCAGCGTCGATGACGTTGACGTACGGGAGGTCGACCGACATCTCGACGTTGCCCGCGGTCTTGCTGTCCTCGGTCTCGGGCACCATCAGCTTGGCCATCACCAGCGCCGCAGGCGCCGACATGACCGAAGCCGCGATCAGGTGGCCGGCCGAGATCCCCATCCCGACGTAGAGCGCGAGCACACCGCCAGCGACGGTGGCGAACCCGCCCGTCATCACCGCCATCAGCTCCGAGCGGGTCATGGCGCCGACGTAGGGGCGGATCAAGAGCGGCGCCTCGGTCTGTCCGACGAAGATGTTGGCGGAGGCCGACAGCGACTCGGCCCCCGACGTGCGCATCAGCCACATCATCACGCGCGCGAACAGCTTGACCACCCACTGCAGCGCGCCGAGGTGGTAGAGGATCGCGATCACGCTCGAGAAGAAGATGATCGTCGGCAGCACCTTGAACGCGAAGAAGTGGTCGGTGTAGTCCTCGCCGAAGATGAACTCGGAGCCGGCGTCGGCGAAGTTCAGGAAGGCTGTGACGTAGATGCGGGCGTAATCGAAGAACGAACGCCCCCACGGCGTCTTCAGGATGAGCAGAGCGAAGAGGAGCTGGAGCGCGGTGCCCGCGATCACCGTCCGCCACGCGATCCGCCGCCGGTCGGTCGACAGCGCCCAGGCGATGGCCAGAATCACCAGCAGGCCGAGCACGCCGACGAACCGCATGTTCGTTCCTTACGGGGAGAGTCAGCCGCCCAGCTGCCCGACGGGCGCCGGGATCACCTTCCGCTGCCTTCGAGGAAGCGGTAGAACTCGCCGTCGGTGGAGAGCACCAGGGTGGTCCCGTCATCGATCGTGCTCTCGAACGTCGCCATCGTCTGCAGGAACTCGTAGAACACGCGCGAGTCCGCAGAGCGGTCGTAGACCGAAGCGTAGATCTGGGTCGCCTCTGCGTCGGCGCGACCTCGGATCTCTTCGGCTTGGCGGTAAGCCTCGGACTGGATCCGCTTGAGCTCCCGGTCCATCTCGCCCAGGATGCGCGCCGCCTCGCCCTGACCCTCGGAGCGGAAGCGGTCGGCGATGCGCTTGCGCTCGGAGATCATCCGCTGGAAGACCGCGTTCTGCGTCTCCGGGTCGGAGTAGTTGATGCGCCGGAACTGGACGTCGAGGATCTCGATCCCCAGCCCCGCCGCGGTCGTCTTGGCCGCCTCGAGGATCTGCTGGCGGATGCGGTCGCGACCCCCTTCGATCGGCTTGAACACGTCGGTCGGCGCATTCTCGTCGAGCACCGGCTCGCGGTTCGTCGAGCGCACCACCTCGAGCAGGTCGTGGCGGGCGATCGCGTTCCTGGTTTCGCCGTCGAGAATGTCGTCGAGACGGCTCTGCGCGTTGGTCTCGTTGGTCAGGCGCTGGAAGAACAGCAGCGGTTCGGCGATCCGCCAGCGCGCATACACGTCGACGTAGATGTACTTCT
This sequence comes from Thermoanaerobaculia bacterium, assembly GCA_035546295.1. Classification (GTDB taxonomy): domain Bacteria; phylum Acidobacteriota; class Thermoanaerobaculia; order Multivoradales; family Multivoraceae; genus DATKBT01. The sequence goes on along the minus strand of DATKBT010000112.1, from coordinate 49,170 downwards.
TGTCCCGGGTGGTCAGCTCCTCGGCATCGCCCTGCCACTCGAGGAAGCGCTTCTCGAAGACGTGGAGCTTCTGGAAGAAGGGCAGCTTGATCTTGAGACCCGGCTCGGTGATCGGCCCTCCGATCGGCTCCCCGAACTGGGTGATGATCACCTGCTTGTCCTCGCGCACGATGAACAGCGCGTCGGCGAGCACGATGCCGGCGACCAGGCCGGCGATCAGGACCACTCCCAGGCGGCTCACGGCGCACCCCCCGGCGGCGTCTGGGTGGAGGCGGCGCCGCCTGTCGCCGCCCGGCCCGAGAAGTCGAACATCGGCACCAAGCCCTCGACCGAGCGGTCGACCACCACCTTCCTGCCGACCTGCGGCAGGACCTTGCCCATGGTCTCGAGGTAGATCCGCTTGCGGGTGACCTCGGGGGCCTTGCGGTACTCGGCGAACAGCGCATCGAAGCGCGCCGCGTCGCCGCGCGAGCGATTGACCCGGTCGAGCGCGTAGCCCTCGGCCTGCTGGATCGTCTGCAGCGCCTCCCCCTCGGCGCGCGGCACCACCCGGTTGTAGTTCGCCTGCGCCTCGTTGATCAGCTTGCTTCGATCCTGCTCGGCCTGGTTGACGTCGTTGAACGACGGCTTGACCGGGTCCGGCGGGTTGTTGCTCTGGAGCAGCACCTTCTCGACCCGGATGCCGGTCTCGTACTGATCGCACAGCGCCTGCAGCTCCTGCTGCGCGGCGTTCTCGATGTCGACGCGCCCGACCGTGACCACTTCGTCGACGGTGCGATCCCCCACCACCTGGCGCATCACCGCGTGGGAGAGATCGCGGAAGGTCTCGTCGATGTTGCGCACCTTGAACAGGTAGCGGTAGGCGTCGACGATCCGGTACTGGACGACCCACTCGACGATCACCACGTTCTCGTCGCCGGTGAGCATCGTCGCCTCTTCGCTGACGTCGGCGAAGCTCGAGCGGATGCCGACCGTCTCGCTGCGGAATCCGAACTCCTGCTTGAGCTGGCGCTCGACCGGCAGCTTCTCGAGCTGGTCGATGATGGGCAGCTTGAAGTGCAGCCCGGGGCCGGCGTCGTGCGCGGGTCCGCGGTAGCGACCGAGCCGCAAGATGATGCCCACCTCGTCGGCCTCGATCTGGTAGATCGAGCCGAAGAGCAGCCCGACGACCACGAGGACCAGCAGCGCGATCCCGATCTTGCGCGCGCTGACGTCACCGCCGCCACCTCCCTTTCCACCAGGGCCATCCTTGCGGCCCGGGAAGCGAAAGTTCCGGAGCTTCGAGAAGTCCGGGAAGTCGAGCGGGCTCCTCGGCCCACCGCCTGAAGGTTCAGACACCCGGCGAACCTACCGGATGACCCCGTCGAGAGCAAGGAGCCTCGGGCGCCGCGGCGCTCCTATACTCCCTCCGATGGCCCCCCGCTTCGATCGCGACGCCCTGAAACTACGGATCTCGGTCGCCGACCTGCTCGAGCGCGAGGCGGTGCGCAGGATCGGCTTCGGGCAGCGCGGCGGGTTCGAGCGCCTGTGGGTCGGCCAGGCGATCCACTCTCGCTACCAGGAGCGCGCGATGCTGGCCGACCCCACCTATCAGCGCGAGGTGGCGATCGAGACGAGGCTCGAGCACCGGGGTTGGACGATCGAGCTCTACGGCCGCGCCGACGGCATCCGGCGGGGCGGCGACGGCCATCTGATCGTCGAGGAGATCAAGTCGGTGCGGCCGGGATCCCAGGTCGCGCCCTCGACCCTCGAGATGTACCGCCAGCAGGCGCTGGTCTACGCCTGGATGCTCGCTCGCCGAGGGACGTCGCCGCCGGTGCCGCTGGTCGACCCAGACCCGGGCGGCGAGGCCGGCGCGCCGGCCGGCGCCGAGCTGGTGCTGATCGAGATCGGCGCCTTCGGCGACGACGGGATCGAACGCCTGCCGCTCGAGGTGGATCACCGCGCGATCGAAGCCGGGATCCGACGACGCGCGAACCAGCTCCTCGCCGAGTTTCAGCGCCGCGAAGAGGCCAGAGCCGCAAGGCGCGACGCAGCCGCGCGCCTGGAGTTCCCTTTCCATCGGCCTCGCCCCGGGCAGCAGGAGATCGTCGAGCGGGTGGCACTGGCGCTCGAGCAACGCGAGCACCTGCTGGTCGAGGCGGCGACCGGACTGGGCAAGACTGCGGCGGCGCTCTTCCCGGTGCTGCGTGACGCGCTGGCCAACGACCGGCGGGTCTACGTGCTGACCGCCAAAACGCTCCAGCAGCGCATGGCGTCGACCGTCCTCGACCTGCTCAACCGCGACGCGGCCTTCCGCTCGCTGGTGATCCGCGCCAAGGCCAGGATGTGCGCCAACGACGAGATCATCTGTCACGAGGAGTACTGCGACTACGCCCGCGACTATTTCCTCAAGCTCTCGCGCTCGCAGCTCGTGCCGCGCCTGCTCGAGGAGAACCCCAACCTCGAGCCCGACCTGATCTACCGTGAGGCCAAGCGCGAGGGGGTCTGCCCGTTCGAGGTCAGCCTCGACCTGACCCAGCAGGTGCAGGCGATCGTCGGCGACTACAACTACGCCTTCGACCCCTACGTCGCGCTCCAGGACTTCTCGGCCGACGCCGACCTCTCCGATGTGGTGCTGGTGATCGACGAGATCCACAACCTGGTCGGGCGCGGTCGCGGCTACTACAGCCCGGCGCTGTCCTCGGCGAGAGCCCGCGCCGCCGCCGAGGCGATCACTCTGATCGCGAGAGCGGGCCCGGCGACCGAGATGGGCTTCCTGCTCGAGCGGCTGTGCAAGCAGGTGGCCGCGATCGTCGAGGCGGCCGTCGACGACGCTCTCCCCGAGGGCGCACGTGAGGGGGCGCTCGAAGGGGGTCTCCCCGAGGAGGAGCTGTGGGCGCTGCGCCCGCAGCTCGACCGCACCTTCGTCGACTACCTCGAGCACCGCCGGGAGACCAGGAGCTTCCGCGCCGAGGACCCGTTCGTGGGCCTCTACTTCGAGGTGCTCCGCTTCCTCAACACCCTGCTGCTCGCCGACAAGCATCCGGAGGTGTTCAGCCGCTGCCTCGAGCGCGAGGGGGACGACCGGCGCATCCGTCTGCTGTGCAAGGACCCGAGCCGCTTCCTCGGGCGCATCCTCGACCGCTGCCACTCGGCGATCGGGCTGTCGGCGACCCTGGCGCCCCCGGAGTTCTATCGGGACCTGCTCGGCTTCGACCCCGAGCGCACCTCGACGATCTCGGTGCCGAACCCGTTTCCCACCGGGCACAAGGCGGTGGTCGTCGACGCCTCGGTCTCGACCACCTACCGCGCGCGCGGCGAGAACTACGAGAAGATCGCCGAGCGCCTGAGCGAGCTCGCCCGGGTGGTCCCCGGCAACACGCTCGCGCTGTTCCCCAGCTACCGCTTCCTGGCCGAGGTGGCCGAGCGCATGCCGGCGAGCCACGGCAAGCGTGTCTTGGTGCAGCAACGAGCCGACTCCGACCGCCAGCGCCGCGAGATCCTCGACCTGCTCCAGGGCGCGCTACTCGGGGACGTGCTGCTGCTCGCGGTCGCCGGCGGGGTGTTCGCGGAGGGGGTCGACTACCCCGGCGACATGCTCAAGGCGGTCGCCGTCGTCGGCCCCTGCCTGCCGATGGTGAGCCTCGAGCAGAAGCTGCTCGAGAGCTACTACGAGGAGCGCTTCGACCGCGGCTTCGAGTACGCCTTCGTGGTCCCTGGCATGACCCGCGTCGTGCAGGCGGCCGGGCGCCTGATCCGCTCGCCGACCGATCGCGGCGTCATCGCACTGTTCGGGCGCCGGTTCGTCTCGGACCTCTACCGGCGCCACATGCCGGCGGACTGGCTGCTCGGCGCCGAGGAACGACCGGTGGTGGGACATCCGGCGTCGGTGGCCGCCGCGTTCTTCGCGCAGGCAATCGAGACCTCGGGAGTCGCAGTCGGCGCGGGCGAGGATTCTCGCGAGGGGGGAGCGCGGAGCGGGCGCGACGACGGCGCCCATGAGCGGTGATCGACCTCGGACTCAAGGTCTAGCTCCTCGAGCGCGGTGCCTGGCGTAGCGTCCACGGTCGTGTGTCCTCCCTTGGGTGGCGCACCGGCGCACGGCGCTGCGGCTGTGCGGTCGGGGAACCTGAACGGGGCCAGCGCATGACACCGGCGCATCCCCGCGCGCTACCCCACCCAGAAGCGAGCGGCCAGCACCACCAGAGTGACCACGCCCGACGCCGCAACCGCCAGCCAGGCGACGCGTGACGTCCACTGCCCGGCGCGGGCAGAGGCCCGCTGCGAGACACAAACAAATCCGGCGAGGCGAGAAGGAACAGTCTCGCTGGCTCGAGCGCTTGGAGCCGGGTAGGAATGGCCAGGCACTCCGGGTCGGGGGCCCGCGCGCGGGCGACGCCGGAAAAAAGAGCCCGGCGACGCCTGTCGCCGGGTTGCGGAGGAGGGGAGATTGCTCTCTCTCGACGGCGAGAACCGTTGCGCCCGTCGCCGTCCGTCACACCTTCCTACGGGCGCCGACCCCTATTCGTTCGAGTCGAGCCCCTCGGCGCCCCAGGCTGGCCTGCGCTCGCCGTTGCGAACGCTACGGCTCGACGAACGGCGATCCGCCGGACGCCACTCGCGGAGCCTCGGCGATCGCCGGCGACGGCGCCTCTGAGCGGGTTCGGGAAGGGTCCCGATCCCGCCCGAGCGGCGCCAGATCGGCCCCACCTTCGGACCCGCCTTCGGACGCTCTGTCCCTCTCGCCGGGGCTTGCCCCGGCTTCCGCTCCCCGCCGCTGCCGCTTCGACCGGCTCCTCCCCGGCCCTCCCCGAGGGTCGCCTCCGCCGCGCCCGGCCGGTCCGGGCGGTCGCCGAGCCAGGAGACGACCAAGCCGAGGTTGAACCCGCCCTCTCCCGTGTGCGCCACGGCTTCGGCGGATCTCGCCGACGCGTCAGGCGCCGGGCGCGCTCTCGCGACCGCTCCCGCGCGCGCGAGCGGGGATCAGCGCGTCGGCGTCCGCCGGCCGGGCCGCGGGATCCTCCGCCAGGCAACGCTCCATCGCCTCCACGAGCTCGGGCGCGATGCCAGGCAGGGCACGGATCCTGGCGGCCTCGAAGCGCCATTCCTCCACCCCGCTGTCCCAGCGCGGCATCCCGAGCAGGGCGAAGTGAACCACTGCACCCCAGGAGTACAGATCCGCGGCCTGACCGCTCGCGGCCCCGCCGGCCCGGAGCTCGGGCGCCTGGAACGGTTCCTGGCCGGGATGCGTTCGTCCATCGCCGAGCAGGGATTCGACGCCGACCCAGCGCAGCCGCAGCTTGCCGTCGACGCCGACGACGACGCGCTCGGGGCTCAGGCCCAAGTGGAGAAGACCGGAGCGGTGGATGACGGTCAGGCCGTGAGCGAGTTGGAGCGCGAGCTCGTGAGCGACACCCGGCGCGAGCGGACCGCCGGCCCCGACGACATCGCCGAGCGACGGGTCCCCGGCCGCGGTGGTGGCGACGAACAGGGTGTCGCCTACCAGCCCTCCGTCGAGCAGAGGCACCACCGGCGGCGGCAGGGCGCGCGAGCGCTCGATCAGGTCGGCCAGACGCTCGACCGGAAGGGACCTGCGGCTCGGCTCGTGCTCGGCATCCTCTCTGGAGACCTCTCTGGAGACCGTCTCGGCGGTCTCGAGCACCAGGACCTCCGCACGCCCGCCGGTCTCGCGATCGCGCGCAGCGTAGAGCCGGCCCTCGGCGGTCTCGTCGAGCGGGCTGTCGAGCTCGAAGCGATTGCCGATCACGACGCCGGCAGCGAGCGGCGTCGCGAGCGCCGGTAGCCGCGTCCGCTGCGCGGCGATCGCGCCCGCGAGATCCACGCGGTGGATGGCCTGCGGAAAGAGGACCGCCCGCTGCTCGGCGACGGCGATGCCGGCGGCCGCGAGCGGCTCGCTGAGACGCTCTAGGACCGCGCCCGAGAACACGATGTCTCCCGGCATCGCCTCGCGCAGAAGGGCGTCGGTCTCCTGGACCGCTCGCCCGAGCACTACACGTTGCGCCCGCAGTCCCTCTCCGATCCGCCCTCTCACCAGGTCGCCTTCGGCGAGCGCGACCGCCGGCGGCACCGGCTCGTCGAACACGCTGTCGGCGCGCTGGAGCAGAGCTCCGACGTCGACCGCCGCGAACAGGGCGTCGACGACCGACTCGCGAGGGAAGACGCCGAGCAGACGGTGTCCGGCCACTGCCACCAGCTCGCCTCCACGCGCCGCCATCGCTTGCGCGACCAGGTCCCGGTCGCCGCCGTAACGCGCGAGCGCGAGGTCCGGATGCCGCGCCGCGGCGGTGGGAGCGAAGCGGCGCAGATCGAGCGCGAGGACGACGCCCGGGCCGGCCACCAGCCGCGTGCCGCCGGCCACCGTCTGCCGGCCGGCCGCCGCGTCCCGCGCCCGCGCGCCGAGAACGTCCCGCGCGTGCTCGGAGCGCAGCCGCCGCCGCACGGCTTCGGCGATCGTCGCGGGGGCCGAATCGCGCGGGTCATGGCTCGTCCCGCGCACGCCCGCCGGCGCGGTCTCGTCGAGCTCCGCTTGCAGGTCGAGCAGCGGGCGGAGCTGCCGGCGGACGCCGAGAACCGAGATCAGGGAGCCCAGAGCCAGCCCGAGGAGACCGACCACCAGCGCCGACCAGCGAGCCTGTCGGGTCAGCTCCGGGAGCGAGTCGTCGAGCGCCATCGTGACCACCGCGCCCAGCACCTCCTCCCCCGAGCGCAGCGGCGACAGCATCGCCCTGAAGCCCCGACCGCCGAGCTCGAGCCGGACCCGGCCGGCCTGCGCGATCCGCCGATTCCAGTCGCCGAGTCGCCGCAGCGCCAGACCCAGCTCCTCGGCGTCCTCGCGCGTCAGGGTCGAGGCCGCCACCCGCGGCCCCGACAAGTCGCCGATCACGTAGGCCAGCTCGACCGAGATCGCGTCGCCGACCTCGCGCGCGAACGGCACGTCGAGCTGCTCGCCGACCAGCGCAACCCGCCCCGGCGGGCTGCCGGGCACCTCTCGGCCCGCGATCAGGTGGAGCGCACCGTCGTGCACGAGGAGACCGGCGCCCGATCCGAACCTCGACGCCAGGGTGGCGGCGTCGCCGGGGAGCCGGGATCCGCCCGCGATCACCCGCCCCTCGGGAGAGATCACGGCGGCGAGGTCGTACTCGCTCGCCAACCAGCGCGGCAGGGCCTCGCCCTCGCCGGCCGCTCCGGATGGACTCGCCGCGATCGATGGAGCGATCCCGGTCGCCAACGCCAGAGCGCCGATCTCCTGGCGCGCCAACCTCTCGTTGAGCAGGCGCGACTGGACCGCGTAGGAACGCGCCAGCTCGTCTTCGCTTCGCTCGCGCTCCGCTTCGCGGCCCTGACGCGTCAGCAAGACCAGGAGCGCGGCGCCGGCGAGTGCCACGATCGCCGCGCCGGCGATCACCGAGCCGGCGCCAACCCCCAGCGTTCGGCGCAGCAGACGGGCCATCTCATCCTCACCAGCGGCGGGCCGGAGCGGGGCGCATCCCTCGAAGCTCGCGGCACGACCGCATCGTGCCGCGGGCGTGCCCGCGCCGATCCGCTTCAACTCGAAGGAATGCCGCAAGAAAATACCACAGCAGCCTTGCCAGCCGGTCGTGCCGACCGCGCGCTTCGCGGTCTTCGACTCGCAGCCCGCGCTTCGCGCGGCCCACGGCGCGAGAGCCGCCGGACCGCGTGCCAGAATCAGCGCCGGTGCGCGGGAACGATCCCCAGAGCGAGTCCGACGAGCTGGTCGAGGAGATCGCCCAGCGGATCGGCGCGCTCGGCGGCGAGGCCGGCCCGGCGACCGAGGCGGATCGGCGCGAGCTGGAGGCGCTGGCGGGACGCGTCCTCGAGCTCCAGGTCCAACGGGTCGAGGCGTACCGGCGCCTCTGCCGCACGCGCGGTCTCGATTTGCCGGCCGCCGGCTGGAGTCGGCCGGGCGCCTGGCGCGCATCCCCGGCGGTCCCCGCCCGCGCCTTCAAGGAGCCGGAGCTCGAGCTGTGGACGGCGCAGCCCCGGATCGTCTTCCGCTCGAGCGGGACCACGGCGGGCGCTCATCGGCGCAGCGAGCACCACCACCCCCACCCCGAGCTCTATCGCCGGATCGTGGAAGCTTCCTTCCCCGGCGCCTGCATCGACCAGGGGCTGCTGTGCGGTCGAGAGCGGGTGCCGATGCTGTCGCTGGTCCCGTCGCTGCACGACGTGCCCGACTCGAGCCTGGGGTTCATGATCGACCACGTCCTCGATCGGTGGGGAGCGAACGACTCGCTCAGCGCGCTCGGCACCGGCGGTCTCGACGCCGATGGCGCACGCGCCTTTCTCGCTGAGCATGCGAAGAGCCGGCGACCAGTGCTGGTGCTGTCCACCGCGCTCGCGCTCGCAAGGCTCCTCGACGCGCTCGAGGAGCGCCCGCTGGATCACGCCCTCGCGCCGGGCTCCGTGATCTTCGAAACCGGCGGCTTCAAGGGCAGCGAGCGCGAGCTGGCGCGAGACGATCTCCTCGAGCGCTCGCTCGACCGGCTCGGAGTCCCACCGTCCCGCATCGTCCGCGAGTACGGAATGACCGAGCTGACGTCCCAGGCCTACACCCGCGTTCTCGCCGGCGGGGATCCCGACACCTTCCACGCGCCTCCCTGGCTGTTCTGGTGGCTGGTCGACCCCTCGACCGGCGAGCCGGTCGCGCCCAGACGCGAAGGGCTGATCGCGTTCTTCGACCTGGGCAACGTCGGCTCGATCTCGCACCTGCTGACCGAGGATGTCGGCCGCGCCGCCGGCGACGGCGGCTTCGAGCTGGTGGGCCGGGCCAGCGATGCCGAGCTGAGAGGCTGCTCGCTGACCGCCGAGGAGCTCCTGCGCTGACCGTGAGAGCTCGCCGCCCGCCGCCGCCCTCCTACCTGCCGGGTGCCTGCTGTGCGGCCGCGCGGACCGCCGCCGCGAGCGGCCCGGATGCGCTGCTGGAGACGTTGCTGGAGAGTTTGCTGGAGACGCTGAGAAGGGGCGGCGAGCGATTGCGCGCGCTGCCGCCGGACCGCCGGCTCGAGGCCTGGCGCCGGGCGGTGACCCGCCTGCTCGACCCTTCCTCGACCGCCCGGCGAGAGCTCGATGCCCCGCTTGCCGGCGCAGTTCGTCTCTCCGCCCCGGGCCTGCAGGCGGGGCTCCTCGCGATCGCCAGCGGAATGCTGGGGGGCTCCGCCGACGAGCTGTTCCGGTCCGCCTCCGGCCGGCCGCCCGCTAGCCACGGCGATCCCGCGCTCGTGGTGCTGGCCTCGAACCTCCCGGGCCTTGCTCTTCAAACGGTCCTGCCCGCCCTCGCCCGCGGCCGCCCGCTGATCATCAAGTCCTCGGCGCTGGAGCCGTACTTCGCGCCAGCGCTGCTGCGCGAGCTCGCCGTGGCCGAGCCCGAGCTCGCCGAGGCCTTCGCCGCGATCACCTGGGCCCACGGCGCGCCGATCGAGAGCGCACTGCTCGAGCGCTGCGATCCAGTGCTCGCCTACGGCGGGAACGCCGCGCTCGACGCCCTGCGACCACGGGCCGCCGGCCGGTTCGTCGAGTACGGCCCGAAGATCTCGCTCGGCATCGTCGGAGCGCCGGCGAGCGACGAGCAGATCGAGCTGCTGGCCCGCGACGTCGCCCTCTTCGACCAACGGGGTTGCCTCTCGATTCAGGCGGTCCTCAGCCTGGCGCCGATCGGGCGCGTCGCGGCCGCTCTGGCGCGAGGGCTCGATCGTCAGGCCGGGCTCCTGCCGCCCGGACCGCCGACGCCCGACGAGTCCGCCGCCGTGCGCCGTGAGCTCGACCTGGCCGGCATGCGCGGGTGCGAGGTGATCGCGACCCGCGCCGGCAGCATCGTCGTCGAGCCGGAACGGGCGCTGCTCGCAACTTCCCCCGGGCGGCGCTTCGTCCGGCTCTACCCGCTCGCCTCGATCGAGTCGCTGAGCGACCGGCTGACCGGGCTCAGCGGTGCGCTGCAGGGCGCCGCCGTCGCCGGGATCGCGCCGGGCGAGGTCGAGTCGCGACTCGCTCCACTCGGCCTGTCGCGAACGGCGCCTGCCGGCCGTCTCCAGGAGACCGATGCCCGCTGGCACAACGGCGGGGTCGACCCCCTCGAGGTCCTCTGATCCGAGGAGGAGCACGGCAGGGACCACGTGAGACGATGGCCGTCGCGTCCCTCGCGACCGAGGAGGCGCGTGCCGGCGCCCGCGGTCCCTACGGGACGCCCCCCGCTTGGTCGCCCGTACCCGATGTCGAACCCCTCGACGGCCTAGCCACCCACAGCGCCGCGATCGAGCATCTCCGCCGACGGGTGCTCGACACGTCGCTCGCGGTGTTCGCCCTCGCGATGCCGCTGAGGAGCGTCGCGCTCGAGCTGACGCGGCTCCCGTCGTGCTCGGGCCGGGCCACCTCGCCGTGGTGCCGTTCCCCGAAGGCCCTCGGAGCCGAGACGAGTTGGAGAGCGCTAGCCGCAGATGTGCGACTCAGCACATCGGAGCCGGCTCTACGGCTGTTCCCCGGCGACGCGCCGAAGGCGCTGGGCTCGGCCCGCTTCGCAGGCTCAGCGCGCCTCACCGCTTCTCGCTTCGGCTGCGCCTCAGCTCGGAGTGGAGCCGGGACGCAATCGGCTAGCCGCAGATGTGCTACTCAGCACATCGGAGGCTAGCCTCCCAGGATCTCGACCACTGCCTTCTCGGGCGCCTGCCACTCCTCGGACTGGATCCGACCCGCCTCCTTGCCGTCGATGAACACGACGCCGGTGGGCACCGAGCGGATGTTCATGGTGCGGGCCGTCGAGTCCTGCGAGAAGTCCTGGGGGAAACCGTAGAAGTCGATCGCCACCTTGCTCTTGCTGCCGGCCAGCTCGTCGGCGACCCGCACCATGCGCGGGAGGTAACGCTGACAGAAGGGGCACCAGGAGCCGAAGTAGACCCGGACCAGGATCTCGCGGTCCTCGGCCTCGAGCTTCGAGAGGGCGTCGGCAGACGGCGTGTAGGACTGCGCCAGCGTTACGTAGCTGTCGGCGTACTCCTTGAGGTCGGCCGCCACCTTGAGACCGAGCAGCGCCGGCTTGTCCTTGAGCGTGTAGCGAGTGCCGTCGATCTCGAACACGAGGTCGGTCCCCTCCAGCTCGAACTGCCCCCTGGAGGCGTACACGGCGTCGGGAGCGAGGTCCAGGAAGCCGTCGGGCCGCCTGGTCATCTTCATGATGTGCACCGCCTGGACCTGCTTGGTCCGCGGCACCAGCAGGACCGGCGAGCTCGCCTTCGAAGGCAGCACCAGGTATGCGGGCAGGCGCTGCTGGACGTAGATCTCGGCGCCCTCGTCCCGCTCCCCGTTGACCTCGAGGATGAAATTCTCGTCGGGCTGGAAACCCTTGAGCACGCTGGGGTCCTGCGCGCTCGCGGCGCCGGCCGTGATCCATCCGCACAGCAGCAGGCCGAACAGCAACCTGCGCCAGGCCGAGCCCGAGGAGTCGAGGCGAAGCTGAAGCCGATCGCTCGGCGTCGTCGAAGAGCTCATGGGGACGTTCCCTCCGTCGATCCCGCGTCGGTCTCTGCAGTCGGAGCGAAGAGCAGATCGTCGCCCTCGCTCTCGGGCAGCGGCGGCAGCCCGGCGAAGGTCTCGACGACCTCGCCGTCGCGCACGACGAAGGATCGGGGTCGCTGGCGATACAGGGGCGAGAGCAGGGCCGGCGGCGCCTCGACGATGTCGAATGCCGGCCCCCACTCCCAGAAGAACCGACGATGCTCCTCGGCGGGGGCGTCGCTCAGGACGACCACGTCGCCGACCTCGAAGCGGTAGGCGTTGAGACTCGCGACCCGCTCTCCGAAGTCGGAATCCTGGAGGTCGGCGATCACCACCAGGTGCTCCCCCTCGAGCAGCTCTGGACGGATGGTGCCGAGGCAGATCCGCTCCTCGTCCCGTCCGCTGCAGATCTCTTCCACCAGCACGCCCGGCCTGAGCCGGGTGGCGAGGTCGTCGAGCGGGAGCGACGGGGCCATCCAGGCGAAGCCGAGACCGAAGCCGGTGAGCGCCACTACGACCGCGGTGCGCACGCGCGGGAAGGAGCCGCTCGACACGAGGGCCAGGAACGCGAGCAACAGGGTCGGCACCAGGAGCGCCGCGTCCTGCCAGAAGGCTTCCGCCGGGGTGCGCTCGACCAGGTTGCCGAAGCAGCCGCAACCTGCCTCCTCCTCTAGCGTGCCGTTGAGCGAGCGAGCGTAGGTGCGCCCGGTCAGGAACAGGAAGAACGCGACCAGCAGGGCCGACGGATAGAGCACCCAGCGCCGCCGGATTCCGAGCAGCAGAGCGGAGCCGAGGAAGATCTCCAGGGCCAGCGCGATCGCGGCCACCCAGGCGGCGGGCAGCAGGAAGTCGAGCCCCTCGCCCCTGATCTGCTCGACGAAGGCGAGCGGGTCGAGCGCCTTGGCGTAGGCCCCGACCAGCAATACGGCGCCGAGCAGGGCTCCACCCGCCAGCCCCAGCCAGCGCCTCGCCGGCGAGCGCGGCTGGTTCCGGGGCCGGGCCTCGGAGACGCTCTTGGATCTTGTCGCTGGTGCAGCGGTGTCGACGCTCATGGTCTCGCTTCCGACGCGGGAAAACCCCTCGGCGGCGCCGGTGATTCCATCCGGCGTCGCCAGGACCCACCCGGCGGAGTCTAGCGGGTCGGCCGCCGAGCCGGTCGACCGGCGCGCTCGCTCCGGCTCGCAGTCCCTCCGCTCGGCGACCTTTCGGCGGCGCAGCCTACGCGCTTCGGCGACGTAGGTCCCGGCCGCCTGGTCGTGCAGTCCGCGACGCGAGGCATTGAGACCGGCCATGGCGAAGCCGAGCCCGAAGGTGAGCACGCCGAGCAGGTAGCCGGCGCACCGCAACAGCACCTGACGATCGTCGATGGTCCGTCCGTCGACGCCCAGGATTCGCAACCCGAGCAGAGCCTTGCCGGGCGTGGCACTCCACGCCCTCCACATCGCCGCGTGCACGGCGAGCACGACGACCACGACCAGCACGGTAACGACCGGCCAGCTCACGAGCTGTCGCAATGTGGCGCCCAGAAAGCAGACGCCGGGAGCGATCCACAGCAGGTCGATCGCCCCCGAGCCGGCGCGTCGCCAGAATCCGGCGGCCGGCGGAAACGTCGGGACGGCGCCCAACCCATCCTCGGGCCCATCGCGATCGCTCAAGCGAGACCTCACGAGCAGCAGCAGTGTCGGTGCGCCTCGGCGCGGAGCCTCCATCCTACGCCGGGCCGCGCCGGGGGCGAGCGCGCATCGCGGTCGAACTCCCGAGGACGGGCGAGCGAGGCGCCACTGCGCCGGGCGCCGCCCCGTCGACGCGGTCCTACTCGCCGCCGCTGGAGCGCCGGCGCTCGCGACCCCAGAACCGCCACCAGCGCCGCCCCGATCGGTCGTGCATCTCGCACTCCTCGGAGGGAACGTCATCGCGGAGGAAGACCTCGGTGACCACCTCCGGGCACCTGCCCGTGGCGAGCTGCCCGGTCGCGGGATCGATGCTGCGGGTGGTCACTTCGGGCGGCGGCAGAGCGACCCGATAGCCCCCGCGCGGCCGCCGCGAGAGCACGAATCGGCCCCAGATCGGCAACGCGGCGCGCGATCCCGACAGCCGCGTCGCACGGTTCGAGTCGTAGCCGACCCAGGCGAGGGTGGCTCGTTCGGGGGAGTAGCCGATGAACCAGCTGTCGCGGCCGCCGTTGGTGGTGCCGCTCTTGCCGGCCAGCACGTCGCGCAGCCCGTCCTGACGCAAACGCCGGCCGGTGCCGTGGTCGACCACCCCCTCGAGCACCGAGGTGACCAGGTACGCCACCCCCGGTTCGATCACCTGCTCGGCGGGCGGCAGCGGGCGCCCCTCGAGCGACTCTCCGCGTCGGTCGAGCACGCCGTCGACCATGTAGATCGCGGGTCGCACGCCGCCCGAGGCAAACGTGGCGTAGGCCCGCAGCAGCTCCTCGGGAGTCATCTCGAAGGAACCGAGCGCCATCGACGGCACGCTCTCGAGCGGGCTGCTCACCCCGAGCGCCCGAGCGGTCTCGACGATCCGAGGCAGGCCGACGTCGATCGCCAGGCGCACCGTCGGCACGTTGAGGCTCTGCTCGATGCTTTCGCGCACGCTCACCCGGCCGCGAAAGCGGCGGTCATCGTTGTTGGGACTCCACTCACGCCCCGCCTGCACCACCGTGATCGGCTCATCGACCAGCACGTCGGCGGGGGTCGCCGCCCGCGTCGAGAACGCCGCGGCCAGCACCACCGGCTTGAAGGCGCTGCCGACCTGGCGACGCGCCATGCGCACCCGGTCGAACTGGCTCTCCCCGTAGTCGCGACCTCCCACCCAGGCGAGGACCCGGCCGTCCCGCGGATCGATCGAGACCAGAGCGCCCTCGAGCCGCGCCTCCTCGACCCCCTTCTGCCAGCCCGCCTCGAGCGCGCCCAGCCCCCACGCGACCGCGTCCTCGGCGGCGTCCTGGTCGGGCCGCTCGAGTGTCGAGACGATGGTGTAGCCGGCGTCCTCGAGGCCGCGGATTCCGAACCGCTCGCGCACCTCGGCGGCCGCGGCGTCGGCCGCGAAGCGAGCGACCTGGCGCGAGATCGGCCGGCCGCCGGTTACCAGCGCCTCGGCCAGCGCGCTCTCGAGCTGCGCCTGGTCGATCCACTCCAGCTCGCGCATCCGCCGCAGCACCGTGTCGCGGCGCTCGATGGCGCGTTCCGGGTGGAGACGCGGCGACAGGTTCGCCGGCGAGCGGATGATGCCGGCGAGGGTCGCCGCCTCGGACAGCGACAGCTCGGTCGCCGGCACGCCGAAGTAGACGCGCGCCGCCGAGCCGATCCCCATCACGTTCACCGAGCCGGACCGACCGAGGAAGATCTCGTTGAGGTAGGCCTGGAGCAGCGTCTGCTTCGAGTAGCGGAGCTCGACGACGACCGACAGGAAGGCCTCGCGGACTTTGCGCGCGACCGTCCGCTCGTGGGTCAGGTAGATGTTCTTGACCAGCTGCTGGGTGATCGTGCTGCCCCCGTGGCTGAGCTCCCGGCCCTCGAGGTCGATCAGGAGCGCCCGCAGGATGCCGGTCAGCGACAGCCCCGGATGGCGGAAGAAGGTCGCGTCCTCGGCCGCCAGCACCGCGCGCCAGACGTGCTCCGGAAGCTCCTCGAAGCGCTCGGGCCAGCGGTCGAGCAGCCGGGAGCCGTAGTACGAGGTGAGCAGCAGCGGATCGAGGAGCACCGACGGCACCTCCTCGCTGTCGAGCGCGAGGCGCTCGACGACACCGCGGCGGGAGGCGACCTCGAGTCGCGACGGCACGGTCCAGCCCGCAGCGGTGGGGAACGAGCGCAGCATCACCTCGAGGCCTCCCGCCTCTCTCGAGCCAGTCGAGCGATAGGTCCCCCGCGCGAGCGGACCCTCGGCGCCGGCGGCGGGCCGGTAGCCGCGCTCTTCGAGCAGGGCGACCAGGTCGCGCCCGCGCAGCGGATCGTCGGCGTCGATTCGCACCGGCGCGGCGAACAGGCGCGAGGGCTGCTGCCGGGGTGCTGCCGAGAGCTGACCGGTCACGCTCCACAGCGGCAGCAGCAGCCAGACCAGCAGGCCCGCCGCGCCGAGCAGGGCGACGTAGCGCACGGGACGCACCCGCCACGCCCGGGCGATCGGCGCCGCCAGCCGGCGCAGACGCCGGCGGCGAGGTCGGGACCGGCTCGCCTTCCTCGGCCCCGTCTTTCGCGCCCGGCGCTCAGCCCGCGGCACGATCCACTCTCCTCGCCACTCTCCTCGCCGCACCGGTCCTCGTTAAGATCCGCGCCGTCATGTTGGCCGTGTCCAATCTCGCCAAGCACTTCGGCGAGCAGACCCTGTTCGAGAACGTCTCGTTCCAGCTCAACGCCGGCGAGCGGTACGGGGTCGTGGGCGCCAACGGTTCGGGCAAGTCGACGTTGCTCAAGATCCTGAGCGGCAAGGAGATCGCCAGCGACGGCACGGTGTCCTACCCGAAGCGCGCACGGCTCGGGGTGCTCGAGCAGGACCACTTCCAGTACGAACACGTGCCCATTCTCGACGTGGTCATGATGGGCAACGCCGAGCTGTGGGCTGCTATTTCTGAAAAAGAGCAGCTCCTGGAGCGCGCCGACCGGGAGTTCGACTCCGATCGCTACTCGGAGCTCGAGGACGTCATCCTACGACACGACGGCTACTCGCTCGAGGCGCGCGCCGCCGAGATCCTCGAGGGGCTGGGGATCGAGACCGAGCGCCACCGCGAGCCGCTGTCGGCGCTCTCCGGCGGCTTCAAGCTGCGGGCGCTGCTGGCCAAGGTGCTCGCCGCCTCGCCCGACATCCTGCTGCTCGACGAGCCGACCAACCACCTCGACATCCTGTCGATCCGGTGGCTCGAGAAGTTCCTCGAGAGCTACCCCGGCGTCTCGGTCGTGGTCTCGCACGACCACAGGTTCCTGGACAACGTCTGCACCGCGATCATCGATGTCGACTACGGCACGGCGATCCTCTATCGCGGCAACTACACCGCGTTCGAGGAGCAGAAGGTCGAGGAGCGCGAGCGGCGGGAGCGCGAGATCGAGAAGCGCCAGCGCGAGATCGACGAGCACCAGGCCTTCGTCGACCGCTTCCGCGCCAAGGCCACCAAGGCGCGCCAGGCGCAGAGCAAGATCAAGCTGATCGAGAAGATCTCGATCGAGCCCCTGCCCCAGAGCTCGCGCCGCTACCCGAGCTTCGCCTTCCAACAGCAACGCCCGTCCGGCAAGCAGGTGCTCGAGCTGGAGGGCATCTCCAAGGCCTACGGCGACCAGCAGGTGCTGCGCGACGTCAGCCTCGAGATCCGTCGCCAAGAGCGCGTCGCCATCATCGGCCCCAACGGCATCGGCAAGTCGACGCTGCTCAAGATCGCGGTCGACAAGGTGCCCCAGGACGAAGGCACCGTCGAGTGGGGCTACGAGGCCCGGTTCGGCTACTTCGCACAGGACCACAAGGAGCAGCTCGGCGCCACCAAGCAGACCGCCGAGGCCTGGCTGTGGGATGTCTGCCCCGCCGAACCGATCGGCTTCGTGCGCGGTCAGCTCGGCGCGGTGCTGTTCTCGGGCGACGAGGTCAAGAAGAAGGTGGGCTCGCTCTCGGGGGGCGAGGCCGCCCGCCTGATCTTCGCGCGGCACGTAGTCGAGAAGCCCAACGTGCTGGTCCTCGACGAGCCGACCAACCACCTCGACCTCGAGGCGATCGAAGCGCTGGTCGAGGGGCTTCGCGCCTTCGAGGGGACCCTCTTGTTCGTCTCCCACGACCGCTGGTTCGTCGGCGAGCTGGCGACGCGCATCGTCGAGATCTCGGCGCGTGGCATCAACGACTACCACGGCACCTACGAGGAGTACGTCGAGCGCTGCGGTGACGACCACCTCGACTCCGAGGCCGTGCTCAGGAAGGCGAGAGCCCAGAAGCGCGCCGAGAGGGCGAAGGCGGATCGGCGCAACGACGACGGCGAGGCCAAGAAGCGCAAGCGGAAGGTCGAGCGCCAGCTCGACGAGATCACCCAGGCGATCGAGAAGGCGGAAGCGCGGGTCCACGAGATCAACGAGACCTTCTGCGATCCGGCCTACTTCGAGCGGACCCCGCCGACCAAGGTCCGCAGGCTCGAGACCGAGCAGAAAGAGCTCGCCGCGCGCGTCGCCGAGCTGATGAGCGAGTGGGAGCGGCTCGAGGAGGAGAAGGCCGGGATCGGATGAGGCTCGCGATCCCGCCGTTCGCGGCTCGGCTCGCCGCCGGCTCAGTACACGAGGAGCGCCGCGATCAGGGCCATGAGGTTGAGGCCGATCGAGAGCCAGACGTCACGGGAGCCGCCGCTGCGGGCCAGCTCGATGGCGCCAGCGACGACGCCGAGGAGGCTGGCGCCGACCGCCACCAGCAGGATCCGCCCGAGGGGCGGCAGGACTCCCAACTCGTCGACCACGGCGCCGATCGCGGCGACCACCGAGGCGCCGGCCAGACAGAAGCAGGCGCGCGCGACGAACAGGCGGTTGCGCGTGGCGAGCGGCTCGTCGCCCGTGCGCCGGGCCGCACGCAGGCGCTTGCCGAGGGTCGAGCTGGCGATCATCTTCGTCTCCCGAGCGGGACCTGGCGCTCGCGGCTCGAGGCCGCGGCGTCGGCCACCTTCCGACAGACTCGCCGGCAGGCCGACCGGTTCCCGCGCGGCGCGCACACGGCGTCCGGAATGAGCTCGCGCGCCGGACCGTAGGACTGCTTCGGAGGAGGAGGAGGAGAGAGGAGAGACATGACGAACGCGAGAGCTGCGCTGATCCTGGTGCTGATCGCCACCCTGGCGATGCTCGCCTGGCTGGCGAGCGCACTCCCTCCGGAGGTGGCGAGCCATTTCGACCTCGAAGGGCGCGCCGACGCCACCGCGCCGCGACGAACGTTGCTCGGCGTCTTCGCGGTGGTCGTCGTCTTCGAGACCCTGACCTTCCTGGCGGTCCCGCACCTCATCCGGCGATTCCCCACCGAGAGCATGTCGCTACCGAACCGCGACTACTGGCTCGCACCCGAGCGCCGGGAGGAGACGCTCGCGGATCTCGGGGCGCGCATGACGTGGCTCGGCGTCTTCTCCGCGCTGTTCTTGGCGGCTCTGATCTGGGACACCGGCCGCGCCAACCTCGCCCCGGGACCGGAAGGGGTGCCGACCCTGGGACCGGTGTTCTGGACCGCGCTCGGCGGCTTGATCGTCGCGGTCGTGCTCTGGATGCGATCGCTCAACTCCCGCTTCCGCGAGGTGCCGCTCACTGCGGAGGCGCCGCGCCGGCCTGCGGATTCGGTACGCTCGTGAGCGAGCCGGCCCCCACGGCCGGTGCGCACGACAAGAGTCGGCGAGAGGCTTCGCTCGGCCCGCGGCGAAGCTTCCGCCAACTGGTGGCAGGAGGCCGCATGCACTTGGTCCGATCCCCTCGTGTGCCTCCCCGAGGGGCGAGGTGCGCACGGACGGCGTTGAGAGCCGCGGCGCTCCTCCCGCTGCTCGCCACGACGCCGGCCCTCGCGAGCGCACCGGGGGTCGACGACTATCGAACGCTGCTCGAGGGCCGCTACGCCGGACCGCTCGCCGTCGCCGAGCAGGGTCTCGAGATCGAGCTCGACACCGCTCGCTGGACGCTCCGCCGCGGCACACTCCACCTGCTCGAGCCGATCTCGACGGGAGCGGTCACCGGCCTCGTGTTCGAGGGGGAGGGGCGCTTCGAGATGACGGTTCCCGACGCCGTCGAGCTGCGCCAGCTCACCCGCTTCGCGCGCGATCGCGAGCTCGTCGAGATCGACCAGACCTTCGACCGGCTGGTCCTGCGCGCCTCCTCCCCCGAGCTGGCGCCGCTGCTCGGCGCGCTGCTCGCCGAGCTGCCGCCCGAAATCCGCCGGGGCGCCGCGCCCCATCCCCTGGCCCGCGAGCGCCACCGGCGCTGGCTGCAGCACAACCGGCACGATGCCGACGCACGCGTGATCGCCGCTCTGCGCACGCTGGGCGATCGCTACCTGCGCGCCGACATGCGGCTCGAGGACTTCGGCTGGATGACGTGGGAGTACGACGCTCTGTGGCGCGAGGAGATCGAGCTCTCCAAGCACCAGACCAACGGCGTCCATCCGGTCACCGAGAGCTGGCTCGCCCTCGACCGCGCCGAGGACCGGCGTCCCGACGGCCGGCCCGGCGATCGGCCGGGAGGAAACGCCGAGCTGGTGTCGTTCGACGCCGAGGTCGACCTGCGCGAGCTGGGCCGCGCGATCGGCGGCGCCCGCGGCTTCGGCGACTCCAATCCGATCGACGCCGAGCTCGAGCTGAGCGGGAGTTACCGCGCGCTTCGCTCCGGGCTCGGCGCCCTCCTGCTCGAGCTGCACCCGATGGCGCGCCTCGAGTCGGTGGTGCTGAAGAATCCACTGGGCGCGGATCGGGAGCTGGACTTCCTGCGCTACCCGGTCGGCGAGCTCAGCCTGTCGCGCGACGACCGCGAGCACGTACCGGTCTTCGCCGTGCTACTGCCCTCACCGGCGCTCGAAGGGGACGAGCTCGAGCTGCGCTTCCGCTATCGGCTGGAGCTCGGCAACTACGCCGCCGGCCTGGTCTGGTACCCCCGCCCCGTGGCGATCGAGAACCCGCGGGTGAGCGCGCGCGTCGAGCTGGTGACCCGGCGCTACTACGGCGCGTGGGCGCTCGGGCGCAAGGTGGCCGAGCGCGACATCGTGGGCGGCAAGAAGACCACCTTCGTGATCGACGATCCGACCAAGATGATCGGCTTCACCTTCGGCCGCTCCCCCCACGAGCGCCGCTTCGAGGAGCCCGGGCTGCCGCCGATCACGGTCTTCGGCACCCGGGGCGGCTACCTCTCCTCCGAACGCATCGACGAGGTCGTCGAGCGCTACGTCCTCGGCCCCGTGCGCTACTTCCAGGACGAGCTGCTGGGCGAGCCGATGCCGGCGCCGGAGCTCGCCGTCACCCTGATCTCGTCCCCCCACGGGCAGGCCTTCGAGGGGCTGCTGCAGATCGGCGACGTGATCGCGAAGAAGGGGGATCTGGGGCGCGCGGTGTACGGAGTCAAGGCTCTGTTCCTGGCCCACGAGGTCGCCCACCAGTACTGGGGGCACGGCGTGAGCTGGAGGAGCTACCGCGACCAGTGGCTGTCCGAGGCTCTGGCGGAGTACTCGGCGTTGCTCTACGTCGAGCACGCGATCGACGACGGAGAGCAGACCTTCCGGCGCGCGCTCGACGCCTACACCCAGGAGGTGCTCGGCTCGATCCGCGGCGCCTACAACGCCTTCGCGCGGCCCGGAATCGCGCTGCTCAACAAGCGCGACCACGAGCGTCTGGGGCCGATCGGACACGGTCTGCGCGCCAACACCCACGAGGCTCCCACCGCCTTCCTGACCCTCGCCTACCGCAAGGGCGCGCTGGTGCTGCACATGATCCGCGGCATCGTGCGCGCCAACACCGGCAGCGACGAAGCGTTCTTCGATCTGCTGCGCGAGCTCTACCGGCGCCAACGGCGGAGCACGGTCGGCATCGACGAGCTGAGCGCGCTGCTCGCCGAGCGCGTCGAGCACGATTGGGACCGCTTCTTCGATCAGTGGGTGATGAGCGCCGACCTGCCCAGCTACCGCTGGGACTGGGAGGTGGGGCCTGGATGCGACGCCGCGCGCGCGCGCGGCGGCCTCCGTCTCCACCTCGAGATCGAGCGGGAGGGCGTTCCCGACGAGTGGCGCGACCTGATCCCGCTGCGCCTGGTCGACGTCGCTGGACGCCAGGAGGAGCGGTGGGTCGAGATCGGACCCGAGCGATCACTGTGGCTCGAGCTGGAGGCTCGCCCGGTCGAGGTGCTGTTCAATCCAGACTTCGCCGTGCTGGCGAGCCTGGGAGACCGCACCCGCACCAGGCAGCCGCCCGCCGACGTGGGCCTGGCCACGGTGTCGGCGGCGCCCGGCTGCCCGTGATCCTCGGGCTGGCGTCGCGTGTCCTAACCGTCTCGATCCGCTCCCTCGCCCGCGGGCGAGGCGACCCCGGGGCCTCCGCACGATTTCAGAAACGAGCGGCGTCGGCGCCCGCAGCGATCGCGGCCTTCGGCGACGCCGGGTACCGGCTGGACCTGCTGCCGCCGCTGGTGTCGAGCGCCCTGGCCGGCGGGGACGACCGCTGCGCGTCCAACCACGACCGTGGCCCGCGGATCGTGAGCGATCAGGCGCGTCGGGGCTCCGAGCTCGTCGCGAGCCGGCTCTTCGCGCGGAACCGGCGCCGAACGCTCCCGTCCGCGGATCGATGCGGCGACAGACTGGCGGCGTCGCGCCTCGTAAGATCCGGCGATGGACGAGACCGCGTGGTTCGACTCGCTGCGCTCGACGCTCGGCCACCCGGTGAGCGTGCCGCTGGGCCTGCTGCTGCTGGCGATCGCGATCTCGGCGCTGGCGGTGGCCGGCGTGATCTCGGCGCGCTCGAAGCTGCGCAGCGTCCGCTTCCAGCGCAAGAGCTCGGAGGTGCGCACCGGCCATCTGGTCGAGGCGCTGGCGCCGCTGCTCGAGGACTTCCCGGTCGACCCCACCCGCCCGGGCACCGCGACCGTGTTCCTCGGCCAGCCGGTCGACTACCTGCACTTCGATCCCGAGACGGGAGTGGTGTTCATCGAGGTCAAGAGCGGCGAGGCGCGGCTCAGCGAGCGCCAGCGGCGCCTGCGCGAGCTGGTCGAGGCCGGCGCCGTGCGTTGGGCGACGTATCAGCGGCGCTGACGGCCGCCTTCAGCGACGGGACGACCGCTCTCCGCTTCCGGGATCGCCACGCCGAGGTCGCGGAGCTGCGCCGTGACCTGCGCCGCCCAGCCGCGGTTGGCGGCCGGGCTCGCCGGGCTGGGATGGAGCACCCGGTCGACGCGCACCGAAAGCCCCTCGAGCGCGAGGCGCGCGCGCTGCTCGGCGAAGCCGCCGATGCCGATCACGCGGCGGATGCCCAGGCACTCGACGACGCCCCGCAGCGCGACGTCGCAAGGATCGAGGACTTGCTGGCGCACGTCGGCGCGCAGCTTGTCGGGCGTCAGGTTGCGCCCGCTCTCCTCGAGGAAGAGGAGCGGGCAGTAGTTCCACACGAAGAAGTGAGCGAAGAACCGCTCGGGGGTCTCGAAGGTCTCCTGCGCCCATCCCCACAACCGATCGCCGCTCACCTCCTCGCGCCGGCACGCGAAGCCCTCGATGCGGCGCTTCGGGTGCTCGCGCACCGGACGCCCGACCGGCGCCTCGATCCTCAGCCAGCCGCGCACGCGGCCGACCGCGCCGAACGGGATCCCGGTCTGGGCCATGCCCCACGGCCCTGGGTTCATGCCCATCAGGAGCGCTCGATCGGGCTTCGCCGAAGCCGGGTGGGCGAAGCGCTCGAGGTACTCTAGGGTGCACTCGGCGGCGTATTCGAGCGGGTTGTAGACGTGACTGACCGGCGGGCCGGGCTCGACGCCGGAGAGGTCGCGCTCGAGCCGGCGGAGAATGGCGCAGAGCTGCTGGTGGGGATCGGCGGAGGCCATCGCGGGTTTCGGGCGCGCCCGCGCACACGTTTCCCGCGCGAGCGCGCGGATGGTAGCAACCGCCTCGCTCCCGCGACTCGGTGGGGAGTGGTGACCACCACGAGCCCGCTACGGGTAGTAGCCGCTGATCGAGCGCACCTCCGCCTTGCCCGGAGCGTCGACCTCGACGCGGACCCGGCGAAAGGTCGTCGCCGGCCGCTCGCTCGACGACTGGTAGGCGAGCAGGTAGCGGGCGCGCAGATCGCGCTCGATCTCGGCGTAGATGGCGCCGAGCTCGGCGGTGTCCTCGATGAAGTAGGCGCGCCCGCCGGTCTCCTCGGCGATCGCGCGCAGCGCCTTGCGCGCGGCGCGGTCCTCGGCGGCTTCCCGCATGCCGATCGCGTAGATCGTCACCCCCGACCGCTGCGCCGCCTCGAGCGCCTGATCGAGCGTGAAGGCGCTCGCCTCGTCCTCGCCGTCGGAGAGCAGGAGGAGGGCCTTCTGGCCCGTGATGCCGTCGAAGTAGTGGAGGGTGAAGACCAGGCTGTCGTAGAGCGCGGTGCCACCCACCGCGTCGAGGCTGGCGAGCGCCTTCTTGATCCGATCCGGCTCGTTGGTGAAGCGGACCGCGACCCCGGGGGAGGTGGCGAAGGGGATCACGCACAGCCGGTCCTTCGGGCGCAGCGCCTGATCGACGAAGGCCTCGGCCGCCTCGGCGACGCTCGCGATGGCGTC
This sequence comes from Thermoanaerobaculia bacterium, assembly GCA_035546295.1. Lineage (GTDB taxonomy): Bacteria > Acidobacteriota > Thermoanaerobaculia > Multivoradales > Multivoraceae > DATKBT01. The sequence continues at coordinate 25,447 of DATKBT010000112.1, read as the reverse complement.
TCGCATCGACGAGGAGGTGTCGATCAGCAGACCGGCGTGGATCGGCAGGTCGAAGGCGAGCTCGAAGCGCCGCAGCTCCTGCAGCCGGTCGTCCTCGTAGACGCGAAACGCTTCGCGCCCGAGGTCGAGGCGGGGGCGGCCGTCGCCGTCGAGCACGCCGGCGAACACCTCGACGTACTGGACCTCGACGTGCTCCAGGTAGTCCGGCGCGTTGACGAAGACGACGTCCTCGGTCGAGCTGCCGTCCGGCAGGTAGGCGACCGCGCGGACGTAGGACAGGCCCTCGCCGCGGAGCACGATCGGCTGCGTCCAGGGAGGCTGGTAGAGCGTCGCCACCCGGTGCTCGTCGAGGAAGATCTCGAGCCGGTCGACGGTCTGGGCGTCCGAGGTCTCGACCTCGGCCACCGCCTCGAGGCTCTCCCGATAGCTGCGGTCGGAGCGCGGCTCGATCAGGCGCACCCGGAACCGCTGTCCGCCGCGGTTGATCGACATCTCGTCGGACGCCACCTCCTCGTCGCCGAGGTACCCGACCGCACGGATGCGGTGGAGCTGCGGAGTCGTGCCCAGGTTGAGCTCGACATCGTAGGGCGGCCGGTTCTTGGTGAGGATCGGCTGGTCGTCGAGGAAGAAGGTGACGCGATCCATCTCACCGGCGGTGCGGGTCGCGAAGCGGACCATGCCGACGCGCACTCGCTCCTCGCGCGGCGGCACCAGGCGGAGCAGCCACTCCCCCCGCCGCGCCGCCTCGTCGGCTTCGGCGAGGAAGGGGACCAGCTCGCCCAGGTCGGGGCGAAAGGTCTCGATGTCGGTCGGACTCGGCACCTCGACCTCCGCGACGACCCGACCGACGCGCTCGCCGTAGAGGTCCTCGACCTTGATCTGGAAGGTGACGGGACCGGGACGCAGCGGCCTCGAGATGACCAGCGGCAGCGACTGCGCGGAGTCCCCTGCCGGCACCTCGAAGCGGTAGCGGAAGGTCTCGAACAACGCGCCGGCGCGCAGTACCTCGCCGGTGACCTGGAACTGGTGGAGGCTGCGCCCGTCGAACTCGCGGCGCGCGATCGATTCGGCCGGCACCCAGAGGACGCCCCGCACCACGGTGCGGTTCTGGTTGCGCGCCGGGAACTGCCAAAGCGTCTCGACAGCGAAGGTCGGCGCACCTTCCGGGATCTCGGTGGAGAAAGCATCGAAGGTGGCCACCCACTCCTCGGGCGGCGGATCGGGCGTGATCAGCGGATCGACGAACAGCGCGAAGGCGCCCCCCGGCGCGAGCTCGGCCGCCAGGCGCAGCGCCAGACCCAGGAGCTCGTCGCCGCACAGGTCGGCGATCCGCGTCGTCGGCAGCTGGCGTCGCTTGACCACGTGCCGGATCATCAGCTCGTGCCACATCTGGTAGGGCTGGTCGACGCCGGTGCGCGCGAACACGACGGCGAAGCGCGCCGGCGTGCGGTCGCTGCCGCCGTAGAACCACACCTCCATCTCGTCGGTCCTCATGAAGCAGCGTCCGACGATCCGACCGTCGGTGAGCTGGAAGCCGCCGGGAGGCCCGTTGAACATGAAGAAGACGGCGCGGTGGTCCTCGAGCGATCCGAACGTCTGGATCGCCTCCTCGGCGCGGATCTCCCAGCTTCGCCGCAGCTCGTTGTACCCGGTGCGCGGATCCGGATCGCGCACCTCCCAGAAGCGCTCGATGAAGGCCTGGCGCCGGTAGTCGTGGCCGATCGCGAGGAAGGACTCGCGCTCCTCGTCGGTGATCAGCGCGTCGACCAGCTCGAGCCAGCGCCGGTGCTCGGGGGTGAGGGGCGGCGACCCTTCGGTAGGCAGTGTCTCGACAGCGGCCTTTGCGGCCGCCACCGACGGCAGTGCCGCAAGGATGCCCAACACCCCGAGCAGGACGAGGAGCCTGGCGGCTGGCCGAGCGGCACGCGCTCGTTCGGAGACCGCCGGCAATTCACAGCAGCGCAGGCTCGGCATGGGCGCAATCGTCAATCCCACCGCGGCCTGGATCTATTCCACCCGCCGCCAGCGCGTCGCCTCAGGCGAAAGGACCGCCCGATAGCAGCTTCTCCAGCCAGTCGTCGGAGACGGTGTAGCGCTCGAGCTCGAACAGGGTGGCGACGAGCTCGCCGTTCCGCCCCGCCCGATGCGGGCTGACGAACTCCCAGACGATCTCGCCCGCGGGCGTCACCTCGACAGCCCTTCCGCGCTCGGATTCGGTGATCAGGGTGTTGCCGTTCGGCAGCCGTCGGCAGACCCCGGCCTGGGGCGAGTCGACGTCGCCGTACTCCCAGACCGTCTCGTCGCTCTCGAGATCCAGCTCGATCACGCGGCTGGTGCCGTCCTCGCCGCCGCGATTGTCGAACAGCAGGAGCCGGCGTCCCGGCAGCAGGATCGGCTCGTGCTGCCGCTGCCAGGGACCGCGCGCCGCCCACACCGCTCGACCGTCTCGCGGATCGATGACGGCGAGGGTGTCGATCTCGCGCAAGGAGACCAGGAGCTGGCCTGTCGCGAAGGGCTCGTGGCTCGCGTCGGTCAACACCGACACCGTGTTCCCATGCAGGATGTCGGGACCGGTGGGGAGCGGGTCGAGCACGCTCCGGTACCGCGAGGCGGCGAGCGCCCGAAGGATCGACACCCTTCCGAGCACCCTGCCATCCTCGATCGACAGCTCGACGATCGAGTCCTCCAAGACCTCTCGCGCCGGCTCCCACTCGAGCCCGTCGATCTCGTCGATGGCGACCGGACGCTTGCCGATCACGCGCAGGACGCCATCGGGACCGATGTCGAGGTCGTTGAACGCCGGCTCTGCGCTCGCCCAGACCACATTCGAGTCGGCATCGAGGCGGGCGATGCCGCCCCCCTGGTAGAGCACGATGAGATCCCCGCTCTCGAGCAGACGGGCTCGCCGGATGTAATCGGTCTCGTGGGTCTCGAAGCCGTTCGGAAAGGCGCGCCGATAGGGGCTGCTCCACGTGTGGAGCAGCTCGCCCTCCAGCGTCATCAGCCGGACCGTCGGCGCGTCTCCCGAGGTGTAGAGGTTGATACCGGGCCACGCGCGCTCCGGCTCGTAGCTGACGATCCCCGACCCGTCGGGCGCCACGAAGCGCCCCGACAGGTAGCCGAGCGAAAGGAGCTGCGCTCTCTGCTGTTCGGCCTGGCGCTGCAGCTCCGAGATCCGGTGCCATCGCCCTTCCGGCAGCAGGTCCGCGGGGGCTTCGGGGGCCGGGCGCCGGGCGATCCTCGCCGAGAGCCACAAGACCCCGAGCCCGACGAGGATCACGGCAGCGATGGCGGCGAGGCGCTTGCTCCTCAGCATGTCGTCCGTTCGGGCCGCGCCCGCGCGGCCACCTCCTGCGGCGATTCGTCCTCCTGCGGCGATTCGTCGCCGAGCTTGCCATGCCGGAGGCTCGCGCGGCTTAACATGAACGGCTCCTTCCAGATAACTTTGTAGCAGCTATAGTCGTAAGAGAGGTAGTCATGGTGAACACGCACGACACGCAAGGCTGCCTGCCGCTCACGCCCCTCGCTCTCCACGTCCTCGTGGCCCTCGGTAACGGTGAGCTGCACGGCTACGGGATCATCAAGGACATCGAGGAGCGCACCGACGGCGGGCTCACCCTGCGCTCGGGGACGCTCTACACCGCGCTCCAGCGTCTCCTGGAAGCCGGTTGGATCGAGGATGCGCCGCCGCCCGACGCCGCCGCGGTCGACCCGCGAAGGCGCTACTACCGGATCACCGAGCTGGGTCGCGCGGTCGCCGCCGCCGAGTCGGCGCGCCTCGCCCGCATGCTGGCCGACGCCCGCGAGCGGCGGCTGGCCCCCGGGGACGCCGGTGCCTGATCCTCCCCGCTCGCGGCTCAGCGAGGCGCTGGTGGGGGCCTGTCTGCTCGCCTTCCCTCGTGCTTTTCGCCTCGAGCAAGGGAACGACCTGCGCTCCACAGTGAGCGATCGGATCGAGGCAGCGCGCCGCCGGGGCGGCGCGGTCGCCGGTTGGCGCGCGGCGCTCGCGGAGTGTGCCGACCTCATCGCCTGCGGCGGGCGAGAACGCCTGCGCCCCCACCTCCGGCGACTCCGGCCCGACCCCCGCCGCCTCCGCCGGAACCGAAAGGAGAATGCCATGGACGCCATCGCCGCCGATCTTCGTTTCGCCCTCCGAGGTCTGCGCCGCCGCCCCGCCTTCACCGCGATGGTGCTCGCGACCCTGGCGCTGGGAATCGGCGCCAACACCGCGCTGTTCAGCGTGCTCGATGCCGTCCTGCTCCGCCCGCTCCCCTATCCCGAGCCGGAGCGGCTGGTGCGGGTGTGGCCTTCCGCGGCCGAGGATCCGGGCTCCACGACGGCGTTCTCGCTGCCGGACTGGGAGGACTGGGCGCAGCGGAACCGGACGCTTCAGGCCATCGGCCTCTACTCGACCACGCCGTCGGGCCAATCGATCACCACCGACCGCGGCGCCTTCGAGCTCGAGACCGCCTACGTCACCCCGGGATTCTTCGAGGCGCTCGGCACCCCGCCCCTGCTGGGACGCACGGTGGAGCCCTCCGACATCGAGGGCGACCCCCGTGTCGTCGTCCTCTCGCACCGCTCGTGGACGCAGCGCTTCGCGGCGGATCCGTCGATCGTGGGCGACGACGTCACGCTCAAGGGCAGGTCCTTCCGGGTGGTCGGCGTGATGCCCCCCGACTTCGCCTTTCCGGAGTCGGGCACCGAGATCTGGGTCCCGGTCCAGGTCATTCCCTCGAGCTCGATCCCGATGGAGCTCCGGCCGGTCCGCTTCCTCGAGGCGGTCGCGCGGCTCGCTCCCGGGACCAGCATCGAGCAGGCGACCGCGGACCTGTCGGGCATCGCACGCGCCCTCGCGGAGGAGCACCCCGACACCAACGCCTGGATCGGGGGGGCCCTCCTGCGCCCGCTCCACGCGACGATCGTCGGTGACGTGAGAACGTCGCTGCTGGTCCTCTTCGCCGGCGTCGGCATCCTGCTCCTGATCGGCTGCGTCAACGTCGCCCACCTGCTGCTCGCGCGCGCCACGGCCAGGCGCCAGGAGATCGCGATCCGGGGGGCGATGGGCGCCGCCCGCGGCCGCCTGATCCGACAGCTCCTCACCGAGAGCCTGGTACTGGCGCTGCTCGGCGGCCTCGCCGGCGTCGGTCTCGCGCTCGCCGGGGTGCGCTGGCTGGTCGCCGGAGCCGGCGATCTGCTGCCGCGCGGCGGGGAGGTCGCGGTCGACCTGCGCGTGCTGGTCTTCGCGCTCGCCGCGTCGCTCGTCACCGGCCTGCTGTTCGGGCTGGCCCCGGCCTGGCGAATCTCGCGGCATGCCACCCACGCCGCCGCCGGCCGCCGCGCCACCTCGACGCGCGGTGGCCGCGGCCTGGTCGCCTTCGAGGTCGGGGTCGCCCTGATCCTGCTGGTCGGCGCGGGACTCATGGTCCGCACCCTCGATCGCCTCTATCGCGTCGACCCCGGCTTCGATCCTGCGGGCCTGCTCGCGGTCGAGCTCACCATCTCCGACGCGCGCTACCCGGAGCGCAGCCAGTACCTCGCCTTCTACCACGAGGCGATGGAACGCTTCGCGGCGCTGCCGGGGGTCGAGGAGGTCGGCTCGATCCGGTGGCTGCCGCTGCGCCGCGACGGTGAGACCCTGTCCTATTGGCTCCCCGACCGGCCGGAGCCGCCGCCAGGGCAGGAGCCGAGCGCGCGGATCCTCCAGGTCAGCCCCGGCGTCATGCGAGCGCTCGGCGTGCCGCTGCTCGAGGGCCGTCCGCTCGACGAGAGCGATCGCGCCCCCGAAGCGCCGGTCGCCCTCGTCAACCAGGCGTTCGCCCGCGAGGCATTCGGCGGCGAGAGCCCGGTCGGACGCTCGATCGCGACCGGCGCAGGCGAGGTCGCGCTGGTCGGGTTGGTCGCCGACATCCGGCAACGGGCGCTCGACGAGCCGGCGGTCCCGACGCTCTACCTGCCCCAGGCGCTGTCGCCGAGGCGCGGCATGACCTTCCTGCTGCGGGGCGGCGTCGACCCGCTGGCGCTCGCGGGCGACGTGCGCACCGTGCTTCAGGAAATCGACCCGGCCCAACCGATCACCCAGATCTCGTCGATGGAGCAGATCGTCCGCGATTCGGTTTCACGGCCGCGCTTCTTGACCACGTTGCTGGTGGGGATCGCCTCGATCGCGCTCCTGCTGGCGGGGGTCGGCGTGTACGGCGTGATCGCGCAGCAGACGGCGCGCCGCGTCGCCGAGCTCGGAGTGCGCACCGCCCTCGGCGCCCGCCGCACGACGCTGCTCGCCATGGTCGTCCGTCAGGGCATGACGCCCGTCGTCTTCGGCGCCGCGCTCGGCCTCCTCGCCGCCCTCGTCGTCACGCGCTGGATGGAGAGCGTCCTGTTCGAGGTGGCGCCCGCCGACCCGGCGACCTACGCGATCGCGGCCCTCACCCTGATCGCCACCGCCCTCGGGGCGACGGTCATTCCGGCGCTGAGCGCCACCCGGGTCGATCCGGTCGCGGCGCTGCGCGTCGACGCCTAGCGGAGCGGAGCGGCCGCGCCCGCTCCGCTCGGACCACGCAGAACTGCGGCGGCCGATCAGCCGGTGCATCGGCGTGCCTCGGTCGCTCGAAGCGTGAGCGCCGTTTCGAGAGGAGCGTCCGGTCGTGCCGCTCGGATGCGCTCACGGGGCCCGGTCGCTAGGTCGACTAGGCCAGCGGGCAGTTCTTGCCTGCCTGCGGCAGGCGGCGGTCATTGGCCTCGCGCAAGGGCGAGGCCAAGGCTCACAAAGTGGCCAAAGTTCGATCAAGCCATGTTGTTCGCCAGGATTCCGCGGTTTCGGCCGAGTCGACCTGAGCCCGCGCCGCTTGCGGCGCTTGGGCGGGGAACATGGGCTAGCGGGGTCGTGGTATGACCGCGCTGCGATCTCGCCGCTCGTTGGGGAGTGGTGACCACCACGAGCCCGCTACGGGTAGTAGCCGGCCATCGTGCCGGCGCGCACTCCCGGCCGCGACACTTCGACCTCGAGCCGCCGGAAGCCGTCCCCCTCTTGGCGCGATTGGAAGGTCACCACGTACTGCGACCGGAGATCGCGCTCGATCGCCTCGAGCGCCTCGTGCAGGCCTTTCTGCCCCAGCGCCGAGGAGTACCTCCCCCCGGTGTTCTCGGCCAGCCGGTTGAGCAGTGGGCGGCGATGATCGACGGTGGAGGCGCGGACGTCGGTCTGCGTCGACGGCACGATCCCCAGCGCGATGACGTAGACCGCCACGCCCATCCGCTGCGCCAGCTCCTCGACGTCGGTCGAGGTGAGGTCGCTGTCGCGATCGTCGCCGTCGGTGACCACCACCACCGCCTTCTTCCCCACGAGCCCTTGCGCGTAGTAGGCGCTCAGCGCCACGCTGTCCCACAGCGCGGTTCCGCCCCGGGCCTCAAAGCGCGTGACGGTCTCGCTCACCCACTCCGGCGCCGGGCCGAAAGGCGCGATGACGCTCGGCGCATTGCGGAAGGCGAGGATCGCCCCTTGATCCCGAGCGCGCAGCGTCCGCTCGAGGAAAGCCGTCGCGGCCGCACGCACCAGCTCGATCTGCTCGAGCATGCTGGCCGAGACGTCGACCAGCAGCGCGAGCTGCAGCGGCAGCTCGGTCGCGTGGTCGAAGGTCCGCAGCGTCTGCGGTTCGCCGTCTTCGAGCACCAGCACCTCCTCGGCCTCGAGGTCTTCGATCTTGCGGCCGCGCCGGTCGGTGACCCGCACGAAGAGCTGCACGAGATCGACCTCCATGCGCTCGACCAAGGCGTCCGAGCTCAGGAAGCGGGTGTCCTCGACGGTTCGGCCGTCCTCGAGGTGAGCCACCGCGCGAACGAAGCGCGGCGGCGGCTGTCCGGGCGCCGCGGCCAGCGGCAGGATCTCGATCAGGGGCTCCTGAGACGTGACGACCAGGCGGCGATCGTCGACGAACCACTCGATGCGATCGAGCCGCGCGCCGACCGGACGGATCAGGCGAGCCCTCGCCCGCACCGCCCCCGGGAGCTCCGTCAGCTCGACCAGGTCGAGGCGCAGCCGCTGCAGACCGGGATTGACCACCAGCCGGTCGCTCGCCACCTGCCGCCCCTGCGCGTCGAGGCCGATCGCCTCCAGACCCTGCTCCAGCGGCAGCCGGCCGAACTCGAGGCTGGCCTCGAAGGGCGGAGTCTCCGCTTCGCCGGCGAGCTCGCCGTCGAGGCGGTACTCGACGCGCGCCACCTCGCCGCGAGTGATCGCCTGCACCGGCCGCTCGCCGACCATGACGGCGTCGGGGAGCCGCAGGCGCAACGACGGCATTCGATCGAGCTGCTCGAGCAGGCCGCGATCGTGCTCCGCGACGCTCTCGCGATCGCCGGAAGCGGGGACGAGCGGGATCTCGAGCTCATAGGCCAGCACCTGTGCAAAGCGCCCCGTCTCGTCGGCGACGTGGAGCACCAGGAGCTGCGACCCCGAGGGCGCGCTGAACGAGAGCGGCAGCTCGACGGGACCTGCACGCGGCGGCAGCACCAGGCGGTCCTGCGCAAAGCGCCGGACGACCAGACCTCGGTTGCGCCCCGCCGGTGAGAAGACCTCGCCGCGCAGGCGCAGCGAGATCCAGGGCTGGGCGACGAGCAGGTCGTGGTCGACGTCGAGAGCCACGTCGAGTGCCACCAGGGCGTCCACGTCGATCACGCTCTGCCGGCGCAGGCGCCACGGGCGCCGCGGATCCACCGACGTCTCGACGCGGCGGCTGGTGAAGACGGCGAGCAGCTCCCGCTCGGACCTCACCGGCGCCTCGTCGCCGGTGAGGTCCAACGCCCCGTCCCGCAGAGAATCCAACCAGTCTGCGCGAGGCGCGGGGAGGTCGGCGAGCTCGAGCGCGTCCTCCCAGCCCGTGGGCTGTTCGAGCGCCAGCGCGGCTGCCTCGACGAAGGCGCCCGCCTGATCGCGGCAACGTCGCCGCTCCAACTGCAACAGCACCAGGCCGTTGGTGATCCCGCGGATCCACGATCCCTCCTCGTGGAGCCGCCAACCCTCCTCGGTGCGCCGCAACAGCAGCGAGAGGCCGGGGCGACCCGCCCGCGGGTGATAGACGAAGAGCTCCACCGGCGGAACCGGGCAGTCCGAGGGCGTTTGCGGCGGCCCGGGATCACCCGGCGAAGCCCCCAGGATCGCCGCTGCGCCCGTCGTCCGGGAGCCGGTCGCCGTCAGCACCTCGTCCGGCTCCCCGAGCAGCGCGATCAGGCGCAGGCGTGCGTCGTCGGGGTCGGTTGCCGCGATCGGACCCAGCCGCTCGTACCCCTGACGGAGACGCTCTTCGTAGGCCGTGCGCACCTCGTTGCGCGGAGACGCCGGAGTCGGGTCGCGTGCCTTCCATGCCGACTCGAGGAAGGCCAACCGCTCGGATCCGCCGGTGAGCGCCTCGAAGGCCGCGATCTCCTCGGACGCCAGCAGCGGCCACATCTCGGCGAGCCGGGCCGCGAAGTAGGCATCGGGGAGCGTCACCGGACGGGCCCGGACCTCGCGCGCCGACGCTTGTGACGCGAGCAGGGCCAGGGCCGAGCCCACCAGCGCCCCGAGCAGCGCGAGCATCCGGTGAGTGGCGGGAGCGCCGTCCATGGGACTCGTAGAATGACGCATCGTCGCAATGCTCGCACGCGAGCTCGCGCCCGCGACCTCTCGGGAGAAGCCAATGACCACGCTCGACCGTGTCCTCGTCCTCGCCGTGATCGCCTCCGCCGCCGCCGGTCCCTGGAGCCCGCCCGCGAACGCTCAGCCGGCCTCGCAGGTCTTCGACGTGGTGTTGGAGGGCGGGCGCGTCATCGATCCCGAGACCGGGCTCGACGCGGTCCGGGACGTGGGCATCGCCTCGGGCTCGATCGTGGCGATCTCGGAGGATCCGCTCGAAGGCCGACTCGCGCCCGGGGGCGTCGCGATCGACGCCCGCGGCCTGGTGGTGGCCCCCGGCTTCATCGACCTGCACGCCCACGGCCAGAGCCCCGAGGCCAACGAGTACCAGATGCGCGACGGCGTGACGACGGCGCTCGAGCTGGAGTGGGGCTACCCCCGCATCGAGCGCTGGCTCGCCTCGCGCCAGGGCAGGGCGCGCATCCACTACGGCGCCTCGGTCTCGCACGGAATGCTGCGCACCCTCGCCATCCCCGGCCTCGAGGGACTGGCCGAGAAGCTCGACGACGTCGCCGCGCTCGACGATCCGCTGCGCGCGCTCCAGGGGGAGCTCTCCGAGGGCTTCTATCAGCCGCTCCCGGAGGACCGCTTCGACGAGCTCGCGGAGCTGATCGACCAGGGCCTACGCGAGGGCGGGCTCGGCATCGGCATGGCCCACCAGTACTACCCCGGTGCCTCACGCACCGAGATCTTCCGCGTCTTCCAGCTCGCCGCCGAGCGCTCGGCGCCGATCTACACCCACGTGCGGTCGATGGGGCTCGACGCCATTCAAGAGGTGGTGGCGAACGCGGCCGCGACCGGCGCTCCGCTCCACATCGTGCACGTCAACAGCTCGAGCCTGGGGGACCTGCCGGCCGCGCTCGAGCTGATCGGCGGCGCGCGGGATCGGGGCGTCGACGTGACGACGGAGTCCTACCCCTACACCGCGGGCTCCACCGGCATCCAGTCGTCGATCTTCGACCAGGGATGGCAGGAGCGTCTCGGGATCGACTACGGCGACGTCCAGTGGCAGGACACCGGCGAGCGCCTGACCAAGGAGACCTTCGAGCTCTTCCGTGAGGAGGGGGGCACCGTGATCATCCACATGATGAAGCCGGAGATGATCGAGCTCGCGATGAGCACCCCCTTCGTCATCGTCGCCTCCGACGGCATGCCCTACGCGCCGGGCGCGCACCCCCGGTCCGCCGGCACCTTCAGCCGGGTGCTCGGACGCTACGTGCGCGCGCAGGAAACGCTGACGCTCGCCGACTCGATCCGACGAATGACTCTGATGCCGGCGCAGCGGCTCGAGGACATCGCGCCCGCCATGCGCAAGAAGGGGCGAATCCAGCTCGGCGCCGATGCCGACGTCACCGTCTTCGACCCCGAGACGATCCTCGACACGGCGACGTTCGAGGACGACCTGAGCTTCTCGGTCGGTGTTCGCCACGTGCTGGTCGGCGGAGTCTTCGTGGTGCGCGACGGGGAGACGGTGGCCGAGGTCTTCCCGGGCCGGGCGATCGTCGGGAATGCAGCGATTCCCTGACCCGTCCCGGCGCAGCCGGCGGTTGTGATCACGAACCGCCCTGCTCCCCGATTGAATCCGCAGGTCGAGCCACGGGGTCCGCCGAAGAGCCTGGCTCTCACTCGTCGCGCAACGCCACCATCGGATCGACCCGAGATGCGCGCCGCGCCGGCAAGCCGTTGGCGAGCAGCGTCACCGCCAGGAGCACGACGGCGGCCATCAGGAAGGTGACCGGATCGCCGGGCTCGACGCCAAGCAGGATGCCGCGCAGCAGCCGGGCGACGCCGAAGGCGAGCAGGCTGCCGCCGAGGAGACCGAGCACCGCGAGCACCATCCCCTGGCGCACGACCATTCCGACGATCTCGGCCGGCCGCGCGCCGAGCGCCACGCGCAGGCCGATCTCGCGCGTCCGGCGCGACACCCAGTAAGCGATCAGCCCGTAGAGCCCGACCGCCGCCAGCAGCACCGCGATCAGGCTCAATCCGCCGAGCAGTGTCGCGCCGAATCGCACCGGCAGCAGGTTGAGGTCGACCCGGCTGGCGAGCGTCGCGGAGTCGAGGAACATGAGGTCGGGCTCCATCTCGACCAGCCGCCGGCGCACCGCCTCGAGTGCGGCGACCGCCGGGCCCGCGGTGCGGAAGTGGAGGATGCCAAAGCCGTCGGTGACCTGGTCGCGTGCGAAGTGGACGTACGGCTGAGGCGCTTCGCCGACCGAGCGCACCTTGTAGTCCTCGACCACGCCGACCACCTCGATCGGGGTCTTGGTCGCCGTGCGCAGCCTCTTGCCGAGGGCGCTCTCGCCCGGCCAGTAGCGATCGACGAAAGAGCGGCTGACCACTGCGACCCGCGGAGTCGCGGGAGTGTCGCGGAGATCGAAGCTGCGCCCTTCGATCACGGTCACCTCGAGCGTTTCGAAGTAGCCCGCGGACGCCGAGACGCTCGAGACGGTGAGCCCACGCTCGTCCTCCTCGTTGACGCCCTCGATGAACAGCTCGCTGTTGTTGAAGTTGACGTCGAGCGGGGAGCGGCTCGCCCATGACGTCGCCTCCACCCCCGGCATCGCGGCCACCGCCTCGAGCATCTCGCGCTGGCGGCTCGCGATCTCGTCCCCCTCGTACCCCAGGCGGCCGGTCTCTAGCACCATCACGCCGATGCGCTGCGGGTCGAAACCGAGCGGCACCTGTCCGGCCGCCAGCAGGCTGCGCCCGAGCAAGCCCGCGCCCACCAGGAGCGCCAGGCAGAGCGCCACCTGCGCGGCGACCAGCACGTGACCGAAGCCGAAACGACCCAGGCGTCCACGCAGCCGCGGCGCCGGCTCCTCGCGACGGATCTGGTCAACCACGTCGGCGCGCGCCGCCTGGAGCGCCGGCGCCAGCCCGAAGACGATGCCGGTGAGGCCGGTGACCAGCAGGGTGAAGAGCAGGACGCGATGGTCGACCACCAGGTCGAGGCTGATCGCGATCGGCAGCGAGGCGGGCTGGAAGCTCTCGATCAGCCGGTTGGCGAGCAGCGCGAGCCCGAGCCCCAGCGCGCCGCCGAGCGCGGCGAGCAACAGGCTCTCGGTCAGCAGCAGGCGCACCAGGCGGGCGCGCCCGGCGCCCAGCGCGAGCCGCACGCCGACCTCGCGCCGGCGCGCCGCCGCGCGCGCCAACAGCATGTTGGCGACGTTGGCGCAGACGATCAGCAGCACCAGCCCGACGCAGACCTGAAGAAGTGTGGCCGCCGCCGACAGCACGCCGTCCAGCTCGGGGTGCACGCGAACTCCGCGGGTGGGCACGGCCACCATCGAGGTTTCGCCGTTGGTCGGCGGAAACGCGGCCGCGAGTCGCGCCGCCACCGCGCCGACCTGTGCGTCGGCCTGGTCGACGGTGACGCCGGGGCGCAGGCGCCCGAGCACCCAGAGCCAGCGCCGGCCGCGCATGTCGAGCCAGGTGCTGCCGGTGCCTCCGGCCGCGAAGCTGATCTGCCCCGCCGGCTCAACGTCGGCGGCGGCGGCGAGCGGCAGGTAGACGGCGGGCGCCAGGCCCGGGAACAAGCCCGTGAACTCCTCGGGAAGCACGCCGACGACGGTGAAGCGGGTGGCGTTGAGCCGCACCGTGCTGCCGACGACGTCCGGGCGGCCGCCGAGGTCGCTCAGCCAGAAGCGGTGGTCGACGACCGCGACCGGGTGCGCGCCCAGCGGCTCCTCCTCGCCCGGCTCGAGCAGCCGGCCGCGAGCCGCCTGCACCCCCAGCGCCTCGAAGAAGTTGCCCGAGACCAGCGCGCCGACCAGCGCCTGCGAGCGCCCCTCGCGCTCGAACGAGGCAAGCATCAGCGAGTGCGCGACGACGTCGCTGAACGCCTCGTTCTGCTCGCGCAGGTCGACGTAGTCGGGATACGAGCTGGTGCCGAACCGATCTCCGCCCTCGTGGCGCATGTAGACCGAGACCAGCTCGTCGGGCGCCGAGACCGCCGGCGGGCGGAGCAGGACCTCGTTGATCAGGCTGAAGATCGTGACGTTGAGCGCGATGCCGACGCCGAGCGAGAGCACCGCCACGACGGTGACCCCCCGTTGCGAGCGGAGCGCGCGAAAGCTCTGCTTGAGATCGTGAGACAGCATCGGTGGTCTCCCGAATCAGGGCCCGCAAAGCAGCGCTCGGCTGTTCGCCGCCGCGTCGGTGCGGGCAGTGGTCTCCAGCGCTAGGAACGCTCGAATCGGAGGAATGTTGCGCTGCGCCGCTCGACGCGCGCGAGGGGCCTCCAGAAGCGAGAGCAGTCCTCGATCGGATCGAGCTCTCCTCGCTCGCCGGAGCGAGCTGTCGGGCGCAGGTCTTGCCTGCCTGGGGCGGGCGGCGGTCATTTAGCCTCGCGCAAGCGCGAGACCAAGGCTCACAACGCGGTCAAAGTTCGATCAAGCAGCACCCAAACAACCTGGGATCAGCGGTTTCAGGCTCAGGTCGGGCCCGAGCGGTGCCGCTTGCGGCGCTGGCGTGGAAGCATGAGCTAGTGGCTCGCGGTACGACCGCGGCGCGACTATGGAAGGGCCGCCTGCATCCTCGCCAGCGCCTCGGCGCGCCCCTCCAGGGACCCGGCGCGTCCCTGGAAGATCGCACCGCGCCCGCCGCCGCGCCCACCGAGGGCCTCGGCGACCGCTGGGCCGACCTCGATCGCCTCGCGACCCGAGCCGCCTCCCGCCGCCACCAGGAAGCTCGCCTTCTCCCCCTCACCCGCCGTCAACAGCGCCATTCCGGGATGATCCGACGCGGCGAAGGCACGGCCGATGGCCTGGAGGAAGGCTGCGTCCTCGTCGGCGAAGTGCGCTTCGACCACCCGATCGGAGAAGGCGGCGAGCACACCCGCGGTCCGCTCGGCGAGCGCGCGCTGTAGATCCCGGACTCGCCGCTCGGCCGCCTCGAGACGCACGAGCTTCTTGTCGGCGATCTCCTCGAGCTCGTCGTCGGCGCACTCGAAGATCCCGCGCAAGGCCGCGAGCCGCTCTTCGTCGCGGCCGAGGCGCGCTCGCACGCGCGCCCCCGCCACCCAGTAGAGACGCGTGCCGCCCCGCATGCGCTCGGTGCCGAGCAGCTTGATCGCCTCGATCTCGGCGGTCGAGCCCAGGTGGGTGCCGCCGCAGGTGTTGAGGTCGACGCCCGCGATCTCGACCAGGCGCACCGCGCCCGAGAAGCCCTCGGGGAGCCCGCGGCTGCGCACGCGCTCGCCGAGCGCCTCGAGCTCGTCGCGCTCGAGATGGCGCGCGGTCACCGCACGAGCGGCGCGGATCTCCTCGGCCAGCTCCTCCTCGAGCCGAGCGAGCTGGAGAACGGAGAGCTCGGCGACGTCGAGCTCGATGTCGCACACGCCAGCTCCCTGATCGAGGACGCCCAGGTGGAACGACGACGTCGCCCAGCCGTGACGGTCCTGAGCGATCGCGCTCAGGAGGTGCTGAGCGGTGTGCTGCTGCATGTGGTCGTAGCGCCGCGCCCAGTCGAGCTCGAGTCGCGCCTCGCCTGGCTCGACGGGTCGCTCGAGCCAGTGCTCGAGGCGCTCGCCGCGGCGCCGGACGTCGTGAACCGGGACGCCGGCGAGGAGGCCGCGATCGGCCGGCTGTCCGCCGCCCTCTGGATACAGAACGGTGTCGTCGAGCACCGCCCAGACCCCGCGCTCGTCTTCGCCCACCTCGAGCACCTCGACCTCGAGGGTCCGGCGGTAGGGCTCGCGCTGGTACGAGGGCTGGTCGTCCGGCATCGGCAGTCTCCTGGCTCCACTCTCGCCGTCTTCTCGACCCTGTTTTCTCGACCCTGTTTTCTCGACACTGTTTTCTCGACACTGTCGAAGCCCGAGAACGGTCGGACGGTCTGGGCGAAGATTCTACGACTGGCGACGCTCCCGAGCTCGCGCGCCGTGCACCAGACGACGGCATCTCGCCGCCGGCGCAGCCACGCCCACGCTCCCGGGTAACCTCCGATCCGCACCGCGTCTCTGGACGGTGTCCGAAGGCACGATTCGCCCGCAAAACGGAGGCTGCTGTGAAGAATGCGCTCGAACGTTTCGTGGCCGAGGGCCTCGCGCGCGGTCACGACAAGGTGATCCTGCGCGAGAAGCTCGCCGACGCTGGCTGGCCGGCCGACGAGGTCGAGGAGGCGCTCGCCGAGTACGCCGACCTCGAGTTCGACGTGCCGGTGCCGCGGCCGAAGCCCTACGTGTCGGCGCGCGACGCCTTCCAGTACCTGGTCACCTTCACGCTGCTCTACGTCTCCGCCTTCTCGGTCGGGCGGATCGCCTTCGACGTCATCAACCGCTGGCTCCCGCTCGGCACCGAGATGGCCTGGCAGGTCGCCACCGCCAGCTCGACCCGATCGGCGGCGGCCGCCCTGATCGTCTCGTTCCCGCTCTATCTCTGGTTCTCGCGCCGCATCCGCATCGAGACCCGCCGCGACCCGGTGCAGCGCACGTCGAAGGTCCGACAATGGTTGACCTACCTCACCCTGTTCGTCGCGGCCTGCGTCGCGGTCGGCGACCTCTCCGCCGTGCTCTACCGCCTGCTCGAGGGCGACCCGACGCTGCGCTTCCTGCTCAAGACGCTGGTGGTGGCCGTGATCGCGGGCACCGTGCTGGCCTACTACCTGTGGGAGCTGCGCTCGGACGAGGGCGGCGCCGCGCTGGCGCGAGGCGGGGTTCGACTGCTCGCCGCCGCCGTGACCGTCACCGTGCTCGGCGTGCTCGTGCTCGGCCTGTCGGGCATCGCCGGACCCTGGCGAGCGCGTGCCGAGCGCTTCGACGCCGCACGGGTCGCCGACCTGCGGCAGATCGCCGAGGCGGCCGACGCTCACTGGGCGGACGAGGCCGAGCTGCCAACGGACCTGGAGAGCCTGGCGAGTCGCCGGGGCGTCGCCATCGAGCTCGAGGACCCGCAGACCGGCGAGCGCTACGGCTACGAGCCGCTCGCCGCACCGCAGTTCCGCCTGTGCGCCACCTTCCTGCTCGAGGACCGCGACGCGAGCGTCGCCGCGGCGCGCACCGGTGTCGGGCTCGAACGCTTCTGGCACCATCCCGCGGGCCACCACTGCTTCACGCTGCGGGCGCGCGACCCGGAGTAGGGCCTTCGCCACCCCGATCAGTCGGTCCCCGATCAGTCGGTCCCCGATCAGTCGTCCCCGGTCAGTCGAGCCGCTTGCGGAAGCGGAGCAGGGCCAACGACAGCATGACGGCCGTGAACAGAGCGAGCGGCCATAGGCTGGCGGACAGCTCGCCGAGCCCGGCGCCGCGCAGGAGGATGCCGCGCACTGCGCGCAGGAAATGCGTGAGCGGCAGCGCCTCGCCAACGAGCTCGCCTTGCGCCCGCCGGCGCGCTCCGTGCACTTCGGCCATGAACTCGAGGTTCTCGCGCACGGTGAGGTCCTCGTAGAGCGAGAACCGCTGAGTCATGTAGCCGAGCTCGCGCCGCAACGGCTCGGCTTCGTCGGGGACCGAGAAGCCCAGCACCCGGGCCGAACCGACTGACGCCACGGAGCCAGCATAGCGGGCACTCGAAGGGGAAGGTGGCCCCAGCGGCGCGCTAACATGTACGGCGAGGGTCGGCCGCAAAGCTCGCTCTTTTTGATCCTGGCGAGGCTCACCGCGGAGTCGAGGGTTCGAGCTCGCCTCTCAAGAGCGGAGGGCGGAGCGTGACGAGCAGGACGATCTGCGACAACTTCTGCGACTACTTCTGCGAGAACATCGAGACTTGATGTCACGAGCGCCGAAGATCGAAGCGCCTCGGAGCCGTCTGCGCGCGCGAGCTCGGCACCGGAGTTCCCTCGTCCTCGGCGCAGCGCTCATTGCCCTCAACTCGCCGCTGACCGCTGCCGCCCAACGCTCATCGGTCTTCTCGGAAACGCTCGATGTGAGCGTCGTCGAGCTCGACGTGACGGTGACGGATCGTCAGGGGAGCCCGATCACGGGGCTCGAGCGCGAGGATTTCAAGCTGACGCTCGACGGCAGGAACATCGAGAGCGACTACTTCGCCGAGGTCCCGGGCGCCGGTGGCCAGCCCCTCTCGATCCTGCTGCTGGTCGACTCGCGCACGCTGCGCGAGGCGAGCCGGGAGGTCGCCTTCGAGCAGCTGCTGCCCGAAATCGGCGCCCTGCTCGCTCCCGAAGGCGCGCGAGCGCGGGTCGTCCACTACGACGGGCGGATCGAGCTCGTGCAGGACTGGACCCCCGACCCGGCCGCGATCGAGGCCGCCTTTGCACAGGTCGCCTCGCGACCGGCGACCGGCTCGAGCGTCGACGCCCGCGAGACCCTCGCTCAACAGGCGCTTCAGGAGATGCTGGCCAACATGCGCGGCAGCTCCAGCGAGCGCATCGTGGCGATGGCCTCCATCGACAGCGTGATGGGCGAGATGAGGACGTATGCCGCCGAGGGTCTGCGCGAGACCGAGCAGATCCTGCTCGGCCTCCAGAGCGTCGTGCGCTCGCTAGCGCTGACGCCGGGGCGCAAGGCGGTCGTCTACCTCACCGGCGGCTGGGCGGTACGCCCCGGCGGCAGCGCGATGAACAGGATCCAGTCCGCGATGAGCGGCACGTCGGCGCGCGACAACGATCCCGCCGCGGCCCGCGTCAGCCAGTCCGACACCCCTGGGACCACCCTGCTCGGCGACGGCGGCATCATGTCTCGCGACGTCAGTCAGGAGATCCTGCGCGGCCGTCAGGCGGTCGAGAACCAGGACCTGAGCGTCGAGCTCGACCTCCTGATCGCTGCCGCCAACGCATACCGGATTCGCTTCTTCCCCTTGATGCCCCCGCCCGGCGATGCCGCCGCGGCGGACGCGCGGGCCCGGGGACGAGGCGCGATCGAGGTCTCCGACATGCGCGAGGGGCTCTTGCGGCTCGCCGAGGAGACCGGCGGCCTCTCGTTCATCTCCGAGACGTCGATCGTGGGAGCGCTGACCGAGATCGCACGAGACAGCGGTCACCATTACTCGCTGGCTCTCGATGCGCGCGGCGAGGCGACCGCCCCCTACCGGGAGCTCGGGCTCAAGGTGCGGCAACGCGGCGCCGTCGTGCGATTTCCCCGGCTGCACGCCCCCCGCTCGCTCGAAGGCCGGCTCGTCGACCTCGCGCTCGCCGGCCTCGACGCCACCGCCACAGCCAACCCGCACCGTCTCGAGCTCGCGAGCTTGGGGCAGAGCCCGGGCAGCGACGGTCGCCAGCAGGTCCAGCTCGCGCTCATGTTCCCGATCGAGCGGCTCGGTCTGGCGGCCGCCTCGGGGCTGCACCAGGCGAGCTCCCAGGTCGCCGTCGCCGTTCTAGACGCCCGCGGCCGGCTCCAGGACCAGCAGCACCTGCAGGTGCCGCTCCAGATCCCGGACGCCGATCTCGACAAGGCTCGCGCCTCCTTCTACCGGGCAGCGATCGAGCTCCGCCTTTCTCCCGGCACGCACCGCGTCGGGGTCGCGATGTGGGACTCGATCGCCCAGGCCGCTTCGCTGGTGGTCGGCCGGATCGAGGTCGGCGGGTAGCCTCAGCATGCGCCGGGGAGCACATCTCCGGCTCGCTGAGCCGAGCTGATTCCTCCCCCTCTCCAAGGCAGAGGCTCTCGATGCGCCCAAATCTGAACCGGCGGGCGCCGCCCGAAGCCTCGAAGGCCGAGGAATGCGGTCGCTCGGAATCTGGGACAACCGGGTGCGCATGGAGGCGAGCGTTTGCTTGATCGCGAGGTACACTCGCGCACGACCATGACCGCCCCGCAACGCATGCCGCACCCCGCCCTGGTCGCGGGGACGGGCCTCTGGCTCGCGCTCGTCGTGCTGGCGCCGATCGCGGCGGAGGGGAGTTGGAGCGTGGCGCCCTGGATCTACCTGGCGTTCGATCTCGTCTGCCACCAGATCCCCGAGCGCAGCTTCTTCCTCGGCGACCACCAGCTCGCGGTCTGCCACCGCTGCGCCGGGCTCTACGCCGGTGGTCTGATTGGTCTGCTGGCGCTGCCCTGGCTCCACCGCTTCCGGGGATGGCTGCTCGGCGAGCCCAGGCGGATGCTGTGGTGCTTCCTGCCGCTGCTGATCGACGTCGCGCTGCCGACCGATACCTGGGGGACGCGGTTCGGCACCGGCGTCGTCGCCGCCCTGCCGGTGGCGTTGCTGCTGTGGCTGGCCGCCGAGCAGATCCTGGCGCCTCGGTCGGAAAGAGCGGGGCCGGCCCGAGCCGGCGGTCCGGAGAATTCGATCACGCGACTGCACGTCGCTTCAGGGAAGGGAGAGCCATGAACAACATGTTGAAGCCCGCTTTGATCGGTGGGGGCGTCCTCGGGGTCCTCTCCGGGATTCCGTTCGTCAGCCTCGGCAACTGCGCCTGCTGCGCCTGGGTGATCGGCGGCGGCATGCTCGCCGCCTACCTGTTCAATCAGCAGATCGGCCCGCAGCCGGCGACCCCCTACGGACCGGCAGCGGGTCTCGGCGCGCTCACCGGCGTGATCGGCGCGGTCGTGGCATTCATCGTCGCGCTGCCCTTCAACCTGATGGGCATGGCGAGCGGGCTGACCGGGGTGCAGGAGACTCTCCAGAACGTCGAGGGGCTGCCGCCCGAGGTGCAGGACGCGTTCGCCAACATGGGCGCTGCCGGGGTCGGCATCGGCATGGCGATCTTCGGCTTCGTGATCAGCCTGGTGGTCTACGCGCTGTTCGCCATGATCGGCGCGCTGATCGGAATCGCACTGTTCGGCCGGAAGTAGCGCGCGGGGTCAAAGGGCGTCTCCTCCGATCCCGCACAGAAAGCGGTGCTCGTCGGGGGGCTCGGGAGCCGGCTCGGCGGGCCGCCGCGATCTTCGAGCTCTCCCGCCGCCGGCGTGCTCGAGGGAGCTTCGCGGCGCGACGACAAGGGTCCAGCCCGTCGGGGAGCGTCGCCGTTCGAGAGCATCGAGCTGTCGCGCCCCGTCGAGGGGCGAGAGCGTCGAGATGGCGCTCACAGCGGCCAGAAGCGCGGGATCAGGAGCGTCGCGAGGATCCAGAAGGTCAGGTTGAGCGGCGCGCCGAAGCGCGTGTAGTCGAGAAAGCGATAGCCGCCGGGGGCGTAGACCATCATGTTCGTCTGGTATCCCATCGGCGTCATGAACTCGGCCGAGGCGGCGAAGCAGACCGCGACCAGGTAGGGCCGGGGATCGACGCCCAAGGCCTGCGCCAGGCTGAGCGCGATCGGCGTCAGCACGATCGCGGCCGCGGCGTTGGAGACCATCTGGGTGAGCAGCGAGGTGCACACGTAGAGCAGGGAGAGGACCGCGATCGCCTCGGTGACCGGCGCCATCCGGGCGACCGCGAGGATGCCGCTGGCGACGAAGTCGGCGGTGCCAGTGTTGATCACGGCCTGACCGACCGGGACGAACGCCGCGATCAGGAAGATCACGCTCCAGTCCACCGCGCGGTAGGCGTCGCGCGCCTCGATCGTGCGAGTGACCAGCAGCACCACCGCGCCGAGCAACGCGCCGATCGCGATCTCGACGACGTGGAAGGCCGACAGGGCGATGACGAGCGGGAGCACCACGAGCACCAGCCACCATCCCCGGGGGCGCTCCGGGGGCTCGGTGTGCTGCGCGAGGACGATCAGGTCCGCGCTGCGCTCGAGCGGCGCCAGGCGGTTCTTGGGGACCACCAGGAGCAGAGCGTCCCAGGCGCGAAGCAACGTCTGCCCCAGTCGCCGCTGGATCGGCTCGCCGTAGCGCCGGATTCCCAGCACGACCGCGCGATAGCGCTGCCGGAAGCCGACGTCGGCCAGGGTCCTCCCGACCAGCGCGCTGTTGGGATGCACGAGCGCCTCGGCGAGCACGCGGTCGTCGGCCAGCTCCTCGGCGACCACCTCGCTCTCCCCGCCGGTGGGTTCCGGCGCATCGAGCCCGAGCTCGTGGCGCAGCCTCAGGATGTCTTCGGCCGCCCCCTGGGCGACCAGCCGATCGCCGGGCAAGAGCGGTAGACCCGCGATCCTCTCGAAGCGCTGCTCTCCGCGCAGGACGTCGAGCACGTTGACCCCGAAACGCTCACCCAGGCGCGCCGAGCTCAGGGTCTCGCCGACCAGCTCCGACTCCGCTGTGACCGAGAGCTCGCTGAGGTAGGCCCCGAGGTCGTATCGCTCCTCGAGCGCGTGGGCGTCGATCCTCGCCGGCAGGAGGCGGCGAGCGAACAGCGTCACGTAGGTGAGGCCGACGCCCAGGAACACCAGCCCGAGCAGCGAGAACTCGAACATCGAGAAGGGCGGCTCGCCCGCCTCCTGGGCGATCGAGCTCACCAGCAGGTTGGTCGAGGTTCCGATCAGGGTCAGGGTGCCGCCGAAGATCGACGCAAAGGAGAGGGGCATCAGCACGCGGCTCGGCGAGATCTCCAATCTTCGACTCAGGTCGAGCGCGAGCGGAATGAAGATCGCGACGATCGCGGTGTTGTTGAGGAACCCCGACAGCACCGCGACGACGCCGAGCAGTACCGAGACCCCGAGCCATCGCCGGCGCATCGCCCAGCTCTCGATCCGCTCGGCCGCGGCCTCCACCAGGCCGGTCTTGGTCAACGCATGGCTGAGCACCAGCAGCGAGCCGATCGCGATCACGGCCTTGTTGCTGAACCCCTCGAGCGCCTGCTCGGCGCTCACCAGCCCGAATGCGTACACCGCCCCGAGCAAACTGAGCGCCACGACTTCGAGCGGTAGGAGCTCGAGCGCGAAGGCGACGAAGGCCAGCACGATCAGCGCCAGCATCAGGGCGATTCCGGTGGTCATCCTTGCTCCGTTCTCGTCGCGCCTCTGGCTCAGACCGGCGGGAGACGCGCAGAGTGTAGTCGTCGGCCGCGGATCGCGGACTCCTCCGTACAATGTGCGTGCGACGATCGGTAGGCGAAACGATTCGCGCGCGAGCAGCGCCGATCTTCGAAGAGGCTCCCGTGACCGCAGCAGACCGCACCGCCGCGCAACCCAGCACCGCCCCGCAACCCAGCACCGCGCGCGATCCGAGAATTCTCTCCCGACCGAACAGAGCGCTGTCCAGGCGGTCGGCGATCACCGCCGGCGGCCTCATGCTCGGCGGCTGCTTCGTGCGTGCCCTGGCGCAGGAGGGAGGCCTGATGCTCCCGGTGGGGGACCTCGCGCGCCTGGTCCGTAGGCTGCTGTCTTCCCGCCGCGAAGGCGTGAGGGCGTCGAAGCGTGTGCGGCTGACGGATCCTGACTCGGGGCGCAAGGCTTCGCTGCTGATCGCCGACGACGGCACCGGCACGCTCGCCCTCCTGCTCACCTTCACGATGGCCGGCGAGCCGCTCCACGTGCACACGGTGAGCGTAGCGCTGGACGACGGAGAGAGCCTCTTCCTGGAGCTGTTCCGCGTGCCCCCGGAGGGTCGCGACAACCGGGAGATCGTGGGCGCGCGGCTGGAGCTCGCCGACCTCGAGCGCCTGGCGGCGGCGGTCAGCGTCACGGTGACGGCGCGAGGCTGGGACGAGAGCTTCGTCGCGATCCTGGACGCCAAGGAGCTCGACAAGATCCGGCGGTTCCACGAGAAGCGGGAGGGGGCGCCGGAGGAAGACGAGGAGAAGGGGTGGGACGGCCGGTAACGGGTCTCGACTCCGGGCGAAGGCCGACGATCCTCCGTCCGTTCTCGGGCCGCTTCTCAGCGCGAGCCGGTCGGCGCCACGGTGGTCTGGCGCCGCACTGCGGGCTCGCGGCGGCCTCCCTCTCGCGCTCTGCGCTTGACCCCTCTTCGAGTTGCAGAAGCCTCGATTCTACCCGCTCCGACCGCTCGGAGCGCCTTCGCCGCCGCCGCCCCGAGCGCCGAGCTCCGAGCTCCGAGCTCCGAGAGCACGCACGACGCCTGCGTGCTCGGCGGCGCAGGCGTTAGAGTCGACGCGACCCATTTCCGCGAGGAGATTCACCGATGCGTCTTCGCCAGGTCGTTCTGGTCGCCGGCGAGCTCGAGCCGTCCGCCGACCTGCTCCGTCACCTGTTCGGTCTCGGTTCCGGCTATCGCGATCCCGGCGTCGGCGAGTTCGGGCTCGAGAACGTCGTCTTCGCGCTCGGCGACACCTTCCTCGAGATCGTGTCTCCGGTCGAGGACGGCACCGCGGCCGGCCGCTACCTCGAGCGACGCGGCGGCGACGGCGGCTACATGGTGATCCTCCAGGTCGAGGACATGGAGGAGACCCGGCGGTATCTCGCGGAGCTCGGAGTGCGCGTGGTCTGGAGGTCCGACCACGACGACATCGAGGGGACGCACCTCCATCCGCGCGACGTCGGCGGCGCGATCCTCTCGCTCGACGAGGCGATGCCGCCGGCCTCGTGGCGCTGGGCGGGTCCGACCTGGAAGGAGGAGGGCTCCGCCGCCAACGCCCGCGCGGTCACCGGCGTCGAGCTCCAGAGCGACACGCCGGAGGCGCTGGCGGCGCGCTGGGGAGAGATCCTGCGCCTCGAGCCGGAATCGATCGGCGGTGGCCTCCGGATCGCGCTCGACGGCGGCGAGCTCCGCTTCGTCGAGGCCCGGGACGGGCGCGGCGAAGGGGTGTGCGGCTTCGACGTGGTGGTCGGTGATCGCCGAGCCGTCGAGCGCGCGGCGGCGAAGCGCGGGCTCGCGGTCGAGCGCGACGTCCTCGAGTGCTGCGGGGTGCGCTTCCTCCTGACGTGACGAGAGGAGCGCAGGGCCGGCAGCGCGCCGCCGCAGTGCGGGCGTTCAGCCGGGAAGCCCGGCCGCGAACGCGAAGCGGCGCGCACGGTCCGGCCGCGACCTCGACTCGACACGAGCGCCAGCCGAGAGCGAGTCGGCCGGGACCGAGCACCCGCCTCCGAGGGTGGCCGCCGGCGAGCCTGACTAATTGCGGAGGGTCTCGGCCGCCGCCAGCACCACGCTCGCCGGGATGCGCACCCGGTAGTCCGGGTGCACGTACTCGAACGCGATCCTGCCGTCCTCGTCGACGACGTACACCGCCGGCACCGGCAGGACGTGGTGGGTCTTGCCGGACGCCGCCTCGAGGTCGATGCCGAAGCCCTTGTAACGCTGGAAGGTCTCGTCGTCGACACGGAAGGCGAGTCCGAACGCCCGAGCCGCGGCGGCCTCGGCGTCCGAGAGGACCGTCCAGGTCATCTCGTGCTTCTCGGCGGTCTCCCGCATCTTGGCGGGACGATCGGCGCTCAGACCGACGATCTGATAGCCGAGGCCGGTGAGCTCATCCTCGATCTCGCGCAGCTGACCCAGCTGCGTATTGCAGTAGGGTCACCAACCGCCGCGATAGAAGAGGAGAATCGTCGGCTTGCGGCGTACGATGTCGCGGAGGTCGACGGCATCGCCGTCGAGCGTGCGCACCTCGACCGAGGGGACTTCGGCGCCGATCAGGAGCGGGCGGATGTCCTCGGCTCGCTCGGGGAGCGCATCACCGGGCGCCTGGGCGAGAGCTGCGCCGGCGAGCGCCACCATGGCGGCTGCGGCCGAGGCGGCGGCAAGACTGAGCAGCTTCCAGTGCATCGGGTGCTCCCTGTCCCGGTTCCGGGATCGCCCGGATCTTGTCACACGCTCGCGCGAACGGGCCACACGGCGGCGCGCTTCCGGCGCGCTACGCCGCAGCCGCAGCGGAACGACGGGCTCCGGCGACAACGCCAAGCTGGCCTAGTCGACCTAGGTCGACTAGGCCAGCGGGAAGGGCTCGTGGTGTGACCGCGCCTCGCCCTCGCAGCTCGTTGGGGAGTGGTGACAACCACGAGCCCGCTAGCTCTGGCTCGAGCGGCCCACGGGGGGATACCCTTCGGTGTCGTCCCGCCCCACCCTCAGTCGATTCCCGCGAACCCGACCGATGCTCGCCAACCTGCGCC
>DATKBT010000111.1:0-118005 GCA_035546295.1 Thermoanaerobaculia bacterium | reverse complement strand
CTCGCCCAGAGAAACGGCTGTGGCCTGGTCGACCCAGCCGCGCCCGCTTGCGGGCTTGCGGCGCACGAGTGATCGGCTAGCGGGCTCGTGGTATGACCGCGCCGCGACCTCGCTGCTCGTTGGGGAGTGGTGAACACCACGAGCCCGCTAGCGATCGCCGCCGGTGGACTCGCCGCGCGCCTCGGCCGAGAGCTGCTGGCGCATCTGCTCGCGGATCGCGGGCGGCACCGAGAACGTCGGCATCTCGTCGGTGTCGAGGTAGGCGTACTCCATGAACCCGATCATCATCTCGTCGCTGGTCGCCTCACCCCAGGTCACCTCGATCCCGGGGTCGGGGTTCGCCGGATTGTCAGCCGAGTTGTCGAACACCGCCTCGCACACGACCCGGGCGCCCTTCGGCATGCGCAGCTGCTCCTTCGGCGTGTACGTGAGCTGCCAGTTGAAGTCGTAGTCCGGCACGTCGAGCAGGATCTCCTCCCGGCCGTCCGGGTAGTGCGCCGTGTAGCGGAAGCTCTTGCCCCGAAGGTGCATGTGCGGCGTGAAGTTGTAGATCACGCCCTCGTGCTCGAAGGTGAACTCGGAGACCGACTGGTAGTTGGCTTCCCCCGGCGGGATGCGCAGCGCGGGATCGAGCACCCACATCGTGGTCACCGGCTTGACCTCGGCGCCCTCGTCGTAGAACCGGATGCCGACCGAGGTCTGATCGACGCCGCCGGTACCCGGCCCCGGGTTCTTGTGGTAGTGCATCTGGAACAGCACGTTGCTCTTCGCCGGCAGCAGCTTGCCGCGCCCCTCGGGGTAGCGGAACGGCATCGCGCCCGGCGCCCAGCCGACCACCAGGTTGCGCTCCTCGCCGAGCGACTCGGGACCCGCTCCCGGGGGAGCGATGAAGGTCAGGTTGTGGTGCGCGCCCGCCATGAACGAGGGACGCACCTCGACGGTCTTGATCCAGCGGTCCTCGTCGAGGGGGTTCTCGATGACCAGCCACTCGTAGTGGTCCTCCATCTCGTCCGTCACCTCGAACGGCTCCATGGTCAAGACGAGGTCGGGCTCGCCGATCCGCCACTCGCTGGCGAAGCTCGGCGCCGCCGGCATCTTGGCGAGATCTCCCTGCTTGGCGCCGCCGGCGACCCAGCGCGCAATCAGCTCCTTCTCGTCGTCGGAAAGGCGCGAGTCCTCGACGAAGTCGCCGTGGTCCGGGTTCGCGAACCAGGGGGGCATCGTCCGCTCGGCGGTCACCCGGCGAATCGACTTCGCCCACGGACGCGCATCCTCGTAGGTGAGCAGCGACATCGGCGCCACCTGTCCCGGGCGGTGGCAGCTGACGCAGTTCTCGAAGAAGATGGGGGCGACGTGCTCGGCAAAGGTGATCGGTCCCGCGGGATCGGCCTTCGAGCTCGAGGCGATCACGGGCAGGGCGAGCGCCAGCAGGATGCCGAAGAGGGCGAGTGTCTTCATGGCCATTGTTCCTTTCGTCTGCGAGAGTCCTTCGACCTGTCGGGCGCCGTGCTGTGGGGTCTTCCGGGGGACGTTCTCGGGCGCTCTTCGGGATTCGACTATTCATCGTATAGATAACTGGCCGGACGGTCAATCGCCGCGATCGACCCCCGCCACACCGTGACCGCGATGGGATCGTTCCAGCGCGACCTGAGCCTCGACACCGAGGAGCTGCGCTTCGAGGTCGGGAGGCCGGAGCACGGCAGCCGGCTCGACAGCTTCCTCGGCTCGCGGCTGCGTTGGTGCACGCGCGAGCGGGCGCGACGGTGGGTGGAGTCGGCTCGATGCGTGGTGCTCGCCGGGCGCGATCCACAGCAGGCCGCGATCGGGCGGATACGGCCGGCGACCCGCCTGCGCTGGGGCCAGAGCGTGGTCGTCACGCTCGACGCCCCTGCGGCCGGCGGCCGCGACGATCGGGCGCCGATCGAGGTGCTGTGGGAAGACGAGCACCTGATCGCGGTCGCCAAGCCGAGCGGCGTGGCGACCCACCCCACCCGCAGCCACCTCTCCGGCTCCCTGGTCGAGCGCCTGCATCGCCAGCTCGCGGCGTGCGGCCGAAGCGACCGCCCCTCTCCCTGCCACCGGCTCGATCTCGAGACCAGCGGGGTGCTCCTGCTCGCCAAGGACCCGGTGGTGCGCGCCGCGGTGGGCGATGCCTTCGAGCGTGGCGAGATCTCGAAGCGCTACCTCGCGCTGGTGCGCGGCATCCCGGAGCCGCGGGCCGGTCGCATCGACGCGCCGATCGGCGTCGATGCCGATTCAGCGGTTCCCGTTCGGCGCTGTACGAGCCCGGCGGGACAGCCGGCCGCGACCGGCTGGCGCGTGTTGAGCACGGGAGCCTCTTCGGCCCTGGTCGAGGTGCGCCCGGCGACCGGACGCCAGCACCAGATCCGCGTCCACCTGGCCGCGATCGGCCACCCGGTCCTGGGCGATCGGCTCTACCTCGGCGGCGACGCGCTGTTCCTGCGCTCGCTCGACCGCGAGCTGTCGGCCGCCGAGATCGCTCACCTCGGTCACCGGCGTTGCGCCCTGCACGCCTGGCGCCTCGAGCTGATCCACCCGGCGGCCACGGCCCCGCTCGTGCTCGAGGCGTCGCTGGCTCGAGACCTCGTCGAGCTGAGCGCGAAGCTCGAGCAGCTTCCGGCCGCCCTTCGAGCAACGCGGTCGCCGGGCCGGCGCCCTCCGGCGAACGACAGCGCCCGCTGAGCGGCAGCCGCCCCCCGCCAGGACGGGGCTGCTCGAGGCGGCGCCCCTGGGAAGCGGCGTCGCAATTCGAACACGAGCAGCGCTCCGGCCTCGATCTCGAAGCGCCGCCGGGCTCGTTCGCGACTGCTACTCTCTGCTCCGTGCACCTCGGCTTCGTACTCGACCAGGGCGCCTGCATCGGCTGTCATGCCTGCACCGTCGCCTGCAAAGCCGAGAACCACGTCCCGCTCGGCGCCTTTCGCACCTGGGTCAAATGGGTCGAGCACGGCACCTTTCCGGACACCCGGCGCTCGGCCGCGGTGCTCCGCTGTAACCACTGCGCCGACGCCCCCTGCATCGAGATCTGCCCGACCAAGGCGCTCCACAAGCGCCCCGACGGCATCGTCGACCTCGACCGCGACCGTTGTATCGGCTGCGCCTCCTGCCTTCAGGCCTGCCCGTACGACGCGATCCACATCGACGAGCGTCACGGCACCGCCGCCAAGTGTCACCTCTGCGCCCACCGACTCGAGGTCGGCCTCGCCCCGGCGTGCGTCTCGGTCTGCCCCGAGCAGGCGATCAAGGTGGTCGATTTCGACGATCGCGCAACCCGCGCCGAGCTCGCCCGGCGGCAGGCGGTCGCGCGCAAGCCGGAGCGCCAGACCCGGCCGCGCACCCTCTACCTGGACGCCGATCCCGCCGCACTCGACCCGCTGCGCTCCGACGGCGCGCGCACGCTCTCGCACGCCGAGGTCCCCGACCCGTTGCCGGCCCCCGGCACCGCCGACGCACGGACCGTCTACGACGTACCGCGCAAGCGCCAATGGGGGACGGCGATCGCCGCCTACATGACGACCAAGGCGGTCGCAGCCGGCGCGCTGCTCGGCGCCGTCTTCTCGCCGTGGGTGCCGGCGCTCGACCCGGTGCTGCTCGGCTGGGTGAGCCTGGGCGCTCTGCTGATCACCACCGCGCTCTTGATCGGCGACCTGCACAAGCCGCTGCGCTTCCTGTTCCTGCTGACCAAGCCGAACACCGGCTCGTGGTTGGTCAGGGGGGGCTGGATCCTGATCGCTCACGGCGCGCTCAGCCTGGCCTGGGCGCTCGGGCTCGGCGGCCCGATCGGCGCCGGCGCGATCCTCGACCCGATCCTGCGCCCGTTGCCACCGGTGCCGGCGGCGTGGCTCGCGGCGCTCTCGATCCCGGTGGCGGTGCTCACCGCGATGTACACGGCCTTCCTGCTCTGGCAGGCGCGCGGCCGGGAGCTGTGGTCCGAGGACCGGCTGCTCCCGTTCGTGCTGCTCCTGCAGGCGACCGCCGCGACCGCTGGGCTCGCCTGGCTGCTCGGCGCGCGCGGACCGGTGCTGCTCGTCGGCCTTGCCGCCTACCCGGCGATCCTCGCGCTCGCCACCGTGCTGCGGCCGCCGACCGCTCACGCCCGGCACGCGCACCGGATGATGATCCGTCACCCCTCCTACGCGATGGGCCTGCTGGCGGCGGTCGCCGCCGTGGCCTTCCCTCCGCTGCTGCTGGTCGCCTTCTTCCTCCTCGACTGGATCTATCTGCGAGCCGGTCAACAGGTGGCGCTGTCGTGACTCTCGTCCGCGCGGCGAGCACACGAGTGTCAGCGGGGCGCAACGAACGATGAGCCAGCGCCTGCCACCGCTGCCCTTCCTGCCGGAGGGGATCACGGCCGCTCCGCCGCCCGAGCGCTGGGACGACTGGGAGGAGTACGACCCGAAGGCATGGCCCCGACGCGTGAAGCGCTCGCTCCGCCTGGTGCCGACGATCTGCTTCAACTGCGAGTCGGCCTGCGGGCTGCTCGCCTACGTCGATCGCGCCACCGGCGAGATCACCAAGCTCGAGGGCAACCCCAAACACCCCGGCTCGCGAGGGCGCGTCTGCGCCAAGGGCCCGGCGACCCTCAACCAGGTCCACGATCGCGACCGCATCCTCCACCCGCTCAAGCGCAAGGGGGAACGCGGCGGCGGGGCCTGGGAGCGGGTGAGCTGGGACGAGGTGCTCGAGGTGTTCGGCGAGCGCATCGGACGCGCGCTGCGAGAGGACCGGCGTACCGAGGTCATGTACCACGTCGGGCGGCCCGGGCACGACGGCGCGATGGACCGCGTGCTCAGGGCATGGGGGGTCGACGGGCACAACAGCCACACCAACGTCTGCTCCTCCGGAGCCCGGGTCGGCTACGCCCTGGTCTGCGGCTCCGACCGACCGTCCCCCGACTACGCGAACGCCCGCACGATCCTGCTGCTCTCGGCCCACCTCGAGTCGGGGCACTACTTCAATCCGCACGCGCAGCGGATCGTCGAGGGCATGCAGGAGGGGGCGCGCCTGATCGTGATGGATCCGCGGCTCTCGAACACCGCCGCCAAGGCGGATCTCTGGCTGCCCACCTGGCCGGGATCGGAGACCACGGTGCTGCTCGCCGTCGCGCGCCGGCTGTTGTTCTCGGGACTCGCCGACGAGGATCTCCTGCGCGAGCACTCCAACTGGCAGGAGACCCTGCGCCACCTGAAGGGCGCCGGCGGATCGTTCGAGGACTTCCTCGCCGCGCTCGGCGAGCACCTCTCCCCCTTCACCTTCGAGCGGGCGGCGGAGGAGAGCACGGTCGCCGTCGAGAAGCTCGAGGCCGCCGCCGAGTGGATCGGCGAGAGCCGCGGGAGGCTCGCCAGCCACGTCTGGCGCGGCCCCGCCACCGGCAACCTCGGCGGCTGGGCGACCGCGCGCGTGCTCGAGCTGGTCAACGCGCTCACCGGCTCGATCGGCACCCGGGGTGGGACGTCGCCCAATTCCTGGCACAAGTTCGTGCCCGCCGCGTTCATGAAGCCGCCGCCGCAGAAGGTGTGGAGCGAGCTTCTCTACCCGCGCGACTACCCGCTCTCCTACCACGAGCTGAGCCCGCTCCTCCCCTACCTGGTGACCCCGGAACAGCGCATCGACGTCTACTTCAGCCGCGTCTTCAACCCGGTCTGGACCTTCCCCGACGGCTGCGCCTGGATCGACATGCTGTGCGACGAGGAGCGGGTGGGCCTGCACGCGGCGCTCACCCCGACATGGAACGAGACCGCGCGCTACGCCGACTACGTCCTGCCGATGGGGCTCTCCCCCGAGCGTCACGACCTGATGAGCCAGGAGACGCACGCCGGCGCCTGGATCGGATTCCGCCAGCCAGTCCGCCGGGCGCTCGCCGAGCGCGACGGCAGGAAGATCGAACGGACCTACGAGACGAATCCGGGCGAGGTCTGGGAGGAGGAGGAGTTCTTCTTCGAGCTCTCCTGGGCGATCGATCCCGATGGCGCGCTCGGCGTCCGCCGCCACTTCGAGTCCCCCTACCGGCCGGGGGAGAAGATCACCATCGACGAGCACTACCGGTGGATCTTCGAGAACTCGGTGCCCGGATTGCCGGAGGCGGCGGCAGCCGCTGGGCTGACACCGCTCCAGTACATGCGCCGCTATGGCGCGTTCGAGGTGAAGCGCGGCGTCTACAAGCTGCATCGCGATCCGAATCGCGAGAAGCCGTTCGCCACACCGTCGGGGAAGCTCGAGATCTTCTCGCCGACGCTCGCCGAGTGGGGGTGGCCCGAGCACGCGATGCCGGGAGCGGTCACCAGTCACGTTGCGCGCGCTCGGCTCGAGGAGGGAGAGATGGTGCTCCTGCCCACCTTCCGCCTCGCGACCCTGATCCACTCGCGCTCCGCCAACGCGCAGTGGCTCTACGAGATCTCGCACACCAATCCGCTGTGGCTCCATCCCCGCGACGCCGAGCGCATCGGGGCTGGTGAAGCCGACCTGGTGCGGGTCACCACCGAGATCGGCCACTTCGTGCTCCGCCCCTTCGTCACCGAGGGCCTGCTCCCCGGCATCGCGGCCTGCAGCCACCACCTCGGCCGCTGGCGCCGCCCGCAGGACGTCGAGGAGGGCGGCGGCTGGGGCAGCGCTCCCGTCGAGATCACCGT
Source organism: Thermoanaerobaculia bacterium (assembly GCA_035546295.1). Classification (GTDB taxonomy): domain Bacteria; phylum Acidobacteriota; class Thermoanaerobaculia; order Multivoradales; family Multivoraceae; genus DATKBT01. Next base: position 111,355 of record DATKBT010000111.1, on the reverse strand, counting down.
CGAAGAGCGAGAAGGCGACAGGCAGGATGCGATCTGGCGCTGGCGCCGCCTCCCCGATCCGGCAGGCGACCCCGACGCGCTGGGCGAGGACCTGCGCTGGTGGCGCGAGAGCGGCGTCCACCAGAACCTCACCTTCCCCGTCCATCCCGATCCGATCTCGGGCATGCACTGCTGGCACCAGAAGGTGCGCGTGACGAAGGCCGAGCCCGGCGACCGCTTCGGCGACATCGAGGTCGACCGCAAGAAGGCGCGCGCGGTCTACGAGCAGTGGCGCGCGATGACGCGGCCACCGACCGGGCCGCTGCGCCGTCCCCGGTGGCTCGCGCGGGCGGTACGACCCGCCGACGAGACCTACGAGCTCTGAACACCGCCAGCAGCGCGCCGCTTGCAGCCCCTACGTGGGAGAGAGCGGTCTCCTCCAGCTCGGCGCCCGGCGGAGCTCACCGCTGCGCTCGGCCGTCGCGATCCACTCCCCGATCCGTTCTTCGACCCAGCCCATCGATCCTCCGGAGAATCGCTCCTCGCCGGTCCAGAGCCGCGAGGAGACGGCGGGCGACGATCTCGTCCCTTCGCCGACGCCGGCCGGTTATCCGCCGTTCATGCAGAAGGCGTTGAGCTTGTTGCCGTCGAGATCGCGGAAGTAGCCGGCGTAGAACCCGCCGCCCCCGCGCGGGCCGGGCGCACCCTCGTCCTTGCCGCCGAGCTCGAGAGCCTTGGCGTGCAGGGCGTTCACCTTCTCCGGCGAATCGACGGCCAACGCCACCATCACGCCGTTGCCGACCGTGGCGGGGTTGCCGTCGTACGGCTTGATGATCGACACCGCCGGAGCTTTCGGGCTCGGCGACCAGGCGATGAAAGTCTCCATCTCCATGAAGCGTCCGATGCCGAGCGAGCCGAACAGCTCGTCGTAGAACTTGGCCGCGCGCTCGAAGTCGTTGGTGCCGAGCGTGACGTAACCGATCATGCGCTTGCTCTCCTGTCGAGGTTCGATGTGCTGAATGCCGGCGTAGCGGGAGGATGCTAGCAGCGGGCTCTTCCGGTTCGAGCGTCGCCCACCTCGGAAGGTCGAGTGCCGTACGCTGGTCTAGGATGGGGAAGCCGAGGAACATCGCCGTCGCGGGCTGCGCAAGCTCGAGGAGGACGGCCGAAGACACACCACGAGAGGTACGACGATGACGCTCAGAATCAACGCGCAGGCGCCGGATTTCACCGCCGAGACCACCCAGGGGAGGATCCGCTTCCACGAGTGGATCGGCGACGGCTGGGCGGTCCTGTTCTCCCACCCCAAGGACTTCACCCCCGTCTGCACCACCGAGCTGGGCGCGGTCGCCGGCCTGATGAGCGAGTTCGCGAAGCGCAACTGCAAGGTCATCGGCATCAGCGTCGACGGCGTCAGCGACCACGAGCGATGGTCGAAGGACATCGAGAGCTCGCAAGGACACCCCGTCAGCTATCCGCTGATCGGCGACCCCGAGCTCCAGATCGTCAAGACGTACGACATGCTCCCCGAGGACGCCGGCGACACGGCTCAGGGGCGCACCCCGGCCGACAATGCGACCGCGCGAACGGTCTTCATCATCGGGCCCGACAAGCGGATCAAGGCGACGATCACCTATCCGATGAGCACCGGGCGCAACTTCCACGAGATCCTCCGGCTGCTCGACTCCTGCCAGCTCACCGCGAAGGAGCAGGTGGCGACGCCCGCCGACTGGCAGCAGGGCCAGGACGTGATCATCCTGCCGTCGGTCTCCGACGAGGCGGCGCGCGCGAAGTACCCGGACGGCTGGCAGCAGCCGCTCCCCTACATCCGCCTGGTGCCGCAGCCGAAGTCGCCGCAGCCGGAGTAGCCGCCGCCGAATCGGCCGCAGCTCCAGCTCGAGGACACCGGCCGTCCGCCGCACCGGCCTTAAGCTCGGCCGATGCCCCGCCGCCGACTCCCCCATCCGGCGCCTCTCGACGGCCTGCGGACCCTGGCGTCGAAGAGCGTCCTCGGTGATCCGGCGCTGCGCCGCGGCGACGGTTGGATCGCCTACGCGACGCGCACCGTCTCGGGAACCGCGACCCTCCTGCTCGCCGCCTCCGACGGCGCCCTCGAGGGCGAAGCTTGGGGAGCGGGGTCCGAGACCCTGCTCGAGCGTCTTCCCGCGCTGGTCGGCCTCGAGGACGCCGGCGCGGACGGCTTCGCGCCGCGCAGCGAGCCGCTGCGTTCCCTGCACCGGCGCTATCCCGGCCTGCGCATTCCACGCACCGCGGCCGTGCTCGAGGTGCTGGTGCCCGCGATCCTCGGACAGCGGGTCCTCGGCAAGGAGGCGAGCCGGAGCTATCGCACTCTCACCCGCGCGTACGGCGAGCGGGCACCCGGCCCCGCCGTGCTCGATCTCTGGCTGCCGCCGCCACCGGCGACCCTCGCTGGGCTCGGCTACGAGAGCTACCACCCCTTCGGCATCGAGCGGCGCCGCGCCGAGCTGATCCGCTTCGTCGCCCGGCGCGCCAAACGCCTCGAGGAGATCCCGTCGCTGGCCCTGGAAGAGGGCAGGAGGCGTCTGCTCTCGATTTCGGGCATCGGCGAGTGGACGGCGGCTCTCGTCCTCCGGGTCGCGTGCGGCGACGCCGACGCGATCCCGATCGGCGACTACAACCTGCCCTCTCTGGTCGCCTGGAACCTGGCGGGGGAGCGCCGCGCCGACGATTCTCGGATGCTCGAGCTGCTCGAGCCCTGGCACGGGCACCGCGCCCGGGTCGTCCAGCTCCTGCACGCCGGCGGGAGCATGCCGCCTCGCCGAGGGCCGAGGCTGCCGTTTCGCTCGATCGAGCGCGAGTAGGGCACTAGGTCGACTAGGCCAGCGGGAGGCTCACAGAATGGTCAAAGTTCGATCAAGCCGCTGCGCTCGCCCAGAGAAACGGCTGTGACCTGGTCGACCCAGCCGCGCCCGCTTGCGGGCTTGCGGCGCAAGAGTGATCGGCTAGCGGGCTCGTGGTATGACCGCGCCGCGACCTCGCTGCTCGTTGGGGAGTGGTGAACACCACGAGCCGCTGGCCCTTGCAACGAGCAGACGCCGGACGCGAACGGGCCGACGCAGGCCATCTGGGAGTCGTTCGGACTCGAGCTCGCCGGAGCCTGGGCGGCTGCTATCGTCGCCGCCCATGTCGACCCTGTCGCTCGACTCCTTCTGGAGCTGGATCCTGGATCACCCGAACTGTCTGGTGCGAGTGGGCAGCGCCGACGCCGTGCTCTACGACGACGACGATCTGCACTGGTGGCTCGGGCAGGACGGCAACCTGCTGGTCGCGCAGGCGATTCGCGGCAAGCGTCTCGCCGGTGAGATCGTCATCGATCCGGATCGGGTCTCCTACGTCGAGAACGTCGGGGAGCAGAGGGAGGGCGAGCATGCCTTCGAGCTGATCACCGAGACCGAGACCGAGCGCTTCGCCTCGTTCTTCTTCGTGCTCACGCACGGCTTCGAGACCGAGGGTGAGGAAGACGTTCACGACCGCGCGATCCATTAGCCAAAGGAACGGGTGTCGAGCGCAGCTCGGCACCGTTCCGGTGCGCGTCTCCCTGAGCCCTCGAGGGCACCACCGTCGGGGATCCGCGCGGTGCGACCATCGGTCTGGCCTCGCCGGAATCCTCGGAGCCGCCGAGAGCGCGAGGCGCTCCCCGGGCCTCGATCACGCTCCGCAGAGATCTCGCCCGCGCTCACCTGCCGAGGAGATCCGTCGCGATCCTCCTCGCCGCCTCATCGAGCGTCTCGGCCAGGGCCGCCACCACCGACTCCACGGTCCGGGAGCCGACCGGAGCTTCGAGCGCCAGGTCCACCCGGTCGCGCCACTCCTCGTCTTCACCTGCGCGCAAGCCGAGGCTGATCTCGAGCACCACGCGAATCGACTCCTCGGTGTCGTCGACCTCCTCGAAGCGCGTGACGCGGCCCGCCACCACGGCATCGTAGGAAGCCGCACCGCTCACCGGCTCGGCGCGGATGCCGTCGAGGCGGTCGAGCGCTCCGGCCAAACCCACCTGCAGCGCCTCCGAGGGCGCCAGAGCCCAGCGATGGTAGTGGTAGAAGGAGATCTCGTGATCGCTGCCGGGAGGGCGGTACGCGATGCGGTCCTGATCGTAGGGGGGCGCCACCGCGATGGGAGCGACGCCCACCCGCAGCACGTCAGGCGTCGATTCCGAGCCGCGCTCCACGGAGGGCCCCTCGAACGTGTAGTAGCGGATGGGAGTCCCGGAGCCGCACGCCAGGCTGGTGGCCACGACCGAGACGACGACGGCGCGAGCGACCGCCGTCGCCGCGAGCTCGAGCCGGCGGCGGCGCGTCGCCGCCGCTCCTCGACCGCGATGTCGAGGGGTGGAGCGTGAGCGCGTCACGGTCGCGGTCATGGCGCTCCTCCACCACCCCTCGGGCGATCGCCCGGGCTGCGCTCGCGCGGCGACCCGAGCCCGAGCAGCGAGGTCGGCCGCTCGCGCAGCTGCTCGGAGAGCGCGCGCAGGCTCCGCGCGGCGTCCCCCAGCTCGTCGACCAGCTCCCCGAGCTCGCCCTGGCCGGTGTCGAGCCCTTCGAGTGACCCGCGGGCGGTCTCGAGCAGCTCGGTGATCCGCTCGCCTTCTGGTCCGATCGCGTTCTGCAGGCTCTGCGTGAGCTGGTCGAGCGAGCGCGCCGCCTCGGGGATCTCCTCGCTCGCCACACCGAGATCGGCCAGCAGGACGTCGACCCGCTCGAGCGTCGCCGCCAGGGCCGTCCCGAGGTCGTCCAGCGTGCGATCGGCGCCCGCCAGCAGGGACTCGACGCTCTCGAGGTTGCGATCGGAGAGCACGAGCTGGAGGCGCTCCAACGTCGGCTGGATCGCCGAGCTGAGATCGGCGACCACCTGCTGGAGCTGGATCAGCGTCTCGTCGGCGGTGCCCGACAGCTCGCCGAGCTGCGCGAACACCGTGTCGAGCGACGCGCGCGGCTCGCCAGAGACGTAGCTGTCCTCCGGGAGCGGCCCCGCAGAGGGCGGACCTGGGAAGATCTCGAGATAGGTCGCCCCGAGCAGGCTGTCGGCCGTCAACCTCGCCTCGGCGCCCCGGTAGACCTGGTGCTCGGGGTCGATCGTCACCTCGACGCGCACCGGAAGCTCCTCTTCGGTGGCGAGCTGGACGGACTTGATCCGCCCCGCCTCGACCCCCGCGATGCGCACTCGATCACCGGTTCGGATGCCCCCCGAGTGGGAAAGACGGATCTCGATCTGGCGGCCGCCGTCGCCCAGCACGCCGCGCCCGAGGATCCACAGCGTCATCACGACCAACAGGGCGCCTGCGATCACCACGAACAGCCCGACTCGTACGTCGTCACGCTCGATCACCGCCCCGTCGCCTCCCTTCCACGCGGCCGGCCAGGTTCCTTCCGTGCGGGATCGCACCGCAGAAGCCCAACGCGAACGACCCGGCCGGCCCGGCCGCGACGCCCCGACTCCCGCGCTCCGATGCTACTCCGCATGGCCGGACCCGGCCCGCTCGAGCTCGGCGAAGGTCACCTTCGATTCGTCCTCGGCGTCGGCCTCGCGCTCGAGGAAGCGGCGCACCACGGGGTCCTCGGAGCGCCGGAGCTCGTCCGGGGCCCCCAGCGCGCGGATCTCGCCGCGATGCAGCAGCGCCATCCGGTCGCCGATGGCGAAGGCGCTGTACAGCTCGTGGGTGACCACCACCAGGGTCACCCCGAACACCTCCTTGAGCCGGATCAGCAGGCGATCGAGGCCCGCCGCCGTCACCGGGTCGAGACCCGCCGACGGCTCGTCGCAGAACAGCAACTCGGGATCGAGCGCCATCGCCCGCGCCAGCGCGGCCCGCTTCTTCATCCCTCCTGACAGCTCGGAGGGCTGCAGGTTCTCGGCGCCGCCGAGGCCGACCAGCGAGAGCTTGATGCGGGTCACGATCGAACGAGTCGACGGTGGCAGATCCGTGAACTCGCGCAGCGGCAGGTCGAGGTTCTCGCTGACCGTCATCGACCCGAACAGCGCCCCGGCCTGGAAGGCGACGCCGATGCGCTCGCGGACCGCGCGCAGGTCGTCCTGGTCCGCGTTGAGGATGTCGACGCCACGCACGTGAACGCTCCCTTCGTCGGGACGCTCGAGACCGAGCATCACGCGCAGCAGGGTGCTCTTGCCGCTGCCGCTGCCGCCAAGGATGATCAGGGCCTCGCCGTCGTAGACGTCGAGGTCGACGCCGTCGAGCACGACGTTCGAGCCGAACGCCTTGCGCACTCCGCGCACGCGGATCGCCACGTCGTCGCCGTGCGCCGGCGGTCGTGCTGCTCGGCTCACGGGTCTCATCGCGCGTAGAGGATCGCGGTCATGGCAAGGTCGACGACGATGACCAGCACGATCGAGACCACCACGGCGCTGGTGGTGGCGCGACCGACCTCCTCCGGACCGCCGCGCACCGAGAAGCCGCGCTCGCAGCCGACGAGACCGAGGACCATGGCGAACATGAGGGCCTTGAGCAGGCCTCCCCAGACGTCCTCGAGCACGAGTGCGTCGAGGCTCGCCCGCAGGTAGACGAGCGGCGAGAGGTCGAAGACGAAGGCCGAGACCAGCAGGCCGCCGACGATGCCGAGGACGTCGGCGAGCACGGTGAGGCAGGGGAGCGCGACCATCAAGCCGATCAGCCGCGGCACCACCAGGAACGACACCGGATCGATCCCCATCACCACCAACGCGTCGACCTCCTCGTTGACCCGCATGGTGCCGAGCTCGGCCGCGATCGCCGAGCCGACCCGACCCGCCACCACGATCGCGGTCAGCAGCGGCGCCAGCTCCCGGGTCACCGAGATCGCAACGAGGTCCGCGACCAGCTCGAGCGCGCCGAAGCGGCGGAGCTGGTAAGCGGACTGCAAGGCCAGGATCATGCCGACCAGGAGCAGGATGAGGCCCACCAGGGGCAGCGAGCGGTTCCCGGCCTCTCGCATCTGGTGCAACGCGAGCCCGAAGCGCATCGGCTCGCGGCGCAGCAGCGAGCTGCCGACGCGTCTTCCAGCCGCGCCCGCCAGGCGAGCGAGGCTGCCGACCTCGGCAAGCGCCTCGCTCACGGTGCCGCCGGCGCTGCGCATCACGGGCATCACCACCGATGGGTCCCTAGCCGCGGAGACGGCGTGCTCGAGCGGCCGGCGAGCCGGTCCGGCACCGGAGCGCCGCAGCGCGCCCGGAGGCTCGATACCGTCGAGGAGGCGAGCGCGCGGATCCGGCGCTCCGGTCGTCGGCCCGGCGCCCCGCGCGGCGCCCTGCCCGGCTCCACGATCGATGGCACCGCCGCGCTCACTCGCCGGGCGGCCTCGCCTTCTCGCCCGTGCCCTCGGTCAGCTCGCGCAGCCGCGAGGCCGGACCCACCTCTTCGATGCACGAGAAGCAGCGATCCAGCGCTTCGGGGAGCCCGGCGAGCTCGAACACCCGTCGCACCGACTCGCGGGGAGCGGTGAGGTAGAGGTCGCCCCCCTTCTCGAGCGAACGAGCCAACCCCTCGACCAGCACCGCCAGTGCCGCAGTGTCCATGCGCTCCACGTCCTCGAGGTGGGCGATGGTCGGAGCGCCACCGGCCTGGTCGATCGTCGCGAACAGGCGCTCTCGCAGCGCCGGCGCCTCGCGGTAGGTCGCCGCGCCGCGCAACCGGAGCAGACCGCCCGGGCGCTTGCCCAGCGGCTCCTCACGGATCTCGAGCGCTGTCTCGGAGCGCCGGAAAGAAGGGTGTCGGGGCGTGATCGACTCCTCGTCGGTGGGCTGTCGCTGAGGCGACGTAACGGGCTGTCGCTCGACCGGCTCCTCGCGGCCTCACCGGCTGCGGGCACCGGCCGAGCCGGACCGAGCGCGATCAGTCTACGTCACGCTCGCAACGAGCGGCACGGCGGCCCGCGTCGGCGAGCTCTCCACCGGCAGAGGGCTCGGGAGACCGCGGTCTAGCTCGGGCTCACGCTCGAGGGCCGCCTCGCGCTCGGGAGAGCCTCCCCACCTCCACCGTCCGATCCCCGCCTGCGCTGCCGGTGTTCACGGTCGTCGCCGGCTCGAACAGGAGGATCCAGGCCTCCTCGGTCGCCACCGGCCGATGCTCGACGCCGCGCGGGACGACCAGCAGCTCACCCTCTCCGAGCTCCACCGTCCGATCGCGGAGCTCGATCGCCAAGCGTCCCTTGACGACGAGGAAGAGCTCGTCCTCGTCGTCATGGTGGTGCCAGACGAACTCGCCCTCGACCTTGGCCAGCCGGACGTGCCGTGGAGCTCGGCGACGAGCTTGGGGCTCCACAGGTCGTCGAAGCGCGAGAACGCCTCGAGCAGGTCCACCTTGGCGGGGGCGGGAGGGTGGCGCGGGCTCACGATGCTCCTCTGAAGAGCTCCTGCGAAAAGCTCCTTCTGACGCCCTCCGAGAGGCTCCTCCGAAATCGGAGCCCTTTGGAGGTCCGAGCCGATTGTAGTCGCCGCCGCGCCGGAGCGAGGATTCGGCTCCTGCGACGACGGCACGTCGTGAGGCAGCCGGTCTGCTGGTGGAGCGGGACGAAGCGACGGTGCCCCGACCGCCGACCTCGTTCCGGCGGAACCGCGCCAGGAGAAGGCCCGCGCACGAGGCGGTCAATCGGCGCGCAGCGTCTCCACCGGGTTGGTCGCCGCGGCGCGCCGCGCCGGCACCCAGCAGGCGAGGAGCGAAACCGCGATCAGGACGCCGCTGGCGACCGCCATCGCCAGTGGGTCGTTGGGAGCCACCTCGAACAGCCGCGCCTCGAGCACGCGGCCGCCGGCGAGGCTCGCCAGGAGCCCCAGACCGAGGCCGATCGCGACCAGCATCAACCCCTGCCCGACGATCAGACGCACCACGTTGCCGCGCGCGGCGCCGAGCGCCATGCGCACGCCCATCTCGCGCACGCGCTGCCCCACCGCGAACAGCAGCGAGCCGTAGATGCCGGCGGCGGCGAGCGCCATCGCCATCGCCGCGAACACCAGCAGCAGCGCCGAGTAGAAGCGCGGCGTCGCGATCGAGCTCGAGATCCGCTGCTCGAGCTCGACGATCGAGTCGATCGGGAGGTCGGGATCGAGCTGCCAGACGGTGCGCCGGAGGCTTTCCGCGAGCTGGGCGAGCGGCAGCGACGAGCGGACCGCCAGCGACAGCGTCGGCAGCCGTCCGCCGAACCGTTCGTAGGGCAGGAAGGCGGCGGCGCCCGATTCCTGATCCAGGCCCCAGGCCTTGAAGTCGGCGACCACCCCGACCACCTGCAGCGACTGCTCGCGACCCATCCGCACCAGCGACCCGACCGCTGCCCCCTGCGGGAACAGTCGATCCGCCAGCTCCCGATTGAGCACCACGGCTGGAGGCTCGCTGTCGCGATCGGCGGCGACCAGCGCCCGCCCCTCGAGGACGGGGACGCCGAGCACGCGGAAGAAGTCCGGCGTGACCGGATTGACCATGGAGTCTTCGCCGCGGCTCTCGGCCTCTTCGACCGGCACCGCGGAGTCGACGAAGCGGGTGCGCCAACAGCAGCGCGAGCCCCCGACGTGATCGAACGGCAGGCTCCACCCGAACGCGGCCCCCTCCACGCCCGGCAGGGCGGCCACCTCCTCGAGCAGCGCATCGGCGAGCTGGAGGCGCCGATCGATGCGCTCCTGATCGTCGCCGAACTGACCGTGCTGGAGGTGCAGGCGGACGACCCGCTCCGGCTCGAAGCCGAGCTCGACGGCGCGCAGGCGCAGGAAGCTGTGGAAGAGGAGCGCCGAGCCGACGCTCAAGGCGAGCGCGAGCGCCACCTGGACGACGACCAGCGCGCCGCGCAGCCGTTGTCGGCTGCGGGTCGGCCCAGTGCTCTGCTCGCGCAACGCCAGCGCGACGTCGGCGCGCGCCGAGCGCAGCGCCGGCGCCACGCCGAAGAGCAGACCGGTGAGCAGCGAGAGCGCGAAGGCGAAGACGATCACGCGGAAGTCGACGGCGACCTCGTCGAGGCGCGGAATCCCGGCGGGCGCGAACCTGCGAAACAGGTCGAGCGCGATCCAGGCGAAGCCGAGGCCCAGGATCCCGCCGGCGATCGCCAGCAGCAGGCTCTCGATCAAGAGCAGCGAGCCGACCCGAGCGCGCGAGGCCCCGAGCGCCGAGCGCAGCGACAGCTCACGACCCCGGTCGCTGACCCGCGCCAACGCCAGCGAGGCGACGTTGGCGCACGAGATCAACAGCATCGCGCCGACCGCGCCGAGCAGTAGGGTCAGCGCGCTCCCGGCCTGATCGACGGTCGCCTCGTGCAGGCTCTGCAGCGGCACCTCCCGGGGGTTGCCCTCGCGGTCGGTCTCGGGACCCGGAAACTCCTCCGCCAGCATCGACGAGAGGGCGTCGAGCTCCTCCTGCGCGGCCTCGAGCGACGTCCCCTCGGCGAGCCGGCCGGCGACCTGGAGCACGTGGACGTTGCGCTCGGTGAGCACCGGCTGGCTGCGATCGAGCGCCACCCATAGATCCACCCGGTCGCCGGTCAACGCCTCGGGCTCCAAGAAGCCGCGCTCCAGCACGCCGACCACGTCCAGCGGAACGCCGTCGACCGTGATCGCGCGGCCGACGATGTCCCGCTCTGCGCCGAACTGGCTCTGCCAGAGCGAGTGTGCGAGGACGACGACTCGCGAGCCGGGAGCGAAGTCGCCCTCCACCAGCAGCCGGCCGAGCGCGGGGCGGGCGCCGAACAGGTCGAAGAAGCCTTCGCTCACGCTCCCCTCGCGCACCCGCTGGGGGGCGCCCACCCCGGTGAGCGCGACGGTCTCGACCCAGGCCGCGCCGAGTCGATCGACCGCGGTCAGGCGGGTCGACCAATCCTCGAGCTTCGGGCCGGAGTGGGCCGGGCTGCCGAAGAAGACGAGCCGGTCGGCCTGCGGGTACGGCAGCGCGCGCAGCAGCACGCCGTCGACCGCCGAGAAAACGGCCGTCACGGCGCCCACCCCCAGCGCGACCAACAGAACGACGCCGAGGGCGAAGCGCGGCTGACGCCGCAGGGAACGAAGGGAGTGTCGGACGTCCTCGAGCAGCATGTCGACCGGTCCTCTCTTGGATCTGTGATGTCTGTCCCCCGCCCCCACCGCCAGCCCCCGAGCGGTTTCGCGCTCGGTTCTGCGCCGTTCGAACCGTTCCTTCGTCACGCAAACCAGCAGCCCCACCAGGCTGCGCGAGAGCAGCGACCACTCCCCCTGGCGACCTGCGCTTCGACGCGCCTCGGCGGCCAGCTCGTCGTAGCTCGTCGCGATCTCCTCGGCGCCCGCTGCCAGCTCCCCCGGCAGCGCGCGCAGCGTCAAGCGGTAGACGCGCGTGGTCGCGGCTTCGCGACGGCGCATGGCAGCCGCCCCGCCGCCCGATGAGAGCGCCGCGCGCATCTCAGAGATCCGACGGCGAGTAGAGGTCGCGGGCGCGCGCGACCTCGGCGAGCCGCGCCAGGCGCTCGGTCTCGGCGGCGAGCACCGCCGAGCCCAGCTCGGTGATCTGGTAGTCGCGCCGCTTCGGCGCCGAGCCGTCGCCGCTCGCGACGTCGCTGACCCGGGATGCCGTCTCGGCTTCCGCCACCAGCCCGTCGCGCACCAGCTTCTTGAGCACTCGGTAGAGGTTGGCGGGGTCGATGCGCACTCGCCCGTCGCTCAGGCTCTCCGCCTCCTTGATCAGGCCGTAGCCGTGCAACGGGCCCCCGGCCAGCGCCATCAGGATCAGGACGTCCCGCGGATTGAGCGGGAGGAAGGACTCCGGCTCGGCGGCGGCTGCGGCCTCTTCGGTGCGGGACTCCGGCATCGCTTGCTCCATTCGATGACAACCGGCGCTCGAGGATCACGTCGATCGCGTCGATCACGTCGATCACGTCGATCGACGATGCGTCAATCGACGATGGTGTACGCGGGCGCTCGTCTGGGGTTGCAGCGATGCCGTGACGCCGAGTAGAGCTCAGAGCCGGTTGGTGCCGAAGGTCTCGCAGACGTCCGGGTCGCCGCTCTCGAGCCCGGCCCTCAGCCAGCGCCTCCGCTGCTCGGACGTTCCGTGGGTGAACGACTCCGGCGACACCCGACCGCGGCTCTCCCGCTGTAGACGGTCATCGCCGATCGCGGCGGCTGCTCCCAGCCCCTCCTCGAAGTCGCCGGGCTCGATCAACCCCTCGGCGGTGGCGGCGTTGCCCCACACCCCCGCCAGGCAGTCCGCCTGCAGCTCGAGGCGAACCGACAGGTCGTTCGCCTCCGCCTGAGAACGCGCGCGCTGCTGCATCTGCCGCATCTGGCCGGAGATGCCGAGCAGGTTCTGGACGTGGTGGCCGACCTCGTGGGCGATGACGTAGGCCTGAGCGAAGTCGCCCGGCGCGCCGAGCCGGCGGCTCATCTCCTCGAAGAACGACAGGTCGAGGTAGATCGTGCTGTCGCCGGGACAGTAGAACGGCCCCATCGCGCTCTGACCCATGCCGCAGGCGGTCGGCCAGGCGTCCCGATAGAGCACCAGCGTCGGCTCCCGGTAGCTCGCTCCCAGCCGCGGCAGCAGCGCGTTCCAGGTGTCCTCGGTGCTGGCGAGGACGACCGACGCGAACCGGCCGAGCTCGTCCGAAGGGGCGGCAGCCGGCGGATCCCCGGGCGCCTCGTACGCGCCGCCACCGCCGGAGACGTCGTCGGAGGAGAGCACCTGAAGGAGCTGCAGCGGGTTCGCGCCGGTCAGCCACGCGATGACGAGAACGATCAGGACCCCGCCGATGCCGACTCCCATCGGCCGCACCGCCCGTCTCTGACCCCGCCGATCCTCGACGTTGCGGCTCTCCCGACGGTCTTGCCAACGCATCTCGCGTCTCCTCCGGATCGCGACGCCTCCTCGGCGCCAGCGCGACTCTCATCCTACCGCTCGCTCGGGACTTCGATCCCGCCGCGGCGATGTCGGCGAAACCCTCGGCGGCGGAGCGCGTAATTCGGATCGATGTCTATAGGCATCCGTCATAGAAACAGGCCCGTCATAGAGAAGGCCGTCGAGATGCGCTCGCCGTCCGAAGGGAGATGAACGATGGTCCCGAGCCCCGAGGCCCACCTGCCGCTCAACCCGCGCGTCTTCGCACTGCTGCTCGCGCTGTCGGAGGGCCCCGCCCACGGCTACGCGATGAAGCAGGCCGCGGAGGAGCGCGCCCAGGGCTCGCTGCGCCTCGACGCGGGCTCGCTCTACCGGCACCTCTCCCGGCTGGTCGACGACGGGCTGGTGGAGGAGTGCGAGCAGCCCCCCGAGACCGACGCCGACGCCCGCCGGCGCTACTACCAGCTCACCGCGCTCGGTCGCGAGGTCCTCGCCGCCGAAGCCGCCCGGCTCGAGGACCTCGTCGAGCTCGCCCGCTCGCGGCGCCTGCTCGGCGGCAGATCGCGCGCGTGAACGATCCGGCGCCCTCGGAGGCGAAACGCTGGACGAGGCTGCATCGCATGGTCTCGGGTGCGCTGCTGCCGGCGCCGTTCCTCGAGCGGTGGGAGGAGGAGGTCTCCGACGCATTCGCGCGGGATCTCGCTGCCGCCCGAAGCCGCCGCCGGACCGCTCGATTCCTGATCCGCAGCGCGCTCGATCTGCTCGCCAGCGCGCTGGCTCTCCACGCCAGGCGCTTCGTACGCCGCACCGGTCTCGAACCGTGGGCGCGTCGGGTCGCAGCTCGGGGGACGCCTGCGCGAGCCCACCGCCACCGCCACACCTCCCAGGAGCGTCCCATGGACCGATACACGACCGACGTCGTCCGCCGCGAGATCGCTCGTTCGCAGTCCGGGCTTCCTCTCCCTCGCGGTCGCCACGCTCGCGCTCGGCATCGGCGCCAACACCGCGATCTTCTCGATCGTCGATCACGTCCTGCTCGCCCCCCTTCCCTTCCCGCAGGCCGACCGGATCGCGGTCGTCTACAACGCCCCCCGTGGCGGGAGAGGCTTCGCCGCCGCCTCGGAGGTCGTCTACTCGGTGCTGGCCGAGGGCGAGGGCCCCTTCGAAGCAGTGGCCGCCCTCGCCCCCCATCAGGTGAACGTCGGAGGCGAGCACGAACCGGAGCGGATCGTCGCCGCTGCGGTCACCGCCTCCTTCTTCGACGTCGCGGGCGTCGCGCCGGCCCTGGGTCGCGGATTCGTCGCCGAGGAGGACAGGCCTGGCGCCCCGAGCGTGATCGTCCTCGGGCACGGCTTCTGGCAGCGCCGCTTCGGCGGCGACGAGAGCGTGATCGGCGAGAGCCTCACCGTCGACGGCTCGAGCCGGCGGATCGTCGGCGTCATGCCTCGCGGCTTCGAGCTGCTGTGGCGAGGCGCCGAGATGTGGCTGCCGCTGGCGGTCGACGAGGCGCGCTTCGACGCCACCACCCCGAACACACAACCGCATCCTCGTGGCACGCACCGCCACCGACCTCGACGCCGCGGGCGCGGCGCTGCCGGCGCTCGTCGAGCGCCTCCGCCAGCGCTACCCCGACGCGGTCGACGACGAGCAGGCGTTTCGCCTGGTGCCGCTGCGCGAGCACACCAGCCGCGATCTGCGCCCGACGCTCCTGCTGCTCCCGGCGCGGTCGCGCTCGTTCTCCTGATCGCGTGCGCAAACGTCGCGAACCTGCTCCTGGTGCGCTGCGCCGGGCGCAGCTCCGAGCTGGCGCTGCGGGCGGCTCTGGGCGCCGGTCGCTCACAGCTGATCCGGCTGATGCTCGCAGAGAGCATCGTCCTCGCGGCCGCCGGCGCCGCCGCCGGCTTTCTGCTCGCCGCCGGCGTGCGGATCCCGCAGGATCAGCCATGCCTCCCGCCGCAGAGAAGGACCGATCGCCTGCTGAACGAAACGGCGCCGGCACGAGCTCCCGCCGTCAGCTCGGCGCCCCTCCCACCGTCTCCTGCGCCGGACTGCGGTGCAGGTGACATCGCGCTGAGGGAACGGGATCGAGCAGCTCCTCGACGTTCATGTACGCTCCCTCAGCATGGCGGCGAGCCGGGCAGCGAGGCGCCAGCGCCGCAGAACGCCGGCGCCGCCCGGTGCAGTGCGCCGCCCTCGACAGCCGTCTTCGTGATTCGCAGCGAGTGTAGCGCGCGCCGCTCACTCGGAGCGCAGCAGCCGCGCCGGATCGAGCCGAGCCGCGCGCCGTGCCGGCAGCCAGGTGGCGAGCGCCGCCGCGAGAGCGAGCACTGCGACCACCAGCACGTAGATCGGCAGGTCGGTCAACGAGGCACCGCCGAACATCGCGCCCCCCATCCGGCTCATGGCGAGGCCGAGGACCACGCCGGTGGCGATGCCGCCTCCCACCATCCACGCGCCGCGCCGAGCGACCAGGGCGAGCACCTGATGGCGGCGCGCGCCGAGCGCGAGCCGCATCGCCAGCTCGAACCGGCTGCGCGTGACCGAGTCCGAGATCAGGCCGTACAGCCCGAACACCGCGATCGTCAACGCCGCGGCGGCGTAGAGCACGAGCTGCTCGCTGAAGAAGCGCGAGACCCACTGGGCGTTCGCCACGGAGCGCTCGAGCGAGATCACCTCCCCCAGCGGCACCGACGCTCCGGCCCGCCGCACCGCGGCACGAAGGACGTCCGCGATCTCACCGGGCGGCGCCGCGTTTCCGACAACCCCGTTGCCGGGGACCCCGGTGCCGATCACCACGGCGAGCCTGCGACCGGCGTGCTCGGCGTAGGGCAGGTAGAGCTGGACGCCAGGGTTCGCGGCGTCGACCACCATGTCGCGCGGGGCCGAGACGTCGCCCACCACGCCCACCACCCGCCTCCAGCCGAAGCCGTCGTCGCCGGGTGTGCTCGCACCGACCCTCCGTAGCCGCCGGCCGACGGCCGCGCCGTCCGGCCACAGCCGTTCGGCGAGGCCGGAGCTGATCACCACGCCGTCGCCTCCCTCTCGCCACTCTGCGGCGGTCAGCAGGCGTCCCGCCACCGGCGGCACTCCCAGCGTCTCCAGGTAGTCTCCCGCGACGCCGACGACGCAGGCGCCGACCCCCTCTCCGCGCTCGGCCGGCGCCCCCTCGACCTCGAAGCGCTCGCGCAAACAGCCATCGGCGGGACGCAGGGTCGCGAGGCCGGCGGATCGCACCCCCGCCGCCTTTCCCACGCCGTCGAGGAGGCGCTCCACGAAGCGCACGCGTTGCTGGGCATCTTCGTGGTCCGGTCCCGCCAGCGAGAGCTCGGCGGTGACCACGCCGATCCTGCGGTAGCCCGGGTCCTCCGTCCGCTGCTCGAGGAAGCTCCTGGTCATCAGCAGCGCGCCGATCAGGAGCGCGGTGGTGAGCGCCAGCTCGCCGGCGACCAGGAGCGCACGCAGCCGAGCCGAGCCCGGCGCGCCGGCGCCGCTCGAGCGCAGCGCCGACGCAGGGCTCTCGGAGCGGCGACGGGTCAGCGGCACCGCCGCGCAGGCCAACCCCGCGAGCAGCGCCGACGCAGCCGTGAAGGCCAGCGTCCGCGCGTCGAGGCGCATGGCGAAGAGGTACGGCGGATCGACCGGGACGCGCCCGAGCATGCCGTTGAGCCAGACCGCGCCGAGCACGCAGCCGGCCGCTCCGCCGACGGCGGCGAGCAGGATGCTCTGGAGCAGGAAGGGGCGCAAGGTGCGCACCCGCCCGGCGCCGAGAGCGACGCGCAGCGCGAGCTCGCGACTTCTCGGCTCGAGATCGGCGAGGAAGAGGCTGCCGACGTTGGCGCAGATGACCAGCAGGACCAGCACCGCCGAACCCAGCGAGGCCGTGATCGCGACCTCGATGACGTCAGGCACCCACACCTCGCGCAGCGGCCGGGCCGACAGCGTCCAGCCGGTGTTGGTCAGCGGGTGCTCGGCCGCCAGCTCGTCGCCGATCTGCTCGAGCTCGGCGCGCGCCGCCGCCAGCGACACGCCGGGCTCCAGCCGCGCGACCACCGGCAGCCAGCGCCGATCCCGCGCCGAGGCATCGGCATCGAGGCCGAGCGGCGTCCACACCTGCGCCCACTCCGGGAACTCGAAGTCGGGAGGCATCACTCCGACGATCTGGTGGGCGACGCCGTCGATCCGGATCACACGCCCCAGCACCGCCGGATCGGCGCCGTAGCGCTCGCGCCAGAGGCGATCTCCGATCAGGGCCACCGGCGCGGGACGTCCCGGCAGGTCGTCGCGCTCCTCGAAGGGGCGGCCGAGCACCGGGTGGATCCCCAGGGTCGGCAGCAGCGACCACTCGATCCGCGCGCCCTCCGCCCGCGAGACCTCGACCTCGTCGTCGAGGTTGAAGGTCGCTCGCGAGTACGCCGCCGCCGATCGGAACAGCGACTGCCGCCGGACGACGTCCCACCAGTCGGGCGCCGACAAGGCTTCGCCGTCGCCACCGAGCCGCGGCTGGACCGACCGCAGATCGACCAGCTCCTGGGGACTCTCGAGGTCGAGAGGCCGGATCACCCAGGCGTCGAAGGCTGCGAACATCGCCGCATTCCCGGCCAGGCCGATCGACAGCACCGCCACGATC
The DNA here is from genome assembly GCA_035546295.1 of Thermoanaerobaculia bacterium. GTDB lineage: Bacteria > Acidobacteriota > Thermoanaerobaculia > Multivoradales > Multivoraceae > DATKBT01. The sequence goes on along the minus strand of DATKBT010000111.1, from coordinate 93,941 downwards.
GAGAACGCCCAGACCGGCCGACGCCGCAGAGTTCTGAGAGCGAGCTTCGCGTCCTGCCACCAGCCATCCATGTGGAGACCTCCCGAGGACGCCCTACGGACTGCACTTGCCGGAGGTTCCGGTGGCGGCCAGGATTCCGCTCCGCGCGCGACCAGGGATCACAGGGAGCGCGGCGCCTTCACGCTCGGATCCGCTCCGCGCGCGACGCGATCGGCGTATCCTCGTCCCACTGCCGCCACCACTGGCGCATCGAGAGCCGGGGAAGCATGGAGAACGACACCACATCCGGGGAGAAGGTCCTGCGGCTGCGCATCGAGCTCGACGGAGTCACTCCTCCCGTCTGGCGCGAGATCGAGGTTCCCGCGGACTACGACTTCTGGTCGCTGCACGTCGCCATCCAGGACGCGATGGGCTGGACCGACACCCATCTCCACGAGTTCGTCCTCGATCCCAAGAGCGGCGAGACCGACAGCCTGGTCATCGGCATCCCGGATCCCCGGGCGCCCGACTCCGGTCCGCGTCCCGGCTGGGAGTACCCGATCGGGCCCTTCCTGCACCAGGGGGCGCCGCCGGTCGACTATCTCTACGACTTCGGCGACGGTTGGCGGCATGGCGTCTCGTGCGTCGGGGAGCGCTCGCTCGCCGACCCCGCCGAGCGACGCTCGATCCCGAGGTGCCTCGCCGGCGCACGCGCCTGCCCGCTCGAAGACTGCGGCGGCCCTCCGGCCTACTCGCGTCTGCTCGAGCTCGCCAATCTGCAGCCCGATCAGGTTCCGGAGCCGGATCGCGATCTCTACGAGTGGATGCCGCCCGGCTTCGACCCGGAGGAGTTCGACCCCGCGCAGGTCGTCTTCAGCGACCCGCAGGCGCGGCTCGCCGCCGTGCTCGACCCAGACTTCCCCGACGAGGACGACCAACTGGTCGGCTTCACGCCGGGACGCTTCGATCAACGCTCGCTGAGCGAAGCGCTGATCGACGAGACCTGGATCGAGACCGCCGAGCTCGGCCCGCGACACGCGCTCAAGACCTACGACGAGGTCGCGAAGCGACAGCCGCACCTCCTCGGCTTCCTGCTCGACGAGACCGAGATGCTCGGCGAGGAGGCTCGCGAGCTCGGGCATTTCATCTTCGTCGCGATGTTCCGGATGTTCTGGAAGGCCGGCGGCAAGAAGATCCGCAAGGTGCCGAGAGCCCGGATCGACAGGGTCCAGGAGATCCTCGAGCGCGCCGAGGAGGGCACCCTGAGCGATCCGGAGATCGCGCTGCTCGGGCTCGACGGCGAGCTGTCGCGACAGCCCATCCTCAACGAGTTCCTGGCCGATCTGATCTCCGACGATTCCCCCGATGCCCCCGCCGAAGAGCTCACCGCGGCCGAGCGCGACGCGTTGTTCGAGCGGATGCGAGTGGTCGTCGAGGTGCTCGACGCCGAGCTCAGGAGATAGCGGACGAGCCCTCCGGGTCGGTGACGCACCGGTGGAGCCAGAGGCTCGAGCGGCGCTCGAGCTCGACGGCTGGCTCAGCCGGCAGGCAGCATCGGCGGCGGCGGCGGTGCAGCCGGCGCGGCCTGCGGCCCCGCCACCGGCTCGCCGCCCGACGCCTCGTAGAGGTCGGCGAGCTGCGCGAGGAGGTGGGCATGCACCAGTTGCATGTAGGCGCTCGCCACCAGGATGCCGACGATGAACAGGAGCATCCCGGCGAGGCTGATCGGGATGCTCACCGCCATGAACAGCAGATAGGTGAGCAGGGTCTGCTTCCAACACCGGCGTACGTAGTCGAGGACGAAGGACGGCGAGAAGGCGGCGCCCAACAGAGGGTGCAGCGACGCGCGCAGCACCAGCGGCACGCTGACCATGAGGAGGACGACGACGAGGGCGAGGAAGAGGAGGATCCCCACGCCGGCGCCCAGACAGCTCAGCACCCCGGCGACCATGCTCGCCGTCCCCTCCTGGGACCCGCCGATTCCTCCTCCGATCAGAGGCACGACCAGGAAGAAGCCGAGGAAGAGGGCGAGGTAGAGCGGCAGAACGAGCAGGAAGAGAGCCAGCGTGACGACGAAGATCTTGAGCCCCCGCAGCAGATAGTCGCCGGCCTGGTCGAAGTCGAGGTCGTGGTAGGTCCCCGACCCGACGCCGTGGCGCAGCGACTCCATGACCCGGGCAGCGTAGCCGAGGGCGAACATAGGCCCGATCAGGGGAACGATGCCGGCGATCGAAAGGATCAGGAGGTTCGGCACCCAGCGCGGGCTCTCGAACGGATACCGGAAGGCCTCGGCGTAGCGCAAAGTCTCTCCCCTTGTCGGCGAGGCCTCTCTCGATCCTCGTCGGGGCTGCGGCGTATCGACCGGTCGAACGCGACGAGCATAGCCCGGCGACCGGCGCGCCGAGTCGGGACCGAGGAGACGGGGACGCCGTGTCCTCGGGCTGCGCCGAGCGACGCCCTCGAGCTGTCGGACAGCGATAAAGGGCGTAACCCTTTTGTGCTCGGGCCGTATAGCTGAACGAGAACACTATAGGCATTCGTCATACTTATCGCCGCCGACGTCCCGCGCTTCACCAGACGACGCCCCGCGATGCCGCTGCTTCGACTCCTGCTCCGACTGCTCCCCGCCGGCCACCGTGCCCGGTGGTCCGACGAGATCGGCCTCGCGCTCGATCAGGACCTGGACCGCGCCCGGGAGCGGGGCCGATTTGCGACGCTGCATTTCCTCGGCCGCACAGCCCTCGACCTCGTGCTCTGCGCGGTCGCCCTGCGCCTTCCGAGAAGGGCGCCACGCGGGCGTCCGCGCCGGCATGCGACGGGGCGTCTCGCGCCCCGACCGGAGACCCATATGCACCGATTCGACCTCCTGCTCACCGAGCTGCGACAGACGGTTCGGCGGCTGATCGCCACCCCCCTGTTCACGGGCGTCGCCCTGCTCACCCTCGCCCTCGGCATCGGAGCCAACACCGCGATCTTCTCGATCCTGGACGGCGTGCTGCTGCGCGCGCTCCCGGTCGTCGACGAGGAGCGGCTGGTGGTGCTCACGCGGCCGGGGGACGGCGAGGCCGACGTCTCGGTCCCCGACGCGGCCGACCTGCGCGAGCGCGCGAGGACGCTCGACTCGCTGGCCCTCTACTCGCCGTACTGGGCGCTCGACCTCACCGGCGACGGCGATCCCGAGCGCCTGGTGACGGTGCCGGTCGACCCGCAATGGTTCGAGATGCTGGGGGTGCGGCCCGTGACCGGCAGGATGTTGGCCGACAGCGACAACGTACCGGGAGCCGAGCCCGTGATCGTGCTCGGCGAAGCGTTCTGGCGCGAGCGCTTCGGCGCCGATCCCGAGATCGTGGGCCGGGTCCTGGTGCTCAGCGACATCCCCTACACCGTGATCGGCGTCGCGCCCGCCGACGCCGACGTCCTCGAGCTCGGAGCCAGCGGCTGGGTCGCGCTGGCGGCCGCGATGCCGTGGGCGCTCGAGGAGCGCGGCACCAATAACCTCGAGGCGCTGGCGCGCCTCGCTCCCGGGATCGAGCTCGCGCAGGCTCGAGCCGAGTTGGCGGCCCTCACCCAGCGGCTCGCCGAGGAGCACCCCGACACCAACCGCGGCAAGCTGCTGACCGCGACCCCGCTGCGCGCCTTCCTGGTCGGCGATCTGCGGCCGGTGCTCGTCCTCCTGCTGGCGGGGGTGGGACTGGTGTTGCTCATCGTCTGCGCCAACATCGCCAACCTGCTGCTGGTGCGGGCGACGGCACGTCGGCACGAGATCGCCACCCGCCTGGCGATGGGCGGAAGCCGCCGGTCGGTGCTGAGGCTCCTGGTCGTCGAGGCCGCGGTGCTGTCGGTCGTGGGCGCCGCGCTGGGCGTCGGCGTGGCGGCGGCCGCCACCCGCGCCGCGTTGGCGATCGCCCCCGCAGGCCTGCCGCGCGCCGCGAGCGTGACGATCGACGGCCGGGTGCTGCTGTTCACGCTCGCAGCGGCGCTGTTCGCCACCCTCGCCGCCGGCCTGCTCCCGGGTCTCGACACGCTGCGCCGCGACCTGGTCGACGCTCTCGGCCGGGGAGCCGGCTCCTCGAATGCGGCCCGCCGCGCCGGCAGGCTCCAGGGAGGGCTGGTGGTCCTCGAGATCGCTCTGGCCTTCGTGCTGCTCACCTTCGGAGGCCTGCTGCTGCGCAGCCTGGTCGAGCTCCGCTCCGTCGACCTCGGCTTCACCACCGACCGGGTGCTCATCGCCAATCTGGTGCTGCCCGAGTCGCGCTACTCGGGAAAGGACGCGCAGACGTCCGCGTTCCGCGAGATCGTCGAAGCGCTCGAGGCACGCCCCGAGATCGCGAGCGCCGCCTTCGTCATCGGCGCGCCGCTCAGCGGCTTCGGCGCCATCGGCGCCACCCTCGCCTTCGACGACCGGCCCCCGGCGGAGCCCGGCGACCAGCCGAGCGCGCGCGTGCGCCCGGTCGCGGGCGACTACTTCGCCACGCTCGGGATCGCGGTCGAGCGCGGGCGGGCGCTGGGGCCGCAGGACCGCGCCGACGGCCACCACGTCGCGGTCGTCAACGAGGCCTTCGCCGCGCAGTTCTGGCCCGAGATCGACGACGCCCCCACTCACGCCCTCGGCAAGCGGGTAGCGATCGTGGGCTGGTCGAACGACGGCGAGCCCTGGTGGTACGAGGTCGTCGGCGTCGTCTCCGACGTCAAGACCAACGCCCTGCAGGCCGAGGACTCGGTCGCTCTCTACATCCCGTACGAGCAGCGGCCGAACACCTGGGCCCGCTTCGGCACGCTGGCGATCCGCGGATCGGTGTCGGTCGACGAGCTCGCCCGGCCGCTGCACGAGGCAGTGTGGAGCGTCGACGCCTCGGTGCCGCTCGACTCGGTGGCGCCGCTCGGAGAGCTGGTCGATCGCGCGACCGCGCGCGAGCGCTTCGTCTCCTCGCTGCTCGGCGTGTTCTCGGCGTTCGCGGTGCTGATCGCGATCCAGGGACTCTATGGGGTCCTCGCCTACGTGGTGGTCTCGCAGCGCCGCGCGATCGGCGTACGCATGGCGCTCGGCGCCTCGCGGGCGGTCGTGCTCAGGGCGGTGCTCGCCAGGGGTCTGCGGCTGGCGAGCCTCGGCCTTGCGATCGGCGCGCTGGGCGCGGTCGTGGCCGGGCGGCTGCTGAGCGGGTTGCTTTACGGTGTCAGCTCGACCGACCCGAGGACCTTCGTCGTCTGCGCGGCGGCGCTCGCCCTCGTGTCGCTGCTCGCCGCCGCGCTCCCCGCCCGCCGCGCCACGCGCATCGATCCCGCGAGCTGCCTGCGAGAAGAGCTCTAGGAGCCCGAGACCTCCTGCGCGACCCGCCAGCCGAGACCGCCTCGTGGGCGTGACCAAGACCGGCGGAGCGATACCCGGGCTGCCGCCGCCCTCTGCCGTTCGGTGGTCGCCGAGTCCCTGCAGCCCGCAGCGGGGCGGCCCGAGGCACACGAGGACGTCGCACCTGCCCAGAACCTGCTTGCTAGATCGATATCGATCTAGATAGAATTCCGACGTGGCACGCCGAGATCCCCCGTCGAAGGTCACCCACTCCGCCGCCGTCATCCTCCAGGCCCTGGCGCGCGGTTACCGACACGGCTTCGACGTCATCGAGCTCACCGGGCTGCAGGGCGGCACCGTCTACCCGGTCCTGCGCCGCCTCGAGCGGGACGGTCTGGTGCGCTCGCGCTGGGAGCGTGCGGAGCTGGCGCAGCAGGAGGGGCGTCCGCCGAGGCGTTACTACCAGGTCACGGCCGCCGGCCGCACGGCCCTGGCCGAGGCGCTCGAGCGCTTCCGATTCCTGCGGCCGTTCGCCGAGCAGCTGCCGGTCAAGGAGACATGAGCTCGAAGCGCCAGCGACGCCGCGAAGACTCTTTGCTTCCGCTCCGCGGAATCGACGCCGCCGTGTGGAGGCTCGCGCGACGGGTCGCGCCTCCCGACCATCGCACCCGTTTCGTGCGGGAGTGGAGCGGCGAAATCGCGCACCTCGCCAAGCGAGACTGCGGTCGCCGTCCCTCTTGGCGCACCGTCGCCCTCGCCGCCCTCGCCGACGCGTGGTGGTTGCGCCGGCACCGCGGCGCCGAAGCGCCTGGACTCGCCTCTCGCCTGCTCGACGCCGGCCCCTGCCCGATCGCTGCGCCTTCCCCGGCAAGCGGACCTCCATCCATCGCCGGGCCGACGATCCTGCATCGGATCGCGCTCGCGGTTCGGCTCGGCCGCCGGCGCATCGTGCGCTCCCCGCTATTCAGCACCCTCTTCGTGCTGCTCCTGGCGACCGGCGTCGCCGCCGCGGCCACCGTCTACACCCTCGCGCACGAGGTGGTCTTCGCACCCCTCGCCTACGACCAGCCCGAGCGCCTCGTGCGGCTGCTCCTGCGCGATCCGGACGGCAAGTTGGACTGGACCTCCTGGGGGCAGTTCGAGCGGCTCGGCGCCAGCGACGTCTTCGAGAGCATCGCCGCCTCGACCACGTTTCCGGGCACCTGGCGTTCGCCCGAGGGGCTCGAGCGCATCCAGCGATCGTTCGTGAGCGCCTCGTACTTCGAGACGCTGGGCGTGAGCGCATCGCTCGGCCGGCTGCTCGGAAGCGACTCCGGAGAGGCCCGGAACGGCGGCGGCCAGGACCAGGTGGTGCTCGCAGACGGCTTCTGGCGGCAACGGATGGCGGCCGACGAGACGGCGCTCGGAGCCACGATCGAGGTCGACGGACGGCCCCGCACGGTCATCGGCATCGCTCCGCCGGAGCTCTACGGTCACGACCTCGGAAACGAGGCGCCCCAGCTGTATCTCCTGCAGCCGGCGGCCCAGGTCGCGAGGAGCCCCCACTTCCGCGTCTTCACGCTGCTCGCTCGGCTCGGCGAGGGCCAGGACGCCGCCGCCGCTGCCGCCGAGCTCGAGCGCGCGACCGCGGGTCTCGCCGAGGACCGTCCCGAGACCTACGGCGGGTGGCGAGCCGAGGTCGAGCCGTTGCGCGAGGCCCTGCTCGGAGACGCCGGCCGGTCGCTGCGGCTGCTGCTCTGGGCAGTGGTCGCCCTGTTGCTGTTGGTCACGCTCGACCTCGCCGGCCTGATGGCGTCGCGGGCGCTGTCTCGCGCTCGCGAGTCCGCCCTGCACCAGGCGATCGGCGCCGGCCATGGCGCCGCCGCCGTGCACGCCCTGATCGAGGGGCCGATGCTCTGTCTGCTCGGCGGTGTGCTCGGGATCGCTCTCACCGGCCTCGCGCTCGCTGCGATCCTGCGCGCCGGTCCAGCGTTGCCCCGCCTCGGCGAGATCGCCTGGGGAGCGCCCACCGTGGTCTTCGCCCTCCTCGCCGCGCTCGGCTCCTCGCTGGTGGTCGCAGTCGCGACCCTGCTCCTCGCCCACAGCCGGCAGCCCTTCCTCGCGTTGCGCACCGGCGCGCGCTCCGGCTCGCCGCACGGAGCAGCCCTGCGCTCGCTCCTGATCTCCACCCAGATCGCCATCGCGGTTCCGTTGGTGCTCGGCGCCTGCCTGCTGCTGCGCAACCTGCTCGAGCTGCGCGGGCGAGAGCTCGGCCTCGAGCCCGACGGCGTTTACTCGCTCCGGGTCTCGCGGGCGCCCGAGCGCTCGACCGACCGGGCCGACAACGCTCGCCTGTTCGCCGAGCTCGTCGAGCGTGTCGGGGCCTTGCCCGGGACCGGCGCCGCCGGCGCAAGTCTCTACACTCCGCTGCTCACGGAGGAGGCCGATCGCACCCGCTTCCAGGTCCAGGGGGAGCCGCACCGCACCCAGGACGATGCGCCCCGCGCGCTGATGCAGATCAGCTCGCCGGGCTTCCTCGAGACGCTGCGCACCCGCGTCGTTGCCGGCCGCGATTTCGACTCTCGCGACCACCTCGATGCTCCGCCGGTCGCTCTGGTCAACCGCGAGCTGGTCCGCCGCGCGTTCTCCGACCAGAGCCCGCTGGGGCGGCGACTCGAGCTCGAGCTGTCGCTGATCCCCGGAGATCCGCCGGTGCGCGAGATCGTCGGCGTCGTCGAGGACCAGGCCCAGCTCGGGCCGCTCGCCCGCCCCGAGCCGATGGTGTACCTGCCCCACGCTCAAACGCCCTGGCCGTCGATGGCGTTGGTGCTGCGCTCCTCGCTCGACCCCGAAGCGCTCCAGCCGGCGTTGCGCGCTGCCGTGCTCGAGCTCGACTCCGATGCGATCGTCGAGCCCGCGATCGGGCTCGGCTCGGCGTTCGAGAGCACCCTTGCACGGCCGCGCGGGCTCGCGCATCTGCTGCTCGCCTTCGCCGTGGCGGCGACGCTGGTCTCGGCGCTCGGGCTGTACGCAGCCCTCTCGATGCAGGTGGCGCAGCGCGGGCAGGAGATCGGCCTGCGCATGGCGCTGGGGGCGACCCGGCGCGACGTCGCGCGGCTGTTTTTGGCTCGCGGGGCGACGATCACGGCCGCCGGACTCGCCCCCGGCATCCTGCTGGCGCTCGGGCTGCGCCGCGTGCTGTCGGCACAGCTCCACGGCGTGGGCGCCGCCGACCCGCTCGCGGTCGGCGCGACCCTGGGCACGCTCCTCCTCACCGGCCTGCTCGCCTCCTGGCTGCCAGCGCAGCGCGCCGCGCGGCACGACCCGCGCCGGTCGCTTCAGGACGGAGCGGGCTGACGCGATTCGCAACCCGTCGACGGCGCAGCCGTAACTTCGAGCAGTCGCTCGACGTTCGACGCGCCGGGCGGGAGAAACGAAGATCGGGTCGCAGGACGGCTCCATCCCGGCGGCGGTCGCTCGCCGACCGCGACGAGCTCCCTGCGCGCGAGCGCCGGGGGCTTGCCCGTCGCGGCGAGCGCCTGCGGCCGAGGCTCGAGGCCGAACGAAGACAGGAGAGCCGGACCGATGCTCAACGACCTCAAGCTCGCGCTGAGAACCCTCCACCGGCGGCCCGGCTTCAGCAGCGCGGTCGTCGTCACCCTCGCGCTCGGAATCGGCGGCAGCGTGGCGATCCTCGGAGTCATCGACGGCGTGCTCCTGCGCCCGCTCCCTTTCGCCGACGCCGACCGGCTGGTCGAGGTCTGGGAGACGGTGGAGCGCGAGCAGATCGAAGAACGCGAGTTCTCCTATCCCGACTTCCTCGACCTGCGCGAGCAATCGACGTCGTTGACGGCGCTCGCGGCGGTCTCCGGTGGCTTCTCGACCCTGACCCGCCCCGAGAGCGACGCGATCGGCAGCCAACGCGTCCCGATCGCGCTGGTCTCGCCAGGCTACTTCGATCTCCTCGGCGTCGCGCCGGCGCTCGGCGCGCCGCTCTCCGACGGCGCTCCCGACCGGGTGGTGCTGGCGCACGGCCTGTGGCAGCGACAGTTCGGCGCCGATCCCTCGATCCTCGGCCGGCGGCTGCTGCTCGACGGCGACCCGGTCACCGTCGCGGGCGTGATGCCCGCGCGCTTCACCGGCGCGTTCGGTGCACCCGAGCTGTGGCAGTCGATCGAAGCCGCTCCCCCCGGGCTGCTGGCGGAGCGATCCTCCAGGTGGCACTCGGTGATCGGCCGCCTGGCGCCGGGGGCCACCATCGAGACCGCGCGGCGCGAGGTGGCGACGATCTTTTCGCGGCTCGAGGCCGAGCACTCGAGCAACAACCTCTACAACGCCTCGCTGGCCCCGCTTCGAGAGCGCATCCTGGGCAGCTTTCGCAGACCCCTGCTCCTGCTGTTCGGCGCAGTCGCCCTGGTGCTGCTGGTCGCCACCGTCAACGTCGCCAACCTGATGATCGTGCGCGCGGCGACCCAGCGACGGCAGACCGCTCTGCTCGCCGCCGTCGGCGCCAGCCCCCGCCAGCTCGTCCGCCGCGTCCTCGTCGAGAGCCTCGTGCTCGGCCTGGTCGCAGGCGCGGCCGCGGTGGTGTTGGCCGGCTGGGTGCTGCCGATCCTGGTGGCGAGGAGCCCGGCCGACATGCCGGCCTTCATCAGCATCGGCCTCTCGTCCCGCGTGCTGGCCGCCGCGCTCGGGCTCTCGGTCGTCTGCGCGCTCGGGCTCGGGCTCGGCGCCTGGCTGACCACGGATCGGCACGCCCTGGCCGAGCTGGTCCAGGGCGGGCGCGGCACGGCCGCACAGCGCCGTCGCGCGCGCAGCGGGCTGCTGGTCTTCGAGCTCGCGCTGTCGCTCGTGGTCGCGGTCTCGGCCGGCCTGCTCCTGCGCAGCTGGCAGCAGATCCGCTCCATCGAGCCCGGCTTCGCGATGGCGGACCGGGCGATCCTGAGAGTCGACCACCCCGGCTTCGAAGGGGAGGACGCGCCTCAGCGCGCCACGATCCTACGCGCGGCGATCGCGCAACAGCTCGGCAGCCTTCCCGGGATCGAGTCCGCGGCCCTGGCCAGCGACCTTCCGCTCTCCGGCGGCGCGTCGGCGACGGTGCTGAGCCCGGAGGGGCGACCGCTCGACGACGAGCTGCCCTGGGGCGGCGCCACCCGCGTCTATCGACACATGATCGGCGCGGGCTTCCTCACGGTCCTCGACATCCCCCTGCTCGCGGGGAGGCCCTTCGAGCCCGCCGACTTCGAGGGCTCGCCGAGGACGTCGATCGTCAGCCGGACGCTCGCCGAGCGCCTGTGGCCGACCGGCGAAGCCGTCGGCAGGCGGTTCAAGCTCGGCCGCCCGACAACTCCCGTCGCCACCGACTCTGACGCCGCCGAGCCCTCCTGGATCACCGTCGTCGGAGTCGTACCGGACGTGCGCTTCCGGGATCTGGTGCAGGGACCGCAGGCGCTGCCGCCGGATCCCGACGTCTACTTCCCGCTAGGTGACCGCGGGCCGCTCACCCTGTCGGCGGTCGCGCACACGGCGATCGATCCCAGCGTCGTCGCCCGCATGCTCGAGGAGCGGCTGGCCGCGGTGGACCCGCTCCTGGTCGTCTACGCGCCCGAGACCTTCGCCGAGCGGATCGCGGTGCAGACGTCGAGGCTGCGCTTCACCACCTTGCTGATGACCCTCTTCGCGTTCCTCGCCGTCGGGCTCGCAGCGGTCGGCGTGCATGGGGTGATGGCGTACCTGGTCGGCGAGCGAACCGCCGAGATCGGCATCCGCATGGCGATCGGAGCCGAGCGCGGCCAGGTGGTGCGCGAGGTGCTCGCCCAGGGGATGCGGCTGGTCGCGATCGGCCTCGCCCTCGGCACGCTCGTCTCGCTGGCGGTGACCCGCACGCTCGAGACCCAGCTCGTCGGCATCGGTGCTCGCGACCCCCTGGTGCTGATCGCCGCGGCCACCCTCCTGGTCGGCGTAGCGATCATGGCCTGCGCGAGCCCGGCGCGGCGCGCCAGCCGGGTCGATCCTCTGGTGGCCCTGCGCGCAAGCGAGTAGATCGACTCCAACGACTCCAACGACTCCAACGACAAGACGCTCACAGGAGGTCGAGGTCCGATCCGGTGGGCAGCCGAGTCCCGTGCGAGCTCGGCGTCAGCGACGAGGGCCGCGGACGTGGCGGGCGAGGGCGCCGGGGCTCAGCACCTCGACCTCGACGCCGCTCCAGTCGCGCGCTCCCGACGCGGCCTCTCGCGGCCGATAGACCAGCAGGTACTGGGAGCGCAGCTCGTCGGCGATGCGCTCGAAGGTCCGGTCGAGATCGGAGACCGACCCGGCCGCGTAGGAGCGACCGCCGGTCTGCTCCGCGAGCCGGTCGAGCTCGGCTCGTGTCGTCTCGTCGACCGAGCCGAGCGCGATCGGATAGACCGACACGCGCGAGCGCACCGCCTCCTCCAGCACCTGCTCGAAGCCGAGATCCGAGCCGACGTCGGAGCCGTCGCTGAGCACCACCAGGGCGCGTCGCGTCCCCGCTTCCGAAGACCCGTCGCCGGCCAGCCCGGCGAAGGTGTAGAGGGAGTAGAAGAGGCTGTCGTACAGGCGCGTCGAGCCGCCGGCGCGCAGGCCGATCGCCGCGTAGCGCAGGCGGTCGACCTCGGAGGTGAAGGGGGACAGTTGCCGAACGTCGTGGTTGAACGCCAGGAGACTCGCCTGGTCCTGGGGCCTCAGGATGTCCTCGAAGAACCGCTGTACGCTCATCGCGGCACGGCCGACGTTGCGGCCCAACGAGCTGGAGACGTCCATCAGCACCGCGGCGTCGAGCGGCAAGTTGTCGACGCCTCGCACCGACACGATCGTCTGCTCGAGACCCCGCTCGCGGACCGCGAAGTCCGCGATCGCGAGTCCTGGCACCGGCCGGCCCCGGGGGTCGAGCACGGAGACGTAGAGCTCGACGAGCTGGACGTCGACGCTCTCCGGCGACCCGGAGAGGAAGACCAGGTCCTCGGCCGACGCCCCCTCCTCGAGCACGGCGACGGCGCGCACCCAGGACACCCGCGCCCCCGAGCTCGCCGGCAGCGGGCACTCCCACGGCGGCCCGTGCAGGGTGAGGGTGAGCCGCTCGCCTCCGAGATCGTCGGCCGCCCAGCACTCGACGCGGTCGAGCGGCTCCGCGTCCGGCACCTCGAGCACAGCGCTCGCCACCCCCCGGGCGCGGCCCCGCTCGTCGACCCGCAGGTCGACGGCGAAGGCGTCGACGCGGCGCTCGATCTCGATCTCGTCGCGGGCGACCAGCTCGCCGGCGCGATCGTAGGCGGCGGCCGACATCAGGTGCCGGCGCTCGGTCAGCTCGACCTCGACGCTGAACGGCGGCTCGTCGTCGCGCGCGAGCAGCTCCCCGTCGCGCCGGAACTCGACCGCCGAGAAAGGCCCGCCGGTGCCGACCGCGTCGATCGTCGCCCGCCCTCCCAGCAGCCGATCCCCGGGCGACAGCAGCTCGATGCGGGGGAAGGTGATCAGGCGCACGACCTCCTCCCGCGTCAGCTCGGGCAGTCCACTTCGTGCGCCCGGCAGGGGCGCCGCGTGCTCCACCACGGGCACCTCGAGGTCGACGTCCTCGCGCAGCAGCGCCAGGTCGTCTTCGCCGGCGAGACGCACACGCAGGCGATAACGGCCCGGACGCAGCCTCCTGGCGACGTCGAGCTCGATCCTCCCGGCGGGAGGCTCAGGCCCGACGACGTGGAAGGTCGTCGCGAAGCTGTCCTCGAGGCGCGTGCCCCGGTAGACGTCGCCGAGCACGGTGAGACGGTCGAGGATCACGCCCTCCGCCTGACGGCGAAAGCGGCCCGATTCGACCGCCAGCGTCGCCGCGACCACCGTCTCGCGGGCATGGGCCCCGGGGTAGGCGATCGAGAGCACGACCGTGGGGTCGAGACGGCTCGGCAGCTCTCGACCGGGCTCGAGCACCGGCACCAGATTCGCTCGCGACGAGGGCACGCGGGACCACCCCGCAGCTTCGAGCCAATCGGTGGGCGGCGGCGACCAGCCGAAACGCTCGGCCAGCCGATCGAGACCGAGCGACCCGTCGAGGGCGCGACGGAGCAGGGCCGATCGGGGATCGTCTCCGACGACACAGCGTTCGGCGGCCGCCAGGTCGAGCACGTCCTGAGTGCTCGCGACGCTGTCCGGTGCGTCGTCCTCGATCGCAACCCCGTCGACGGTGCGATCTCCGAAGCTCTCGTCGTGGGCAAGCCTGTCGAATCCCTGCTCGTGCGACCAGAGCCGCAGCGTTCGCGGATCGAAGGCGCTGCTCGGAGCGAACAGCAGAGTCAGCGGAGGTCCGGCCCAGGCCGCACCCCGGTTCGGCGCCGAGTCGTTGGCGCCCGATCGCACCTGGAGCTCGAGGGTCCACGCGGGATAGACCCACAGGATCAGATCGCGGAGCCGGCCCCCGCAGTTGGGCAGCAGAACGACCCGATGAGGCTTCCCCAGCAACCGCAGCACCCGCTCCTCGTCGCGCGAGCGCACCCGGAGCTGATCGAGCGCCAGCTCGTTGCGCCGGAAGCGCAAGAGCTGCTCGCGCCCTCGTGCCGCCCAGAACCCGCGGATGAAGCGTTCGCGCTCGACGTCGCGCTCGAGCGCGAGGAAGGCCTCGACCTCGGCCGCGCTGGCGACGTCGCGCACCCGGCGCAGCCACTCGTCGTAGAAGCCGGCGAGGCGGGGCTGGTGAGCGGGCGCGGCCGCCGCGAGGAGCGGCGCCAGCAGTCCCGACAGCGTCAGCAGCAGCGCGATCCTCGCCGCCGGCGCCCGCCGGAGGTGTCCCCGCGGCGCGACGACCCGTCGCTCGAACGAGGGCTCGCGACGGGTGCGACGATGGAGGTCAGGCTCGAGCACGGCGATCGTCGCGCTCCATCCGCGGGTTCTCGAGCGGCTTGCGGGCTCCGGCGGTCCGGGCGCGGTGCGGACGGGGGATCTTCGGCGGATCGGCATCTTCTGCGATCGCATGCTCCCACCCTCCTTTGGGCCCTCTCGAGGAACAGAACCCAGACAGCCGGGATTCCGCGCCAAGCGGTCCCGGACCGGCGGGGTCAACCCGGCGAAGGCGACACCGCAGCCGCTCGGGAGAACGTGCGCAGCAGATCCTCGGTGAAGAGCACGAACACGACCTGGTCGAGCCGCCACTCGCGTTCGCGCACCACGCCGATCGCGATCGGCGCCGCTTCCTCCGGCGGGTAGCCGTAGACGCCGCACGAAATCGCCGGAAAGGACAGCGAACGGAGGCCCCGGCTCTCCGCCAGCTCGAGCGCGCTGCGATGAGCGCGACCCAGGAGCTCGGCGTCCTCCCGCCGGCCACGATAGACCGGTCCGACGGTGTGGATCACCCAGCTCGCGCGCAGCCCGAAGCCGGGCGTGATCCTCGCCTCGCCGGTCGGGCATCGCACTCCCGGTCGCACCTCGGGGACGGCGCGGCAGGCGGTGAGCAGCTCCGGCCCGGCGGCGCGGTGGACGGCGCCGTCGACTCCGCCCCCGCCGAGCATCCGCTCGTTCGCGGCGTTGACCACCGCGTCGACCTCGGCCTCGGTGAGATCGCCCTGACGCAGCACGATGTCGACGCCGGCCCGTCGCTCGAAGCGCTCGGCCACCGGCGCTTCAGCCGCCCCCGTTGATCCGCGCCAGATCGCGCAGGTAGGCGACCGGCTCGGCGCCACGGAGCACCGAGCGGTACGGCGTCTTCAGCCCGATCGTCCGCGCCACCCGATCGAGCAGGTTCTCGATGCGAGCCGGCGGCGCCGTGCCCTCCTGCTCTCCCTCCTGCCAGCGCGCCACCAGGTGGCGGACCTCGTCGTAGGCTCGGGGGGCGACCGTGACCTCGATCACCGTCCGACCGGAGCCGACCAGGTCGCTCACCCGCTCGCCGGCGCTGCCGAGCTCGGGATCCCCGGCGCCGGCCCGCAGCGCGAACGAGCGCTCCAGGGGCACGTCGGCCAAGCGCGCGAGCCCGACGCCCGCGAAGCGATCCTGGGCTTCGGCGTCGGCGGAGGAGGCCACCAGCCAGACGATGCCGGCGGAGCTGCCGTCGCTCCGGTCGAGGCGAAGCAACTCGGGCGCCTGGGCGGCGGCGCCGCCAGCCCAGACAGCGGCGAGAAGGACCAGGGCGGCGCCCGGCCGGCGGCCGAGAGAACGCGGGGTGCACATGTCATCCGATCCTAGCCTGGACTATTCATGAGCGATCTACTGCGGCCGCGCCCTCGCTACGATCTTCATCAATAGTCCAGGCTAGCCTGATCGAGTCCTCGAAAACTCCGCCTCCGTGCCGGCGCTCGCGACCGGCCCGCTCGGCCCTCACCGGTCCGCGGGATCCCGGTGCACCGTCTCGGGCGAGAAGGCGGGCAGGCAGATGGCGACGTACTCGGCTCCCTCGGCTCCGGGGCTGCTGTAGCGCACCCACTCGCCGGGCCTGGCGATCACGGCCTGACCGGCGGAGACGACGAGCGTCCCGCTCTCGTGTTCGACCTGCAGCTCACCGCGAAGCACCATCGTGATCTCCTCGAACTCCGGGCGCTGGCCGGGCTCGACCCACCCCTGGGGGGAGACCATGTGGGCGACGCTCACGTGGCGGTGCGACGTGTTGAGGCGGCCGACGAGCTCGGCGATGCGCTTCGGTTTGTTCCCTGCCGCCTCGATCACGGTGGGACGTACGACGAGCTCGGGCATGTGGCGTCTCCGACGGAGGTCACTGGAGCCGCTCGCGGTGCGGCGCTCGAATCGTAGCCCGGCGGGCCCGCTCGGACCACGCTTCCCGAATCTCGACTCGCGCCGGCGCCGGAAGGAACGCAGGCGACGCGATGCGCTACCGTGAGATCGCTTCAGCCGAACACGACCGACCGTGCACTCCCTCCGCCTCGATGAGCACGACCGCGGCGCCCCTGCACAGAGCTGTGCGACCACGTCGCGATTCGCGGCGCGTCGCCGCGACCGTCCTCGATCGCACGCGCTCGCGCGTCGATCGCGCGCCGCCGGCAGCGGCCGGCAGCGGAAAGTCGCTATCCTCCCCGTCCAGAGAACCATCGAGGTGCCCATGGACCGCGAGCGACTCCACGAAACCCTACGCCAGCTCCACCGCGAGCTGAAGAGCACCGAGACCGCCGACCCGCAGACCCGCGAGCTCCTGATTGCGGTCCAGGACGACATCGATCGGGTCACGGGGCCGGACGAGGACCCGTCGTTCGAGGACATCGGAGAGCGCGTCGAGAGCCTGGCGGCGCGCTTCGAAGCCGATCATCCCTCGCTGGCGCTGGCCCTGCGCCAGGTGATGACCACGCTGAGCAGCATGGGGATCTGACCTCGGAGCCGCGCGCTCGCGATCCACCCGCCATGGCCGACGCCGAACCAGGCTCCGGCTGCGCAGAGCCCGCGCCGTTGAAGGAGCCTGTCTGGGTATTCGAGATCCCGGCTCTATGGCTGTCCGCGGCGACGCGCCGAAGGCGCTTGGAGCCGCGAGGAATGCTAGCCGGAGATGTGCCAAGAAGTGCGCGGAGCGCGCGGGCACATCGGAGGCTAGCGCTCCGGCGGGCGCTTCGACCTGCGCGCCTGAGGGGGCCGGCAGGGGACGTACTCCAGCTCCTCTCCCGACTCCGCGGCCTCGAGCAGGACCGAGCCCCGCCGCATGTTGCCCATGCCGTACAGCGCCGCCGGCGTCAGCAGGCGGCTTCCCAGCAGGGGCGCCAGAACGGCGAGGTAGCGATCGGTGGCCAGGCTGCCCAGGAACACGAAATCGCCGCCGGTCTCGTCGAGCAGGCGGCGCAGCGCCTGCTCGAGCGGTCTGCGGTAGGCGTCCTCCGAGGAGCGCACGCGGATCTCGGACATCCGCAGGGCGGCCTCCCGATCGAGACGCCACTCGGGGGTCACGAGCCCGACGCCGGGCGCGATCACCAGCGTGCCTCCGGCGCCGCCGAAGCGCAGCGCGTAGGCGAGCTTGCCGCGGAAGTAGAGCGAGCTGACCGCCGTGAACAGCTCGCCGATCGGCGCTCCGCCCCGCAGTCGCCGGGGCCAGACGCCGCTCGCGCCGGGCGCCAGCAGTCGCCGGCCCCGGACGCCGTGCAGGCTCGCCGGCGAGATCAGGAAGGTCGTGGCGGTCGCCGGGGCGGCGCGGGCGGTCGGGGCGGCGGTGTCGGTCGCCGGGGCGGCGGTGTCGGTCGCCGGGGCGGCGGCTTCGATCCCCGAGACGGTGCGGGCGAGGGGCCTCGACGGATCGCTCATCTGTCGCTGCGGGTCCTTCGCAGGAGCACGGCCACTCCGTCCAGCGCTCCGCTGGCGGCCGGGAGCTCGATCGGCATCGTCCACTCCACCTCGAAGCCGGGCGCGAGCCAGCGTCGGCATTCGACGGCATCGACCGAAGAGACCCCCTCCTCCGCGCAGTCCGCGCGAGCTCCCCGGATCAGCAGCCTCGCTCCCGGGGAAGCGACCCGCGCGAGCTCCCTGGCATAGCGCACGCGACTCGATCGGCCGATGGAGTGCAGACACCCCGCGTCGAGCACCCAATCGACCGCGTCGTCGCCGAGCGGCAGCTCGAACGCTGTTCCGACCACCGGCAACCAGCGGCCTCCGCGAGCGCCGTCACGCGCGCTCGAGCCGCGCGCCAGTGCTTCGAGACTCAGGTCGAGCGCGACGACCGCGTGGCCTCGCCGAGCGAGCCATCGCGCCTCCGCTCCGGTCCCGCAGCCGACGTCGAGCATGCGCGCCCCGCCGTCGCGAAGCAAACCGTTGGCGACCAGGCGCGCCAGCGCCTCGTCCGGAGGATCGCGATGCCAGTGCTCGAGATCCTCGTCGCTCGCGTACGCGGCGTCCCAGAACCGGCGGGCGAAGTTCGGGGTCCCGGCCGAGCCCGCCGCCGGGCAGGCCGGGGCGGCCGGATCGTCCGACCCTCCGTGATCACGGCCGCCCGCCCGAGACCCGTCTGCGCCGAGCGCCTGCCTCGCCGGATCGGGGGCGCCGCGTCTCGCCGCACGCCCGCGGTTCGCCCGCGACGCCCCAGCGCCTCCCGCACCGTCACTGCACATAGCCCAGTGCCCGCAGCTCTTCGGACAGCTCCTCGTCGATCACCGCCTGCTCGGCCGGCGCACCGGTCGGCCAGAGGACGCGCCGCGAGCGCAGCAGGGCGTCGAGGTGGCCGAGCCACACCGGCTCGGCCGCTGCGCGATCGAGCTGCTCGGCCGGATCCTCCGACAGGTCGAACAGCTCGATCCGCCGGGGCCGAGCACCCATGCCGTCGGTGCGACGGACCACCTTTCGATCCCGATCGAGGACCGCCTCCCCGCGATTGCCGTCGAGGTCGAGCACGGCGAAGGCCGGAGGCTCGCCGGACGCGGCGATCAGCTCGCCCGTCCCGGCAGCCCTCTTCACCAGCGGGCGACCTTGCAGGCCCGCCGGCGAAGGTGCCCCCACGACCTCGAGCACCGTCGGCGTGAGGTCGGTCTGCTGAACCAGCTCGTCGCGTCGCGAGCCCGCCAGCGCGCCCCCCGGCAGGCGCATAACGAGCGGGACGTGGAGCTGCTCCTGGTAGAGAGTGCGGCCGTGCTGCCAGCCCCCGTGCTCGCCGAGCTCCTCCCCATGGTCGGCGAGGAACACCACCAGCGTGTCGCGCGCCAGACCGAGCGCCTCAAGCCGGTCGAGCAGCGCGCCGAAGGAGTGGTCGTTGAAGGCGATCTCGGCGTCGTACAGCGCGGTGAGATCGGCGATCGTGTCGCTCCCGGCCTCGGCGGCGCCCTGTTCGAGCGCGCGCAGATGGTCGAGGCTCCCGAGCCACGGCGCCGTCTCCCGGCCCTTCAGGAAGCGCGCGCGGTACGCCGGCAGCGGAGCGTAGGGGGCGTGCGGGTCGGTGGTGTGGAGATAGAGGAAGAAGGGGCGCTGCTCACCGCGCTCGATGCGCTCCTCGAGCCACGCGCCCGCGATCTCGGTCACGCGGTGCGAGAGGCGGTGCCGTCCCCGCCTCGGGCGCTCCGGCAGGTAGCTGAAGCGGTCGAACCCCTGCTGAAAGCCGAAGGCGGCCGCGACGTTGCCGTTGGTGATCACCGCCGCGGTGTCGTAGCCGATCGCCTGGAGCCTCTCGGGCAGCGTCACGATCGCGTCCGGGAGCCGGTCGCCCCGCTCGTGTACGCCGTGCACGCGCGGATCGAGACCGGTCAGCACGGTCGCCACCGTCGGCCGGGTCCAGGAGCTCTGAGCGACCGCACGTTCGAAAAGGATCCCCTCCCGGGCGAAGGCGTCCAGCCGCGGCGAGGTCGGCAGCGGATAGCCGTAGCAGCCCAAGTGGTCGGCGCGCAGCGTGTCGACCAGGTAGACGAGCACGTTGGGCCTCTTCCGAGGCTCGGCATCCGGGAGGCTGTCGCTTCGAGCGTGCCGGGAAGGTGGGCTCTCCCGCGGTCGCTCCGCCCGGTCCGGCGCTCGAGCGAGCCGCGCCCCCACCACGACCAGCTCCGCGCCCGCCGCAGCGTGCCGAGGCGCTCCGGCCCGCTCCTCCAACCGCCGCGAGACCAGCGCGATCCGCAGGGGGCCCTCGCCCGGCGGGAGCTCGAGACGGAAGCCGCGATCGCCGGCCGTCATCTCCCCCTCGACGCGGAGGCCGGCGCCGCCGGCTCGCGGCGGCGCGCGCTCGACGATCACCTTCAGGCGCCCGGCCTGCGACGCTTCCGAACCGGCGGCCCGTGGCCGGGCGCCGACGTCGGCGTCGTCCAGCGACTCGACGGCCAGCGACTCGACGACCAGCCATCCCGGCTCGGCCGAGTCGGCGAACAGCTCGACCCCGCTGTCCAGCGGCAGGTGCAACGCATCCCGGTCAAAGCGTCCCGATCGCGAGGCGGCCTGTGCGCAGTCGCGATCGGCGCCCGCCTCGGCGCCCGCCTCGGCGGCCGCATCGGCGCCTGGCGCCCGAATCCAGATCCTGCGCCAGGCCGCCGACAGCAGGCGCGGATCGCTCCCCGGCGCCGGTGACGAGGCGGCATAGGAGAACGCGACCCGATTGCGCCCGGCGACCAGGACGTCCGCCGGCAGCTCGATGCTGTACTCGGCCGGCTCCGTGGACAGCTCGAGCTCGGCGATCTGCCGATCCGCGACCGTGACCGTCATCCGCTGCGGGAGCTGCTCGGCGGCGGGACGGTAGGCCCAGGCCTCGAAGCCGAGCCGCAGCGGCTCGCCGCCGAGCGCATCGATCCACAGATCGGAGCGCAGGCCGGTGGCCCAACGCCACGCCCCGTCCGGCTCCGGGCCGGACCAACCGTCGATCAGCGTCGGCTCCGCGAGGTCGGAGCCGAGCTCGAGCTCGCAGGTCTGCTGCCAGAACCTCGCCCCCGGCGCGAAGGCCGACAACGAAGGTCCATCGACCAGCTCCGGCGAAGGCTCGTGGCAGGCGAGCAGCGAGAGCAGGCCGAGCAGGAACGCGATTCGTGCGAGAGCTCCGCGTCGGGCGGCGCGGCGGCGAGGCCGAATCGGGGGCGGGTGGGTCATCGGATCTGTTGACGAAGCGGGGCGCGTCTCGACGAGGGAGGGCGGCGCGATCGGGGCGCCAGCGAACGCGGCGTCTCGGGCCGCACGCCAATCCTACGGTCGAGCGCTGCCGGGCGCCCGAAAACGCGAGGGCCGGCGCGGTTGGCGGCGGCCGCACCGCTCGAGTCCGAGCAGTCCGAGCAGTCCGAGCAGTCCGAGCAGGCGAGCGTTCCCGGCACACGGTGCTCGCGAACTGCTCGCGAACAGGCCGAGCAGGCTCCGCTGCGGATCACGCGGCGAAGTCCGAGCTCGTCGAGGAGGATCGGACCCGCCGACGCGCGACCGGCCGCCGGATCGCACCGGCAAGTCCTTGCCCGTGCTACGATTTCTCGCCTCAGCAGGGCCAGTCATGCATCGCCTTCGGCCGGCGGCCACGGCAGAACACCTCGATGGAACGATTCGGGAAGTACGAGATCCTGGGCGAGATCGGCGCCGGCGGGTTCGGCACCGTGTACCGCGGGCGCGACACCATCCTCAAGAGGATGGTCGCGATCAAGACCTGCAGCTCGGAGGACGACACGCTCCGCCTGCGATTCCGGCGCGAGGCCGAGATCGTCGCCGGGCTGCAGCACCCCAACATCACGACGATCCATGATCTCGGCGAGCAGGACGGCGTGCCCTACCTCGTCCAGGAGTTCCTCGACGGCGAGGACCTGAGCCACGTGATCGGGCGGCGCGACGACATCTCGATCGACCAGCGCGCTCGGCTGCTCTACGGCGTCGCGAACGGTCTCGCCCACGCCCACGCCCACGGCATCATCCATCGCGACATCAAGCCCGGGAACATCCGGGTGCTCTCCAACGGCTCGGTCAAGGTCATGGACTTCGGCATCGCCAAGATCGGCGACCACCAGACCGAGCTCACTCGCACCGGCATGATGCTCGGCACCGGCCCCTACCTCGCGCCGGAGCAGCTCACCGACGAGCAGCTCGACTCGCGCTGCGACATCTTCTCCTTCGGAGTCGTCGCCTACGAGCTGTTCGCCTATCAGCGCCCCTTCGAGGCCAGCACGTTCTCGGCCCTCCTCTACAAGATCCTCAACCAGCCCCACACGCCGATCCGAGAGGTCTGCCCCGACCTGCCGGAGCCGCTGGTCGAGCTGGTCGAGCGCTGCCTGGTCAAGGACCGCAACCGCCGAATCTCGAGCTTCGAGGAGATCCGCAGTCAGCTCGCGCAAGTGCTCAGCCTCTCGGAGGAACGCAAGGTCCCGCTCTCCTCCTCGAGAGTCTTCGCCGAGCGGACAGTCGCCGTCGACTCGGGCACCGCCTCGCCCCGGAGGGCAGGCGGCAGCCAGGACGTGAAGAGCAGCGATAACATTGCCACGCGCATGCTCTCCTCGTCCGAGGCCAGCGCAGCGGCCATGAGGGCGGCGGGCGCGCCGGGCGTAGGCGCCGCAGCGCCTCGTGCCGCAGCTCCGGCGACCGTTTCGCGCCAACGACCGGTCCCCCTCATCGCCGCCTCGGTGGCGATCGCGGGGCTGGCGATCGCGGGCGTCGTCTGGCTGGGCGGCGGCGAGCCGGCAGCACTGGACCCTACCCCCACCGCGCTCGAGAGCGAAGCCGCCCCAACCTTGGAGACGCAGACGCTGCAGACGCAGACGCCGCCGACGACGATCGACTCCGCGACGAGGACCGAGGAGCCGGCGAGCCGGGTGACGAGCGAATCGCCCGCCGCGGGCGCCGCCAGCGAGGCCGAGAATACCGCCAGGCCGACGGGCGGGACCGGACCCGCCGCGCGCCCGGCGAGCGGCTCCTCCACGTCCCCGCCCAACGACCGCGTCGCGGCAGCTCGTACGCAGTCCGAACCGGTCGCCGAGCCCGCCCCGAGCGAGCCGACTTCACCACGCACCGAGAGCACCCCGGACGTTCGGACCACGTCGAGCACCTCGACGCCGCAGATCGCGGACAGGCAGACCTCGGGCGCCCACCTCCCCGACCGCCAGACCGCCATTCTCGAGCCCCCGAGCAATCCAGCCGCAGGCAGCCAGACCCCGACCACCGCAGCCGCCACCCCACCGGAGCCCGCTGCGGCGCCGGCACCCACAACGGCGCCTGCGCAAATTCCTCAGGGTCCCGATCCCGCGGCCGACGAGGCGGGGATCGAAGCCGCCCTCGAGCGCTATCGCAAGGCCTACGAAGCGCTCGACATCCGGGCGCTGGCCGCCGCCTGGCCCTCGCTCGACAGCGAGTCGCGCACCCGGATCGATCGCGGCTTCGCCAGCTATCAGGCGCTTTCGATGACCATCGAGGGGTGCACAATCGACATCACCGGCTCCTCCGCTCTCGCCCGCTGCACCGTGCACCAGGAGGTCGCGCCCAAGGGCGGGCGGCGTCTGACCTCCGATCGCGAGGTCGAGTTCCGACTGTCGAGACGCGGCGACTCCTGGGTCATCCAGAGCCTCTAGTAGCACCCCGTGGTGGAGCCCTCGGCGGGCTCAGTTCGATCGCCGTTGGCCCAGAGGCCAGGTGCGGTCGCGCGATGGGCGTTGCGCGCACGAGGCGCGTTTCGCGCGCGCGATGGGGCTCGGTCCTGTCGACCTGAGCCCGCGCCGCTTGCGGCGCTTGGGCGGGGAGCCTTGGTCCCGCGCTTGCGCGGGACCAACAGCACACTCCGCAGAGGCCCGAAGGGCCGGAGGCGGTGAAGAACATGAGGTAGCGCTAGCGGGCCGTGGTATGACCGCGCCTCGCCCTCGCAGCTCGTTGGGGAGTGGTGACCACCACGAGCCCGCTAGAAGCTGTAGTCGACCGAGAGCATCGGCCAGACGTCCTCGTCGCGCAGGCCGTCCTCCCCGAGCGAGAAGCCGAGGTTCAGCGACACCAGCAGCTCGCGGACGAAGTTCACCTTGACGCCGACGGATCCCAGGATCAGGTTGAGGTCGTCCTCGACGCCCTCGATCGTGGGCCGGGTCGTGTCCTGCACCTCGGTGCTGTCGAACCTGCGATAGAGGTGGGTGAGCTCCCGCCGCTGGAGCTTGGTCGCGTCGAGCAGGGTTCGCCAGACCAGGTCTCCGAAGAACGTCACTCGCGGGTTGGCGGAAACCGAGGCGCCGGCGGTGAAGTTGATCTCGTCCGAGAGCTCGCCGCCGAGCAGATCGCTCGATCCGGAGGAGAACGTGTAGCCGAGGTTCACGTGCGGCGAGAACCGGCCGAAGTTCGAGGAGCCGATCAGGAAGACCTTGCTCTGGGTGGCGCCCGAGCCGAGCAGGTTCTTCTCGTCGCCCGTGGGCAGGCGCACGTCGATCGCGGCGGCGAGCGCGCCGTCTGCGTTGCGGGCGAAGTTGTACTTGGCGCGCACCAGGACGTCCCCGACCCCGCTCTCCGAGCCGCTCGCCTCGACGATCTGCTGATCCGCGCCGTCCGGGAAGAGGTGGAGCGGGATCTCGTCCCGGCCCTCGCTCGCCAGCCGCGAGATGTGGCGGGCGAGGCGCGCCGACAGGTCGACCTCGATTAGCGGCACCGCGATCGCGAGGTCGAAGCGCTGGCTGATCCCGTAGCTCCCGAAGAAGACGGTGGTCTGCGTCTCGAGCGAGAGCGCGGTCTCGACCAGGACCAGGTCGCCTTCGAAGAAGGTCTCGATCGTGGTGCCGTCGAAGTTGGTGTCGAGGTGGGTCAACGAGAACTCGAGGTCGCCGTTGTTGAAGCCGAGATCGTCGATCGCGTCGTAGTCGAGGGCGAAGGCGCTCACGCCGAAGTTCCACTTCCCCTTGCCGATGGTCTCGCCGCGCTCGGCGAACACCGAACCGAAGGTGCTGGTGCTGCGTTCGAAGATGCCGAGCTCCTCGTCGAACTCGAAGGTGAAGCCGCCGGACGAGGAGCCGACCGGAAAGGTCGAGAGCTGCCGCGCGATGCTCCGGTTGATCTGGAGCCCGGCCTCGCGCAGGCCCGCGCTGGCATCGACGAAGTGCGCCTGGTGGCCGGCCTCCCGCAGGATGACCGTCTCGGAGAAGACGTCGGGGATGAGCTCGGCGAGATCGCCGAACTGCGCCCGGGCCTCCGAGGCGCCGAGCACGAGGACCAGAACGACGGACAGCAGGGCACGGAACATGGCATTCTCCAGGGCAAACATGCGGCGGTCCCGACCGCGAGGGGATCGACCCCGGCGCGAACCGGCAGACCATTCACCTTTTCGGACCTGGCGCAGATCTTAGCGCCTCACCCGGCAGGAGACACCCGACGGCGGTGCCTCTGAAGGCGTGGCGGCGACTCGCGGCGGACGGCGTTCCGCGAGGCGTCCGTCGCTCATCGGCCGCGAGGAGGCGGAGGCGCCGACGCCTGCAGAGCCGCTCCAAGACCGCCGCCGCGGTCGAGGCCGGAATCGTCGTTCCCGTCCGCACGAGCTGCCGGATCGATGATCGGCCCCTCGCAACGGCGTCGAGAGCGCCCGCGGCTCGACCGGCGCGGCCCCGTCCGCGGCGGATCGCGGCTCGGCCACAACACCCTGAGCCACCACTCCGCGGCGCAGGAGCGAAGGCCGAAGAGGGTGGGCGCGGTCGCCGACTACGGCTCGACCAGCACCTTCAGGGCGCCCCGAGCCTCCGCGGCGGCGAAGGCCTCCGTCCCGCGCTCGAGCGGATACCGCTCGTCGATCAGCTCGCGCACGGCCACCTGGCTCTCGGCGAGCAGACGCAGCGCCGGCGCGAACGGTCCGCAGCGCGAGCCCACGACGGTGATCTCGTCGACCACGATGCGCGAGGCATCGAGGGTCAGGCGGCCGGCGTAGGTGCTCTTCATCACCAGCGTCCCCCGGGGGCGCACCGCATCGAGCGCCACGACGAAGCCCGAGTCGTTGCCCGTGCACTCGATCACCAGGTCGTAGCGCGCCTCGACCACGGCGTCCGGCAGGAGAGTCGGGATGCCCAGACGCTCGAGCAGCTCGAGCTTGCGCCGGTGGCGGCCGAGCACGGAGATGTCGGTGCCGGAGAGCGCCAGCACGCGAGCGATGAGCTGGCCGAGCTTGCCGTCACCCACCACCAGAACCCGCTCGCTCGGCCGCAGGTTGACCTGCTCGCCGATCTCGAGAGCGGCGGCGAGCGGCTCGACGAACGTCGCCTCCTCGTCGGAGACCTTGTCGGGGACGAGGTGGAGGTTCTCGACCGGCAGGGTCAGGTGGCTGGCGAAGGCTCCATCCCGCCCGATGATCCCCAGCACGGTCCGGCGCTCGCAGTGGGTGGACCGGCCGGCGCGGCAGGCCGAGCAGCCGTGGCAGACCGCGTTGATCTCGCCCACCACACGCTGGCCGAGCAACTCCTCCGGGCCCTGCTCGACGACCCCGACGAACTCGTGGCCCAGCACTCCGACGTAGGGGTAGTAGCCGCGCACCAGCTCGAGATCGGTGCGACAGATCCCGGCGAGGAGCACTCGAACCAGCGCCTCGCCCGCGGGAGGCTCGGGGATGGCGAGGTCGTCGCGCAGCCGGATGCCGGAGTCGTCGAGCCAGATCGCCGTCATCGTCTCGGTCATCGGTCTTGGTCTCCGCTCGGTGCCGGCGCCCTCCACCGAATCGGCGGCGGCGGGCGTGGCGTCATCGGGCTCGTGGTGTTCGATCGGAGCGGAGACGCTAGCAGAGGGGCCGGCACGGGCTCCCAGGGTCCTCCGCGGGCCGCCTCGAGGAAGGGAGACGGCGCCCTGGGGAGGCAGCCGGCGCCTCACCGCGACGTTCTCTTCCTCAGGGGCCTCAGGCCTCTCAGGGCTTCAGGGCTCGGCCACCGGCGGCGCGGGCAGGCGCAACCCTTCGGGCTCGGGGCAGTCCCCGTCGAGGGAAGCGATCCAATCGGAGATCAGCTCGACGCCCTCGGTGTGCACCGAGCCGCGGCCGAGCTCGGGCATCGCGACCCCGGGATCGATCGAGCCCATGCGGTGGACCAGGATCGATCGGTCGGGGCGGCCGGGTACGATCGAGTACAGTCGGTCGCCCGAGCCCCGGCCGGCGGCCACCGGCGGTTTGCACACACCGAGCCGGCGCAGGTCGGTCGTGGCGTGGTCGAGGAAGAGGCCCGAGGTATCGGCGGGGCCTCTCGGGTTGTGGCAGTGGCCGCAGTTGACGTCGAGGTAGGCGCGCGCGCGTGCCTCGAGCGAGTCGCCGGCGCCGGGCCGCCAGGTCTCGGGCGTCTTCGGCACCTCGCGCGACGGCAGGCCTCGGAGCAAGCCGACGGCCGCCCACTCCTCGAGCTGGTTGCGCGAGCCCTGCGACGTCTCGATCCAGCGGTTGAGGTGGCGCGCGGTCGGCCCCAGGGGACTCAGCGATCCAGCGCCGTGATCGCGCACGTGGCAACCCGCGCATTGGTTGACGTCGGGCACCACGTACTCGACAGCCGTCGAGGTCTCGACGGCCGTCGCGGCGTCGTCGGCAGAGACCAGCGTCAGCTCGACGCTGTCGCCCGCGATCTCGAGCACCGCGTCCCTCTGCGTGTCGTCCCACACGTAGGGCAGCGCGATCCAGCCGCGCTCGCGCCTGACCAGGAGCCTGGTCTCGATCAGGCGCACGCCCGCGAGCGAAAGACGCCCGTCCCCGAGCGCGGCCCCGGGATCCGCCGAGCGCTCGACGCGAAGGCGGTTGCTCCGACCCCGCGCGCCGCCCTCCCCGCCAGCAGCCTCGCTCGCCAGCCGGTAGTAGAACGTCTTGCTCAGGACGGTGCCCACCGGCAGCTCGACCGCACCCTCGGCTCGGTACTCGGCCTGGGCGCCCGCCGGCATCCACACCGTCCGCATCTTGAGCGCGTAGTCCGAGAACAACGGAGTGTTGAGGTCGTAGGGAATCACGCCCTCGTTGGGGACCAGTGCTCCGTCCTCGACGCGCAGCAGTCGCCACTCGCTGAGGCGCTTCGGCGCCTCGTCCGCATGGAATCTCACCGTCCCGGCACCCGGGGAGCAGCCGAGGATGATCGCAGCGGCGACTACGGCAAGCGCCGCGTCGACCCTGGCGAAGCGTCGGGCTCGGTCCACGAGAGCGCAGGAGAGCCTGGGGATCCCGATCAGGTGATGCCGGCGAGCGTGATCGCCGGCAGCTTTTCGTGGCTGCACGTGTGCGGCGCCATGTCGACCGACGGGCTCTGGAACTGGTTCGGGGCATCGACGTTGAGCAGGACCGCCTCGCCGTTGTCGACGCAGATCGCCGCGCCGGCCGCCGAGCCGTCGGCGGCAGCCTTCGCGGCGTCGAGGAAGCCGTCCCACAGCACGTCCGGCAGCCTTCCCTCCTCACCGAACATCGCCACCCGCAGCTGCTCGAGCTCGGCCATCGCGGGCGCCTCGCCGCCCCCCTCGAACTCGTTGCCGTAGATGTAGATCGTCTCGGGATAGGGGTCGTAGCCCGCGACCGCCTCGCGGTCGGCGTAGCCGGTGCTGTAGTTGCTGGCGATCACGATGTTGGCGGTCTGGTTGTCGGCGATCCGGTTGCCGAACACCTCGACCCGGTCGTTGGCCGTGATCACCACACCGGAGCCGGCGAGCACGCTGCGCACCGCGGTCCCTTCGGGCGCGAAGTTCTCGGTGTTGTTGGCCACGATGCGGTTGTCGAAGACCCGGGTGCTGTGCCCCTCCTGCGGCAGGTCGGGCATGTTGAACACCAGGATGCCGCCGGTGTTGTGGGTGACTACGTTGCCGTAGACGTCGGCGCCGACCGTGTTCTCGATCTCGATGCCGGCGACGTTGTACTCCGCCCGGTTGTTGCGCACCACCACGTTCTTCGACTGGCCGACATAGATGCCGGCGTCGGAAGCCGCGATCGCCACGCACTCCTCGATCAGCACGTTCTCGGTCTGCACCGGGTAGAGGCCGTAGGAGCCGTTCTCGGTCGAGGGTCCCCTGGTCCACTCGGCGCGCACCCGCCGCAGGACGATGTTCTCGCCCTCGTTGACCTTGAGCGCGTCGCCCCTGGTGTCCTCGATCGCGAGGTCTTCGATCGTGAAATCGCTGGCGCTCACCAGCAGGCCCTCGGCCCCCTGGGTCTGGTTGGCGAAGGAGAGCACCGTCTTGTCCATCCCGGCGCCGCGGATGGTGACGCCGTCGACGGTGAGCGACAGGCTGCGGGTGAGCTCGTAGGTGCCCTCCGGGATCTCGATGACGTCACCGGGCTGGGCTTCGATCAGGCGCGTCTGAAGCTGCTTGGCGAGCTCCTCGGGAGACAGCTCGCGCGGAGCGCAGCCGCTCGCCAGGGCCAGCGCCGCCAGGGCGAGCGCGATCGGCGCGAGCGCGACGGGCTTTGGGCATCGTCCTCGGACTCTCTCGGTTCGGAGCATGGCTCTCCTCTGCTGGGCTCTTCTGCTCTGCTCGGCTGCGATCGCCGACGGGCTGGCCGACGGGGATGGGCAAGACAGGGCTCTGGCGATGCCGGGCGGTCACGCCCCGGCATGGGCGACTCGGTTCTCGAACCCATGCTAGCGCGTCGGCGGCTCGTCGAGGGCCGACTCGACTGAGGTTCGCAGGCCTCCCCATCTCCGCTAGGTCGACTAGGCCAGCGGGAAGCTCACAAAACGGTCAAAGTTCGATCAAGTCGCACCCGAACGACCTGGCATCTGCGATTCCAGGCCTAGTCGACCTGAGCCCGCGCCGCTTGCGGCGCTTGGGCGGGAAACATGAGCTAGCGGGCTCGTGGTATGACCGCGCTGCGATCTCGCGCTCGTTGGGGAGTGGTGACAACCACGAGCCCGCTAGGCCGACTCGACGGATCAATCGAACTGGACGTAGAGCGGAGCCGACGGGCGCGGCTGGCCGAGGAGCGGTGGCGTCTCGAGCACGAGCCGTCCCTCCTCGAGGCTCTCCCGCAGCCGCAGGACGTGGATTCCCCGATCGAGCGTGCCCCTCTCGAAGAGCCGGCCGTCGACCGACAGCGCGCCCGGCGGGCCCTCCCATCTGAAGGGTCGCTCGGCGAGCGCCTCCCACGGCAGGTCGGTCTCGGCCGGAGCTCCCGCGAGGTCCGCCCCGAGCACGAACAGGTTGTCGGTGCGGTGCACGAACCGGTAGGCGAAGAAGTCCCGCTCCTCGCCCTGCAGCCAGTCGACCCGGTAGTTGACGATCAGGGCGACGACACCGCGCGCGCGCAGCTCGTCGATCAGCGGCGGCAGACCGCCGCGATGGACCAGGCGCAGCAGGTCGCTGCTCAACGCGTAGGCGGGGTAGGCGTCGGGACGGAAGTAGAGACCGGCCATGTCGAAGACCGGGTCCTCGGGAGCGGTCGATCGTTGGACCTCGTCGAGGAGGGCGAGCTGACGCGCCTGCCCCCTCGGGCCGGGATCCGGAGAGGCCTTCTCGAGCAGCCGCGGCGAGGCCACGACGCCGCTCAGCAGCAGGATGCCGGCGACCACCCCCCAGCGGTGCCGCGCGAGCAGAGGGCTCACCCGGCCCAACGCCCTCGAGGTTCCCGCCGCCGCGATCACGGCGACCGCAGGGAGTATCCCGAGGTGCGTGTAGGGCCAGGGGAAGGGCTGCAACCACAGCGACGCGACCGCGCCGGCGGCCAGCAACGCCGGGAAGAGGAGCCGCCGATCGAGGCCGTCACCGCAGCGGTGGAGAATCGCCGCCGCGAACCATCCGAGCCCGGCGAGCGCGACGAAGGGGAGGTTGCGCAGCCCCTCTCGCGCGAGGAAGCGCGTCGGCTGGAACGGAATCCAGACCTCCGAGCCTCCCGCCGCCTCCATCGAGGTCAGCCAGGTCGCCCGCACGTACGCGGGAAAGATGCCGAGCGCCAGCATCGCGGCCACCGCGAGCGCCAGCACCGACACGGTCGCCAACGCCGGCGCGAGCGGAGCGAGCCGCCGCCGCCGCCACGCCCGCACCAGCCACCAGATTCCGAAGATCGCCGCGACGAAGACGGTCTTCTTCGTCGCGAGCAGGGCGAGGCCGAGGAGAGCGCCGGCGAGCATCGCAGGCAGCCTCCGCTCCTCTCGTTCGCCGAGCTGGAGCGCCAGCGCCAGGGTCACCAGAAAGGCGGCGAGCCCGTCCGGGCGAATCTCGATCCCGCGCTCGACGAAGGTGGTGTGCAGAACCAGCAGGCCACCCGAGAGCGCCGCCGCGCCGGGACCGGCGAGACGCCCGGCCGCCATGGCGGCCGCGCCCGCGGTGCCGAGCATCAGGAAGAGCATCAGCAGGCGACCCCGCCGGTAGCTGGTGTGCGGATCGCGCGCGTCCGTGATCGGCCCCAGCAGGCCATAGAGCAGCGGATCGTGGAGCTGCCAGAAGCCGACGTAGGGGAGCCGGCCGGAAGCGACGTGGTAGGCGGCGTGCATGTGCTCCACCTCGTCGATCTGGAAGGCCCGGTTCCAGGAGACGGAGCCGGCCGACACGACCGCGGCGACGATGACGGCGAGCGCCAGCCAGCGCGCGGGCCGCTCCGTTCGCGCCGGAGCGGCGGTCTCCGGCGGCAGGGGCGCTTCGCTCATCGCGCGCGGCTTCCTGGCGGCTCGAGGAGGCAGGCGATCGACGTTGGCACTGACTCGCCATGCTAGCCGGACTCTTCATTGAGCGAACGGCTGTCACCGAGCACGATTCCCTCGCCCGGCACGATTCCCTCGCCCGGCACAGTGCCCTCGCCCGGCATCGTGCCCGCGGCCTGGCGCGACGGCCGCGGGCACGGATAGTGTGCGCGAGGAACGCGCAGGCTGTGCGCGAGGAACGCGCAGGCAGTTCGCGCGAGCGCGCGAAGGGCGGTGCGTTCGCAACGTCCTGGGCGGATCCCGGCCGCGAGGATGGGATTCCATGGCCGCAGCGCGCCGCTCACGCCATCAGGTACAGGAACTCCTCTTGCGCCACCTTGCCGTCCCTGACGGTGTAGAGCGCGACCTCCGACATCTGCATGCGCTGGCCGCTCTGCTTCTGGGTCACGTCGAGATCGAACTTGACCGCGAACTGGTCCTCGCGATGGCCGACGAACGGGCCGGTCGCGTCCATCGCGTGCACCTCGTGGTTGGCGCCCCACCACTCGTTCTTGCCGCGGATCGCCTGGATCCCTTCCATGCGCGCCGGCATCTCCTCGCTCCCCTGAGCCTCGATGCTGACGATGTCGTCCGCGTAGAGCGTGCCGACGGCGTCCAGGTACCTGCCTTCCTTGCAGAGGGCAACGAGCTGCTGACCGACTTCGAGCGCTTGTGACATGGAATCAGGGCTCCTGTTGACGTGATGGACGATGCGGCCATGCCGGCGCGCCGCGTGCGCGGACTTCGGGGCCGCGGTTCTGCGGATCGAGAGACGATACGAACGCGCAAGCGGGCCCAGGGTTGCGTTCCGCGCCAGCCTGGGCGGCTTCGCGTCGCGGTCGGCGTCTTGCCGGCCGAGCCGTTCCCTGGAGTGGCGCGCCTGGTTCGGCAGCGGCCTTCGAAAGCGCGCGCGGCCGGAGCGGTTGGCGGACGCGCGCGGCACTATTGCGATCGCTGGAGACGGAAGGTGTTCGTCTCGCTAGGCTCCCCGCCCTCCCAGAACGTCCAGGTGCTCTCGAGCGTGCCGGCGGCGTCGATCGTCATCACCCCCTCGTGAGCGTGCGGGTCGACCGCGGGATCGAGATTGCCGCCGCCCGTGAACACGAAGCGCAGGGTCGCTCCGCCGTCCGGGCTCTCGACGTCCCAGCGCGGCTGGTTGCCCAACATGCAGAAGTGCTGGGCGACCAGATTGCCCTCGTCCAGCCAGTAGAGCGTCCGCATCTCGTGGGGCTCCCCCGGGAACTCGGTCTGGATCACGGTGTGGCCGCCGGACGTGACTTCGAAACGCAAGCTCCCCCCGTCCCCTTGGTAGGTGCCGCGCCAGTCGCCGGCGAGCGCCTTGATCGCCTCGAACACGACGGCGTCGTCGGCCCCATCGGCGCCGGCGAGCAGCGCGGGCGCAACGGCGAGCAGCCCGATCAGGGAGGCGAGGACGAGCCGGCGGCCGGTGGTGTGAAGCGGGGGTCGTCGTGGTGCGGACATGGCGTCATCTCCTCTGGAGGCGGTGCCCGCGCCTCCGGTCGTTTCGCTGGAGACGAACCAGCCCGGTGAGAATCGACACCCGCCACTCGATATCGCCATCCGTGCGACGACTAACATCGAGGCTCGTCCGGCACGCAGCGGCCCAGCAGGCCCAGCGGGGCCGACACCGATAGGAGACCCCGGCTCGCCGCCGCGCCCGAAGCCCATCAGGCTCAGCGAGAGCCCACGCCAAGGAGCCCCACCGTGCAATCGAACCGCCACCCTTCCGATCGAGCCACCCGACCCCCTGAGCTCGCCCAACCTCGCACCCGTCTCCGAGGACCGTCGCTCTGGGTCCTCGGCGGGCTGTGCGGCGCCGCTGCGCTCGGTGCGCTTCCGGCGGCCGCGCAGGAGGCCAACCTCCCCCCCGAGCGCTACCGCGAGATGGGCCGCGAGGCGCTCGCCGAGCTGATCGAGATCGACACGACGCACTCCGCCGGCGACAACACCGCGGCGGCGCAGGCGATGGCGGACCGCCTGCTCGCCGCCGGCTTCCCGGCCGGCGACGTGCGCGTGATCGAAGCCGCTCCGCGCAAGGGGAACCTGGTGGCGCGCCTTCGCGGCAGCGACCCCGAGCTCGATCCCATGCTGCTGCTCGCCCACATCGACGTCGTCGAGGCCCATCCCGAGGACTGGACCGTCGAGCCCTTCACCTTCCTCGAGCGCGACGGCTACTGGTACGGCCGCGGCACCACCGACGACAAGGACGAAGCCGCGATCCACACCGTCAACCTCATTCGCCTGAAGGAGGAGGGCTTCGTCCCGGCGCGCGACATCGTGGTCGCGCTCACCGCCGACGAGGAAGGAGGGCCCCACAACGGCGTCCAGTACCTGCTCGAGCACCACCGCGACCTGATCGACGCCGCCTTCGCGCTCAACGAGGGTGGAGGCGGAGTCCTGCAGGGGGGCCGCCGGATCTCCAACAACGTTCAGGCGAGCGAGAAGCTCTACCAGAGCTTCCACTTCGAGGCGACGAACCCTGGCGGCCACAGCTCGCTGCCGCGCGCCGACAACGCGATCTACGAGCTGGCGCGCGCGCTGACCAGGATCAGCGAGCACCAGTTCCCCGTGATGCTCAACGAGGTGACGCGGGCGTTCTTCGAGCGCACCGCCGAGCTGGTCGACCCCCAGACCGGGGCCGCCATGCGTGGCATCCTAGGCCCCTCCCCCGACCCCGAGGCGGTCGCGCTCCTCGAGAAGACCCCCGCCTTCGCCTCGCGCATGCGCACGACCTGCGTCGCCACCGAGCTGGCCGGCGGGCACGCCCCCAACGCGCTGCCACAGCGCGCCACCGCGACCGTCAACTGCCGGATCGCACCCGGCCACGATCCGCTCGAGGTGCTGGGCACCCTCGAGGAGGTCGCCGCCGAGCCGACGGTGAGCATCACTCCGGACGCCGAAGCGACCCCGAGCCCGCCCTCGCCGCTCACCGACGAGGTCTTCGGCGCGATCGAGCGGATCACCGAGCAGATGTGGCCCGGCGTCCCCGTGATCCCGACGATGAGCGCGGGAGCCACCGACGGCCTCTACCTGCGCAACGCCGGCATCCCGGTCTACGGGGCCTCCGGCCTGTTCCAGGAGGTCGACGACGTCCGCGCCCACGGCCGCGACGAGCGCATCCGGATCGAAGACTTCGACCAGGGCATGGAGTTCCTCTATC
This sequence comes from Thermoanaerobaculia bacterium, assembly GCA_035546295.1. GTDB lineage: Bacteria > Acidobacteriota > Thermoanaerobaculia > Multivoradales > Multivoraceae > DATKBT01. Next base: position 59,587 of record DATKBT010000111.1, on the reverse strand, counting down.
GGCTGACCAAGGAGCTCGCGGGCGGCTCGTGATCCTCCGCAGAAGCGAAGCGCGCGCGGCGGGACGCCGGCAGGGAACGCCGGCCGCGACCGGGCCGGCTCCCTGAACGAAACAACCCGCTGTCCGTCTCGTATACTTGACGACACATAGTATGCGTCGTCGAACTCCTTCGGGAGGGGACGAGACGAACGGAGGACGGGCGATGGCAAGGAACGAACGGGCCGAGCCGGAGCTGATTCGCGGGGCGGGCGCGACCGCGGTGCTGGCACTGCTCGAGGACGAGGAGCGCTACGGCTACCAGCTCGCCGAGGAGCTGGCCGCAACCAGCGACGGCTTCCTCGACCTGGGGCAAGCGACGCTCTACCCGCTGCTCTACAACCTCGAGGCCAAGGGCTGGATCGCGGCTCGCTGGCAGGTCGCCGAGAGCGGCCGGCGCCGCAAGTACTACCGGCTCACCGCCCGGGGACGCCGGCGCCTCGAGCGGAGCCGCGACCAGTGGCGCCGACTGGTCGCCGCTCTGGGACGCCTGCGCGTCCTCGGCTCGGAGTCGGGATGAGCCCGCGCCGCGGACCCGACCCGCCGGCCTCGGCCGCCGACACTCCCGACGTCCCCGAGGCCGCCCTCCGCGCCGACGCCAACGGCGCCACCAACCCCCGTCCCACGCCCGATGCCCCAAGCCCCGCCGGCGACCCGCTCGATCCCGAGATCGAGTCGCTGATCGCAGCGACAGCTCTTCCCGCCCCCATCGCCGAGCTCCTCCTGCGCGTCGCACGCCGCGGCGCCGGCGCCCCGCGAGCGACCGCCGCGCTGATCGAGGAGCTGATCGACCACTTCTCGAGCGGGCTCGAGGCCGGCGTCGAGCCCGACGAGCTGGTTCGCGGCTTCGAGCGAGAACGACGCCACGACGAGCGGCTGGTCGCCGCAGCGCAGCAGCGCCGGGCGCGGCTCGACACCGAAGCACCCCGCGGCCGCCATCTGCTCCGCGGGTTCGCGGGCGACCTGCGGACCGCACTGCGCGCCCTCGCGCGTCGTCCCCTGTTCGCCCTCGGCAACGTCGCCACCCTGGCGCTCGGTATCGGCGGCGCGGTCGCTCTCTTCGCCCTGTTCGAGGCGATCCTGCTGCGCCCGCTCCCCTACGCCGAGCCCGACGAGCTCTACTTCGTGCGCGAGGAGACCGCCGAGGGGCGCCCCCGCTTCCCCTCCTACCCCAACTTCGTCGACTTCCGGCGCCAGGAGCACCTCTTCGACGGCGTGGTGTCGACCACATGGGGCGGCGACACCACGGTGCTCGGCGCCGAGCGGCCGCTGCGGGTTCGCGCGTTGGGCGTCTCGCGCGACTTCTTCGACGTGCTCGGCGTGCGCCCGATCCAGGGGCGCACCTTCCTGCCCGAGGAGGGCGTGCCGGGGGGTCCGCCGGTCGCGATCGTCACCGAGGAGCTCTGGCGCCGCGCGCTGGGAGCGCGCGAGGACCTCGACGGCCTCCTGCTGACCATCGCCAGCGAGCAGTACCGGGTCATCGGAGTGCTGCCGAAGGGCTTCCGTTTTCTCGAGCCCGCCGACCTCTACGTCTGTCACGAGCGATATCCCGGCACCGTGCGCGGCGCCCACGCCTACCAGGTCGTCGTCCGGCTCGAGGACGGCGTCTCGTCCGAAAGCGCCGAGGCCGAGCTCGATGCGCTCGCCGCCCGCATCCAGGAGGAGTACGGAGAGGAGACCGAGATGGTCGCCACCACCTGGACGCCGCTGCGCGAGCGCATCGTCGGCTCGTTCGACGGCGTCGTCGCCGCCCTGTTCGGCGCCTCGCTGCTCGTGCTGCTGGTGGCGAGCGCCAACGTCGGCGCCTCGCTGCTGGCGCGCGGACGCCGGCGCTGCGCCGAGATCGCGGTGCGTCGCTCGCTGGGCGCCACCCGCGGTCGTCTGGCCTCGCAGCTGCTGGCCGAAGCGGCGCTGATCGCGATCCCGGCGCTCGCCCTCGGCTGCGGCCTGGCACTCGCCGCGATCGAGTGGGTGCGCCGGCTGGGGGCCGAGCAGGTCCCGCGCCTCGCCGAAGCGCACGTCGACCGGCAGGCGCTGCTGTTCGCGCTGGCGCTGTCTCTGGTCGCCACGCTGCTGTTCAGCGCCTTGCCGATCCGCCAGTCGCTGCGCACCCCCGCCGCCTGGGCGCTGCGCGCGGGAGCGCTCGGCCCCCGCCGCGGGCGGCTCGGCTGGGGGCTCCTGATCGGGACCCAGATCGCGATCGCCTTCCTGCTGTTGGCCGGCGCCGGGCTCCTGATGAGAACCCTGACCCGCGTCGCCAGCGCCGAGCTCGGCTTCCAGGTCGACGGGGTAGCGGCGGCCCACGTCCACCTGCCGAGCTCGCGCTATCCCGATCCCGAGGCGCGCCTGCGCTTCAGCGAGAGGGTGCGCGAGGAGCTCGGCGCCCTGCCGGGGGTCGAGCGCACCGCGCTCGCGAACCTGCTGCCCTACGACTGGGGCACCTGGTCGGCGCCGGTCGTCGCGCGCGAGGAGCCCGAGGAGTGGCTGGCGATCGCCGGATGGCGGCTGATCACTCCCGAGTACTTCTCGCTGCTCGACATCCCGATCCTCGAGGGCCAGACCCTGCCCGAGGAAGGCCTCGTCGACGGCAACACCGCGGTGGTCATCAACGAGAGCCTGGCGCGTCGCCTCGCGCCAGGCGCGAGCGCGGTCGGGCGGGTGGTGCGCTCGAACTTCGACCCCCGGTTCGAGTGGCTGACGGTGGTCGGCGTCGTCGGCGAGGCGCGGCACTGGCGGGCCGAGCGGGGCGAGCAGCCGGAGGTCTACGTCCACCAGGCGGCGCGACCCGAAGCGGTTGCCGCCGAGATCGTGCTGCTCGAGACCAGGGGTTCCCCGCGCAGCCTGTTCCGCGCGGCCGAGGACCGGATGCGGGAGCTCGACCCCGACGTGCCGATCGAGCTGGTGGCGCTCACCGAGACCCTCGCCGAGACCCTCGAGCGCGAGCGTCTCGCGGCGGCCGTGCTCGGCCTGTTCGCTCTGGTCGTCCTGGCGCTGACCGTGGTCGGCATCCTCGGCGTGGTGGCGAGGGCGGTCGCCGAGCGCACGCGCGAGGCCGGCATCCGCCAGGCGCTGGGTGCGACGCCCCGGCAGATCGTCCGGCTACTCCAGCGCGAGGTCCTGCTGCCTGTCGCCCTCGGCGCGCTCGGCGGCCTGGCGCTCGCGCTCGTCTCCTCGCGGGCGCTCGACAGCCTGCTCTACGAGGTGGCGCCGACCGATCTTCCGACCTATCTGGCAGTGACCGTCGTGCTCACCCTCATCGCCTTCGCCGCCAGCCTGTGGCCGGCGCGCCGGATCCTGCGCGAGGACCCGGTGCGCGCGATGCGGTCGGAATGACCCGGGAGCTGCCGGCCGGCAGCGAGCACACTCCTCTGCACCGGCCGATCGTGGCGACCACTCCGCACCGTGCACGTGCGTCATCGGAGGCCCGATCAGGCGGTTGGCCGCTACACCGAGGCAGCCAATCGGCGACCGTTCGCCCACTTCGAACCCGGATCTCGATAGCGCCCTGCGGACGAGCTCCCGCTCGGCCGACGAGCGCGCAGCCCTCGACTCGAACCTCGCCGACTCGCGCCCATTTTCGGGCTCGTCCCTCGGACGGCAGGAAGCCCCCTGCGACCTTTGGATCAGCAGCGGTCTACCCGTGCTGCCGCCGCTCCCGGCGAAACAGCACCAGCCCCAGCGCGAGGAGCAGCAGCGCGACGGTCAGCACCGAGGTCCCCCACGCCGGACGGTCCCACCACTCGTTGTGGACGGTCAGGAAGTAGAGAGCGAACCCGCTGTTGATCACGCCGGCGTAGTAGAAGCTGCGACGCTCGCGCAGGTGGCTCCAGAAGGCGACCGCGAGCGACAGCCCGAGGTAGAGCCAGTCCCAGCGCACGGAGTACTCGCCGACCGCCGACAGATAGCCGAGCGGCTTGAGCATGGCGAAGGGCGCGACGACCACCAGCAAGCGCGCGGCCGGCAGCATCGCGAGGCTGCCGCGACGTTCGAGCAGGGAGGCGGCGAGGGCGATCAGCACGCCGTTGGCGACCATGGTGACGACCGTCTCGAGCAACCGCTCGTGGCTCACGTCCTCTGGACGCAGCGCCTCGAGCGTGAGGCCGAGGTGGCGGAAGACCTCGCCATCCTGCGCCATCAGCTCCACGATCAGCACGCCCAGCGACGCGGCGCCGACGTAGAGCGGGCGGCAGAACCAGGGCGCGCGGCTTCGATCCGCGAGCACTCCGGCGATCCAGGCGATGGCCAGGAACGGCAGCAGATGGACGGCGAGGCGATCGAGATTCTCCTCCTCCAGCCAGCTCCTCAGCCCCAGGTCGGCGAGCAGCGCCAGGTCGAGCAGGAACGCGGTGATCAGCAGGCTGGAGCTCAGCGCCACCGTTCTCGTCCTGTAGGCGAGCGCCAGGCACCAGGCCGAGGTGAGCAACCCGGCGACCTGGAGCTGGCGGTTGGAGAACGGACCGTCCAGGAAGAGCTGGTCGGCGTCGCCTGCCGCCGCCGGCCAGATCCCGGTCTCGCGCAGCGCGATCAGCAGCAGGATCGGCACCAGCGCGACGCTGGCCATGAAGAAGGCGACCGCGACCGCGCGGGCGTCGCGCCGGAACAGCCACGCGGCGCCGGCGCCGAGCGCGACGAGCGGAGGCACCAGCACGACGAGCGGCGCGGCAACGCCCTCCACCGCGCCCTCGACGTAAGCGGCCAGGTAGAGCAGCGCACCGCACACCAGCACGAAGACGCCGAGGTAGAGCGAGATCCGCCACGGCGTGAGGCGCCGGCTCTGCACGATCCAGTCCTCGTCGCGCGCCTCGAGCCGTCCGTAGGCGCTCTCCAGCGCCGCCGCTTCGTGCCGATAGATCAGCTTCAGCCGCGACCACTCGCGGATCTGCTCGAGGTGGCCGCGCAGCCGCTCGGCGAGGGTGGCCTGGTAGAGCACCGGACGGGCCAGCACGGGGCGGCCGTCGCGGAAGCGCTCGAGGTCGAGGGCAAGCTCGTTCGCGCTCGCGTAGCGGTCGCCGGGCTCGCGGGACATCGCCTGCAGCGCGATCGCCTGCAGCGGCTCGGCGACACGCGGCGCGAGCTCGATCGGCAGCCGCGGGATCCCCTCGCGAATCGCGGCGATCTGCGCCTCGTCGCTCGCCCCCTGGTAGGGGAGCGTCCCGCACAGGAGCTGGTAGAGCACGACGCCGAGCGAGTAGACATCGGCGCGCGCGTCGATCGGCGCCTCGGGGACGAGCCGCTCGGGCGCCATGTAGGCCAACGTGCCGCGCAGCCGGATGCGCTCGCGATCGCCGAGACGGGTGGCGAGCCCGAAGTCCAGGATCTTGGGCTCGAGCTCGGCCCCCACCCGGATGTTCGACGGCTTGAGGTCGCCGTGGACGACGCCGAGGCGGTGCGCGTGATCGACTGCGCGCGCGACCTCGGCGAGCATCCCGGCGAGCTGCGGGTCGGGGAGCGAGCGGCCGACCCGCGACAGGTCGAAGCCCTCGACGTGCTCCATGACCAGCACCGGCGGGTCGAGCTCGATGCGCAGGTCGAGCACCCGCGCGATCCGCGGGTCGTCGAACAGCGCGAGCGAGCGTGCCTCCTCCAGGAACTCGCGCACCGACCCGCCGAGCTCGCCCTCGCGCCGCAGCACCTTGCCGGCGACCATCCGCTCCAGCCGCTCGTCGAAGAGCTTGTAGACCTCGCCGCCGCCGCCGCGCCCGAGCAGCTCGATCGTGCGGAACCCCTCGAAGCTGGGCAGCTCGACGCCGCGCTCCGCGGGCCCCGGTTCCGCCGGCTCGCTCGACGCCGCGGCCGCGGGCTTCGCCGACCCCGGCGCGCTCAGGTCGCGCCGGAGCATCTCGTACTCGCGTCGCGTGGCGGCGAAGCGCCCGAGCAGCTCCTCGAGCTGGGCCTCGGTGAGCTCTTCGGCGAGCCCGAGCTCGACGGCGAGCTCGCGCGCATCCCGCACGCCGCCCTCTCCGCCGTTGTGCTCGCCCTCCAGGTCACGCTCGATCCAGACCTCGAGCAGCCGCTCCAGGGGGCTCGCCTCGACGCGTCCGCCGCTCATCCTCTTCCCTCGTCGGCTTCACCGCGCAGGCGCAGCGTGAGCGCCGTCAGCGCCCGCGCGTAGAGCATCCGCGCGGCGTCGGCGGTGCGCCCGAGCCGCTCGCCGACCTCGGCCCAGGAGAGCTCCTCGAAGTCGCGCAGCACGACGACCTCGCGCTGGGGATCGTCGAGCGTGGCGAGCGCCGCCATCAGCCGCTCGGTGCGCTCGCGCAGCACGACGCGGCTGCTCGCCGAGCGCACGCGGGCGGCGAGCTCGCCGATCCGGCGCCGCTCGTCGCCGTCGGCCGCCACCTCGGCGGCCAGGTCGCGCCGCTGCCGCCGATGGTGGGTCACCTGGTCGCGCAGCTCGTTCTCGGCGATCTGGGCCAGCCACGCCTGGAGCGGCCTTCGCCCCATCGCCTGCAGGTCGCCGAGCCCGCCGAGCGCCTTGATCAGCACGTTCTGCAGCAGGTCGCGCGAGTCGAGGCGTGCGCGCAGCGCACGCGCACCCGGGTCACACGCGAGGCGAGTGCGGATCAGCGCCAGCAGCTTCGGGGCGCAGCGCTCGAGCAACTCGCCCAGCGCCTCCTCGGAGCCGTCGCGCGCCCGCGCCACGAGGGCGGTGTCGACCGAGAGGGTCACGCCGGGATTATCACCGCAATCGAGCACGCGGCGCCCGCTCGAGGCGCCAGAGGGCGCCCGCGCAAAGAGCCCGCGCAAGAGGTCGCCGAGCCCTCGATACCGAGCCCACGCTCGAGGCGCCCGTAGGGCGCCCGCGCACGACCGCGTTCGGTTCGCGCCGGAACGTCGTCTGAGGAATGGAAGGGGCAATCGCGCCCCGTTCAGCTCAGGAGAGACACCGATGAGATCGAAGACCGAACCGACCCCGACTCCGCAGGACTCGCGGACTCGTCGCCACGGCCATGTCCACGCGCGGGCGGCTCACCCGTCCGGGCACTCGCTCCGGCTCCTCGCCGCGCCGCGACGGCTCGCACTGTCCCTGCTCGCAATCGTCGCGCTCGCCTTGGCGGGCTGCATGATCGGCGTGACCACCCACACCCTCTACTTCGAGCCCGACGGCTCTCTCACCTGGATCGTCGAGGAGCGCGAGATGCGTTCCGCCGAGGACGAGCGCCGGGACCGGCAGCGCGAAGAACAGGAATGGCTCGGCGAGCGCGCCGGCGAGACGCACGACGCTGCCGAGGCGCTGTGGCAGATCGGCGCCGCGAGCGTCGAGACCACCATCGTGCGCAACCGACGCCCGTTCCACGTGCTCACGCGCGCCACCTTCGCCGACGCCGGCGACGCCATCGAGCGCCTGTTCGCGGCCACCGGCCTGATCGGCGACGTCGAGGTCGGGCGCGGGCCGCGCGGCGGCGCCGTCGCGATCACCATCGACGTCGAGGCCTCGGAGCGGGCGGAACAGGATCAGGCGGGGAACGAGCGCCCGATCGACAGCCTGCTCCTCGCCGACGACTTCCTCGTGATGGTCGCCGACGGCCGCTTCGTCGAAGCGGTCGGCTTCACGGTCGACGGCGACCTCGCCCGCTTCGACGAGGACGCGTTCGAAACAGCGCTCGAGCGAGATCCGAGGACGCTCCGCCTCTACCTCGCATGGGAGCACGGCGAATGAACGGGTTGTGCGCTCGATCGCCCATGCTCGATGAAGGCGATCGACCGACCACGGAGATCGGCTTCTCCCGATTCCGCATAGCCTCTGCAAGAGGCGAACTGCGACGCGAAGGTCCCGGCACGGGCAGAAGGGGCCGCGAATTGGGTGACGAATGACTGTTCCAGGGCACTAGGGCGCGGCGGGGAGCAGCGCGGCGAAAAAGCCGCCACTCGCGTAGCGCCCGCCGCGCACCCGGATCAGCACCACGTGGCGGCCGGGCGACAGCTCGACGCTGCCGCTGCTCCCGTGCTCGTCGTTCCACGCGAAGTCGTACCACGCGAAGCGATCGGCGTAGCCGTAGCCGCGGAACTCGCCGTCGACCCAGACCGCGAAGTCGTCGATCGAGGACAGCGCGAAGCGCGACGGCGCGTCGACCTCGACCGTGGTCGCGAAGTAGGCGACGGTGGCCGGGCCGCGGAAGTCGACCAGGCGCGCGCTGACCACGCCCCCGCGGGCGTCGGTCTCGAACGGCGCGAAGCGCGCCGGGTGGCCGTGCTCGTGGGCTACGACGGCGGTGGGGTCGAACGCTCCTTCGACCGCCGCACTGGTGGCGAGCAGCGGACCGAGCGCCAGCCACTCGGTGACCAGGCGATCGGGCTGGTAGCTCGGCCCCGGCGGCCGCCGCGGCCCCTGCCAGGTCGCGCGCTCGATGCGCGTGACCCGCAGGTCGTCGACCTGGACCGGCCCGCCCGCGACCCGTGGCTTGAGCCCGAACGCTCCGCGCTCGCCCTCGAACAGGTCGGTGGTGATGGTCGGCTCGTCGAAGGAGCCGACGTAGAGGTGGCAGTCGCGCCCGAAGACCTCGAGCACGAAGCGCTGCCACTCGCCGATCGTGATCGCCGACTCGCCCTCGAGCGGCACCCGCAGCTCCGGGTAGAGCGCGCGGCCGGGGTTCCAGTCGCGTCGCATCGAACCTCCTCCGGCCCTGGATCGTCGCGGCGAACGCCTACTCGCCTTACGCGAGGGGCACCGCCCCATTCACCGTTCACTACGCATCCGACTGGCCCTCGCTGCGCGCGGTGGAACGAACCGGACGCAGCGCTCAGCGAGCCGGCTGCTGCGGCCGCAGCCCGGATCCTGCGGCTGCGGCCCGGCAGCTCGACGCGCGGGTCGACGACACGCAGCGCCGCCGGACTCACGTGATGGTCGACGGAATCACAGCCGCTGGCCGAGACGGTCCTCGACGTGCCGTCGATAGCTGCGGCTCAGTCGGCGGCGCGTGCCGTCGAAGAGCACCACGTCGAACTCGCCGTGCGAGCGCGGCTCGAGCCGCTCGATGCGATCGACGCGCACCACCGTCGAGCGGTGGATCCTCACGAACCGGCGCGGATCGAGGCGCTCGCACAGCCGTCCGATCGTCTCGCGATAGAGGAAGCGGCGCTCGCCGGCGTGCACGCGCGTGTACGTGCCGGCGCCCTCGAGCCAGTCGACCTCGTCGGCGGGCACCAGCGTGACCGACCCGCGGCGCTTCGCCACCAGGTGGTCGAGCCGGTCCGCGGGGCTCCATGCCGTCGTCGCCGGAGCGTCGCCGTGACCCAGGTCGCCGTGCCCCAGCCCGTGACCCAGAGCGCGCAGGAGGCCGTCGAGCCGCTCGGCGCTGCGGCCGCGCTCGACCCATCGGCGAGCCCGCTCGAGGGTCTCGACGAAGCGCTCGTCGCTGAAGGGCTTGAGCAGGTAGTCCAGCGCGTGCTCCTCGAACGCGCGCAGCGCGTAGCGGTCGTACGCGGTGACGAAGACCGTCGTCGGACGAGCTTCGGGCGCCACCTGCTCGAGCACCCCGAAGCCGTCGAGCTGCGGCATCTGGACGTCGAGGAACAGCAGGTCCGGACGCAGCTCCTCGATCCGCGACACCGCGGTGCGCCCGTCGCCGCACTCGCCGGCGACTTCGACGTCTTCGACGCGGGCGAGCAGGTCGACGATCCGCTGGCGCGCCGGCGGCTCGTCGTCGATCACCAGGGCGCGGATCGGCTCACGAGCCACGAGCGCCCTCCACCGTTCTCGACGTGCTCGCGCCGGGCTCGACCCCGCCGGCCGCCGGCGGGCTCCGGCGCCCGTCGAAGCGCCCCTCCGTTGCCACCGCCGGCAGGTCCAGCACCGCCCGCACGCCGGCGCCGCCGGCCCCTGGCCCCACCGACAGGCTCGCCTGGTCGCCGAACAACGCGTCGAGTCGCCGGCGGAGGTTCTCCAGGCCGATCCCGCAGCCGGCCGAGTCGCCCCCGCCCTCCCCCTCAGCCTCGTCCTCGCCGTCGTCCTCGTCCTCGTCCTTGCCCTCGTCCTTGTCCTCGTCCTTGTCCTCGTCGCTCTCGGCGAGACCCGGGCCGTCGTCGCTCACCTCGATGCGCACTCGCTCCCTGCCGGCGACGACCGAGAGCGCGACGCGGGTCGGCTCGACCCGAGGCTCGACCGCGTGGCGGATCGCGTTCTCCACCAGGACCTGGATCGAGAAGGGGGGAACGGCGACGACCGCGGGATCGCCGTCGACGTCGCGCTCCAGCACCAGCCGCTCGCCCAGGCGCGCCTGCTCGAGCGCCAGCGTCCGCTCCACCAGCGCCAGCTCCTCGGAGCAGGGGATCAGGTCGACCCCGGCCTCGCCGGTGCGCTCGAGCGTGAAGCGGAGGTTCTCGCCGAGCTCGGCGAGCAGCCGCCGCGCCCTCGCCGGCTCGCGCTCGAGCACCGCCGCCACCGTGTTCAGGCTGTTGAACAGGAAGTGCGGTCGCACCTGCTGGGTGAGCGAGCGCAGCCGCGCCTCGGCCAGCCGGCGGCCGAGCTCGGCGACCTCGGCGCGCTGGCGTGCGACCGTGCGATCGAGCGAGAGCAGGATCAGCAGTCCGGCGAGCACCCAGTAGTTGGTGAGGTGCCACTGGAAGCGGTCGGCCAGCTCCTGGCCCCAACTCGCCGTCGAGCGCTCGAAGCGCACTCGATCCAGCCCCAGGGACGCCGCCACGTAGATCCCGGTCACCGGCACGCTGAGCAGCGCGTGGCCGACGAGCCGCTGGACCAGCGGGCGCCGCATCAGCGCGCGCCGATCGGCCAGCGCGATCAGCGGCGCCAGCGCCAGCCAGATCGCCCAGGTCGGCCAGGTGTCCCCGAAGGCCTCTCGCCAGCCGTACCCCTCGGCGCGCGCCGAGACCGAATGGTAGGTCTGCACCCAGTAGAGGAGACCCACCGCCGTCCACAGCGCGAGGAGCAGACCGAGCCGAGGGGCGGCGGGGCTCTTCGCCGGGTCCTTCTCGGCATCCTTCCGAGAGCCCTCCGGAAGTGCGAGGATCTGCGGCGGGGTCGCGCTCGTCGAGCCGTCGGGTGAGGAGGGCATCGCGTCGGGTGGCCGCGCGGGCACACCGCGCGGACAGAGCCGATCACCGTAGCACGGCGAGGACGGCATCCGTGCGCTTCTCCCGAGCGGCAGCGTTCCACAGTGTGTGTCTGTGAGTTGCTGCCAGGAGCCGGCTCGGGAGGGAGGGCGGCCGGGAGGCGCCGTCGCCGGACGGACAGCGGCCCCGGACGCGGAGAGACGGTGTCGCCGCCGGCGATCGAACGACGGCCGCCGGCGATCGAACGCCGATGACGCGATCGGCGGAGTCGACGGGAAGGTCGACCAGAAGCTGACGAATCAAGTGACCGCCGACGAGCAGCAATGACGAGCAGCAATGACGAGCATCAATAAGGAGGAGGGTCTCATGGGCGAGAGGGTCTGGACTTCGAGACGAGCACGAACCGCGGGCAGGACGACGTCATGGGCGGTGAGCGCCCTGGCGCTGAGCGCGGCCGCCGCCCTGTCGCCGGCGAGCGCTCAGCAGGTCGACCTCGTCGCCGAGCTGCGCAGCGGTGACTCGACCCGCTGCATGGAGGCCGGCAACGTCGCCGACGAGTACAAGGAGCAGGCCGCCCAGCTCGCGCCCGCGATCTTCGAGCTGATCGAGAGCGGCCACGGCTGTGCCGGCAGCGCCCTGAGCGCGCTCGTCAACCTCGGCGACGGCATCGCTGCGAGCCTCGACGCCGAGCGAGCGGTGCCCGTCCTCACCCGGCTGATCGAGGAGGGAATCGAGCCGAGCTTCGGTGACCCCGTGCATCGCGGCTCGAGCGCCCTCTTCGTCATCGGCCGCTTCGGAGAAGAGGCCGCTCCGGCCCTGCCCACCATCGAGCGCTGGATCCGAGAGCGCCCCGACGAGCACGACAAGCGCTACGGCCTGATGGCCATCGCCGACCTCGGCGACGCCGCGACACCAGCCGCGCCGCTGTTGATCGAGCTGCTCGGGCCGGACCCCGACGACGACTCCTACTCGCGCAACGAGATGCGCCTCGAGGCGGCGCGCACCCTGGCGCGGCTCCCAGCGCTCAGCGCGCTCGCCGCCGACGAGCTGGTCGCCGCGCTCTCCTCCGAGGACTGGACGCTGCGCAGCCTTGCCGCCGACGCGCTCGCGGCCGGCGGTCCCGAGGTCGTGCCCGCGCTGCTCACCGAGCTCGACTCCGGCGTCGACGAACGCCGCGAGGAGGCGGTCCGCATCCTGGGCACGCTCGGCGAGGACGCCCGCGACGCCGCCCCGATCCTGGCCAAGCTCCTGGTCGACGACAACTGGACCGTTCAGTACGAGGCCGGGAACCTGCTCGAGACGCTCGGCCCGGACGAGCGGGTCATCGAGCTGCTCGCGGCGATGTTGCGCGAGAGCAAGAACGAGGACGCGGTCACCCGCGCCGCCGAGATCCTCGGCAGCTACGGCCCCGCCGCCGCCTCCGCGGTGCCGGCGTTGCGCCACGCGATCACCCGCGAGAGCTGGTCGGTGACGCAGGCGGCGGAGGACGCGATCGAGAAGATCGAGGGGGGTGGTTGAGGCCACCGAGAACGTGGCGCAGGCTGCAGCAGCGTGAGCCCATGCAGCCGAGGCGTACTTGCAGTCCACCGCAAGGGCCGAAGGCCGAGATGCAGGCCGGCCTGCAGGGGACGTGCCACGGGCACTTCGGAACTTGGAGGCGGGTACATCGCCGGCGGTCGGTCGAAGTCGACCTTCTGGACGTCGGACCAGGGCACGTGCTCGGGACGTTCATCGTCGTCGACGAAGACGAGCAGACCGGCATTCCTCGCGCCGAGATCGCCGGCGCGCTCGAGCTGCAGCTCCTCGCCGCTGTGGAGGCTCACCTTGGCGTGCTGCGCGCCGCGCTCTTCGCGGTCGGCCAACACGATCGAGGCGACCAGCCCGAAGGGGATGGTGTAGTCCACGCCGCGCCAGGGGGCGTCGAGCGTCTCGGTCGTCTCGCTCTCGTCGAGGTCGTAGACCAGTCGGCCGGCGAGGCGGCGGCCGGCGCGGGTGACGACGCTGCCCGTGAGCCAGTCCCCCGGCGGGAAGTCTCCGTAGGCGGGGCCGCCACTGGCGTCGGGGCTGAAGTCGACGCGCACGAAGGCGTCCCAGGAGATCAGCACCCGGCCGTAGCGGCGGTCGTCGACGTAGAGCCCGCGGTTGCCGTGGCCGACGTCGTTCGTGTCGGAGAGCACGACCTCACGGCCGTCGAGCAGCGTCACCAGGGAGCTGTCCGTCGAGTTGCGCGCGATCGAGCGGATGGCGTCGAAACGCACGCTGAGCTCACCGTCGGCGGTGCGGCCATCGAGCTCGTCGGTGCCCATGCACTCCTCCCGGTCCCACTGGACGAAGCCGGTGAAGTCCCCCTGCCGCGTGCGCACCGTCCCGTGCAGCCGGTCGGGGACGGCGCCCAGCCGGGCGGTGGGGAGGAGCTCGATGGTGCGCATCCGCCGTTCCTCGAGGTCGACGACGCCACGCCTGTCGTCCCAGATCCGCACGCCGTCGGCGAAGTCGTCGGCGGCGAAACGGTCGAGCTCCACCAGGGTCCCGCTCTTGAGAGTCACCAACAGGTCGCGGCCGCGCCGCTCTATGCGCGAGATGTCACCGAAGCGCGCCATGAAGGGCCGGCCGAGGTGGATCTGGCGCTCCCGGTGGGCGATCTCGATTCCGAGGATCTGGATCGTGCGGCGTTCCTTCAGCCGCGCCGGCGGCACGTGGGCGATCCACGGATTCTCGTCCTTGAAGCCGTTGAAGTAGTCGCCCCAGAACCCCTCCTCGCCGCCCCCGAAACGTAGCCGGCCCTCGTAGGTGACACCCTCGTCGGTGGTGACGCGGCCGTAGAGGAAGCCCTGATGGGCCTCCGCCTCCACCGCCGAGGCCGAGCTCATGATCGCGGGCGAGCTCGCCTCGAAGCGGTCGACCTCCTGCTCGCCCGCCTCCTGAAGAGCCTGCTCGAGGGCCCGATGGCCGGCGGCGAATGCGAAGAGGACGAGCACGGTGGCGAGCAACGCGCCGCCGGCGATGGCGACTTTCGTCATGATCAGCGATCCGGTGGATGACATGTTGCCGCTCAGCGCTCTCATCACGGGGTGGAGAGGACGACGCAGGGGAGGTTCGCTGGGTGGCGCGGCGGAAGTCCTCACCGGGAGGTGAGCGTGATGTGAGCTGTCGGTGAGAGAGGCGGGATCCAGACCCAGAAGAGCCAGTCGACGCTCCCGTTGGCTGCGACCGCTCCCGTTCGGCGGCCGGCTCGCGCTGCCGGGACCGCCGCCTTCCGAGGCCGGCTCGCTTTGGCGGGAACCGTGGCGACCGAAGACCGGCGCCCCTATGGCCGGGTGGCGGCGGGGACGGAGCTCCTCTCCCGGCTAGACTTTCGGTCGAACGCTGCTCAGAGGGGATCCCATCGCGATGACCGAGTTCCGCCATCAGCCGCTGTTCGAGCTGGGTGCCGACGATACCCCCTACCGGAAGCTGACCGACGACGGCGTCTCGGTCGTCGAGCTCGGCGGGCGCGAGTTCCTGCGTGTCGAGCCCGCGGTCTTGAGCACGGTCGCCAAGGCGGCGCTCGACGACGTCTCGCACCTGCTGCGTCCCGGTCACCTGCAGCAGCTCCGCAAGATCCTCGACGACCCGGAGTCCTCGGCCAACGACCGCTTCGTGGCGATGGAGCTCCTGATCAACGCCAACATCGCCTCGAACCGCGAGCTGCCGAGCTGCCAGGACACCGGCACCGCGATCGTCATGGGGCACAAGGGGGAGAGCGTGCTCACCGGCGCCGACGACGCCGAGGCGCTCACCCGCGGCATCTTCGCCGCCTACCAGGAGCGCAACCTGCGCTATTCGCAGCTCGCGCCGCTCGACATGTTCAAGGAGAAGAACACCGGCACCAACCTGCCAGCCCAGATCGAGATCTACTCCGAGCCGGGCGATCACTACGAGCTGCTGTTCGTGGCGAAAGGGGGCGGCTCGGCGAACAAGACGTTCCTCTACCAGGAGACCAAGGCGCTGCTCAACGAGGAGTCGCTGATGCGTTTCTGCGAGGAGAAGATCAAGTCGCTCGGGACCTCGGCCTGCCCCCCTTACCACCTGGCGCTGGTGGTCGGCGGCACCTCGGCCGAGCACACGCTCAAGACGGTCAAGCTCGCGAGCGCGCGCTACCTCGACCACCTGCCGACTGAGGGCAACGAGCTCGGGCGCGCCTTCCGCGACCTCGAGTGGGAGCAGCGGATCTTGGACCTGTGCACGAAGATCGGAATCGGCGCGCAGTTCGGGGGCAAGTACTTCGCGCACGACGTGCGCGTCATCCGGCTGCCGCGCCACGGCGCCTCGTGCCCGGTCGGCCTCGGCGTCTCGTGCTCGGCAGATCGCCAGATCCTGGCCAGGATCACGCGCGACGGGGCCTTCCTCGAGCAGCTCGAGACCAACCCCGCGCAGTACCTGCCCGAGGTCACCCCCGACGAGCTGGGGGCCGAGGTGGTGCGTGTCGACCTCAACCGCCCGATGAAGGAGATCCTGGCCAAGCTCTCGAGGTACCCGGTGGCGACGCGGCTGTCGCTCAGCGGACCGTTGATGGTGGCGCGCGACATCGCGCACGCGCGCCTCAAGGAGGCGCTCGTTCGCGGCAAGGACCTGCCGCAGTACATGAAGGACCACATGGTCTACTACGCCGGCCCCGCCAAGCGTCCGACCGGGAGAGCGTCGGGGTCGTTCGGGCCGACCACGGCGGGGCGCATGGACTCCTACGTCGACCTCTTCCAGAGCCGGGGCGGCTCGATGGTCATGCTGGCCAAGGGCAACCGTTCGCGCCAGGTGCGCGACGCATGCAAGAAGCACGGGGGCTTCTATCTCGGATCGATCGGCGGGCCGGCGGCTCGTCTCGCCGACCACTCGATCAAGAAGGTCGAGGTCCAGGAGTTCGAGGACCTCGGGATGGAGGCGATCTGGCGGATCGAGGTCGAGGACTTCCCGGCGTTCATCGTGATCGACGACAAGGGCAACGACTTCTACGCCGACCTCACCGAGCGGCGGACGGTGCCGGTGGTCAAGATCGGGTGACCTGGTGGTCGGAGATCGCTGGATCGGGGGCGATTGATCGAACAGGGGCGATCGAGGACGGGCAATCGAGGATGGAGATCGGGTGAATCCCTCGAGCAGGATCCGCGTCCACGTCGTCGTCGGGGCTTGGCGGTGACCCCGACCCTCGAACCGCCGCGCGGCGAGACGATTTCACCCGTCCCGGCGTCGGCGGAGACCGCGCCATGGCCGCGCGGCTGGCTGCTGCTGATCCTCGCGCTGCTGAGCGTTGCGGCCTGGGCGGCGGCGCCGGCGATCCTCCGGCACCTTGCACACGAGGAGCCGCTGCTCCACGAGACCGTGCGGCTCGAGGACCCGTCGCCGGCCGGCGCGCGCGCCTATCGCGCCGACCTCGAGCCATCCCCGCAGACCGATCGGTGGGCGTCGGGCTGGACGCGCGTGCTGGAGGACGGTCGCGAGCTCGAGCGTGTTCCTAGCGGCCGCGAGGTCCGCGAGCGGGGCGCGGGGACCTACACCGTGGTCTCGCGCCCCGGGGCTCCAGGGGTGAGCGAGCTCTTCGTCCTGTTCGGTTCGTCGGACGACAGCGATCCGCGGACCAACGGCCGCCGCTACCGGGTGGTGCGTCCGCGCGAGCTCGCGCCCGCCCTGGCGAAGGCGCTGGTCGTGCTCTTCCTCGGGCTCAACCTCGCGACGCTGGTCCTGATCACGCTCGGGCTGAAACGGCACGACGTGCTGCCGGCGGCGGGGCCGATCGCGCTCTCGGTCGTCGCGGGCGTGGCGGTCCTCGCCCTGCTCGAGCGCCGCCTCCCGGAGTCCACCGGCGACCTGCTCGGCGAGAAGCTCCGCCAGTACGCGCGCGTCGCGGGCGAGATCGACACGATCTTCCTCGGCTCGAGCCGTGTCTACCGCCACCTCGACCCCGCGACCTTCGACGCCACCTTCGCCGAGTACGGAAGACGAGCCAGCTCGTTCAACCTCGGCGTGCCCGACATGCGGATCCTCGAGACGCTCCATCTGGCGGAGCGGCTGCTCGAGGGCTCGAGCGCGATCGAGCGACTGATCGTCGAGGCCGAAGCCGAGCCGCTGTTCATCCGCGAGGAGAACCGCGAGACGCAACGAGTCCGCCGCTGGCACGGCATCGGCACGCTGCGGCGGGCGATCCCGGCGATCCTCGACGCCGGCGCGCCGTGGCCGGAGACCGCGCTCGCGGTCCTCGACCGTCTCGCGCTGTTCGCGTGGCGCGCCAGCCAGATCGGCCGTGGGCTCGACGGCATCGACGCGCTGCTCGACGAGGTCGGCGACCGGCCGGCGCGCTGGATCGAGCCCGAGAACCGCGGCTTCCTGTCGCTCGACGCCGACCGGCGCGCTCCGCGCACCGAGAGCGATCGCGAGGGGCTCGAGCGCAGGTGGCGGGAGCTCCACGAGGAGGTCGCCGATTGGCGGCGCACGGTCGCCCGCCTGCGCCGGTCGAGCCCCGAGGGGGAGCTCCGCGACCCCTACGAGCTCGAGCGCTTCGCCGAGCTCGAGCGCCTCGCCGCCCGCCACGACGTCGAGCTGGTCTTCGTGCTCTCTCCGCGCCCGGAGCGGCGGCCCAACCTGGTGCACGCCGCCGAGGCGGGGATCATCGACCGCCTGGCGCGCTTCGACGACCCGGATCGCTACCCCGAGTTCTACGCGCTCGACGGCCGCTACGACCGCCACCACCTCGACGAGGAGGCGGCGAAGGAAATGACGCGCCGGCTGGCGCTCGCGCTGCTGGGAGAGCGCGACGGACCGCGGCCCGAGAGCCCGGGAGCTGGGCAACGACCGGCGGCGGCGCGGCCGTGATCTTCACCGAGCTGCGGTTCCTGGCCTTTTTCGTCGCCGCGCTCGCGGCCTATTGGGCGCTGCCCGCGAACCGCCCGCGCAAGGTGTGGCTGCTCCTGATGAGCTACGTCTTCTACGCCGCGTGGGACTGGCGCTTCCTGTCGCTGATCTGGATCTCGACGCTGGTCGACTACCTGGTCGGCATCGCGCTCGGTCGCACCGAGCGAGCAGGCCGGCGGCGGGCGCTGCTGATCGCCAGCCTGACCGTCAACCTCGGCATGCTGGGCTTCTTCAAGTACTTCGGCTTCTTCGTCGACTCGGCGGCCGGGCTCGGCGCGCTGCTCGGCTTCACCCTCCACCGCTCGACGCTCGAGATCGTCCTGCCGGTCGGCATCAGCTTCTACACCTTCCAGACCCTGAGCTACTCGATCGACGTCTACCGCCGAAAGATCGAGCCGGCCCGAAACCTCCTCGACCTCGCGCTCTTCGTCGGGTTCTTCCCGCAGCTCGTCGCCGGGCCGATCGTTCGTGCCGCCGACTTCCTGCCGCAGCTCGCGCGCATCCGCCGTTGGACCGCGGTGCGAGCCGCCCCGCACCTCACCCTGTTCCTCCTCGGCTTCGTCAAGAAAGCCTGCATCTCGGACAACGTCGCTCCGTCCGTCGACGCCTACTTCGCCACGCCCCAGGCCTACGACGCCGCCTCGGCCTGGATCGCGGTCCTGCTCTACGCGATCCAGATCTACTGCGACTTCTCGGGATACTCCGACATGGCGATCGCGTCGGCCGGGCTCCTCGGCTACGACCTCGGGCCGAACTTCCGCCACCCCTACGTCGCGGCTTCTCCGCGAGAGTTCTGGCAGCGCTGGCACATCAGCCTGTCGACGTGGCTGCGCGACTACCTCTACATCCCGCTCGGCGGCAGCCGCCGCGGCGAGCTGGCGACCCACCGGAACCTGATGATCACCATGCTGCTCGGCGGGCTCTGGCACGGCGCCGCCTGGAACTTCGTGCTGTGGGGGGCGATTCACGGCGTCGCCCTCAGCGCGCACCGGGTGTGGGGCCGCTGGCGCGGCGAGCGGGTGCGGCGAACGGCGCTCGCGGTCGCCGCCGGGGTCGCGCTCACCCAGGCCTGGGTCTGCCTCGGCTGGATCTTCTTTCGCGCCCACGACCTCGAGCGCGCGTGGGTGACGGTGAGGTCATGGCTCCTGCTCGAGAGCCCGGGAAGGACGACGCTCGATCCCTGGTGGTGGCTCCTGATCGTGGCCTTCGCGATGGCGCACGCGCTCGGCGCGCGCGGAGAATGGACGGCGGCGGCGGCGCGGTGGCCACGGTGGGCGTTCGCCGCCGGCTACGGCGTGGCGGTCGCGATCGTGCTGCTGTTCGTCCAGGTCGACGTGCAGCCCTTCATCTACTTCCAGTTCTGACTGTGCTGGACTCCGGCATGCCCCGGGAGGCCTCAGGGGTCTGGTCGTCCACGCGGACGCCCACGTCCTCGCGGTCTCGTGATCGCGACGCTGGCGGCGCCTCGACATCCCGTTCGGCGGTCGTTCCGGGCGTTCCGGCGCGCGGGCTCGGCTCGCGGCTCGGTCCTCGCAGAGCCGCTCTGCCGGTGCAACCGGCGACGCCGAGCGGCTCAGTCCTTGCCGCCCGGCTTCTTGAACGCGACGCTCAGCTCGATCAGGCCCATCAGCAGGAAGTAGATCGCCGCGGCGCCGATCGCGCGATGCGGCTCGTCGACCCACACGCCGCTCGAGTTGTCGGTGCGCGCGGCCGCCGCCAACTCCTCGGTGATGCCCAGGCGCGGCCAGGGGAGCAGGACCGAGGCGAAGACCATGGGGAGGTAGATCACGGTGCCGCCGACCGAACGGGCGATGAACATCTCGGTGCCCGAGCCGGCGTCGGCGAGCACCGAGACGAACCGCCCGAGCATCACGAAGCCGTAGATCTCGAGCACTGCGCGGCTGGAGATGCCGAGCGAAAGGGCAAGGGCGAACACGCCATAGAAGACGAGCAGGCCCGCGAACACCAGGATCCGCTTGAACAGCGTCTTGGCGGCGATGACGCCCGCACCGACGAAGACCCCGGAGTGCAGCAGGACGAACTCGAGCAACATGAGCCCGACGCCGAAGCGCACCCAGCTCGCCGCGTCGTCGTTCGAGGCGGGGTCCACCCACAGGCGCGCGAGCGTCCAGCTCATCCACAGCAGGGGCGCCGCGGCGATGATCGAGCCGATCCGGTGGAACATCGTCTTGATCCTCGAGACGAGGACACTCTACGACGCCTGCTCGACGAACCGCCACTCGTGGCGTCGGGGAAGACGCCGCATCGGGACACGATCGTGCGCCTGCCCGCGCCCGATCGCTTCGGAGAGGCCGAACACGGCTCGGCGCCGCGGCGACCGGATCGATCAACGAATCGGAGAGGGAGCCGATAGGCTCCGCCCCCGAGCACGGGACACCTCTGCTTCGTGCGGCTGGAAGCAATCACGACGGGGTCGGAACGACCGACGGAGCGACAGGTGGAACGCATTCTGGTGACCGGCGCACTCGGCCAGATCGGCGCGGAGCTGATCCCGAAGCTGCGCGAGCGATACGGCGACGACTCCGTCGTCGCCACCGACGTGCGCATGCCGCAACGCGGAGACGGGATCGCGGGCGGACCCTTCGAGCGGGTCGACGTGACCAACCTGCGCCAGGTGCTGCGAGCGGTCGAGCAGTTCCGGATCGACACCGTCTTCCACCTCGCCTCGCTGCTCTCGGCGATCGCCGAGGAGCGACCGCAGATCGCCTGGGAGGTCAACATGGGAGGCCTCTACAACGTGCTCGAGGTCGCCCGCGGCCACGGCTGCGCGGTGTTCTTCCCGAGCTCGATCGGCGCCTTCGGCCCGACCACCCCGCGCGAGCACACGCCCCAGGACACCATCCAGCGACCGACCACGATGTACGGCGTCACCAAGGTCGCCGGCGAGCTGCTGGGCGACTACTATCACCGCCGCTTCGGTGTCGACACCCGCGGCGTGCGCTACCCGGGGCTGATCTCCTACGTCGCGCCGCCCGGCGGCGGCACCACCGACTACGCGGTCGACATCTTCCACTCGGCGGTGCGCCACCGGACCTACATCTGCTTCCTCGAGCCCGACACCCGCCTCGACATGATGTACATGCCCGACGCCCTCCACGCGGCGATCGAGCTGATGGAGGCGCCCGCCGAGCGGTTGGTGCATCGCAACGCCTTCAACGTCACGGCGATGAGCTTCACCCCCGCCGAGCTCGCGCGCGAGATCCAGCGTCACGTTCCCGGCTTCGAGATCGAGTACGAGGTCGACCCGGTGCGCCAGGCGATCGCCGACTCGTGGCCCGACTCGCTCGACGACTCGGCCGCGCGCGAGGAGTGGGGGTGGAGCCCGCAGTACGATCTCGAGACCATGGCCGCCGACATGCTCGACAAGCTCGCCGCCAGACGCCGGCTCCTGCGCGGCAAGGGACGAAGACCGGCGGATCGGAAGTAGGGAGCACAGCGATGCCCGTCGAACGACTCGAGAAGGTCCTGGCCGGGGAGGTCGCGACGCTCCGTGAGCGCGGGGTGGCCAAGGGCGACGAGCACGTGGTGCGCGGCGTGATCCCGGCCCAGGGCGACCGCGGGCCGCGCTACCTGCTCGAAGGCCGCGGCGAGAGCCCCTTCCTGCGGATGAACTCGAACAGCTATCTCGGCCTCGCGATGCGCGACGAGCTCGCGCGCGCCGAGGAGGGGGCGGGGCGCGCCTTCGGCGTCGGCCCCGGAGCGGTGCGTTTCATCAGCGGCACCTACACGCCGCACGTCGAGCTCGAGCGCGCGCTCGCTGCCTTCCACGGCCGCGAGGCGGGCATGATCTTCAGCTCGGCGTACGCCACGACCCTCGGGGTCATGGCGCCGCTGATCACGGCCGAGACCGCCGTAATCAGCGATGCGCTGAACCACAACTGCATCATCAACGCGATGCGCCTGGCGCGACCGAAGAGCAAGTCGGTCTACGCCCACCTCGACCTCGGCGAGCTCGAGGCGCAGCTCGAGGCGGCCGCTGCGGACGGCGCGCGGCGCGCCATCGCGGTCACCGACGGGATCTTCTCGATGCGCGGCGACCACGCGCCGCTCGACGAGATCGCCGGGCTGGTCCGCCGGTTCGACGAGCGATTCCCGGAGAACGCCCTGCTGATGGTCGACGACTCCCACGGGGTGGGCGCCTTCGGCGAGACCGGTCGCGGCACGGAGGAGGCGACCGGAGGGCGCGCCGACCTGCTGGTCGCCACCCTCGGCAAGGCGCTCGGCGTCAACGGCGGCTACGTCGTCGGACCCCGCGGGCTCGTCGACTACCTGCGCGAGACCGCGCCGCTCTACATCTACTCGAATCCGATCACGTGCGGCGAGGCCGCCGCCGCGCTCGCCGCGCTCGAGATCCTCGACAGCGAGGAGGGGCGCCGCCTGCTCGCGCACCTCCGCGAGCTGACCCGGCGCTTTCAGCAGGGGCTGGTCGACGCCGGCTTCGAGACGATCCCCGGAGAGCACCCGGTGGTCCCGCTGATGGTGCGCGACACCGCGCTCACCGCCGCGCTGGTGCGCCATCTCGAGGAGAACGGCGTCCTCGCCACCGGGCTCAACTACCCGGTGGTGCCGCGCGGCGACGAGGAGATCCGCTTCCAGGTCAACGCCGACCACACGGTCGGCGATATCGAAAGCGTGCTCGAGGTGCTGCGGCGCTTCGAGCGGTAGCTCCACCGGGCGTCGTCCCACCATCGCTCGGCAGGTGTTCGTCTGGCTATCCCGTCGGCAGGTCGAGCTTGGGGTAGAGGCTCTTGAACCGCTGCGACCGATAGATCGCGTAACGCCCCCCCGGATCGTCGATCACCAGCTCCCACACCTTCTCGGGCTGCTCGCCGTAGGTGAGCTCGAAGACGCGCCCCCACTGGCGCCCGCCGAAGGTGCCCAGGATCTCGCCGTTCGGGCCCGCCATGCGGCCGCCGTCGGTGACCAGCACGTTGCCGGTCTCGGGGAGGTGGTCGGCGTCCGAGATGTAGGGGGAGATGAAGCGCTCGTGCTCGGGGCCGTAGCTCCACACCTCCTCGACGGTGCGAGCCTCCTCGTCGACGCGGTACTCGACGACCCGGCTGTAGCGCTCGTCGGGCGGCATCGCGGGGTTCGGCGGGATCATCCGAGCGCCTCCGTTGTCGTAGAGCAGGTAGGTGCCCCGCGGGGTGCGCTCGACGCCGTGCTGGTGGCAGGGCCAGGTGAGCTCCCCCTTCGGTTGGAGCAGCTTGCTCGCCCACGGCTCGCGCCAGCCGGCCGGATCGCCGAGCAGCCACTCGAGCTCGCCGGTCGCCAGGTCGACCTTGTAGATCACGCACTGGGAGTTGCTCGAGACGACCGCCGCATCTTCGTCCGCGAGGTACAGGATGGCGTTGGAGTGCGAGATGTCGATCGGCAGGGGATCGACCCTGCCCTCGTACTGATCATCGTAGAAGGACTGGTTGAGCGAGCCCTCGCCGAGACGCTCCGGGTCGAGAATGTCCAGCACGTTCCATTGGCGCACCGTGGCGCCGTCGGGGCGGAACTCGATCAGCACGTCACCTGCGACGTTGGTCGGGGCTCGCTTCGTCCCCGGCGGATACTCCGCCGGAAAGTCCTCGAAGTGCCGCACCGCCAAACCGAGGCCCAGGAAGTTGCCCGAAGCCAGCTCGATCACGTCGTGGTGGAAGACGTCGGTGTCGACCGGGATCGCTCCGTCGGGGAGCTCGTCGAGCACCACTCCCTTCGAATACCAGGTGCTCACCACGTTGCCCACCATGTCCATCTCGACGACCCGGCCGTCCCGGCCCTCACCGAACATCAGGTTGCCGTTGCGCTTGCGGCGCACCTCCTCGGTGCCGGTGTGAGACTTGTAGAACCACACCACCTCGCCCTCGGCGTCGACTCCGAGGACCACTCCCCAGTCCGGGTCGTCGTCGGTCGCGCTCTCCCACCGGAACACCGGGATCATCGTGATCCCGGGCTCCATCGCCGCCGGGCGGCGGACGGTCACCGCGATCGGCGGAGTGTCGTCGGGAAGCGCCGGGGTCTCGATCGAGAGCGGCTCGAGCGTCGTCTCGCGGCCCCGCTCGTCACGGATCGTCACGGTCACGGTGTGCACGCGCGCCGGGCGCAACCCCAGCACCGGGACCTCGTGCTCGGTGCGGGGCTCGGCATCGGGCGTCACCTCCTGCCGACGCTCGCCGTCGTCGATCACCAGGGTCGGCACCACCGGCCGGTCGCTGGTGAAGGTGAGCACGCCGACCAGCGGCACCGCCGGGTTCGGTCCCGGCTCGAGCGAGACGTTCTCGGCGACCGGCGGCCCGGCGCAGGCGCCCAGCGTCAGCACCGCTCCGGACGCGGCCAACCACCCTGCGAACTGGCGACGGAGCTTCGACATGGCGTTTCCCCTCGAGCTGAATCGAATGGACCTCTCGCGCGCGACGATGCGCGAACCTTCACATGTATCCCAGGATCTCGAGCTGCTCGACGTCATCGAGGTCGACCAGCAGCCGCTCGGTGATCTCGGGCGGAGCCCAGCCCCCCTCCTCGCAGAGTCGCTGATAGTCGCGCAGCAGGGCGCGCAGGCGCGACAGCTCCTGGCGGTGATCGGCCAGCGGCAGCTCGGTCTCGGCGACCCCCTCCGGCCCGACCCGCACCAGCAGCTCCCGCACCGGCTCGCCGAACAGCGGAGGGGTGGGGATGCTGCCCGACAGCATCGCCGCCTGCAGTTCCTCGTAGCCGCGTGCGACGACCTCGCGGTCCTGGGGAGGCACCTCCTTCAGGATGCGGAGGTACTTCAGATCGCCCTCGATCACGGCGCGAGCGATCGCTCGCTCACGCACCACCAGCTCGGAGATCACGGGGGCGACCGGCTCTGGAGCGCCGGCGATCGGAAGCGGCGCGACCCTGCTCTCCTCGGCGACTTCCTGACCGGCGGACGCGGCCAGCTCACGCAGGCTCGCAGCGAGCGCCAGCGTCGAGATCGGGGCGTCGCTCGAGACGCCCTGCGCGGACGCCAGGCCGCGCACCACGAGCGGAACCCGGATCGCCTCCTCGTGAACGGTCCACCCGGCGCCCACGCCGCCGTGCTCGTTGCGCTCGAAACCGTGGCCCGCGGTGAGCGCGACCACCGCGCCGGAAAGCGCGCCGCGCTCCTCGAGCCCCTGGCGCAGCGCGGCGACGCCCGCTCCGGCATCGGCCAGCACCGTCTCGAACGCAACCTGCGACGCCATCGGCCCGTCGATTGCGAACGGCGTCCAGTGGACGACCAGGAGCCAGGGCGTCGCGCCCGGCGCATCAGCGGGGACCGCTGACCGCCAGTCGTCCACCACCTGCAGCGCGCGCTGCGCCACCTCCTGCGCGGACCACCCCGAAGCGAGCGCCACCTGCAGGTCGTCGAAGCCGCGCGCGAAGCCCGGCCGCGCCGCCCACGCAGCCTGGCTGACCAAGCCCGTGCGGTACCCGCCGCGGCGCAGAGTGGTGGCGAGGGTCGTCGCGGCCGCTGCGGGCTCGGCTTCCGCCAGCCCGATGGCGCCACCGTGGGTGGGCATTCGGCCCCCCAGCAGCGCCGCCAGCGACTGGACGCCGAGCGAGGAGGGGGCGTAGGCGCGCCCGTAGCTCAGGACACCCTCGCCGCCGAGCCACTCGCTCAGCCCCGCTGCTTCGATCCACGCCGGCGCCGCGTCCGCGCGCAGGCCGTCGACCACGAGCAGCAGCACGTCGGGTGCCCGCTCGGGGCGCTGCGGACCCGATGCGCAGGCGAGCGCCAGGATGCAGGGAATCCAGGAGGCCCAGCGACGGATGGTCACGGAGCGGCATCGTAGCGGACGCGGCAGGTTGCGCGCTCGCACGACTTCCGAAGCTCACGCCGACCGCCGCTTCGTCACCGGCAGGTATCGGGGAAGGCAGAGATCGCAGGACAGGTACGGAACCCGGAGACGCCTGTCCCCCATCTCGTGCCTCGCCCGGCGGCGGTGCCGGAACGACCCGGCAACGCCGTGAGGACGACACGAAGCCGAGGACCGCTACTCGCTGCTCTGGGTCCAAGACCAGGCTGGCGGTCGCCGGCGAGATCCCGGCGACGTCCTCGAGCGCCGGCGCCTGCGCGCGGAACTCCTCGAGGTCGGGCAACGAGGAGGCGCCGTAGAGCGGACCACTGTAGTCCGAGGTGTAGATCTGGACCAGCTCGCTCGGCTCCTCGACATGCGCCGGCGGCGCGAGCAGCACCGAGCTGACCACGCTGAACAAGACGGTGGTCGCGCCGATACACAGCGCCAGGGTCGTGGTGGCGACCAGGGTGAAGCCGGGGTTTCGCGCCAGCCAGCGCAGGGCGAGGCGGACATCGCGGGGGAGCAGATCCATGAGACATGCCCTCGTCGGTCGGATGGCAATCGCGGCTCGAGACCGGTCGAAGTGGGAAGCAACCCGGGGACACGCTCTCTCCGGTCGGCGCTCTTCCCCTCTACGGCAGCCGGCCAGAGCAGGTTGCTGCCGGGACTCTCAAGGGAGCCCGAGGAAGCTCTCGCCGCTGGTGCGTCGTGGCGCGCACCGCACCACAACCATCATCGCCGTTCCGGAATCGGCCCGAGGGTTCTCCCGAAGGAACCTTGGCCCGTGCGTCCGTGTCGGTCACAGGCGATCTATCGTCGCGCGCCGTCCACCGCGGTCTAGGTGAGCTCTCGGGTGCGATCTTCCTCGCGATCCCCGCGCCTCGATCGGCTCACGCTCGGACCCAGGCGTTCGGGCGGACGACCGGGGATCGACCCCGCCGCCGCGCTCGAAGCGTCAGCGCCCGGCGGTCGAGTCGGTGCTGTCGGCCGGCATGAACCGCTCGAACCAAGCCAGGATTCGGGGCGTCACGTCCATCAGCAGCTTCGGCTCGCGCGGCCCGTGGGGAGTGCGCGGGTACACGGCCATCTCGGTCGGTACGCCCTTGCGCTGGAGCGCCACGTAGAACTCCTGCCCCTGGCCGAAGGGGACGCGGAGGTCGTTCTCGCCGTGGAGGATCTGGGTCGGGGTGACGATCTCGCCGAGCTTGAACATCGCCGAATGGCGCATGTAGGACTCGTAGTCCTCCCACAGCTCCTTGCCCCCCTGGTGCGCCACCAGGTAGTCGGGGATGTCGGTGGTGTGGACCATGCTCACCAGATTCGGGAGCCCGGCGCCCATGCTGGCGGCGCGGAAGCGGTCGGTGCGGCTGACCACGCAGCTCGTCATGTAGCCGCCGTAGCTCCAGCCCATCACGAACAGGCGTTCGGGATCCGCGACGCCGCGCTCGATGACGGCGTCGACGCCGCTGATCACGTCGTCGTAGTCGCCGAGGCACCAGTCGCGCACGTTGGCGTAGCGGAAGTCTTTGCCGTAGCCAGTCGAGCCTCGCGGGTTCGGGCGCAGGATCGCGTAGCCCCGCTGCGCGAACGTCTGCAGCATGTAGATCGCGGGCGCCCCCGTGAAGCCTTCGCTGAAGACGCCGGCCGGGCCGCCGTGGATGTCGAGCACCAGGGGCACCCGCTCGCCGGGCCGATGGCCGATCGGGTAGGTGAGCAATCCCTCGATCTCGGCGCCGTCGGCCGAGCGCCAGGAGAGCTTCTCGGTGCGTCCCATCTGCGGCCGCGGGAGTTCGGCGTGGAGATCGCTGAGCCGGCGCGGCGTGAAGCCATCGAGAGGGGCGACAAACACGTCCTCCGGAGACTCGGTGTCCTCGCGCACGAAGGCGACGACCCCGGTCTCCTTCGCGAGCGACGGCGAGCCGAGGACGCTCCCGCCGTCGTCGACGCGCCGCGCGGGCGAGCCGTCGGCCGGGAGCAGGAACAGCCCGCGCTCGGTGCGCCACGACTCGGCGACGAGGAGCTCCCCCGAAGACGTCCAGCCGACGAGCGATGCGTTGCGGTCGGGGGTGTGCGCGAGCGCACGCGGGGCGCCGCCGCCGGCGTCGACCATGAACACGTCTCCGAGACCGACGCGCTCGACCGTGCCGCCGTGCGAGACGAAGGCGATGCTCCGGCCGTCGGACGACCAGCGGGGCTGCCCGTCGACGCCCGGCCGCTCGACCAGCGCACGCCGGAATCCGGTGGCAACGTCGACCACCGAGAGATCGCCCGAGATCATGGACGTGTTCAGGCGCGGATCGGGCTGATGGCCGATGACGATCGACGCGCCGTCGGGTGACCATTCCAGGTCGGTGAGGTGGACCGCGTCCTCGGCGCCGAGCTGCTTCGCCTCGGGGGGCGTCGCCGCGCTCGGGTCGAACGGCGCGATCCACAGCCGGGCCAGCTCGAAATCGGAGTCGACCACCTCGACGAAGCGCTTCTCCTCCTTGGCCGTCTTCTCCTCCTCACTCTCCGGATCGACAGCGAGGTAGGCGAGGCGTTTGCCGTCGGGCGAGATCGCGAAGGCGGAGACGCCGGTCTGGGCGGTCGTGACCGGGTGCGCCTCGCCGCCGTCGAGCGGCATCGCCCACACCTGATTCTTCGGGCCGTCGTCGTCGTTGCCGCCGTTGCCGCCGCCACCCGCCATCTTCGAGAGGAAGGCGAGGGTGCGCCCGTCGGGCGAGAACGCGGGCGAGGTGCTCGATTCCTCGCGCCAGGTGAGCTGGCGCACGTCGGAGCCGTCGGCGCGTGCCAGCCAGACCTGCTCGCGGTACTCCGACGTCTCGCCCTCCATCACGGGCTCGCGGACGACGAAGGCGATCCGCCCGCCGGCGGGCGAGATCGCGGTCGAAAGCACCTCGCGAAAGCGCATCTGGAGCTCCGGCGACCAGGTCGCAGCGTCGGCGGCGTCGGCGGGCTCGGTGGCGGGCGCCGCGGCGCCTCCCGGCGCGACCACCACGAAACACCACGTTCCCGTGAGGAGGACCGTGCCGAGCAGGAGGGAAGAGGCTGGAGACGAACTACTCATCGGGAGCTCCTCGCCGCGAGCCTGCGGCGCGCCGTGCGCCGAGGGGGTCGCGAGCCGCCGTGAATCGAAGGATGATTCTAGAACGCCCCTTCCTGCCGGCGCCGCGACGAGCGCTCCGCGAGCCGAGATGGCGGGCCGCGAGCGGATTCGACGTTGTTGTGGGATGGCGCCCCCGACCTTCTGGAAAGCCGGCGCCCGGGCGATCCGTCACGCCGTCGGCCGCGGGCCGGGCCTTCGCCGATCCACACCTTCCTCGAGAGACAGTCATGTTCCACACTCCGGTCGTTCTTCGTTCCGTCGTCTCCTGCCTCCTCCCCCCCACCCTCCTGTCGATGCTGGTCGCCTGCGCCGGGCCCGCCCGCGACTCCGTCATCGTCGAGCCTGCCGCCGCCGAGCCGACCTCGCTGCGTGCGGCCGTGACCGACCCGACCGGGCGCCGGGTCGTGCTGCCGAACGGCATGGAGCTGGCCTCGATCGAGCTCGGCGACCCGCAGGGCGAGCCGGTGCTCTTCCTGCACGGCTATACGGACACCGTGCGCTCCTTCGACGGCACGATGCGCGCGCTCGCGGCGCGGCGTCCCGACCTGCGGCTGATCGCCTACGACCTGCGCGGCCATGGCGCCTCCGCTCTGCCCGATCCAGCGCGCTGCGCGCCCGCGCCCGAGCAGTGCTTCACGCTCGCCGAGCTGGCCGCCGACGCCGTCGGCTTCCTCGACCGGCTCGGCATCGAGCGCGCTCACGTGGTCGGCCACTCGCTGCGCAGCATGGTCGCCCAGGAGCTCGCGATCACGGCTCCGCAGCGAGTGGATCGCGTGGTCCTGATCGCCACCGCGGTGCGCACCGCCGGCCACCCGACCCTCGACTTCATGCTCGAGCTGGTCGAGGTCGAGTGGCGCAAGCTCGCGGAGGAGCGCGGGCTCGCGTTCCCGAACGAGCTCTACGCCGAGACGCCGCTCGACCTCCACCCGGAGATGGAGCGTTGGATGCACGACAACTGGGTCGACTGGGTGGTCGAGCCCGCCGCCGACCCGGGACTGATTGCGGCCATCATCCCCGAGACCATGCGGATCCCGCTCGGCACGTGGATCGGCGTGCCGCGGGCGCTGCGAAGCTTCGACAACCGGGAGCGCCTGGGCGCCATCTCGGCGCCCGTCCTGGTGTTGTTCGCCACGCAGGATCGGCTCTTCACCGAAGCCGACCAGGTCGAGCTGAGAACCGCCCTCGACCGTGCCGAGCTGCCGTGCGAGAGCTCCTGGACCTGGAAGGAGTACGGACGGCTGCCGCTGCCCACCGACGGGTCCCCCGGCTTCGACCTCGCCCACAACTTCAATTGGGCCATCCCCGACGCGATCGCCCAGGACCTCGCGGGCTTCCTGCGCCCGGGCGGTGCGCCCACGCGGGACCGGGTGTTCGCGGATCCACGCGCCGGCCTGGTGGTCGACGCCGGACTCGCGCGCATCGAGCGGTCGGTGCACTGTGCACCCGCGGAGGACCGAGCCGTGGTAGAAGTGCCGTGAGCTGCCCGCCGGGATCGGACGGAAGTCCGCCGTGCGCGCGGCCCGCAGCTCGGACCGCGCCGCGCGGGACGAGGAGGGCTCTAGCAGCCCGTGGTAGAACTCCCGCGGGCTGCTAGGAGACGACGCATGGACATCGATCAGATCCAGCAGCGCTTCGCCGGTCTCTTTCCAGAGAATCTCGGCCTCCGGCTGACCCGTGCGGACACGGAGCGCGTCGAGGGCGAGCTTCCGATCCGCGACGACCTGTGCACCGTGCCCGGCATCGCCCACGGCGGCGCGCTGATGGCGTTCGCCGATACCCTCGGCGCGGTGGCGACCGTGCTCAACCTGCCGCACGGAGCCACCACCACGACGCTCGAGTCGAAAACCAACTTCCTGCGCGCGGGGCGCGCCGGCGCCACCCTGCGCGGCGAGACCACGCCCATCCACAGAGGCGGCACCACGATGGTCTGGCAGACGCGCATCCTGGACGGCGACGAGCTCGTCGCGCTGGTCACCCAGACCCAGATGGTGCTCGTCCCCCGGTCGAGGTCCTGAGGCGATCGCCCGGCCCCGGACCTTCCCAGCCGCCACAGCGCGAGACGCTCCCTCCGCGCCTGCCGGCGCCGGGCGCGAGTCGCCCGGTCCCGATGGACCGTCCGGGCTGCGGGGATCTCGCCCGTGGCGACGAAGCCTCGGCGGCCGGCGCGCCCGAAGCTGAGATACCCTCCCGCCCCTGCCGGGAGATCGCTCGATCCTCCAGACCCTCCTCGACCCGCACCTGTGGATGGTGCTCGCGATCGTCCTCGTCGGCGCCTGGCTGCAGGGATCGGTGGGCATCGGCCTCGGCCTGTTCGCGGCCCCATTGCTGGCCCTCCTCGACCCGGCCTACGTGCCGGGACCGCTCCTGTTCGGCGCGATGTTCCTGGGCTCGTTGATGGCAGTGCGCGAGAGACACGCGATCGTGGGTCCCACCATCGGTTGGGCGCTCCTCGGGCGCGTCCCCGGTAGCCTGATCGGCGCTGCGCTCGTCTCGCTGGCGGCCGCCGCCTGGCTCGATCTCGCGATCGGTGGAATCGTCCTCGGCTGCGTCCTGCTCAGCGCCGGCCGTTGGGACCTCCGCCCGACCCGCCGGCACCTGGTCGGCGCCGGGTTCCTCTCCGGCATCAGCGGCACCGCCGCCGCGGTGGGCGGACCGCCGATGGCGCTCGTGCTGCAACGGGAGAAGGGGCCGACGGTGCGCGCCACGCTCTCGCTCTTCTTCCTGGCCGGCACCGGCATCTCGCTGCTCACGCTGGCCGCCTTCGGCGGCCTCGATCGCGCCGGAGTCGTGCGGGCGCTCCAGCTCGTCCCGCCCGTGCTCGTCGGCTTCCTCGCGTCCCGCTTCAGCCACGGCTGGATCGACCGCGGACGCCTGCAACCCGCGATCCTGGCCATTTCGGGAGCCGCGGCGTCCTGGGTGCTGATTCGGGGAGCCCGGGCGCTTCTCTGAGACCCTGCGTCCGGCGCGCGCGCGCCGGAACCGGTCCGCGGGACCCTCCCGCGCGCCCGCTGGCCTCCGCCACCGTGATTCGTCTCAGGGAGCGCTCGCGGACGCCGAGATCGGCGGCTTCGACCCCCAAGGCCGGTTCGGGAACGCCTTCAGCACCTCCCGGGTGAGGTCCCACTGCGAGAAGCCGTGCCGCCCCGGCAGCCAGTCGAGGCCGCGGCGCACGATCACCAGGTCGTGGGACGGCACGATGACCACGTACTGCCCCCGGTTGCCGGCGGTCGAGTAGGCGTCGGGCGGCACGTCGTCACGATCGTCCGGCGGCAGCCAGAACTGCGCGCCGTAGAAGCGTCCTCGGCCGTGAGTCGAGGGCGCCGGCGTGCGCACGAAGTCGACCCACTCCTCCGAGATCAGCCGCTCGCCCTCGAACACCCCGCGATCCAGGTAGAGCAGGCCGAAGCGGGCGAGATCGCGCGCGTTGGTGTAGATCTGGCTCGACAGCACGTAGTCGCCGAAGCGGTCGACCCCCGGAACGGTGCTGTGCATGCCGATCCGGTCGAGCAGCGCCTTGCGCGGGTACTCGAGGTAGGTCGCGTCGTCGCCCCCCTCCACCAGCGCACGCTTCATCGCGTAGACGGCGAGCAGCGTGTCGAAGTTCTCGTAGTCCCAATGCACGCCCGGCTCCCGCACCAGGCCGCGGGAGAGCGCGCCCTCGACCGAGCTGGTGCCGCCCCAGTAGCTGAGGCAGGACCCGGTGACCTCGCAGCCGCCGCTGTTGTCGACCGCCTCGAGCCCGCTCGACATCTGGAGCGTGTCGCGCAGGGTGATCGCCCGTCGGGGATCGGCCTCGGCATGGGGAGCTCGCGGCAGCCACTCGAACCCCAGCGGCTCGTCGAGCGCGAGATCTCCCTGGTCGACCAGCATTCCGATCAGGGTCACCGCGATGCTCTTGGCGGTCGACCAGGTCCGGGTGCGCGTCGTGGCGTCGACGCCTGGCGCGTACTGCTCGTGGACGATCCGGCCGTCGTGGACGACCAGCAGGCTCAGCGTCACCTGCGACGGATGGCCGTGGGTGTCACGGTCGAAAGCCCAGTCCGCCGCCGCCTCGAGCGCAGCGCGGTCGATCTCGGCGGGCAGCGGCTCGTCGGCGACCAGATCCCCCGCCGGCCACGGCTTGCTCGCGACATCCCCGGCCGCCGGCGCCAGGTCCAGGCGAGGCAGCGAGTCGACGTCGTCCCAATCCTGGTCCGGGGCGAGCACCACGCAGCCGAGACCGGGGCGCTCCACAGCACGCATGGCGGGAACCGGACCGTTGCCGGGCAGCCCCACCGTGATCCCGCGCCGAGCCTCGTCGACCACGATCTGGCCCGGCGGCACCGCCGGCATCCAGTCGTACTGGAGCTCCTGCGTGTAGACCTGGTCGAGCGTGCGGTTCGAGACGAACAGCCCGTTGCACAGCATCAGGGCCTGCATCCCGCGTTGGACGAGCTGACGCGTCGGCTGGTGGTAGTCGTAGACGCGATCGCCGTCCTGGGCGGGCGCGGGCGCGGCCAACGAGCCCAGGGCCGCGACGGCGAGCGCGACCTGAATCAGGGGGTGGCTGAGCCGGAGGCGCCTGCGCGGCGGTGAAGTCATCGGGGAGCGAGCGATCATGTCGGGGGCCTCCTCGTTCGAAGATCGTCACGACCCTCCGTCGCGACCGAGATGCCGGGAAGAAGGCGTCGCCTCGGGTGCGGCGGCGCGGCTCGGTCATGGTACCGCTCCACCCGGCGGCGGGGCTCGTGTCGCGTCGGGGGGCGGTTCGGCCGGCAGGCGGGAGGGGCCGCTACAGGTTGCGCAGGGCCTCCAGAGTCTCGTCGGGCTCCGGGCGCCGCGTGTAGTCTGGATGCACGCTCGCATAGCGGACCACGCCCTCCCGATCGACGACGTAGCGGGCCGGCATGGGCAGCGTCCAGCTCGCCTCTCCGTTGGAAGCCTCCAGGTCGAGGCCGAACCGGCGGTAGACCTGCTCGAGCACGGCGGACAGGCGAAAGCGCAGCCCGTATCGGTCGGCGACGACGTTTCCTTCGTCGCGGAGCAGGGGGAACGAGAGTCTCCGCTTCTCGGCCAACTCACGGCTCTTCTCGGTCGTTTGCGGCGAGATCGCCACCAGGCTCCCCCCGAGCTCCTCGATCTGCGCGAGCACCGCGTGCAGAGCCTCCAGCTCTGCGCTGCAGTACGGTCACCAGTGGCCGCGGAAGAAGGTGAGTACAACCGGTCCGCTGCCGCGCAGGCCGGCCAGCGAGACCATCTCGCCGAAGGCGTCGGCGAGCGCGAACTCGGGCGCGGCGTCGCCGGTGCCGATCGCGCGCTGGGCCAGGCCCGAACGTTCCAGGTCCTCGGTGGCGGCGTGCATGACGCGCAGCGCGTCGGCCGGGATGCGCCCCGCCGCACCCTCGCGGATGCGGTCGAGCCGGTCGGACAGACTGGATGCCATGACGGACCTCCTCCGGAGTGTCGGATCAGCACCAGTCTAACGGTGTCCCTTCCGGCGCAGCTGCGAGTGGCTCGGTCGCCACGATCCCGCAGCGAGCATGAGCGTGCCGGATCGGCGGACAGTCGTGGCGATGGCGCCGCGCGCTTGCCTCCGCGCGCCTGTGCACCGGCTAGTCGGTGCCTCCTCGGAGCTTTCCTCCCGGTGCCGAGGTCATCAGCTCGACCAGCGCTCCGGTGACGTTGGGCTCGAGCCCCTCGGTGTGCCCCTTGTCGAGGCGCACGACGTCGGCCACGATCCGGTCCCCCTTGCAGCCGGGGTAATGAGTGGCCACCGCCTTGCCGGGACGCGGCAGGCGACCCCACGCCGGAACCGGCGGATCCTGGCGGCGAGTGTCGTAGACATAGCCGGCCTCGGTGTCGACGATCTCGCGGGGAGCGCTCTTCGGTCCGCAGCCGTACTTCTCGGCCCACTCCGAGCCCTCGGGAATCCCCTTCTCGTCCATCTCGAGCTCGCCGGTGGTGAAGATGAACGAGAAGTCGCAGGTCGGCTCGACGATCTGGAACGAGGGGCGCTGCGTCGCGCCGCTGGATCCGCCGCTGCCGCCACCGGTCGGCCGTGTCGGCCGGAAGCCGAAGTCCGCTCGCCCGGGCGAGCCGCCGAGCCGGCCGCCCGACAGGCTGAGGAAGCCGTCGACCTTGTCTTCGAAGAACTCGCTGCAGACCAGCCGGCGCGAGGTGAGCCCGCCCTGCGAGTGGCCGGCGAGCCAGAACGCGTCGATGTTCTCCGCGCCGATGCGCTCGATCACCGAGCTCACGACGTCCTGCAGGTACTGGTCGTCGGCCTCGGTCCACACCTGGATCGGCGAGCTGGGAGTTGCGACGACCAGCCGGTGCTCGTCGACGAAGTCGAGGATCGGGAAGTAGTGGCGCTGCCAGTTGGCGTAGGACCCGCCGCCGTGCAGCGACAGCACGAAGGTGACCTCCTCCCCCGGCTCGAGGTCGCATGGGGCATCGAGGAAGTAGGTGCGCCGGCTGTCCATCTCGACCTCGGGACCGGGGTTGATCACCCGATCGCCGGAGCAGCCCTCGTCCGGGCAGTGCAGGTAGGCGGGCCGCGTGCAGGCGACACGCGAGAGCTCGAGGGTCTCGCTCGGCTCCTGGGCGACTGCGGCGGCGGCCGCAAGCGCGCCGAGGCTCGTCACCGCGACGATCATCGTCGGTGTCAGGCGCGCGCGCGCGCTGGTTCCTTTGCGCATGGTTCCTGTTCCTCCTTCTGAAGCGGGGCGCCTCGCGCCGCCCACGCCACCGATCTCCCCGCGCTCGCTCACCGCTTCGGGCGCCGGTTCCCTTCCCCGTTCCCCGGGCCGCTCTCGCGCACCGTCTCGACGTCCTCCTCGCCACTGCCCAACACCCGGGCGACCAGGTCCGCGGGAAAGGCCTCGGCGTGGACCCGGCGCCGGGTCTCTTTGTAGTCCCACTCGGGGCTCAGTGGCTTCCAACCGTAGCCGTCGAGCAGGATGCCCATCGACAGCGCCTGCGCGAGCTCGGGGCGCGCCACGCCTGCCTGCTGGAGCGGCGTGTCCGAGAAGATCAGGTTGGAGGCTCCCCACAGGCTCGCCCACAGAACGAACGTCAGGTCCTCCGGACAGAGCTTCGACGGCAGCGTCAGGTCTCCGTCGGCGATCGCCTCGCGCACGACGCTGGTGGTCAGGCCGATGGCGCGCACGTCGAGCGCCTGGAGGTCGTCCTGACGCTGGCGACTGGTCTTGGCGCGCAACGACGTGGAGGCGACCAGCAGCTCGACGGGTAGGTCGCGCGGCGCCAGCAGCCCCTCGAGCTCGCCGATCGCCAGCATCTTCTCGCGCGGGCGACCGCGAAACAGCACCGCCCGCTCGGCGAGCTCGACCCGGCGTGCCTTGCTCTGGATGGCGAGCGCCAAGAGGATCTCTTCCTTGCAGGGGAAGTGCTTGTAGACCAGGGGACGCGAACAGCCCATCCACTCGGCGATGAGCTCGATGCTGAACCCGTCCCAGCCGTGCTGAAGAAACGCCTCACGGGCGATTCGCAAGATCTGCCGGGTCCTGGAAGTCGACGCGTCGAGCGACCTGACCTTCTCGATCTGGGTCACGTTCCCCCCTCCTGCGTGGCCGGAACCTCACCGCCCCAGGGATCAACGGCGACCTTCACGCGAAGGTGACTGTTTGTCAAGCCCCTCCTTCGGGGCGCCCTCGCCGGGGCGTTTTCTGCCCGAGCACACGCCCTCTCGAGCCCTCGGCGCCCTCCGCAAGGCCGGCGTGACTGGCTGTCGCCGAGAGCGGATCCAAAGGGGAGGATCATACAACGGCGAGCCGAGCGATCTCGGCGGCTGAACGAGATCGTCGGCGACCGGCCGGCGCGTCGGCTACTCCTGCGGGATGACCAGCCGCTGGCCCGGAAAGATCGTGCTGCGCAGGGTGAGACCGTTGACGTCCGCCAGGCTGCGCGCCGACACCCGTCTCGAGCTCGCGATCCCGCCGAGGGTGTCGCCACGCTGGACCACGTACACGCCACCACCACCGCCACCGCCACCGGCGTTCACCCGCAGGCGTTGGCCCGGCCGCAGCGTATTGGCGCGCAGCCCGTTGTCACGGCGGATGCGGTCGACGGTCGTGCCGTAGCGGCTGGCGATCCGCCACAGGCTGTCGCCGGGCTTGACGACGTAGGTGGTGAGCCCATCGCGGGCGCCGCCGGCGCCCGCGGAGCCCGGGGAGCCCGCGAGCCGCAGACGCTGTCCGACGCGCAGCCGATTGGGATCCGTGATGCCGTTCAGGCGCGCCAGCGTCGCGGTCGACATGCGATAGCGGCCGGCGATGGCCGAGAGCGACTCCCCGGAGCGCACGACGTGGGTGCCGCCACCCGTCTGCGGCGCCGGCGCCGGTACCGCGATCGGCAGATCGGCGACCGCGGCGAGCACCGCCTCGCCCTCGGAGCTCTCGGGCAAGCGCAGCGAGTAGCTGCCGCTCGGGGTCGCGCCGCGGCGCAGCTCCGGGTTCAGAGCCGCGAGCGTGCCGGGGGCGATGCCGAGGGTCTTCTCGAGGTCGGCGAGACGCACGGAGCGCTCGACTTCGACTCGCTTCACCCCGGAGGCCTCGAGCGGCGCCGGCAGGTCGTCGAAGCCATGGGCGGCTGGGTTCTCGACGATCTCGAGGACGGCGAGGAAGCGCGGCACGTAGCGCCGCGTCTCGCGCGGCAGCAGCTCGTAGAGATCCCAGAACTGATCGAAGTAGGAGACCCGCTGGCGGTTGATCGTGCGCAGCACGCGCGACTCGCCGCAGTTGTAACCGGCGATCGCGGTCAGCCAGTCGCCGAACATCTCGTGCAGCTCGGTGAGGTACGCGAGCGCCGCGACGGTCGACTTCTCGGGGTCCATGCGCTCGTCGAGCCAGTTGGTGCGGCGCAGGCCGAAGCGGTAGCCGGTCGAGGCGATGAACTGCCACATGCCGAGGGCGCGCGCCCGCGACAGGGCGCGCACCTTGTACCAGCTCTCGACCATCGGCAGCCACGAGAGCTGCTCCGGCAGGCCGGCAGCGCGCAGCGCCTCGAGGATCATCGGGCGGTAGAGTCCGGAGCGTTCGTAGCCGGCGAGGAACTCCTTGCGCTCGGGGCCCTGGAAGCTCGCGATCTCGCGCCGCACGTGATCGTTCATCACCTTCGGAATCGCGGCGTTGGCGTCGCCGACGACGGTGCGACGGGACGCGTACACTTCGACCACGCGGCGTGCGATCAGCCGGCGCAGGTCTTCCTGCTGGCGCAGGAGCACGGGATCGTCGTCGACCCGAGCCTCGACCATCGAGGCGTAGGCGTGGTCGAGGCTGAACAGCGCGTCCTCGAGCTCGCCCCGCTGCCAGAGCTCTAGGGCGAGCTCGTAGGCCACCAGCGAGTCGGCGAGCAGGTCCTGCGGATCCGCGTGATCAGAGGCTTCGCCGAGGAGGTCGTCGACAGGGTCGCCGGCGACGTCGTGGTCGTCGGGCACCTCCTCGCCGAGGACCTCGGTCTCGGCTTCGATCTCGGCGTCGGTCTCGATGCCCGGCGGCTGTTCGAGCGGCTCGAGCGGCATCTCGGCGAGCCCGGGCGGAGGGGGGGTCTCGACCGGCGTGTAGGTGATCGTTACCTCCGGCGGCGGGCTCACCGCCGTCGGTCCACCACCGGACGCGCAGGCGAGTGCGAGGCCAGCCAGGAGGACGGCGAGGCCGAGCGGAGGTCGGGGCTTCGGAACGCTCTGTTTCATCGGGCGCCTGGCATGTTACCTGGAATGGCGCAGGCTCCGAAGATCGGAGCGCTGCGAAGAGGACGGGCCGATCGCCTTCCCGAGCCTCTACGAGTCTCGGCGTCGCGTTGTTGCCCGCCGCACTCAGGAGCCCAGAGGATCGCGGGCATCGTCCTGATAGCTTGAACCGCCGCCGACCTCCTCTCGATCCATAGAGAAGCTCCGCATGAGAAAGCGACCCGCTCCCGCGCTCCTCCGACCCTCCTGCCACGCCATGGCTGGCGCTGTCGTCCGCGCGCTCCTGTTCGGCGCCGGGGCGCACCTGTTCGGCGCCCTCGCGATCGCGGCCGCGCCCTCGGCGGCCGACGATTGGCCGCAGTGGCGCGGGCCGCTCGGCACCGGCGTCTCTCCCGAGCGGAATCTGCCGACCGAATGGAGCGAGGAGACCCTCGCGTGGAGCGCCGAGCTGACCGGGACCGGTGTCTCGTCACCGGTGGTCGCCGGCGAGCGTGTGGTCGTCACCTCCCAGACCGGCGGGGACACGCGGCGACCCGGCCGCCACCCGCAGCTCGCGCGGGAGGATGCCGAGGTGGCGCGCGCCGAGCGCGCGCTGACGGCTCCCCCCGAGAGCGAATCGATCGAGTTCGTCGTGGAAGCGTTCCATCGCGACGACGGCCGCAGGCTCTGGCAGCACCGGATGCCGGCACGCGGCGACCTGCCCGCCGTCCACGAAAAGCACAACCTCGCGACGCCGAGCCCGATCGTCGACGGCGACTCGGTCTACGCGTGGTTCGGCACGGGACAGCTCGTGGCGCTCTCCGTCGCCGACGGCACCGTCCTCTGGCGGCGTCACCTCGGTGAGGAGGTCGGCGCCTTCGAGATCAACTGGGGGCATGGCAGCTCGCCGGCGCTACACGGGGATCACCTCTTCCTGCTGTGCTACCACGACCCGCGTTCGGTGCTGCTGGCGCTCGACAAGCGAACCGGCGAAACCCGCTGGCAGGTGACGGGGCCCGACGAGTCGCGCTCCTACAGCACACCGACCCCGATCGAGACCGAGAGCGGCCCGCAGCTCGTCGTCAACTCCACCGCGGGGCTCCACGCCTATCATCCGGGGACCGGCGAGCTGCTGTGGTCCGCAGATGGTGAGCATCGCTTCGGCGTGCCGGTGCCCTCCTTCGTCGACGGCGTGCTCTACGCCTCGCGAGGCTACCGCAGCGGCCCCTACCTGGCCCTGCGCCCCGACGGCCGGGGCGACGTCACCGACAGCCACACGCTGTGGCGGGTCGACACCGGCGCGCCCTACGTGTCGTCGCTGGTCGTCTACGACGGCCTCCTCTACATGGCGGCGGATCACGGCGTCGTCACCGCCATCGATCCTGCGACCGGCGAACGGATCTGGCGCGAGCGCACCGGCGGCATCTTCTCGGCGTCGCCGGTCGCCGGCGACGGCAAGCTCTACCTGATGAGCGAGACCGGCGCCACCTTCGTCTACGCAGCAGGCCGCGAGAGCGAGGTGCTCGCCACCAACCAGATCGAGGGAAGGATCGTCGCCACGCCCGCGATCTCCGACGGACGCATCTTCGTGCGCACCGACGAGCGGTTGGTGGCGATCGGAGGTCGGCCCGGCGCCGAAACCCCGGGCGAGGCCCTGGAGTAGGATTCGGCCACTCCCCTCGTTGCCTCGCGTGCCGTGCCGCGCCTCACAGCGGCGCCGCCAACCTCCGAGCCGCCTTCGGGCTGGCGCTTCGCCATCGGCGCCGAGTTGCGCAGCCTCAACCAGGACGCCACCGTGGGCCTGGTGCACGACGACCTCTCGCCGCGTGCCGACAGTCTTCGACCTCCGAGGGTGCCGCTCAAGAGACGAGCGCCACGACCAGGCTGCTGACGGTCATCACCAGCGCGACCGGCGCCCACAGGATCCGCTCCCGCCGGCTCGGCGTCATCGAGTTGAGCACGAGCGAGACGACCGAGATCACGACGACGGCCCAGATCGCGACCACCGCGAAGCCGCGCAGCTGCGGGAACGCGACGCCTGCCTTGGACAGGACGACCGCGGCGAGGGCGACCAGGACCAGGGCCTGCGCCAGCGCCGCGACACGCATCGGGGGCGGGAAGCGACCAGGGAATCGACCGCCCATCGCCAGCTCGCCCCAAGGCGCTCCAGAGGCGAGCGCAACCTGGAAGATGCAGGCGCCGACGGTGGCCGCCGTGTAGGCGACGGCTGCGAGCTGTGGGGCGTTCATCAGAACGGGATGCCTCGACCGGTTCCATCCCGGAATCGGTTCTCGGCGATTGTGCCATCCCCCCCCTCCGAGCTCCTGCGACCTGTCCGACACGCCGGAGCTCACGGAGCGGGGATCGACCCCGCCGATCGGTGGCGGCTCGGCTTGCGCCTGGCCGCCGAAGGCTCCTCGTCGAATGCTCCGTAACTTCTCGAGCTGCGCCGAGTCCTATGGCCTGGAGAAGACCTTTTCTCGACCGCAGGACCGGACCCATGCTCGAAGACCTCCGCCTCGCCCTGCGCAACCTCCGGCGAGCGCGCGGATTCGCCGCGATCGCCGTGCTGACGCTCGCGGTCGGGATCGGTGGCGCCACGGCGATGTTCAGCACGCTGCTCGCGCTGGTGGTGCATCCCTTCGACTTCCCCGATTCCGACGAGCTGGTCCAGGTCTGGTCGGGCGACGGCTGGCCGCTCTCCCCAGCCGACTTCCTCGATCTGCACGCGCAGTGGGGGGCCTTCGAGTCGTTCGGCGTCTATCAGCCCGGCTCGGTCAACGTCGGCGCCGAGGACGCCCAGGTGGTGTCCGGCGCCAACTGCACGGCTGGAGTGCTCCCGGCCTTCGGCGTGCATCCCTTGCGCGGCCGCTGGCTCCAGGAGGGCGATGCCGCCGAAGGCGCGGCGCCGGTCGCCGTCATCGGGCACGGCTTGTGGCAGAGCGCCTTCGCCGGGGATCCCGACATCGTGGGGCGTGCGATCCGGCTCGACGGTGGCGACGTCACCGTGGTCGGCGTCATGCCGCCGGAGTTCGAGTTCGCGGGCCCCTGGGTGCGCACGCAGACGGTGCAGGTCTGGCTCCCGCTGTCGCTCGAGGAGAGCAAGGAGACGCGGGACAGCCACTGGCTCTCCGGCATCGCGCGACTGCGCGACGACGTCACCGTCGAGGCCGCCGACGCCGAGATCAAGAGCATCGGGCTGCGCCTCGCCGAGCTCTATCCCGACAGCAACCTGCGCAAGAAGTTCCTGGTGCGCTCGCTGCACTACGAGATGACCAGGGATCTCGGCTCTCAGGTCTGGCTGCTGTTCGGCTCGGTCGCCTTGGTGCTGCTCGTCGCCTGCGCCAACGTCGCGAGCATGATGCTTGCGCGCAGCGCGAGGCGCCAGGCCGAGCTCGGCGTGCGGGTGGCGCTCGGCGCGACCCGCCGCGCGCTC
Source organism: Thermoanaerobaculia bacterium (assembly GCA_035546295.1). Classification (GTDB taxonomy): domain Bacteria; phylum Acidobacteriota; class Thermoanaerobaculia; order Multivoradales; family Multivoraceae; genus DATKBT01. The sequence continues at coordinate 17,642 of DATKBT010000111.1, read as the reverse complement.
GCCCGGCTCGCGCTCGCCGAGAGCCTGGTGCTGGCTCTCAGCGGCGCCGCGCTCGGCGTGCTGCTCGCCGCCGCCGGCCTCGAGGTCCTCCAGCAGGTGGTGCCGACCAGCGAGGCGCGGCGGGCCCAGATGGCGATCGACCGTCCCGTGCTGGGCTTCTTCCTCGGCGCTGCGCTGCTCACGGCGTTCGTCGCCGGCCTGCCTCCGATCCTGGCCGCGATGCGCAGCGCGGTATCGACCATCCTCCGCGACGACAGCCGCGGCGCCCTCGGCTCGCGCTCGATCCACCGCATGCTGCGCTCCCTGGTGATCGCCCAGATCTCGGTCGCGTTCGTCCTCGCCAACGGCGCCGCGCTGTTCTCGGCCGGCTACCTCCGACTGCTCGACGAGAACGAGTCGCTGGCCACCGAGCACGTGATCTCGGCGCAGCTGAGCCTGCGCGGCGACCGCTACGCCGAGAACGATCAGCGGGTGGCAATGTGGAAGCGAATCGTCGAGCGGCTCGAGGCGATCCCGGGCGTCAGCTCGGTCGGTCTCACTTCGAAGCTCCCGCTCGAAGGCGGCAGCAACACCAACGCCCTGATCGACGACGAGGTCTACGATCCGACCGAGACCAGGATGCTGGTCGAGCGCTCCTCGGTGACCGAGGGGTACTTCGAGACCATGGGGCTTGCCCTGCTGCGCGGTCGCAACCTGCGGTCGAGCGACGACGTGACCGAGGAGGGCGTCCAGGGAGTCCTCGTCAACCAGGCGATGGTCGAGAAGGCGTGGCCGGACCAGGACCCGATCGGCGAGGTCATCCGCGGCAACAATCCTGGCGATCCCTGGTACACGGCGACCGTGGTCGGCGTGGTCGAGAGCGTGCGGCAATGGGGGGCCGCCGCCGAGGTGCAGCCCGAGATGTTCACCACGCCGCCCGGCCACTGGGGCAACCAGGTCTACGTCAACGTCCGCTCGCCCCAGCCGGCGGCCGCGCTGACTCCGCTGGTGCGCGCCGAGATCGCGGCGCTCGATCCCGAGCTCGCCCTCCAAGACGTGCGCACTCTCGAGCAGGTCGTGCTCGACGCCACCGCCAGCCAACGCGGCGTCGCCGGGCTGGTCGACTTCTTCATGGCGGTGGCGCTCGGGCTGGTCGCGGTCGGCCTCTACGGCACGCTGTCGTTCCACGTCGCGCGCCGCACCCGCGAGACCGGGCTCCGGCTCGCCGTCGGCGCGCTGCGCGCGGACATCGTTCGCCTCGTGCTCGCTCAGGGGCTGCGCTGGGTGGCGGTCGGCATCGCCATCGGGCTCGCCGGCGTGCTCGCGCTGGCGCGCCTCGTCGAGAACCTCGTCTACGGAATGGACGGCCTCACCGCGACCCCGCTCGCGCTCGCGACCGGAGCGGTCGCGAGCGCGGCCATCGTCGCCTGCTGGTTGCCGGCTCGCAGAGCCTCCAGACTGGATCCGATCCAGGCGCTGCGCAACGATTGACAGCACGTTCGGCGCAACCGACTCCCTAGAGTCGGACGCCGTGCGGGAGGCTCAAGTCGAGACGGCCGCGCTTTCAACGCCACTGGACGCGACACGCCGACGGGAGCCGGGTGGCGAAAGCCGAACCGGCTCCCGGTCGATGCGGGCAGCAGCGTCATCCGGCGGCCCCGGTGAGGTCAACGACTCGTAGTCGACCCGCGGATCGTCACCGCGACTCTGGACCACGGTCTGTCCCCCCGCGATCGCGGGAAGCAGACTCAGCAACAGCATCAGCTCCAGCGTCCGGTGGCTCAGGGGTTCCTCCCGAAGTCCGGCGCCCGCTCGGCCTCGCCGAGCTGGAGTGCAGCCTCGTCGGGGTCGCCGGCGCTCGCAATGGCGCTCTCGGGTTTCGCTTAGGATGCGCCAACCGCGCGCCTCGCACAAGGACCGCTTCCGGCACTCCAGCGGCTCGCGGAGCGCGCCCGGGCAGGGGGTCGATCGAGAAGACACACTCCGCCCCTTGCTCGTGAGCCGGATCGCGGGCCCGCAAACCGGCGGGGGAAGGAACGATGTCCGAAGACCACCCATCGCAGCTCCGGCGCGAGCTCGGGCTGCTGCCGCTTGCCGCGACCGGGATCTGCGCGATGCTGGGCGCCGCGATCAACATCCTCCCCTTCTCCATCCAGCGCAACGTGCCCGGCATCGGACCGTCGGTGCTGTTCGCGTTCGCTCTCGGCGCGGTGCCCGCGATCCTCGCCGCGCTGGCGTACGCGCACCTGGCCTCGGCGATGCCGCGGGCCGGGGGCAGCTACGTCTACGCCAGCCGCGCGCTGCACCCCGCGCTCGGCTTCATCGCCAGCTTTTCGCAGTGGTTCGGGGTGTGCGTCGGGATGGGCGTGGTCTCCTACGTGCTGCCCAACCCCTTCCTGCGCGACGTCGCCATCGCGCTCGCGTTGCCCGGCCTGGCCAGGGCGCTCGCCGAGCCCGCGCTCCACCTCGCGCTCTCGCTCGCGTTCGTCTGGACCTTTGTCCTGGTCAACGTCCGCGGGCTGCGCGCCTACTCGCTCACCCTGGTGCCGATGATGTTCCTGATGTTCGCGCTCGGCGCGGTGGTGATCGTGAGCGGCTGGATCTACGACCGCGGCGACTTCGTCGCCGCCGTCGCGGCGTCCGAGGGCATTCAGATCGTAGAGCGGGCCGCTCCGCCGCTCGCCCTGGGCAAGCTGATGGCCGCCGCCGCAATCCTGTTCTCGAGCTTCGTCGGCTTCGACTCGATCGCCCAGGCGGGCGGCGAAGCGCGAAATCCGGGCCGCACGCTGCCGCTGGCGTTTGCGATCGCGGTCGGCACGGTGGGCGCCTTCTACTTCCTGTTCACGGCATCGGTCTACCGGGTGGTGCCCTGGAGCTTCATTGCGGAGCGCGCGCAGCAGCAGGACCTCACCGCCGCCGGGCTGCTGGCCTACGTGCTGCCGGCAGGATGGACGATCCCGATCGTCGCCGGCGCCGCCGTGGCGTTGATCAACGACCTGCCGGCGATGTTGCTCGCCACCTCGCGGCTCATGTTCGCCTGGGCGGAAGACCGGATCTTTCCGCGCCAGGTGGCGGCCGTGCACGCGCGCTTCCACACGCCGCACGTCGCGCTGCTCGCCAGCGGCGGCATGGCCAGCCTGACCATCGTCGGCAGCCATCTCGCCGGCGACTTCTTCCTGGGCGCCGACATTCTGGCGACGGCGCTGCTGGTGAACTTCCTCCTGATGTGTCTGTCGGTCCTGGTCCTGCCGGTGAGGGCGCCAGCGCTGTCCGCCGGCGCGACGTTCCTGGTCCGGCGGCCGGCGCAGGTGTTCGTCGGCGTCGCCGGGATCGCCGTGATCGCGATCTTCCTGATCGCCCACGTCGCCAAGGACCTGGCCAGCGAGCAGGCCGCCTGGTACTACCATCCGACCGCGCTGTGGGTGCTGGTCATGACGATCGCCGCCGCGATCTTCGCCGTGGAGTGGCGCAAGCTTCGCCGCAGCGGCTTCGACACCGTCGGCTATTTCCGGCAGTTGCCGCCGGACTAGCGCGGGCGATCCAAAGCGTACCCGAGAGCGCGCGGTCGCCCGCTGGCAGGTACCCGCAGGCTCCGAGTGCTCTCGGATCGCTCGCGGGCTCATGCCTGCGCGAGAAGTAACGAGGGCCGAGGGCCGAAGCCCGGCCGCCGACACTCCCATCCGCGGCACCGCCCACGCACCACCCGACGCCTCAGAACACCCGTGAGGCCATCGGGCCGCAACAGCGAAGCTCGCCGGCTACCATTCGTCCGATGCTCCAACGTCGCTCCGTCCGCCCTTCGTGCCTCCCTCTCCTTCTCCTGTGCTCCCTGGTGGCGCTCATCGCGGCGAGGCCCGCCATGACCCAGCCCGCGCCGATCCCACAACGCGCCATCGCCCTCACCATCGACGATCTCCCCTTCCAGGGACAGCAACCCCCGATCCAGACGTTGCGCGCCACCAACCAGGTGCTGGTCGAGCGCCTGGTCGCCAACCGGATTCCGGCCATCGGCTTCGCGAATGACGACCGATCGGGCCGCTCCACCGACCCCAAGCGCCGACGGCGACTCGCCGGGGAACAGCCGTAGCACCGCTTTCGAATCCGCGAAGAGGCTCCTGTAGGAGCCCGTGGTGAAACTCAGCACGCCCGCACGACAAGGCCTCTCCGCTCCGCCGGTGGGCAAGAAGCCGACTCGTCGATTGTTGGTCGTTGTCTCTGGTTCGCCGGCTTCTCGCCACCGGCTGCGCTGCAAGCCCTTGTCGGCCTTCGGCTGGGTTCGGCCCCCCTCGCAGGCTCGGCGCGCCTCACCGGCGTCGCCGCTTCGCGGCTCAGGCAAGCGGCGGCGCGGGCCCATCTGCTGCGTTGAGGACCACCTGCCGCGAGCGGCAGCTGGTCCTCTTCGTCGGCTTCGCTGCGCTCAGCCTCAGGTTGAACCTCCTCGCCGATGTCCCCGCATCGCCTGCGTCGGTACGCCTTGCATCTGGACCCACGGCGCTCGCAATGCGGGCATCCTGACTTTCCCCACGGGCTCCTAGTCGGCCCGCAACACCTCGACGGGGGCGGTCTTGGTGGCGCGGCGAGCCGGCACCAGCGCGGCGACGAGGGCCACGACGAGCAGAACCGCGCCGACGGCGATGAAGGTCGGGGTGTCGAGCGGTTCGACCTCGTAGAGCTGGCCTTGCAGGAAGCGGGTCATGACGATCGCACCGGCGGCGCCGAGCAGCAGGCCGACGAGCGCCATGATCCCGCCGTCGCGCAGGACCATGCCGAGCAGGCGCAACGGCACGGCGCCGAGAGCGGCGCGGATGCCCAGCTCGCGGCGGCGCGTCGAGACCGTGAAGGCGAGCACCGCGGCCACGCCGACCGCCGCGATGAACAGCGCGAGCGCCGCGAAGATCACGAACAGGGTCGCGTTGAGCCGCTGGGGAGCGAGGCTCTCGTCGCGCAGCTCGGCGAGAGTGAAGACGTGCTCGAGCGGCCGGGCGGGATCCAGCGCCCGGAGGGTCTCGATCACCTGTGGCGTCACCGGGGAAGGGTCGCCGGCGGTGCGCACCAGCACCGCCTGTGCCGGGAAGGACTGTGCCTCGGGCAGGTAGAGGACGTGCTGGCCGGTGCGGTCGACGGCGGTGACCCGGGCGTCTGCGACCACGCCCACCACCGTCAGCCAGGAGTCGTCGAACGAGAAGCCGCCACCGAAACCGTAGGCGACGCGCTTGCCGATCGGATCGCCGTCCCCGAAGTAGTGACGAGCGGCCGCCTGGTTGAGGATCGCGACCGGGGGCGCTTCGCGGCTGTCGGCGTCGCTGAAAGAGCGCCCACGCAGCACCTCGACGCCCAGCGCCTCGAAGTAGTCCGGGCTCACCCCCTCGAACAGCGCCGGCGGAGGACTCGTCTGCGGATCGACCGCCACCCCCTCCACCTTGAGCTCGATCGGAAAGCGCTCGGTGGCGCTGAGCGGGGCCGCCTGGGTGAGCGCCACCGCCTCGACCGACGGCAGCGCGCCGAGCTGGATCTGGGCCTCGTCGGCGAAGCGGCGGGGGTCGGCGCGCGGATCATCGAAGACCACCGGCGCCTCGACGCTCAGCACCGACTCGAGCTCGTAGCCCGGGTCGACCGCGTGGAGGTTCCAGAGCGTGCGGACCAGGAGACCGGCGCCGACCAGGAGCACGAAGGAGACCGCGAGCTGGCTGGTCACCAAAGCGCGCTGCAGGAACTTCCGAGCTCCGGAGGCGGTGGCCCGGACGGCGCCGGCGGCGAGCGCAGAGCCGAGACGGCGCGCCGGCACCAGGCCGGGGACCAGCGAGAAGCCGACCGCGGTGAGCACCGCGACCAGCAACGTGAAGGCGAGCACGCTGCCGTCGATGGCGATCTCGCCAGTGCGGTTGGTGAAGCGCGAGGTGTACGCGCGTAGCGCGTCGAGGAGCCCGTAAGCGAGCAGCAACCCGAGCCCGCCGCCGATGATCGCCAGGACCAGGCTCTCGAGGAAGAGCTGCGCGCGCAGCCGGCCGCCCCCCGCGCCCATCGCCGCGCGCACCGCGAGCTCCCGCTCGCGCCGCAGCGCCCGCGCCAGGGTCAGGTTGGCGACGTTGGCGCAGGCGATGACCAGCACGAAGGCGGCCGCGCCCAGCAGCAGGATCAGCGTCGGCCGCGCGCGGGCGACCAGCTCGTCCTTCCACGCGGTGACCACGACCTCGAGCGCCCACGCATCGGGGTAGTCGTCCGGGTGATCGACCTTGAAGCTCGCAAGCACCTGGTTGAGCTCGGCACGCGCCTCGTCGATGGTGGCTCCCGGCGCCAGCTTGGCGAACACGTCGGTCATCCGGTGCCGCCGATCGTCCTCCATCGTCGCGCTGCTGTAGTGGGCGTTGGTCGTGTAGTTCGCATAGAAGTCCTGCTGGCGGCGGGTCGCGTAGTGCGCGCCCGGCTCGAGGACGCCGACGATGGTGCCGACCTTGGCGGTGAGGTCGAGGGACTGGCCGATGACGTTCTCATCACCGCCGAACACCCGCTGCCAGTACTCATAGGTCAGCACCGCCACCGGCTCGGCGCCCTCGCCCCGGTCCTCCGGCTGGAGCACGCGGCCGATCAGCGGGCGCATGCCGAGCACCTCGAAGAAGTTGGCGGTGACCAGCCCGGCGACGGCGCGGTGCGGCTCGCCGCGACCGAGCACGTTGAAGGTCCAGTCGCCGAACTCGACGATCTCGGAGAGAGACCCCACCTGCTCCCGATAGTCGGCGACCTCGGGGAAGGAGAAGTTGATGTTCTCCATCCCACGCTGGGGCGCCGCATTCTCGAGATAGACGATGCGGTCGGCCTCGGGGTACGGCAGAGGGCGCAGCAGGACGCCGTAGACCAGGCTGAAGATCGCGGTGTTGGCGCCGATCCCCAGGCCCAGGGTGAGGACGAAGGGGATCGAGAAGGCGGGAGTGCGAAGGACCGAGCGGGCGGCGAGCTTGAACGAGCGGAGCAGATCCATGGCTTGGTTCCTCGGATGGCAGTTGGCGGCCGCACCCCCTTCGGGGCTGCCACCTCCTCGACGTGCCGAGCCCCTGAGAATCGACCATCGCTCGGTCGAGTCTGACGCAACAAGCCGCAGATGTCAGCCGGCTCGCCGGCTGTTGCACGACCGTCCCCACCAACGGGGGTTCGTGGGCGCCTCGGGGTCCGAGCTTCCCGGAGGGATCTCTTGCGCCGGAAGACCCCCGCTTCTCGCCCTCGAATCAGCGGAGCCTTTCCGGAACCTATACTCGAGACCCGCCAGCGCGAAGGGAGCGCCGGATCCGCCGACGCCGATGCGCCCCCTGGCTCGGAGACCCATCCCCTTGGAAGAGCGCGCGAGACTGATCGAGAAGCTGCGGAGGATCGAGGCGCTACACCTCGGCGCTGCCACCGACGGCGAACGCGACGCGGCTGCCGAAGGCATACGGCGGATCAAGGAGCGCCTGGCGTCGGTCGCCCCGTCGGACCCTCCGGTGGAGTCTCGGTTCTCCATCGAGAACAGCTGGTCGCGCAGGCTGTTCATCGCGCTGCTGAGGCGCTACGAGCTCGAGCCCTACCGCTATCACCGCCAGCGCGCCACCAGCATCATGGTGCGTCTGCCGCGATCGATGGCGAAGCCCCTCTGGCAGGAGTTCGTCGAGCTGGACAGCGCCCTGCGCGAGCACCTCGACGCAGTCGCTGAGCAGGTGATCTCGGAGGCGATCTCGGCCGACACCGCTGATGTGAAGGAGGTTCGAGGCCAGCTCGGGGAGGGTGGCTAGGTCGACTAGGCCCTCGTGGTATGACCGCGCCTCGCCCCCGCCGCTCGTTGGGGAGTGGTGACCGCCAACTGCGAAGCCGATCGCGGGCAGCTGACCAGCCGGTCAATCGTGCCGTCCACGACGGACATTCCTCCAGGTCGCAGCGCGATCGGCGCGGAAGGGGCTCTCACGGCCGCCGCCCGAGGGTCGCGGGCTCAAACGGTTCGCCGCCCGCTTCCCCTCGCTTCAGGCGCCGGCGCGATTCGCGCCGAGACATGGAACGGCTCTTGCTCTCCCACACAACCGCCCCCGGACTGCGAAACGACCACCAGGGGCCGAGGAGACATCATGCATCACCAAGCCCTCAGCCTCCGTGAGCCGAAGGGAGCCGAAGTCGGAGCGAGCGTCCCGCCATCGCGGCTCTCCGCTCTGGTCTGCGCCCTCCTGCTCGGAGCTGCTCTCTCCATGACCGGATGCGACCCTTACGACGTCGAGACGGCCGACGACGAGTACGGCGAGAGCGGCGGCGTCGGTACCGAGACCGGCGCATCAGGAGCCGACGCCGAGGAGACCGAGGGGCGGCTCTCGAGCGCCCGAGCCGATCTCGAGAGCCCGCAAGGCTCCCCCGTCGAGGGGACGGTCGAGCTGATGAAACGCGGCGACAGCGTCATGATCGCCGCCGAAGTCCGCGGCCTCGAGCCGGGACGCCACGGCCTTCACATCCACGAGACCGGAGAATGCATCCCGCCGAGCTACGACAGCGCCGGCTCTCACTTCAATCCCACCGGCGTCGAGCACGGTGCGCCGAACGATCCGGTCCATCACGCCGGCGACCTGGGGAATCTCGAAGTCGGCGAGGACGGCGTCGCGACGCTTCGGATCGAACGTTCGGACCTCGCCCTCGACGAGTCGGAGAGGTCGGTCCTGGGCCGCGCCGTCATCGTCCACGCGCAGCCGGACGACATGGAGACCCAGCCGAGCGGCAATGCCGGGGATCCGATCGCCTGCGGCGTGATCCGGCCTCAGGGCGACGGCACCGGCACCGGGAGCGACTCGGCCGGAAGCTGAGGATATCGGCGAGCGCGGCATCGGGGTGACGGTCCGGCAGGGCCGACATGGACGGCGGGTGGGCTGATGGCTCGATCGCGTTCTGGACCTGCAGACGGCACGAGCATCCCTCCGCTCGAAGCTTCGGACCCGCGGTCCGTCGCGAAGCTCGTCCGGCGTAGCGAGTGCAAGGGCGACCGGCAACGGTTGATGCCGGCCGGCGGCGCGACCCGAAGCTCCACGGCGGCGCCGGCGGCAGCAAATTCGTGGAGCGCCCGCTGCCGGCTCGTCCACGAATCTCGTCAACTCGTTCTCGATGCGCGCGGAGCGCCGCGCTGTCGGGCGCGAGCACGCTCAGAACACCAAGATCTTCTCGCCATCGACCGCCCGCAGCAGGCGCTCGCGCCGCTTCCAGATGCCCTCGATCTCGGCTTCGGTGAGACCGAGCTGGATGATGGAGCCGGCGAGACGGACGCCCTCGCTCGGGTAGAGGTTCACACCCGGCTGGACTCGGACGCAGCCGTCGCCCTGAGCACAATCGAGCTGCGCGACAACCCCGAGGACGTCGAGGTCTTCGCGTCGCAGCTCGCGAAGACGCTCGATCGTCTCCGCGCGCAGCGCCGGCACCCGCAGCCGGTTCCAGTCGCGCACGAACGGATTGCGAAACCAGCTGCCGAAAGAGATGCCGTTGTCGACGCTGAACAACCGCCGGTTCTCGGCGTCCGTGCTCTCGAGCAGGTTTTCGCGGTGCGAATCACTGTGGTCCATCAGGATGGTCACCAGGTTCAGGTTGGCGGCGTGGTACGCATACACCGGATCGCCCCAGAAGCGCTCGGTCTCGAGCTTGTGCTCCGGCACCGTCACCTCGTCGAGCCACGCCTGGAGCGCGCCGATCACGCAGCCCGCCGGAACGATCGACTGGGCCTCGAGCCGCCGACCGCGAATCGCATCGAGGGGCAGGCAGACGAGCACCGTGGTCGGCACCACGTAGTCGCGCGGGTCCAGCACCAGCTTCTGGAGCTCGTACGCGGCGATCTCTTTGCGCGGAGAGTTGTTGATCACGTCGAGGTCGTCGGGCGCCCGCTTCCACTTCACGTCGATGGCTCGATCGAGGACCGGCGAGCTGAGGGTCAAGCGGAGGGGCCCGCTGAGCCCGCTCGGGATCTCCTCCACCGAATGGACCTCGACCGGCTGCCGCATCGCGGCCTCGAGCCTCGCCGGGCTCGCGGGCCAGGATTGGCTCGGCGCTCCGGTGGAGGCCTCCTGCTCGAGCCGCTCGAGCGCCCCCGGTGGCGGCTCAACGGGCGACCTGAGCGCCGGCGCGCACGACGATGCGAGGGCGGCGACGAGGAAGGCGCGCGGGAGGCCGAACGCTCGAACTCTGCAGTTCGAGATGTTCATCGCTGCAATCTTGTCTCTCTTCTGCGTCTCTGCCTCTCTGCTGCCTCTTTGCTGCCTCTCTTCTCGAGGCCTTTCTTCTCTGGGTCTTATCTTCTCTGGGCTCGGGTTGCAAGATCCCGACCAGGGTCCGCTCCCGAGGGCCGGGTTCTGAGGGGACCGGTCGGTTGAGAGCGGCGGCCGGCTCGGCGAGTCGTCGAGCGGACAGCCCCGCAAGCTCGCGGGGTCCCGCAGACGCGTGCCCGCTCGACTCCGTCCTTTCGGTCACGGGCAGGAGGAGGCGTGTCGAGCGGGAGGGATCGTCGGAGGTTGGCGGGGCCGGCCGGAGCCGTCGTGGTTTCGTTCTTACATTCAGCGTTTCGGTTGTTCCTCGGCGCCGTCCGCCAGAACGCCCCGAATCGAGGACGCGCGGAACCTCGCAACTCCCTGTAGGGCCTATGCATTTGCGACCGGCATCGACTCCTGGCGCGGCCCTTGCACCCTCGAGCAGGACGGACGGCAGGGCGAGGCAGCCTCCGTCCGCCTCGAGGTCGATCCCGACCTCACCGCTTCGAACCTCCAATCCGAAACTCCAAGGTGAGCTTTCATGTCGTCGCTCGCTCGTTCGAGCCCTGGGATACGTGTCGCGCTACTGGCCGTCGCCTTCACCCTGGCGACGTCGCCGCGCACGGAATCGCAGCCGCAGGCCAGCTCGTCGGAGCGGATTCGCCAGGCGATCGCCGCGGTCAAGCCCGAAGGCAAGCTCGACACGGCGCTCGACCGGCTGCTCGATGGCGAAGAGCCGGTCTCGAATGGGCGGGTCGCGGCCTCGGTGCACCGAGGTCGGCTGGCGGTCGCACTGTCGAGCCGAGAAGAGGACACCGACGCGCTGGAGTCGGTGGTCGCGGCAACGGGCGGTCGCGTCCTCCACTCGGCTCCCGGTCTGCTCGAGGTGAGGCTTACGGCGGAGCAGCTCGCGACCGTCGTCGCAGACGGTCGAGTGCTGAGCGCACGCGCTCTCGTGGCGCCGGCGGCCGCTAACGTCGGCGACGCGACCCGACTCGGCGGCGCTGCGAGCCACGACGTGGCCGCCGCGTTCGGCGTGCCCGAGGGGCTCGACGGCTCTGGGATCCGCGTCGGGATCATCGACGTCGGCTTCGAGGGATACGGCGCCCTGATCGGCATCGAGCTGCCCCCGCCCACGGCCGTTCGCTGCTACCTCGACTTCGGCGAGCCGAGCGACCGCTTCGAAGTCTGCGAGAATCCGCCACCCCTGTTCCTCGGCTCCCTTCCCAGCCACGGAACGGCGGTCGCCGAGTCCCTGGTGAGCGTCGCCCCCGACGTCGAGCTCTATCTCGCGAACCCGGCGTCGCCGCTCGACTTGCGCGCCACCGTCGAGTGGATGGTCGAGCAAGGGGTCCAGGTCATCAACTACTCGATGTACCGGATCTACGAGGGACCCGGAGACGGCACCTCACCCCTCGCCGACTCGGTGTACCAGACGATCGATCGAGCGGCGGCCCGGAGCGTCGTCTGGGTCGGGGCCGCCGGCAATCTCGCGAGGCGGCATTGGCGAGGACCCTTCACCGATGTGGACGCAGATGCGCTGCACGAGTTCACCGCGGGCAGCGCCGGCAACTGCGTCATGGCCGGCGACCATGACCTGGTGGTCGCCTCGCTGCGGTGGGACGACGTGTGGGCGGCGCCCTCGACCGATCTCGACCTCGTGCTGTTGCGCAACGCCGAGCCGGTGGCGATCAGCGCCGATCGCCAGGACGGAGTCGCGGGCCAGCTGCCGCTCGAGAGCCTCTCCTTCGCCGCCGAGACGGCGGGCGAGTACTGCTTCGTCGTGACGCTGGCCGGCGGCGCGCCGCCGGCCTGGCTGCAGCTCGCCTCCTTCCGACACGAGCTCGCCACCGCGACCCCCGAGGCCAGCGTCGCCGCGCCGGCGGACGCCGCCAGTCCGGGCGCCATGGCGGTGGGCGCCGCGCCGTGGTTCGACCCCTCCCAGATCGAGCTCTTCAGCAGCTGGGGACCCACCGCCGACGGTCGCCTCAAGCCAGACCTCGTCGGTCTCGACCGACTGCTCTCCGACTCGCTGGGCGGCCGCGCCTTCGTCGGCACCAGTCAAGCGGCGCCGCACGTCTCCGGCCTGGTCGCTCTGACCCGGCAGGCGATGCCGTCTCTCGGGGCCGCCGGCGTCGCCGACCTCCTGACGGCGGCGGCTCGGGCCCCCGAGGGCGCGGCCCCCGAAGCCTGGGGACATGGTCTCGCGCGCTTTCCGGGAACCGGAGATCCCGTGGACGACGACGACGGCGAAACCGGCTGTGACGGCTCCACGTCGCTGTGCCTCGGCGGCGGGCGCTTCGCATTGAGTGCCCAGTGGACGGCCGCCGACGGTCGCCGTGGATCCGGGGTGCCACGACAGCTCACCGCCGACTCCGGCACCTTCAGCTTCTTCGAAGCCGACAACGTCGAGGTGCTCGCAAAGGTGCTCGACGGTTGCGAGATCAACGGCCGGCACTGGCTCTACGCGGGCGGCCTCACCGACCTGGCGGTCGATCTGGTGCTCGAAGACACGCTGACCGGCGAGAAACGGACCTACCGGCAACCGAACGGCGCCTTCGAGACGATCCGCGACGTCACGGCGCTGCGGGGTTGTGAGACGAGAACCCCCGCCGGCCCAGCGAGCGGTCACCTCGACGTCGGGTCCTGGTCTCCTGACGTCGAGCTCGCCTCCGGATTCCGGCTCTCGGTGCGTTTCACCGCCGGCGCACAGTCCGAAACAGCGATCGGGCAGCACCTCGGCGACGACTCGGCCGCCTTCTCCTTCTTCGACCGCGAGAACGTCGAGCTGGTGATCAAGGTCCTCGACGGTCGAGCGATCAACGGCGCGTGGTGGGTCTTCGCGTCGGGGACGACCGATGTCGGGGTGGAGATCCGCATCCTGAACGCGGCGAGCGGAGAGACGCGCTCGTGGACCAGCCCGGCCGGCCGCCCGTTCGTGCCGGTGCTCGACGTCGACGCCTTCGCGAGCTGCCTCTCGTCGTCCTGTCCCTCGGGATAGCCTTCGGCCGGATCGTCGGCTGGCCGGGAATCGCGGTGGAGGACCGTCCAGCGCAAGCTCCCCTCGAGGCTGGTTCCCGCAACCCCTCGCGGGATCGCGTGGCGGCAGCGAGGCCCCCGGAACGCGCTCGGGGTGTCGACGCTTTGCTGCGCGGCTGCAGGCGCGCCGAGCGGAGGCCGAGCGAGAGCGGCGGTGAGCGGGGAGCTCCGCCGGGCTCCTGAACGGCGAGCGACTAGACTCGGATGGCGGGTCCACCAGCACTCGCACACCGCCACCACCCGAGCGGCGGCGGCCTGCCCTCTCCACCGTCGCGTTCCCGGCCGGAGCGAATCCGATGGAGCCCACACTCGACCGAATCCTGGAAGACCCCTGGCTGCGCTCGATCGTCCTGCCGCTGGTGGCCGTCGCCGTTTCGCTGGTGATCCATGCGATCTTCTTCGCGATCGCGACCCGGGTCGCAGCCCGCACCGCATTCCGGGGGGACGAGGCGTTGGTGCGTCAGGCGCAGCGGCCGGCCCTGCTCGGGTTCGCCTTCGTGGCCCTCCAGGTCGTGCTCCCCGCGGTCGGCCTGGAGTCCGGGCCGCAGGCGGTCGCCGGCCAGATCGTGGCGCTGGGCTTGATCGCTGCCGCGACCTGGCTGGTGATCTCGGCGATCGGAGCTGTCGACGACGTCGTGATGCTGCGCTACGACCTCGAGGCCGAGGACAATCTCAATGCTCGCCGGGTCCACACGCGCGTCCGGGTGCTCAGCCGCACCGCGATGATCGTCGTCACCGTGGTGGGGACGGCGGCGGCCTTGATGATCTTCCCCCGGGTCCGCCAGTTCGGCATCAGCATGCTCGCCTCCGCCGGCATCGCCGGCATCGTCGTCGGCATGGCCGCGCGCCCGACGCTGGCGAACCTGATCGCCGGTCTGCAGATCGCGTTCACCGAGCCGATCCGCATCGACGACGTGGTGGTCGTGGAGGGCGAGTGGGGGAGGATCGAGGAGATCACGTCGACCTACGTCGTCGTTCGAATCTGGGACGAACGCCGGCTGATCGTGCCGCTCGACCGGATGATCCAGCAGCCGTTCCAGAACTGGACGCGGGAGTCCTCGGAGCTGCTCGGGACCGTGTTCCTCTGGGTCGACTGGTCGGTCCCGGTGGACGCCGTGCGCAAGGAGCTGAAGCGCCTGCTCGACGGCAACGAGCAATGGGACGGGAGGGTGGCGAACGTGCTGGTCACGGACACCAGCGAGCGCGCGATCCAGCTCCGAGCGCTGGTCAGCGCCCGCAACGCCGGGGACCTCTGGGAGCTGCGCGTGCACGTGCGCGAGCGGCTGGTCGCGTACCTGCAGGAGCATCATCCGCAGAGCCTCCCCAGCCTGCGCGCCACGGTCGGCGTCGAGGAACGGCGAGAGGCGGGAGCGGACCCGTCCTTGCGCCCGGGTCGTTAGCCGGGCGGACGGGGCCCCGCTCGATCCCGCCGAGCCCGCCCCGAGTCGGGCTCTCGCGGCAACCGCCCCTGCTCGGCGCATCGAGGCTGCCGGGAGTCCCATGCTCGATATCCCTGTGCTCGATATCCCTGTGCTCGACGAGAGCCTCGAGTCGCTGGAACGTCGCTTGCACCTCCTCTCGTGGGCGGGCGGATCGGCTCGACCGCTGGGACCGGCCAGTAGCCCGCAACGGTCCGCCTCGCGACTCCGCTCTCGACACGATCGCCTTTTGCAGCCGCCAGACACGACTCTCGACTCGAGGCTCCCGCCGATGGACCTGCTCCGCATCCTGCTCGCCATCCTCCTTCCCCCGCTCGGCGTCTTCCTCCAGGTTGGCCTGGGTAAGCACTTCTGGCTCAACATCCTCCTCACGCTCCTCGGCTACGTGCCTGGAATCGTCCACGCGGTCTGGATCATCGCCAAGAAGTAGTTCCCAAGAATGAATCGCCGAGGTGGTGGTCAGACGCTGCCGATGCCGGGCCGAGCGCGGCGCGCGGATGGCCGGGCGCAGACGCATCCGCGGCACGACTCTTGCGGCGCTCTTTCCCCGGCCGACGGCCGGGAGCACCGGTCGGTGCGGCCCGATTCGAGCGCCAACGCCGCCGGCGTGACGCCTTCGGCGCCCGCGCCCGCCGAGACGAACGCAGCCCATGGCTGCCGAATGGTCAGGAATGACCGAGGAGACGAGCAGGAAATGCCGAGTAAAGCAGGAGAGACAGACTCCGCGGCGACGAACACCGCGGGACAGAAGGCCAACCAACCGAGAATCACGCCAACGGGCGGGACCCGACCCGCGGCGGCGAGTGAGATTTCCAACGACGGTCCCGCGTCGCAGCCGCCCGCGCGCTCGTCCGCTTCCGGCGTTGGAGCGGGCGGCGACCGAGGCGCGACCGGAGTGCGCGAGCAGATCGCGGACGCTTCGTCCGAGGTCGCCAAGGAGGTGAAGGAGCGCGCGGCGGGAGTCGCACAACGGGCGCGCAGCGGCGTCGAGCGCCTGGCCGAGGAGCAGAGGCAGCGCGCGAGCCAGCGACTCTCCTCCACCGCGAGCAGCCTGCGCAGCGTCGCGGACCAGTCCGAGGACCGGTGGCTGGGTCAAACCTCGTCCGCTGCCGCCGATCGCATCGATCGCCTGGCCTCGCACCTCGACGAGCGCGACGTCCGGGGGCTCATCGGCGAGGCCGAGGATCTGGCGCGCGAGCGACCGACGCTGTTCCTGGGCTCGATGTTCGTCGCTGGAACCATGCTGGGACGCTTCCTGCGCAGCTCACCGGAGGACACGACCCACCAGAGCTCCGACGGGCCCGTCGCGAGCCCGGGCAGCACCATGAGAGCACCGGCGGCGAGCTCGCCACGAGCCACCGACACGACCGGGACCGGACTGCGATGAGCAACCCCATCCAGGAGTCCATCGCCCTCGTCCGCGAGATTGCGGAGGACGGTCGGCGTCTGGTGGTGCAGGAGATCGCGCTGGCGAAGGCCGAGGCCTCGGAGAAGCTGTCGGTGGTCGGACGGCACGCGTTCATCCTGTGCATCGGACTGGCGCTGGGGATCGCGGCCCTGGTCGTCCTGCTCAGCTCGATCAACCGGGGGCTCACGGTCGCACTGGAGCCGGCGCTCTCGCTCGAGATCGCGGTCTGGCTGGCGCCCCTGATCCTCTTCGCGGTCTTCGGGACCGCCTCTTACCTCGTGGTCCGCCGGTCCCTCTACAACCTGCGGAACGACACCCTGACTCTCGAGAAAACCCAACAGACCCTGAAGGAGAACAAGCGATGGATCCAACACAAGAGCGCGTGAGCTCCAGCACCCGAGACGACTCCCGCGACCGAGACGCCGCAGCGCGCCGGGCGACTGCAGCCGGGGGTGCGCAAGAGCGCGGCGCTGACGAGGTCTCAGGGCAGAGCTCTGACGACATCCGACGCGACATCCGCCGCACGCGCGAGCGAATCGACGACCGGGTCGACGAGCTGCAAGACAGAATCGAGCCGCGCAAGCTGGCCCGAGAGAGCTGGGAGCAGGTCCGCACCGAGGCGCTGCCCTCGCTCGGGCGGCTGGTGAAGCGCCACCCGATTTCGATCACTCTCCTGGGTCTGGGAGCGAGCTGGCTCGCGCTCGACTTGTTCCGCGACGCCCGAAACGGATCCGACGACTCGGATTTCGAGGACGAGTGGCCGGAGGAGCGCGGGCAGCTCGGGAGCAAGATGCAGCGGCAGGTCGACCGGGTCAAGAGCTCCGCCGCGCAGAGCGTCGAGGGTGCTCGGCAGCGAGCACGCACGGCTCGGGAGCAGACCTCGGCCAAGGTGCGCGAGGCTCGCCGCGCCGCCCGCGAGGGCGGCCGGGTGGTGCGGGAGCGAGGCCGCGAGGCGGCCGAGCGGAGCCGTCGACTGTACGAGCAGAACCCTCTCGCGATGGGAGCCGCAGCGCTCGCCGCGGGGGTCGTCGCGGGAGTGAGCTTCCCTTCCACGAAGTGGGAAGATCGTCACCTCGGAGACGCCAGCGAACGGCTGAGCGAGAAGGTGAAGGAGCAGGCGCAAGAGGCGGGCCGGACGGTCGTCGAGCGCGGACGGGATGCCGCGAGCGCTGCGGTCGACGCGGCCCAGGAGGAGTTCCTGCATCGGGAGCCCGACCCCCCTCGACCCGCCACGCCCCCCCGCTCAGGGTAGCTCGCGTTCCGGTCTCGGCTCCCGCGTTCTCGCGCGAGATCGGCCGCAGCCGGAGTCGGGAGAAGCGTGCGACCTAGAGGATCGGGCCGGCTTCGCGCCGGCCCGATCCTCAGCAGAGCAAGACGCCTCGCCGTTTTACCCTAACAGCCCGTGGTGAAACTCAGCACGCCCGCACGACAAGGTCTTTCCGCTCCACCGGCGGCCACGAAGCCGGTCGTGCGAGTGCGGGAGCTGGCTTTCTCTCGGTGGGCTTCTCGCCGCCGGCTCCGCTGCAAGTCCTTGTCGCCCCTCGGGTT
>DATKBT010000110.1:0-3064 GCA_035546295.1 Thermoanaerobaculia bacterium | reverse complement strand
TGCGCGACGTCGAGGCGTCGGTGCACCTGTGGCTCAAGCGGCGGCGGCTGGGGGCCGACACGTGAAGGCCACGCGCTACAGCAAAGCCGGGGACCGCAAGGAGTTCCTGAAGCCCGAGGGACAGATCCGCCAGAGCCAGGTGGTGACCACCTTCGGTCCGGGAGCCTTGGTCGACCTGGTCGACCAGGCGGTGCTGATCGGCGGCCTCGACTTCTGGCGCCGGCCGTCGGGCACCCGCAGCCTGGTCGAGCCGAGGCTGCGCGAGAGCCTTGCGCGCCGGCTCCTCGAGAACGACATCGCGCTGAGCGCCGACCGGCCCTTCTTCGAGCCGCCGAAGGGAGACGACCAGGAGGCGACCTACGCCTCGGGGATCGAGGTCCTCGAGTTCCCGCGCTGGTTCGTCTGCCAGAGCTCGAGCTGTCGCGCGCTGGTCCGCTCGGACGGGCTCGAGCTCAAGGGCGGTCGCTACCGGCATTTCTGCGAGCGCGGCCGCACCACCGAGGCGGTGCCCGTGCGCTTCGTGGCCGCGTGCAGGTATGGACACATCGACGACTTCCCCTGGATCGACTTCTGTCACCGGAGCGGCGGATCGTTCCAACGGTGCGCGGCGCCCAGCTTGAAGCTCGACGAGGGCGCCACCGGCGACTTCTCCGAGATCGTGGTGCGCTGCGAGAGCTGCGGAGCGAGCGAGCGTCTCTCGACCGCCTACGCCGGCTACAAGCCGCCGTGCCGCGGCGAACGCCCCTGGCTCGGAACCGAGGGTCACGAGGCCTGCGACCAGCAGATGCGCCTGCTCGTGCGCACCGCCTCCAACGGCTACTTCCCCCAGGTGGTGAGCGCACTCTCGGTGCCGAGCCCGGGAGGCAAGCTGAGCGAGGCGATCGACCAGGTGTGGGACGTCATCAACTCGGTCACCGCTGAAGCCCTTCCGGTGATCCGAGCGAGCGTCCCGAGAGTGCAGATCGCCCTCGAAGGCTTCAGCGACGACGAGGTGATGGGCGCGGTCCGGGCGCGCCGGAAGGGTCATGCCGGCGAGACCGAGCCGCTGCGCACCGCCGAGTTCCGTCAGCTCACGGCGCAGCCGCTCGATCAGCCGGGGGATCTGCCGGCGGCGGCCGACACCTTCTACGCGCGCAGGTTCGATCCAGACGGGGCCGATCCGGAGAGGGCCGATCGCGACGGGTCGCTGCCGGCCGGCGTCGGCTCGGTGGTGCTGGTCAAGAAGCTGCGCGAGGTGCGGGCGCAGATCGGGTTCACGCGCTTGGAGCCGGCGGTGGCCGATCTCGAGGGCGAGTTCGACCTGGGCGTCGAGTCGCAGCGTCTCGGGCTCACCACCGATTGGCTGCCGGCGGTCGAGGTCCTCGGCGAAGGGCTGTTCCTGCAGCTCGACGAGGCAGCGGTGCGCGCGTGGGAGGCGCGTCCTGCCGTGGTCGCGCGCAGCGAGGAGCTCCTCGACGGCTACGAGCGTTCCACCGTCGACAAGCCGAAGCCGCCTCCCTTCCCCGGGGTCCGCTTCTACCTCCTCCACTCGCTCTCGCACCTGCTTCTCACGTCGATCGCCGACGAGTGCGGTTACGCAGCGAGCGCGATCCGCGAGCGCATCTACTGCGCACCCGCGAACGCATCGGTGCCGATGGCGGCGATCCTGCTGTCGACGGGGACGTCGGGCACCGATGGCACCCTGGGCGGCCTGGTCGATCAGGCCAGAGCGCTCGGCCGCCATGTCCGAAGAGCCTGGGAGCGCGCCGAGCTCTGCTCCAACGATCCGGTGTGCGGGCGGCACACGCCGAAGGCGGACCTGGAAGAGCGCTATCTGGAGGGCGCCGCCTGCCACGGATGTTTGTTCATCGCCGAGTGCTCGTGCGAGCGCTTCAACCGCTACCTCGATCGCGCGCTCGTCGCGCCCTGCCTCGGCCAGGATCCCGCGCTGGCGTTCTTCGGTGAGAGACCATGATCCGGGACGCGGGGTGATCTCCTGGTGGGCGAGCAGCTCGAACTGACGGGCGTTCCGCAGAGGGTGCTCGAGGCGCTCGCCGAGGAGCTGGCGCGCTCTCCCGAGGCGAGGCTCACCACCGCCCAGGTCGCGAGGGTCGGAGGCCAGGCCTATTCAGCGCAGCTCGAGCCGCTCGGTGCACTGGCGCCGGAGGCCACGATCGCGGTGCTGCAGGCCGTCGCCGCGGAACGGCGTGCGAAGCACGGGCCGGAGCTCGAGCTGGTCTGGACCGGACCCGAGGCCTCGGTCAGCCACTCGCGCAGCAGCGCCGTCGTGCTGCGGCGGCTCTTCGAGCAGGCGCAGCGTACCGTGCTGATCGGCGGCTACGCCTTCGACCACGGCGCCGAGCTGTTCGCCCCGCTCCATGGGATGATGACGGAGCGAGGCGTCGAGACGGAGATCTTCCTGGACCTGCGCGAGATCGCGAAGCCCGGGGTCGAGCCCGAGGCCTTCGCGCGCGACCGGATCCAGCACTTCCTCCGCCACAACTGGCCGTTCGAGGGCAGAAAGCCCGTCATCTACTACGACCCGCGGACCGCGCAGCGTGGCGCGAGCCTCCACGCGAAGTGCGTCGTGGTCGACGGCAAGGTCTCGCTAATCACCTCGGCCAACTTCACAGATCGCGGCCAGACGCGGAATCTCGAGCTCGGCGTTCTGATCCGCGATCGAGGCTTCGCCGAGACGCTGGTCGGGCAGTGGCGGGGGTTGGTGGCGCAGGGGATCGTGCGGCGGTACGAGGGGTGAGCCACGCTCCATGACTGGGGAGGGCCGCGACTTGGCGAAGCGAAGCGAGAAGCGAGAGGAGCAGCGCTGACTCTGTGTGACCGGGCCGGACGACTAAGGGATCGACGCCCTGGTACGCCTCGAGGCATTGGATCTCGACGGACTGGTCGCGCAGGCACGCGACGTCCCTTCAGAACAACTCCGGCGGCGCGCCGCCATCGTAGGCGCCGGACTCGCGCTCGAGTGCTGTCAGGACCTCTTCGAGCTCGTCGAGGATCGCTGCGGTCCGCTCGAATCCGCGCTCGCGGAGTCCCTCGAGCATCAGGCGGTGGCAGCGGAGCGACATGT
>DATKBT010000109.1:0-59671 GCA_035546295.1 Thermoanaerobaculia bacterium | reverse complement strand
GCGATAGGCTCGAGGACGACGGAGCTCAGTCGGCGATCGGGCACCGGAGCCCGAGCAGAGACTCCACCTCGGAGGCACCGTCGAGACGATGATCTTCCAGCAGCTCCAGGACCCCGTCTCCAGCACCTTCACCTACGTCCTCGCGCGGCGGACAGGAGCCGAGGCGCTGATCATCGATCCGGTGTTCGAGCAGGTCGACCGGTACGTCGCGCTGCTCGACCGCCTCGAGCTGCGCCTGGTCAAGGCGATCGACACGCACATCCACGCGGATCACATCACCGGGCTGGGCGCGCTCCGCGACCTGACGCGTTGCGTCACCGTGATGGGGGAGCGGTCGGGCGCCGAGGTGGTGTCGATGCGCCTGCGCGAGGACGAGGTGGTCGACGTCGACGGCGTGAAGTTGCGCACCCTGTACACGCCCGGCCACACCGACGACTCGTACAGCTTCGTGATGTCCGACCGCGTCTTCACCGGCGACGCGCTCCTGATCGGCGGCACCGGGCGCACCGATTTCCAGAACGGTGATCCCTTCCAGGCCTACGACTCGCTGTTCAACAAGCTGCTCGCGCTCCCCGAGGACCTGATCGTCTTTCCGGCCCACGACTATCGCGGGAACACCGCTTCGACCCTGGCCTGGGAGGCGATGCACAACCCTCGCCTCCAGGTGTCCTCGGCCGAGGAGTACGCCGAGATCATGAACAGCCTGAATCTCGCCGATCCGAAGATGATGGATGTCGCGGTGCCCGCCAACAGAGCGGTCGGATGCGACCTCTCCAGATACCTCCAGGAGGGCGAGGAGGTCGAGGCCGAGGCCCTGATGCGCGAGCTCGAGGAGGGCGGCACGGTGCTCGTCGACCTGCGCGAGGCGGGGGAGAGGGCGCGCGACGGCGTGATCCCGGGCTCGCTCCACGTCCCCTACGGCGACGTCGACACCACACTGTGCAGCGGCGACCGTCTGCGTCGGCTCCAGACCGAGGGGAAGAGAGTGGTCCTCTACTGCGCCTTCGGAGAGCGCTCCGCCCTCGCGCTCGATACCCTGCGCAGGACCGGCTCTTCAGGCCTCCGCCACCTGACCGGCGGGCTCGGTGCCTGGCTGCGGGCAGGGGGCGGGGTGGAGTCGGACGCGACGCCCAGTCCCCTAGAGTGACCTCTGCCCACGCAGGTCGCGGCGGACAGCCGGTCCGCGTCGTGCCGATCCTCGGAGCTCACTCGATCTCTCCCGGTACGGCGTCGAGGCCGCATCTCGCCCAGGACGAGCCCGCCGAGACCAGATGCTTCGGCTATCATCGCCCCTCTTCGTGCTCGCCGAGCGGGACTCCGTCGCCCGCCCGATCTCCGCAGCGCGCACCCTCGGAGCCTCCGGATGATCGGCCAGACCATCGGCCACTACGAGATCCTCGAGCCCATCGGCAGCGGCGGTATGGGCGCCGTCTACGCTGCGCAGGACACCAACCTCGGGCGTCGGGTGGCGATCAAAGTCCTCTCCGATGCGATGGAGCGGGAGCCTGGGATGCTCGAGCGCTTCAAGCGTGAGGCGCGCGCCGCCTCCGCGCTCAACCATCCCGGGATCTGCACCGTCCACGCCATCGAGGAGCACCAGGGGCGGCACTTCATCGTCATGGAGCTGGTCGAGGGGCAGACCCTCGCCGAGCTCGTCGGCAAGGAGTCCTTCGACGCCGACCGGCTGGTCGACCTCGGCGTTCAGCTCGCCGACGCGCTGGAGTCGGCGCACTCGAAGGGGATCGTCCACCGCGACCTCAAGCCGGGCAACATCATGATCACGGCGCGCGCGCAGGTGAAGATCCTGGACTTCGGCCTGGCGAAGACCGCAGCGAAGCCGCAGCAGGCGGTCTCCGCCGATTCCGGCTCGCGCGCCGAGACCATGCTCGAGGACGCCCACCTGACCGCGGTGGGCACGGTTCTCGGAACCGTCGCCTACATGTCTCCCGAGCAGGCTCGCGGCAAGCTGACCGACTCGCGCACCGACATCTTCTCGCTCGGCACGATGCTCTACCAGGTGGCGGCCGGGTCCCTGCCGTTCGAGGGGCATACCCAGGCTGTGCTCTACGACGCCATCCTCAACCGCGATCCTCGCCCGCTGAGCGAGGTGCAGCCATCGCTCCCGCCGGAGATCGGCGTCATCCTCGACAAGGCGTTGGAGAAGGACCGCAGCCTCCGCTACCAGACCGCGACCGAGCTCAAGACCGACCTGCTGCGGCTCCGGCGCAAGCTCGACTCCGGGCGCCATGCCGCGGCCGCCTCCGCCTCGGGCTCGCACCCGAGCGCCGAGCAGGGGGCGCAGAGGTCGATCGCGGTCCTCTACTTCGAGAACCTCAGCGGCGCGAAGGAGGACGAGTACCTGCGCGACGGCATCACCGAGGACATCATCACCGAGCTGTCGAAGATCAAGGGGCTCAACATCTTCTCGCGGCCCACCGTGCTCGCCTACCGCGACAAGCAGGTGACGCCGAGCCAGATCGGGCAGCAGCTCAACGCCAGCCACGTGCTCGGAGGCAGCATCCGGCGTGCCGGCAATCGGTTGCGCATCAACGCCCAGCTCGTCGACACCCACACCGACTTCCCGATCTGGTCGGAGCGCTACGACCGCGAGATGGCCGACGTCTTCGAGCTCCAGGACGAGATCGCGCGCAAGATCGCCGAGGCGCTGCGCATCACGCTGTCCCCCCAGGAAGAGCAGGAGCTCGCGGCCAAGCCCACCGACAACCTCCAGGCTTACGACCTGTACCTGCGAGGCCGCAGCTACGCCCGACGGCTGACCCGACAGGACCTCGAGTTCGCGCTCCAGATGTTCGATAACGCGGTGACCCAGGATCCTCGGTTCGCGCTGGCCTACGCGGCGATCGCCAACGTCTCCGCCTACTTCCACTGCAACTATGCGCGCCAGGACGTCTGGATCGACCGCGCTCGCGCGGCGTCGCAGAAAGCCGTCGCCCTCCAGCCGGAGGTGCCCGAGGTGATGGTCGCCCAGGCCTGGATCCTCTACGCCAAGGGTCAGTACGAGGAGGCGATCGCGATCGTCAGCGCGGTGATCGAGCGCAAGCCCGACTGCGAGGGCGCCTACTACCTGCTGCTCCGAGCGCTGTTCGCCGCCGGCCTCTACCGTGAGGTCGAGAGCCAGGCGGAAGCGGCGCTCGACAACGCCGGCGACGACTACAACGTCTACGTGCCGATCAGCAACTCGCTCCAGGCGCTGGGCAAGCAGGAAGCGGTCAAGAACCTGCGCCAGCGGATGGTCCAGGCGCTCGAGACCCACCTGCGCGAAGTCCCCGAGGATGCCCGCGCGCGCATCCTGCTGGCCAACGAATACGCCAACGAGGGGCGGGGAGACGACGCGATGCGCGAAGCCGACCTGGCGATGCTGCTGCGTCCGAGCGAGGCGACGATCCACTACAACGCCGCTTGCACCTTCTGCGCCCTGAACGAGAAGGAGAAGGCGATGGACGCCCTGCGCAACGCGTGGCGCAACGGGTTCAAGGACTCCGATTGGGCGCGGCGCGACACCGATCTGGCGCTGCTTCACGGAGAGGCGGAGTTCGACGAGCTCTATCCGGCGGCGGCTGGGGAGAGCGGCTGACCCGGGTGTCGGTGGCGTCGGCGCGGCTCGGGCGAAACTCGCCGCGACTCCTAGGCCGCGATCCCCGGGCCGAGAGCCTGCGCGGCCCCGATCGGGAGCCCGCTCAGCTCTCCCGCAGGGACTCGATCGGGTCGACGGTCGCCGCGCGCCGGGCCGGCAGGTAGGTGGCCAGCAACCCCATCGCCGCCATGGCCGCCGACATCCAGACGAAGGTCGCGACGTCGACCGCCGCGACCTCGTAGAGCAGGCTCTCGAGGACGCGCGTGAGCCCCGACGCAGCCGCGATCCCCAGCACCAGGCCGAGCGCGAGGACCTGGACTCCCTGGGCGAGCACCATGAGCTGGACCCGCCTGGGCGCGGCGCCCAGCGCCATGCGTACGCCGATCTCCTGGGTGCGCTCCGCGACCACCTGGGAGAGCACGCCGTACAGGCCGATGGCGCCGAGGATCAGGGCCAGCGCCGAGGCGAGACCGAGGGCGAGCATGGTGAACGAGAGCTGCACCATCGAGTCGGAGGCCAGGCCCTCCATGGTGTAGACGCGGTACATCGGGGCGCCCGGCGCGTCCTCGCGCACCAGGGCTCGGACCTCGGGCGCGATGTCGTCGGCCCGCGCCGTCTTCAGCACGTAGGCCGGGCTCGAGATCGGCCGCGCGCCGCTCCCCGGTTGGCCGACCAGCGGGTAATAGACCAGGGGCTCGGGGACGTCCCGGAAGCTGTACTGCATCACGTCCTCGACGACGCCCACGACCGTCTCCCAGACCTCGAGCTCCTGGCGTCGCAGCCGCCGGCCGACGGCGTCTTCTCCCGGCCACAGCGCGTTCGCGGCCGACTCGCTGACGACGACGTGGCCGAGATCCGAGACGTGGTCGGCCTCGACGAAGGTCCGCCCGGCGAGCAACTCGATCCCCATCGCCCGGAAGTAGTCGCCGGCCGCCCAGGTGAAGCTGGAGCGGACGGTCGCGTCGGTCTCACGCTCTGCGCTGTCGGTGGCGAAGGAGGCAGCCGAGAGGCCCTCGTCGAGCGGCAGGTTCTCGATCAGCCCCACCGTCTCGACCCCCGGCAGCGCCGCCAGGCGCTCCATGAAGCCCAGGTGGAAGCGGGCGAACGAGGACGGGTCGGTGAGGTGGGAACCCTCGGGCGCGATCTGGAAGCTGAACAGGTCCTCGAGATCGTAGCCGGGATCGACTTCGCGCAGCTCCCAGAAGCTGCGCACCAGCAAGCCCGAGCCGATCAGGAGCACGAGCGCGAGGGCGGACTGACCTACGACCAGCGCGCCGCGGACCCAGTGCCGGCGTCGCGTCGCGCCCCGGCCCCCCTCGCGCAGATGCGCGAGCTTGGGGGCCGACGCGCGGATCGCCGGGAACAGACCGCACAGGAGGGCCGAGAGCAGCGCGGCGGCGAGCGTGAACAGCAGGGTGGCTGGACCGATGGCGACCTGCGCCAGCCGCGGGATCTCGGCGGGCGCCGCCTGGACGAGCAGCGGCACCAACGCCCAAGCGAGCAAAAGCGCCACCGCGCCGCCCAGGACGCCGAGCACCAGCGCCTCCGCCATCTGCGAGCGGACGAGCTGACCCCGCCCCGCGCCGATCGCGCGCTGGACCGCGAGGTCACGGTGCCGCCGCTCGGTGCGGACCAGGACCAGGTTGGCGACGTTGGCGCAGGCGATGAGCAGGACGATGCCCATGGCGCCGAACAGGACCCAGAGGGGACCCGAGACGCCGCCCAGCAGCTCCTCCTCGAGAGGCCGCACGATGGCCCGATGCTGGTCGATCAGCTCGGCATACCTCGCCGGGACGGTGAAGCGATCGGGGAGCCGCAAGGCCAGCCGGTCGAGCTCCTCCACCAGCGCCTCGCGCGAGACGCCCGGCGCCACCCGGGCGACCAGGGGCAGGCCGAAACGTCCGGGGACGATGTCCTCTGCGCGGACGACGGCGGGAATCCAGAGCAGCGTCCCGTCGTCCGGAAACCAGAACTCGGGCCCCATGACCCCGATCACGGTCCGGTCCGCTCCCCCCGCGTAGAGAGTGCGTCCGAGGACGTCCCGGTCGGACCCGAACCAGGTCTTCCACAGCGCATGGCTGATCACCACGACCCGGTCCTCGTCCTCCTCGACCGGCAGCCGGCCGAGAATCGGGCTGACGCCGAGCGTGGCGAACAGGGAGGGGGAGGGGGTCGACATGCGGACCCGCTCGGTGCGATCGTCGGCCCGCAGGGTGTTGGTGAAGCTGTTGTAGATCGCGATGCCGTCGAGCAGCTCGGATTGCTCGCGGTACTGCACGAAGAACTCCGCCGACACTCCGAACTCGGCAGGCAGGTCCGATCCCGGCGCCGACGCCGAGATGCGCACCAGGCGATCCGTGTCGCGATAGGGGAGCGGATTCAGGAGCACCGTGTCGATGACGCTGAACAGGCCGGCGTTGACGCCGATCGCCAGACCCAGCGTCACCACCGAGACGACGACGAATCCCGGGGATCGGCGCAGCGCGCGCACCGCGTAGCGGAGATCGTGGATCCAGGCGTCGGTGCGCATGCTCGTGTCCTTTCGTGGGGCGGAAATCGCCCGCGGCGCTCGCGGTTCCGTCCAGGTCGGGCGCCAGCGCTCGCCGAGAGCTGCGCGCGCGAGGTCGAAGGTCTGGGAGAACCCGTACCAGATCGCCGCGAGGCGTCCTCGCGAGCGGGCTCGCTGGTCGTCACGCCGGATCTGATCGGCGATCTCTTCGCCGAACTGGCGTCGGAAGTCGGCCGGGAACAGCCGGATCAGCCGGACGAGGAAACGGCTCACGCGCGATCATCCTCGATCGCGCCCAGCCGCTCGGCCGCCAGCGCTGCGACGCTTCTCAATCGGCGGGCCTCGAACGCCAGGACCCTTCGCCCTTCGGCGGTGAGGCGGTAGTACTTGCGGGCGAGTCCGGGATGGGGCTCGGCCGAGGTGGGCGGCTCCGCTTCGTCGACCAAGCCCCCGCTCATCAGCCGCGCGAGGACCCGGTAGAGGGAGCCGGCCCCCGGTCTCAGCGCCCCCACCGACTCGGTCTCGACGGCGCTTTTGATGGCGTAGCCGTAGAGTGGCCCGCCCGCCATGGCGAGCAGGACGTGGTACTCGAGGTTGCTCGGACCCGCGCCGGGCTTGGGTGTGCTCATCTGCCGCTCTCCTCTGTCGGCGCAGAATAATCCTTCTCGCATATATGTCAAGAGGATAATTGTCCCAAGGCCCTGAAAGGGCGCGCGCGAACAGCGCTGCGCGTTCGCGTCTGGAGAGCGCTTCCGCTGCCCGCGAGACCCCGTCATGCCTGGGGGTGGATCGACAGGCGCTGCCGATCGCGATCCCGTTCGCTGCGGGTCGACAAGCGAGGTCCTGATTTGCGCCTTGCCGGCTCGGCGAGCGGGCCGGTCAGTCCTCAGCCAGCGCCGCGACGGGGTCGATTCTGGCCGCCCGCGCGGCCGGCGGCCAGCAGGCGACGGCGCCGACCGCGATCTGCAGCAGCGCTACCAACCCGAAGGTCGCCGGATCCAAGGGCGAGACCTGGAAGAGCAGGGACTCGAGCAGCCGAGAGGCGCCGAGCGAGACCGCGAGCCCGAGCCCGGCGCCGGCGAGAGTGAGCGTCAGGGCGCGACCGACCACCAGCCGTCGGATGCTCCCCGGCGCGGCCCCCATCGCCATGCGCACGCCGAGCTCGGTGGTGCGGCGCCTGACGGCGAGCGCCATCGTCCCGTAGAGACCGATGCTCGCCAGCGCGAGCGCGATCGCCGCGAAGCAGGCGAGCAGCGTCAGCACGAAGCGCTCGGAGCCACGCGCGCGCGCCACCACCTCGTCGAGGGTGCCGAAGGCGAGCGGAGACGACGGAAAGACCGTGCGCACCGTGTCGGCGACCGCGCGCTCGAGCGATCGCGGCTCGGCCTCCCCGCGGATCACCAGGGTCAGCTCCTGGGAGCGGTAGTACGAGCGCGGGATGTAGATCGTCTCGAGCTCGTCGCGCAACCCGCCCTGGCGCACGAAGGGCACCACCCCGACCACCTCGGCGTCGTGCACGAAGCGGGGATCGGTGGCGAACTCGATCCTCTGTCCGATCGGATCCCGGCCGGGCCACAGCCGCTCCGCGAGGCGCTGGTCGACGACCACCACCGGACGATCGGTGCGCCCCTCGCCCTCGCGCGGTCCCCACCCCGGCGCTCCGGCTTGATCGTCGCGAGTCTCGAGGTCTCGCCCGGCGAGGATCGGCATCCCCACCGCGTCGAAGTAGCCCGGCCAGACGTTGCGGAAGTAGGCGACCCCCGACAGGGTGTCTCCGCCGTCCCGCACGACCTCCCATCCGCAGGTGCGCGCGTAGACACCGTTGAGGGGCACGGGGAAGACCGCGCTCGCCGCCTCGACGCCCGGCAGCTCCGAGAGGCGACGGGCGAGCTCGTGCTCCTGGAGCCGACGCCGATCGACCCACGCGCGGAGCCCGTCGCGCCCCTGCTCGCTCGCGCGCACCTCGCCGACCGTCGAGATGTCGGCGGTGAGGACACCCCGCGGATCGAACCCGATCGGCTGCTCGCGCAGGGCGACGAAGGTGCGCAGCATCAGGCCGGTCCCCACCAGGAGCACCACGGTGAGCGCGATCTGGACCGTGACGATCGCCCCGAGGCCCCGCCGCTCGGCTCGCCCCGGGGTCGACTCGCGGCTGCGCAAGGCGCCGCCTCGTCGCACCCGCAGCGCCCGCAGCGCCGGCGCCGCGCCCGCGAGCAGCGTAGTGAGCGGCACGAGGAGGAGCGCGAACAGCAGGACCCTGGGGTTGAGCGCCAGGTCGCCCGCGTGGGGCAGCCCGGCCGGGCGCAGCCAGCGGATCCCGTGCATTCCGCCGAGCGCGAGCCCCAGACCAAGCAGGGCCCCGGCGCCCGCCAGCAGCACGGTTTCCGACAAGGACAGCCAGATCAGGCGGCCACGCGACGCGCCGAGCGCCGCGCGGACCACGAGCTCGCGTTCGCGCTCGGCGATGCGGGCGAGCAGCAGCCCCGAGGCGTTGACGCAGGCGACCAGCAGCACGGTGGCGACGGCCGAGAAGAGGAGCAAGAGGAGCGGTCGTACGTGCCGCGTGCTGCCAGCGACGAGCGGCTCGGCGGTCAGCTCGAAGCCGTTCTCCTCGTGGACGGCGTGCTCGCGCCGCAGCTGTGCCGCGAGGTTGCTCAGCTCGCCGCGGACCTCCGCGTCGCTGGCCCCCTCGGCGCGCCGGCCGACGACCCGAAACCAGCGCCCGTCGCGGTCGGCCTCGGTGAAGTCCCAGCGCATCACGGGCCACAGGTCGATCGCGGCCCCGAGATCCTCGCCCATGTTGGCCTCGTCCGGCAGCACCAGCCGGAAGCCCGGGGGCAGGACGCCGACGATGGTGAGCTCGGAGCGGAAGCTCCGGATGGTCCGACCGACGACGGCGAGGTCACCGTCGAAGGCGCGCTGCCAGAAGTCCCAGCTGATGACGGCGGCCTCCGGCGGATACCGACCCGCGTCGTCGGCCTCGACCGGCACCCCGTCGGCCGGCTCGAGCAGACGTCCCACCTGGGGACGGACACCCAGCACCTCGAAGAGATTGGCGGTGGCGGGCGCTTCGCGCGCGAAGACGGGCGGATCCGTTCCGTCCACCGGCGCCACCACGGCCTCGCCCACCGCCGCGACGGCTTCGAGCGTGCGGCTCCGGGTGGCGACGTCGGCGTAGTCGGCGGCGCTCAGCAGGTTGGCCGACTCGGCCCGCGCCTGCTGGCGATTCCAGATCACGACGAGCCGATCCGGATCCGCGAAGGGAGGAGCCCGCATCA
Organism: Thermoanaerobaculia bacterium; assembly: GCA_035546295.1. Lineage (GTDB taxonomy): Bacteria > Acidobacteriota > Thermoanaerobaculia > Multivoradales > Multivoraceae > DATKBT01. The sequence continues at coordinate 50,289 of DATKBT010000109.1, read as the reverse complement.
GGGTCGCCTCGACCACGCTGAAGATGGTGGCGGCGGTTCCGATCCCGACGCCGATCGTGGCGATCACGGCGAGTGCGACGAGCGGTCGGCGTACGAGGCCGCGGAGTGCGACCAGGAGCTCTTCGACGAGTCTGCTCATGGCTGCCTCTTTCTGTCGGCGGCGCGACGCGGTCCGGGGGTTCGAGGCGGATTGCGGCTTTGCGCGCGCCGCGGCGAGCGCGACCAGCGACGACCAGGTCGAGCGGGCGAGGCGTCGGCGCACCGACCGTGGCGGCTCCCCTCGGGCGAGTCTTCGCGCCGCGTCCTCCTCGAGGTCTCCGAGCACCACTTGGGCCAGCTCGCCGCGCAGCCGGCGCGCCAGCCGTAGCACGAGCGGCGTCGCGCTGGCGGGCAGCGGCCCGTTCATTCCGACGACTCCGCCGACAGGCGATCGAGCAGCTCGACGCGGCCCTCGGCCAGCGCCGAGATCCGCCGATAGCTGTCACGCAGCGCGCGCGCGCCCTCGGCCGTCAGGCGGTAGTGCCGCTTCGGCCGGCCGCCGCGCATCGGCGTGGGCTCGCCGAGCCAGGATTCGACGAGACCGCGACGCTCCAGCCGCTCGTAGCCGGTGTGCAGCGCGCCCGCCGACGGCGCCCTCCCCGTGTCCGCCTCGATCAGCTCGCGGAGCTCGACGCCGTGAGCGCCGTCGCCCAGCGCCACGAGGGCGAACAGGAGGGTCTGCTCGAGCTCCCCGAGAGCGCGCGGCGGCGACATGACCCTCTTATACTCGCACTGCGAGTTAAAAGCAAGTCGACGACGAGACTGCGCGCCGATCGCGGGGGTCACGCCGGCGAGGCCCCGGCGCCACCGGGACTCGTCTCAATCGACGTAGCCGAGCGCCCGAAGCTCCTCCATCGTCTCCTCGCGCTGCGGGCTGGCCCGTGGGGCGCGGTCGCTTGCTGCGGTTCGTCCGTAGCTCTTGATCGCGGGAAGACCCTTCGCCGCCAGGCTCTCGGGCGCGAACGCCTCGAGATAAGCGCGGCGGCCGGCGGCGGGCATGTCCGTGGCCGGCGGATAGCCGAGCAGCTCGAGCACGAGGGGCGCCACGTCGTAGACCGAGAGCTCGACGCGAGCGCCTCGACGGAAGTCGGGCCCGATGGCGAACAGGACTCCAGGCGGCGCGTGGGTGTGGTGATCGAGCTGGTAGTCGTAGCCGTGGTCGGAGACGACGATGACGTTGGAGGGGCGATCGAGGCGCGAGATGAGCTCTCCCAGCCGAGCATCGACGAAGCGATAGCGTTCCTCGATCGCGGGCTCGAACCGACCGCCGTCACGACGGTCGCGGCCGAAGCGGTGGTTGAAGCCGTCCACCGGGTAGAAGCTCGCGACGGTGAGCATCGGACGGTAGCGGTCGACGAGATAGAGGAGCTGCTCGATCGTAGCGCGCTCCTGCGAGCCCCGGATCGCCTTCAGCCGCTCGTCCCGCTCGTCGAGACCGTCGAGGGAGGTGACGTACGGGGCGACGACGGGCGCCGTCTCCGGATGGGGCACACCGGCGGCCAGCTCGGGCGGATGGATCGCCGGGTCCTCGAGCTGGACCACGGCGCCGGGAGATCCTCCGAGCAGCGCGACGCCCTCGGTGAGGTTGAAGCCCGGCACGGGCTCGGCCGGCCAGGTGACGCGCCAGTGATAGATGCCCACCGGGTCGTGCTCGCCGACGACGTTCCAGAGCGCAGGCACCCGGCGCATGTTCGAGGTATAGGGAAAGCGGAGCGTCGGCATCCCGCGGACGCGCTCGAGCAGCGGGAAGAGCCGGAAGTTGAGCCCGCTGTGCACCGGGAACCGATGGATGGGCCGGCTCATCCCCGGCAGCCGGTGGACCAGGAAGCCGTGGATGCCGTGGTCCTCCGGAGCTCGTCCGGTCACCATCGTGGTCCAGATCACGGGCGAGAGGCTGGGATAGAACGTCTCGAGCGGCCCCCAGACCCCTTCCTCGCGCAGGTGGGAGAAGGTGGGCAGCTCGCCTCGATCCATCATCGGCTCCAGCACCTGCAGATCGGCGCCGTCGATGCAGAGGAGGAGCACCGGAACGCCGGAGCGGGTCGCCGGGTCGGGGAGCTCCGGCGCGACCGGCTCCGTGCCGTCGAGCTCGGCGGCCGATCCCGCAGCGCTCGGCAGGGCGAGGGCCAGCGCCAGCCCGAGCGTCGGCACTGCTACCGCCACGGCCCGGCGGGCTCGGAGACGACCGGCGTCTGCGCCACGAATCGCGGCCCGGGACTCGAGGCCACGCAGCGCCCAACCCAGCGCCGACGCCGCTGCGACGATCGCCAGCAGGAAGAGCGAGCGGCCGCCGAAACCGAGCCCGAAGAGCGCACGCGTCAGCAGCGTTCCCGCCAGACCGACGTCCGGCAGCATTAGGAAGTAGAAGAGCGGCGAGAAGGCCAGGAGGTCACTCGCCACCCGCCGCAGCGGGAGGGCGAGCGTCTGACGCACGCGCGCGACGACGCGCAGGGCGACCGTCGTCGCCACACCGAGAAGCGCGCCGAGGACGCCGTAGCCGAGCGCCATCCAGGTCGCGAGAACGAGCCGGTCGAGCCAGGCGCCTTCGAGGTGGGGGTTCAGTCGCAGCGTGAGCGCGGCGACCAGCAGGCCGCTCAGCCCGGCCCCCCAGGCGCCCGCCAGGACCGGGCTCGGCGTGGACGATGGCTCGGGATCGTGGAGGCGTACGGAGGTCACCCTGTTCGATACCGCCGTTGAGGTTGCGCACGGGTGCGGACGGCCGACCGATCCAACTCCGTTCCGGAGCCGGAAAGCGGCGAAGGTGCGTGCTGGAATCGTAGCGGGTACACGCTCCGACCCGACGGCCACGAAGCATTCAGGCGCGCCGCTTTGACGCCGACGGCAACCCGCGGGGACCACAGTTCCAGGTCAACACGCGGATCGATAGCTTCCAGCTCGAACCGGATGTGGGGGTCGCGCCCGACGGCTCCTTCGTGGTCGTGTTCCGTAGCCGCGACAGCGCGGGTAGCGACGGCAGCGGCGACAGCGTGCGGGCGCGACGCTACGCGGCGAACGGCCAGGCGCAGGGTCCCGAGCAGCAGGCCAACGTGACGACTCAGGGCGGCCAGATCCGGCCGCGAGTGGCGGTCGACGCCGACGGCAGTTACCTGGTGGTCTGGCAGAGCCAGAGCTCGGCCGGGAGCGACGACGACGGGGTCAGCATCCAGGCGCGTGGCTTCCTGGCGAGCGGAGTCGCTGCCGGCAACGAGGTCCAGGTCAACGAGCGCGTCTTCGGTGACAACGAGTTTCCCGACGTCGCGCCGGTGGGAGGTCGCGAGTTCCTGGCGGTCTGGAGGAGCCCGTTCGAGACCGGGGGCGGTCGCTTCACCGCCGCACGGGCGCTCACCCTCGAGGGCCAGTTCCTGGGCTCGGAGTACACGGTGAGCGAGGTGTTCTTCGCCGGTACCGTCGGCGGCAACCGCGCGGGCACGTCGCTCGTCGCTTCCCAAGCGGGAGCCAGCGGGATCATCGGGCAGGGGTACAGCCATCCGTGCGCGACCGGCACCGGCGTCACCGAGTGCACCGAGAACAGCCAGACCCTCTGCCTCAACCAGGACCGCTTCCGGGTGACCCTCTCCTGGAGTGATCAGCAGGGCCAGCGGGGCGAAGGCCAGGCGGTCGAGCTGACTCCCGACACCGGCTATTTCTGGATCTTCGACGCCGCCAACGTCGAGGTGGTGATCAAGCTGCTCAACGCCTGCGGCTTCAACGACCGCTATTGGGTGTTCGTCGCGGGGCTCACCGACGTCGAGATCGATCTGATCGTGGAGGACACGCAGGAGTCGGTGGTCCTGATGTACGACAACCCGTTGGGAACGCCGTTCCAGCCGATCACCGACACCGACGTTTTCGCCACCTGTCCGTAGGGGGAGATGCGACTGACGAACCCGCGGTCGGCGGCGGATGCGGTGCCGACCGCGGATGGCGCCGGCAAGGCGCTGGAGAGGCTGCCGAGACTGGAGGCGGGCCAGAACCTCTCGCAGGTGGCGGACCCGAGCAAACCCTGAGCTCGATCTCCCGGCCAGGAAAGGTCCTTTCCCCCACTGCCCGCCTCGATCCGGAAGGGAAGGATCCCAGGCGGCAGCGGGGCAGGAGTCTGCCGACGGGACTTGGTACCTTGAGGAATGGAGGTGCAATTTCGCCCTCACCAGACCGTTCCAAGGAGGTTGTCATGTCCGAGTCGAGCTCCGGTAGCCGCTCCCGAGACCGCGTCGCTGCTCTCGTCCTGACGCTTGCCCTACTGGCCGTCCCTTCGGTCCTCGCCCAGGGGGGCTCCCCCTGCGCCCCGATCTCCGCCAACGTGAACGAGGTCTCCTTCGCCGACTTCGGAACGCTCATTGAGCCCGGGGCCGCACTGTTCGGAGACGGTACCGGGATCGTCGTGTTCACCGCGTCGCCGTCGGTCGGGGACGGGGATCGCAATGGCGTCCTCGGGATCTTCGTCGATCAGGACGGCCAGCCGGTGGGCGACGCCTTCCAGGTCAACACCCTCACCGAGCAGGACCAGTTCGAGGCGTCGGTGGCGGCAGCGCCCGACGGCCGCTTCGTCGTGGTCTGGCAGAGCGACATATCCCCGGGAGACACCGACTCCGGCAGCATCCGTGGCCGGCTCTTCGGCGCCGACGGGCTTGCGCGCGGCAACGACTTCCAGATCAACGACTTCACCGCCGGCAACCAGGTCGCTCCCCAGGTCGGCATGGCCGCCGACGGCAGCTTCGTGGTGACCTGGGAGAGCCAGCAGTCGCCGGGCGACGACGACAGCGGCGCCAGCGTCCAGGCGCGCCGCTTCGACGCCGACGGCGACCCGCGGGGATCTCAATTCCAGGTCAACAGCCGCACCTCGAGCACCCAGGGCGCCCCCGACGTCGGGGTCGCTCCCGACGGCCGCTTCGTCGTCGTGTTCGGCAGCCGCGACAGCGCGGGCAGCGACTCGAACAGCGACAGCGTCCAGGCGCGCCGCTACGCCGCCAACGGCCAGGCGCAGGGGGCCGAGGAGCAGGTCAACGTGACGACCCAGGGGAGTCAGAACCGGCCGCGGGTCGCGGTCGACGCCGACGGCAGCTACCTGGTCGTCTGGCAGAGCGCCAGCTCGGCCGGCTCCGACGACCAGGGCCGCAGCGTCCAGGCGCGCGGCTTCCTCGCCAGCGGGGTCGCCGCCGGCAACGAGGTTCAGGTCAACGAGCGGATCTACCGCAACGACGAACTGCCCGACGTCGCTGCGGTCGGCGGACGGGAGTTCCTGGTGGTCTGGGTGAGCCCGGTCGAGGGCGTGGTGTACGCCGACGGCGCGGCGCGGGCGATGAACCTCGAAGGCGGGTTCCTCGGCTTCGAGTACACGGTGAGCCCGAGTGTCACGGAGTCGGTGGTCGCCGGCAACCGCAACGGCGCCTCGTTGGTCGCCTCGCGCGCCATCGCTCGAGACGGCGGCATCGTCGGCAACTCCTACACTCATCCCTGCGCCACCGGCGAAGGCGTCACCGAGTGCACCGAGGGCTCGACGACCCTCTGCCTGAACCAGGACCGCTTTCGCGTGACCCTCTCCTGGCGCGATGCCCAGGGCAACCAGGGCGCCGGTCAGGCGGTGGAGCTGACTCCCGACACCGGCTATTTCTGGATCTTCGACGCTGCCAACGTCGAGGTGGTGGTCAAGCTGCTCAACGCCTGCGGCTTCAACGATCGGTACTGGGCGTTCATCGCCGGCCTCACCGACGTCGAGATCGACCTGATCGTCGAAGACACGCAGGAGTCCGTGGTGCGCATGTACGAGAGCCCGCTCGGAGCCGCGTTCGACCCGGTCACCGACACCAGCGCGTTCGACACCTGTCCGTGAGAAAGCAAATCAGGGGTGGTGCGCGCGAGATCAGCTCTCGGCGCGCGCCCGCTCGAGCACCGTCGAAAAGGGGACCTCCCGCAGCCCTCCGAACAGAGGATGCGAGGTCAGCCGCTCGCGCGTCAGGCGCGGCGAGCCGACGCCGCACACGAAGCGTGTGATCGAGCGCGGCTCGCCGAGCGCCTCGGGGTGCTCCGAGCGAAGCGCCATCGCTTCCTGCCACTGCCGTTCCTGGATCGGCGCCTCGGGCCGCGGCGGCAGCTCGAGCGCGGCTCGTCCACGCTCGCACCACGAGCAGTGGCCGCAGGACTCGATCGCGGGATCTCCGAACCGCTCGCCCAGCGCCGAGACCTGACACCGGTCGAGCGTCGCCCACTCGAGCACGTCGTCGAGCCGGGCGAGCTCTGCGCGCTCGCGACGCAGCATGCGCTCCAGCAGCGAGTCGACCAGCTGCTTTCGCGAGGCGGGCTCCCGGAGCCGGCGGTAGCGGTGGCGCACGCCCGAGGCGCGCACCACGAGCAGGCCGCGCTCGTGGAGCGCGTCGAGCGCGCGCACGACGCGCCCGCGGTCGGCGCCGACCTCTCGCGCAGTGCGATCGAGGTCGAGGGTGAACCAGGTGCGGCCCTTCTTGGCGCGGCGGAAGACCTCGGTCAGGAATCGGCGCGGCTCCCCCTCGTACTCGGCCAGGATCTCGGCCGAGGTGCGTTGCGGCTGGAACTGATAGGTCGAGTAGAGCGGCGTGCCTCCCTCGAGAAACCCGTCGAGCTCGAGGTAGGTGAGCAGCGTGCGCACCACCAGGAGCCGGATGTCGGTGCTCGCCGAGAGCGCGTGGATGCTCACATCGAAGCGCACCGGCAGGTCGAAGACGTTGTCGACGAGCTGGGCCACCGAGCTGCGGGTCGGGGTGTCGCCGTACACGAAGCTCTCGAGCACGTTCAGGTCGGCGGGACAGACCAGCATCTCGCAGACCGAGGATCCTCCGTCGCGTCCGGCGCGCCCGATCTCCTGGGCGTAGCCCTCGAGGCTCTTGGGCAGGTGGAAGTGGTAGACGAAGCGGATGTCGGGCTTGTCGATGCCCATGCCGAAGGCGATCGTCGCGACCACGATCGCGGCGTTCGAGCCGAAGAACCAATCCTGGGTGGCGGTCCGCTCGTCGTCTTCCATTCCGGCGTGGTATGCCCGTGCGTCGAGACTCTCCGAGACCAGACGATCGCGCAGCTGTTCGGCGTGGCGCTGCAGCGTCACGTACACGATGGTCGCCCCCGCGGGTCGCTCGCGCAGACGCGCGACCAGCAGGTCCTCGCGCTCGTCTTCGCTGGCCGCGGAGGCCAGCAGCCTCAGGTTCGCACGGTAGAAGGGCGTCCGGACGGCGTCCTTCGGGGCGATCTCGAAGCTCCGGCAGACATCGTCCAGCACCTGGTCGGTGGCGGTAGCGGTGAGCGCCAGGATGCGTTGGGCGCCGCACTCCCGCGCGAAGCGGGCGAGCTTCAGGTAGTCGGGCCGGAAGTTGTGCCCCCATTCCGAGATGCAGTGCGCCTCGTCGACCGCGAACAACGCGATGTCGAGGTTCTGCAGCATCTCGCGGAAGCGCTCGTTGTTGAACCGTTCTGGCGCCGCGTAGAGCAGATCGAGCTCGCCCGCGCGCAGCGCCTGCGTGACCTCGCGGTATTCGTCGGCCGACAGCGTCGAGTCGAGTCGGCGAGCGCGCACGCCGCGCGCCCTCAACGCGTCGAGCTGGTCCTTCATCAAGGCGATCAACGGCGAGACGACCAGGGTGAGGCCATCGAGCACGAGAGCCGGGAGCTGGTAGCAGAGCGACTTGCCGCCGCCGGTCGGAAACACCGCCGCCGCGGATCGGCCCTCGAGCAGGGCGCCGATGACCTCGCGCTGGCCGGGGAGGAAGTCGGAATGGCCGAACCGCTCCTCGAGGAGCCCGCGGAGCTGGTCGGTCTCGAGTGCCGTCCCGCGATCCCGAGCGGGCGCTCTCTCGCTGTTCTCGGCATCCGACACCGGCCGAGGATAGGCGCAGGCGCTCACCGGGACAAGGCGGAAGCGCGACCGCCGGCTCGGGCCGAGCGCCTGGTCAGCGCCAATCCGGCCCCTCAGGCGAGCAGAGTCCGAGCATGTCCCAGGTGGAGAGGGTGGGGATCGACGGGACCTGCTCGACACCCTCGCACACGAGGTCGTACTGGCTGGTGGGGCGTCGACGCGTCGTTTGTGGTCGAGGTCAGGGTTCGAGGTCAGGGTTCGAGGTCAGGGTGGCCGTGAACGTGCCAACGCTCGGCGGCGTGCAGGTCACGCTGATGGCTTGGGTCGATCCGAGACTCGGGATCTGCAGGGGCAGGCTGGTGCTCACACGAACACCCGGGCCGGAGCCACCGAGCAGAAGGCTGTCGACCACCAGGGTGGCGTCGCCGATCTTCGAGCTCACCGCCAGGGGCTCAGCGCGCGATGCGCTCGAGGCGGAGCAGGGCCTCCTTGAGCTGCCCGCTCTCGACCAGCGCCGCGGTGTCGCGGAGGTCGAGATCCACTCTCGCCTCGAGGAACCAGAAGCGGTCCCCTTCCGGATCGAGCAGGGTCTGCACGATCTCCCACCGTCCGGGTCCGGTCTCGGTGATCCGCGTGAGGTCGCTGCGGCGGGCCTCGGGAGTGAAGACCAGCGCCTCGTACTCCTCGAAGTAGGGAGCCATCGCCTCGTCGAAGCGCGCCTCGTCCCAGCCCGACTCGGGATGGATGCAGGCGACCGCTTCCTCCCAGTCGCGCTGGGCGAGCGCGCGCACCAGCTGGTAGAGCTCGGCGCGCAGCCTGGCGTTGAAGGCGCGGGGGTCGACCAGCAGCTCGTACTCCTCGAGCGCGTGCTGGCCCTGGTCGGTGCCGGCGAGCCGCCCGGCGCCGGTCTCGGGATGCAGCAGGCTCTCCCACTCCTCGAGCAGCGAGGTGTCGACGCGCGAGAGCATCGCGCGGAAGAAGCCGAGGACGTCCCACACCTCGTCGGTCTTCAGCTCGTCGGGCACCGACTGCGCGAGCGTCTTGTAGAGCTGGCTCAGGTAGCGCAGCAGCAGTCCCTCTGAGCGCTGGATCCCGTATTTGCGCACGAAGTCGCCGAAGCCGTGGTACTCCTCCCAGATCTCGCGTGCGATCCCCTTCGGCTTGACCGTCTCGCCGGCGACCCAGGGGTGCTTTTCGCGAAACAGGTTGAAGGTCCGGTAGATCGCCTCGGCGTTGGGCTTCGGCCAGGTGACCTCCTCGAGCTTGGCCTGGCGCTCGTCGTACTCGACCCGCTCCGACCTGAGCTGCTGGTAGAGCTCGTCGCGCAGCTTGTCGGCCTGACGGCGCAAGATCAGGTCGGGGTTCTCGAGCACCGCCTCGACCAGCGAGAGCACGTTCTCGGCGTAGCCTTCGGCTGCGGGGTCGAGCTCGCCCAGCGTCTCCACGAGGTAGAGCGCCAGCGTCTGGTAGAGCGAGAAGGTGAGCTGGAGGTTCTCGTCGAGCACCACCCACCGATATCCCGTGGCGACGTCGGAGCGCAGCTTCAGAATGCCGGCGCGGTAGAGCGAAAGCACCCGCTGCGCTGCGTCCGAGATCAGCTCGCGCTTGCGCTCCGGGGACTCGTGAGATTCGTGGATCAGCGCGCGTAGCGACCAGAAGTTCTTGCGGGCCGGATCGTCATCCGCGCCGTCGCGCTGGATCAGGTCGAGGATCATCCCGTGGGTGACCACGAAGCGCGACTCGAGGGTCTCAGGGGGCGAGTCGATCAGCTTTCGGAAGGTGCTCTCGTCCCAGTGGACGTAGCCGCGCTCGGGAGGATTCGACTTGCGCAGCTTCTTGGCCTTCTTCGGGTCGGCCGCGATCTTCTGGTCGATGCGCAGGTTCTCGATGACGTGCTCGGGCGCCTGGCAGACCACGGTGCCGCGATCGTCGAAGCCCTTGCGGCCGGCGCGCCCCGAGATCTGGTGGAAGTCGCGCACCGAGAGGATGGTCATCTTCTGGCCGTCGAACTTGCACAGCTTTCTGAACAGCACGGTGCGGATCGGGATGTTGACGCCGACCCCGAGCGTGTCGGTGCCGCAGATCACCTGCAGCAGCCCCTGCTGAGAGAGCTGCTCGACCAGAAGCCGGTACTTGGGGAGCAGCCCGGCGTGGTGGACGCCGATGCCGTGGCCGAGGAAGCGCCGCATCTCCTTGCCGTAGGCGGTGTCGAAGCGGAAGTGGCCGATGGCCTCGCGGATCGCGGCCTTCTGCTCCTTGTCGGTGAGCTGGTGGCTGGTCAGCGCGGTCGCCAGCTCGGCGCATTCGCGCTGGGTGAAGTTGACGACGTAAACGGGCGAGCGCCGGCCGGCGACCAACTTCTCGACCGTCTCGTGGATCGGCAGCTCCGAGTACTCGAACTCGAGCGGCACCGGGCGCTCGTGGCCGATGATCGTCGCCACCTCGCGGCCGCTGAACGCCTCGAGCCGCTCCTTGATCGGGGCAGGGTTGCCCAGCGTCGCCGACATCAGCAGGAAACGCGTGTTCGGCAGAGTGATCAGGGGCACCTGCCAGGCGACGCCGCGTTCGGGGTCCGAGTAGTAGTGGAACTCGTCCATCACCACCGAGTCGGCTTCGAGCTGGTCGCCGTAGCGCAGCGCGAGGTTGGAGAGCACCTCGGCGGTGCAGCACAGGATCGGCGCCTCGGGATTGATCGAAGCGTCGCCGGTGAGCATGCCGACACGATCGGCGCCGAAGCTGCGCGACAGGTCGAAGAACTTCTCCGAGGCGAGCGCCTTGATCGGCGACGTGTAGTACGTGATCCCGCCCCGCGCCAGGGTCTCGAAGTGCAGGCCGGCGGCGACCAGCGACTTGCCCGAGCCGGTCGGCGTGCTCAGGATCACGTGCCGCCCCGCCATGATCTCGAGCAGCGCCTCCTCCTGGGCCGGGAACAGCTCGAAGCCGAGCTCGGCGACCCAGTCGAGGAAGCGGTCGAGGATCTCGTCGCGGTCGATCGCGCCGGCCGCCGGCAGGCGCGAGCCCAGCCCCGCCGGCGTCTCGGTGAGGGTCGATCCCTCGCTCACGCTCGGGTTCTCCGGCATCGTCGACATGCCGGCGACTGTAGCGCGGAGGCTCGCGCGACCAGCAAGTTGCTCGCGCGGCCGACGCTGGCCTCATGGGCAGGGAAACGGCCGAGACGTGAAGACGGGCGGAACGGTTCTCCGGCGGCGCTCTCGATCCGGCGCTAGGGGCCTGTCGTCGAGTCGGTGACCATCAGCTCGACCTCGACCTCGACCTCGACCTCGACGTCGGCGGCCAGCGCCCAGCGGCTCGTAGCCGGCGCATCGGAGGGCACGCGGATCCGCGACCTCGCTGGCCGCCGAGCGCAGCAGGGCGGAGGGGAGCTGGCGCGACGCCCGACTCGCCGCCTCGCTGCGTCTTCCGGGATAAGCTCAACGGGCTGAGACAGTTCTGAGCGTGCGGGCTCATTCGGGCCCCTTCCCATCTCATCCATCACGGGGGACGAACCATGACGTCTCGTTTCGTCCGGCGCGCCGGGATCGGTGTGTCGGTACTCCTGGGCGGGCTGATGGGGCTGCCGCTCTTGGTGGCAGCCGACGACGCGGAGAACCCGGTCGAGATCTCCGGCTGGATCGTCGACGAGGTCTGCGGGCGCGCCAACGCGAACCCGAACGGCAAGGCCTGCACACTCAAGTGCCAGGCCGACGGCGCCAAGCTCGTGCTGTACACGGAGGAGGAGGGCGAGATCTACGAGCTCTCGGATCAGGCCAAGGCCGAGGCCCATGTCGGCTACGTGAAGGTCACCGGAACGCTCGAGGGCGAGAGGATCGAGGTCGACGAGATCGAGGACCTCGACCCTCGGCGCCGCCGCGTCGAGACCGGAGGGCGCTGACCCCCATCTGCGCGTCCGTCATGCGCCCGAGCGTCCGCGTGTCTGAGTGCGACCAGGAAGTGGTCGCGGTCGCGGCCCTCCGGTCGATCCAGCCGCGCCGGCTGACAGCCTCGCGGCGCACGAGTGACTGGCTGGCGGGCTCGTGGTGTGGCCACGCTTCGCTCTCGCGGCTCGCTGCGGAGTGGTGACCACCACGAGCTCGCTACCCGGCTCAGCTGAGCTGGGCGAGCGCTGGCGCCAGCCCTTCGACGTCGCGCAGGTAAGCTCGGCCGCAGGGTAGCGGGAGGGACGTCGTGGACAAGTCAGACCGCTGGCGGCGGATGCGAGAGCTCTTCGAGGAGCTGGTCGATCTGTCTCCGCAGCACCGGCGGAGCGCTCTCGACGAGGTGGGCGCGGGCGACCCGGAGCTCGCTCGGCAGGTGGAGTCCCTGCTGTCGTGGTCGCCGGGCGCAGCATCCGCGCTCGACGGTGCCGTGGCCGACGCCCTCGCCTCGGCCGCGGCCGGGACGGAGGACGGTGGGATGGACGAGCTCGCTCCCGGCGCCCGCCTCGGTCCCTACGCGCTGGAGCGCGAGATCGGTCGCGGCGGGATGGGCGTGGTGTTCCTGGCGACCCGCGCCGATCGCGCGTACCGGGCGGCGGTTGCGGTAAAGGTGCTGCGCGCCTCGTTCACGGGCGACGGGCTCCAGGCCCGCTTCCGCACGGAGCGCCAGATCCTGGCGGACCTCGACCATCCCAACGTCGCCCGGCTGCTCGATGGCGGCGCCACCCCGAGCGGCCGGCCGTTCCTGGTGATGGAGCACGTCGAAGGGCGGCCGATCACCGAGTTCTGCGATCGCGGGCGCCTCGACACGGAGGCCCGGCTCGAGCTGTTCCTCGAGGTGTGCGACGCGGTGCGCTTCGCCCACCGCAACCTGGTGGTGCACCGCGACCTCAAGCCCGCCAACATCCTCGTCACCGCCGAGGGCCGCCCCAAGCTGCTCGACTTCGGGATCGCCAAGCTGCTCGAGCCCGACCGCTCGGAGCACACGCTGGCGGCCACCGAGGCCGGCACCAGGCTGATGACGCCCGGGTACGCGAGCCCCGAGCAGATCCTGGGCGAGCCGGTGACCACCGCCGCGGACGTGTACTCGCTGGGGGTCCTGCTCTACGAGCTTCTCGCCGGTCGGCTGCCGTGGGAGCCGGAGGAGACCCTGCCCGCGGCGGTGCGCCGGGTGCTCGCCGACGCTTCCCCTCGCCCGCCCAGCACCGCCGTCACCCGGGCGGCGGAACCTGCGACCACCGCGCCGACCGCCGAGCAGATCGCGGCCGCGCGTCGCGCCCACCCTCGCCTTCTGCAGCGCCGGCTGCGGGGGGACCTCGACGACATCGTGCTGATGGCGCTTCGCCGGGAGCCCGAGCGCCGGTACGCCTCCGTCGATCACCTGGCGGAGGACGTTCGCCGCCATCTCGCCGGCCAGCCGGTGTCGGCCCGACCCTCGACCGCCGGCTATCGGGCACGGAAGTTCGTCGGCCGCCACCGCGAGGCGGTGGCCATCGCCGCGGTCCTGGCAGCACTGCTGGTGTCGTTGGTCGGCTTCTACACGCAGCGTCTGCGCAATGAGCGCATCGAGGCGCAGCGCGAGGCGGCGAAGGCCCGGAGGGTCTCCGAGTTCGTGGTCGATCTGTTCGAGGTGTCGGACCCGAGCCGTTCGCGCGGCGAGACGATCACCGCGCGCGAGCTCCTCGACCAGGGCCAGCAGCGACTCCGCGGGCTCGACGCCGAGCCGGCGGTGCAAGCCGCGATGATGGACACCATCGGCAACGTGTATCGGACCTTGGCGCTCTACGACGAGGCGGAGCCGCTGCTCGAGGGCGCGCTGGAGCAGCGTCGCCGGCTGGCCGCCGGCGCGCCCTCGCCCGACGTCGCCGAGTCGCTGCAGAGCCTGGGACGGCTGCGCGCGGCGCAGGGCGACGCGGTCGCGGCGGAAGAGCTCCAGCGTCGCGGGCTCGAGACCTGGCGGGCTCTCCGCGCCGACGGCAGCGCCGAGCTGGCGCGCAGCGCGGACGATCTCGGCGCCGCGTTGTTCGACCGCGGTGACTATGCCGCCGCCGAGCGTGCCCACCGGGAGGCGCTGTCGATCTGGCGAGAGCGGGGCACTCCCTCGAGCGAGGAGCGCGCCCACAGCCTCGACCGCCTGGCGGCGGCGCTCCACGAGCAGGGTCGCTACGACGAGGCCGAGCGAAGCTACCGCGACGCGCTCGCGATCCGTCTCGAGATCCACGGCGAGGGGAGCCTCGAGGTGTCGAACAGCTACTCCAACCTCGGCAACCTGCTGCGCTACGTCGATCGGCCCGAGGAATCCGAGGCGGCGCATCGGCGGGCGCTCGGGATCCGGCTCCAGGTGCTCGGACCCGCGCACCCCGACCTCACCACCAGTCTCAACTCCCTGGCGGTGCTGCTCGCCTCGCAGGAACGTCTGGAGGAGGCGCTGCCCTTGTTTCGCCAGGCGCTCGACATCCGGGTGCGCACGCTCGGCCCCGATCACCCGCGGGTCGGCGTGCCGCTCACCGGACTCGCCGACGCCACCCGCCGACTCGGTCGGCTCGAGGAGGCGGAGGCGCTCTACCGCCGGTCGCTCGACCTGCACCGCGCTTCGCTTCCCTCCGGGCACCCGTTCATCGCCCACCCGCTGGTCGGCCTGGGCACGACCCGCGCGGCGCGCGGCGATCACGACGAGGCCGCGCGGCTCTACCGGGAGGCGCTCGAGATCCGGCGGAGCGCGCTCGAGGACAGCCATTGGGAGATCCCCTATACCGAGGGCTTGCTGGGGCGCGAGCTGGTGGAGCTGGGAGAGGTCGAGGAGGGCCTGGCCCTGCTCAAGAGCTCGCGCGCCCGGCTGACCGAGTTGCTCGGAGCCGAGAACTCGCGGACGATCGCGGCCGGGGAGCGGCTGGCGGCGGCGCTCGCGGCCGCAGGACGGGCTCCCGAGCACGTCGTCTCCGCCGAGGAGGAGTCGGGATGAGCGCGGAGCCGACCCGCGCCACGGAGCTCCTGCACGCCTGGCGGAGCGGCGACGAGGAAGCCCTCGGCCACCTCCTGCCGCTGGTCTACGACGAGATGAAGCGGCTCGCAAGCCGATTCATGGGCGGTGAAAGGCCGGGCCACACCCTGCAGCCGACCGCCGTGGTCCACGAAGCCTACCTGCGACTGGTCGGAATGGACGTGGAGTGGCAGGACCGCGCGCACTTCCTGGCGGTGGCAGCGCGGACGATGCGCCGGCTGCTGATCGACCACGAGCGCGGACGGCGGCGCAGGAAGCGCTCCGGAGGAATCCGGGTGACGCTGGCCGAGCAGCACTCGACGGACGAGCCGGCAGAGGTCGACCTGCTCGACCTCGACCGGGCCCTCGAGCGGCTCGCGGAGCAGGACGAGGAGAGCGCGCGGATCGTGGAGCTCCAGTACTTCGGCGGGCTCACGGCGCAGGAGATCGGGGAGGTGGTCGGGCTGTCGCGGGCCACCGTCGAGCGGCGGGTCCGGTTCGCCAAGGCCTGGTTGCACCACTCGCTCGGCGCGCTCGATGAGAGCTCGTCGTCGTGAGCGGTAGGTCGCCGGCTCCTCCCGCGGTGATCCTGGTCGAGCCGCAGCTCGGAGAGAACATCGGAGCGTGCGCGCGAGCGATGCTCAACTGCGGCCTCGACGACCTGCGCCTGGTGCGCCCGCGCGACGGCTGGCCGAACGAGAGGGCGCAGGCTGCGGCGACCGGAGCCTCGGTGCGCGTGATCGAGTGCGCCCGACTGTTCGATCGGACCGAGGACGCCGTCGCCGACCTGTCCCCGCTGCTCGCCACGACCGCCCGGTTGCGGGAGCTGCTGATGCCGGTGGTCGGTCCGGACGAGGCGATCGCGGACCTGCTGGCGGCGCCCGCGCAGGGAGGCCTGCTGTTCGGCCCGGAGCGCACCGGTCTGCACAACGACGACGTGGTGCTGTGCCACGCGATCGTCGAGATCCCGCTCAACCCGGAGCTCCCTTCGCTCAACCTGGCCCAGGCGGTGCTGCTGCTCGCCTACCGGTGGTTTCAGGCGACCGGCGCCGGCTGCGCCGCCGGCGTGGACAGGGTGCGCTCTGAGAACGGGGAGGACGAGAACAGGGAGGACGAGAAGGGGGAGGACGAGCTGGCCGCCGCCGGCGAGCTGCACAACTTCTTCGAGCACCTGGAGCAGGAGCTGGACGCAGCGGAGTTCTTCCGGATTCCCGAGAAGCGGGCGGGCATGGTCCAGAACCTGAGGGCGATGCTCGCCCGCACCCGGCTGCGCCGTCACGAGGTGCGCACCCTGCATGGCGTCGTGTCGGCTCTGGCGGGCCGCAGGAAGGACGGCGTTGCGGTGCGCCAGCCGCGCTCGCGGTCGACGGATTGACGCCCAGGGCCGTGATCGGTCGGTCGGGGCCGTGCGCAGGCTCTGCCGTCGTCCGGGCGCCGAGGACCTATCCTCAACCGCTTCGCCCTGCTATACTTAGCCTCTTCGGCTCAGCCCGGATCGGGGCCGGGCGATGCGGGCGAGCCGCACCGGAGACGCCGCCCGAGAGCGGCCCTCAGAGTCCCGAGCGATTCCCATGTCGAGCGAGAGAATCAAGACCGGCGACGTCCGACAGCGCCTCGGCGATCTGCTCGATCGCGTGGTCGATCGGCGAGAGCAGTTCGTGATCGAGCGCCGCGGCAAACCGCTGGCCGCGATCGTGCCCTTCGCCCAGTACGAGCAGCTCCAGCGTGCCGCCGAGCTCGAGCTCGAGCGCCAGCTCGACCGTCACGCCCGCCGCCTGACTCTCAAGCAGGCCGAGGCCCTGGCGCGCGACGCGAAGGGGCGGGCGCGCCGGCGCTCGTAGGGCCTGTGCGGCGCCCGGCGGAGCTGACTTGAAGGCCACGCCCATCGTGTTCGACGCCACTGTGGCGGTCGACGCTCTGCTGCGCCCGCAGGGGCCCGCGGGCTCGTTGGTCCGGCGCTTCCTGGAGCTGCGGGAGTTCGAGCTGGTGTCGACCGAGGCTCTGCTCGAGGAGATCCATCTGGCGGCGACCGACCCCAAGGTGCTCGCGTGCCTCGATCTCGATGCCGCCGAGGTGGAGCGATGGGTGGTCGCCCTGGGTGTCCTCGCCACCCTGGTCGACGCACCCGGAGACGGCACTGGACAGGACTGCGAGGAGCCGGCGCTCGCCGCAGCCGCGGCTGCCGGCGAGGCGGTCGTGGCGACGCTCGATCCCGTGCTCCTGGCGCGTCCGCCGAGCGAATCTTTCGAGGCCGTGCGTCCCGAGGTGCTGCTCGAGGTCCTGGAGGCTCGCGGCGCGGCGGAGGCGAGTCTCGGCCGGGCGATCTGACGCGCCCGCACCGCTGCCTTCGGCACGGAAACAAAGCACCAACTGGTGCGTTCATACAGGCGGACCCGCCGCCGGGTCCGGTTCGCGAGCGCGCGCCCCGATCGCCGTTGACGAACCGCACCCCTCTCTCCGAAGTGAAGCTCCGAACCCAGCTCGTCCTCGCCTTCCTGGTGCTGGCGATCCTGCCGCTGAGCGGCATCGTGCTCTACGCCCAGCTCTCCTCCGAGCGCGCCTATCGGCGGGTGGTCGAGGAGGAGGCGCTCCAGCTCGCCGGTGAGATCGAGCGCAACATCGCCGAGGCCCGCCAGGATCTGCGCAGGGGCTGGTCGCGTCTCGAGAGCGCTCCGTCTCTCGACTCCTGGCAGGCGGAGTGGGAGGACAGCGTCGCCTTCGGCAAGGCGATCGAGTCGGCGCTGATGGCGATGGGGGAGGACGTCGAGCTGGTGCGCTCGATCGAGGTCGTGCCCACCCTCCCGGATGTCGCCGAGGCGCCGCAGGCCGAGGCCTCGGGGGCAGCGGAGCCGCCGCCGCGGTGGGAGTCGGAGGCGACCGGGAAGCCGCCGCCGGCTCCCCTCCCCGAGCTGCCCCGGGTCCGGGTCCACCCCGGGCACCCCGAGCCGGGGGACGCGCCGCGCGTCTTCACCTGGGAGCGCGGAAGGCCGCTGTCGATCGATCTCCAGGCCGAGCAGATCGGCGCCGCCAGCGAGCGCCTCGCCGAGCGGCTGATGAAGCTGCGCGGGCAGCTCGAAGCCCAACGTGCGCTCGCCGAGCGCGCCCGCGCGGAGCGCGACCGCATCGGCGAGGGGGAGGCAGTGGATCTCCACGAGGCTCTCGATGTGACCGTCGCCGCCGAAGCGCTCGAGGTGGAGGTGCGGCGACTGGAGGCGCGCAGCCAGCAGCTCGAGAAGGTCCTGGGGGAGGACTTCAGCACGGTGGTCGCCGGCGGGCTCGGGCGCCTCGAAGCCGACATCGACCTTCGGCAGTTCTTCCGGCGCGTGCTGTCGCGCACCCGTCGGGAGAAGGGCGAGGTGCCGTTCGCGCTCGGCCCGACCCGGGAGCTGTACGTGATCTCGGACGAGGACCGCGAGCAACTCGCCCAGGTCGCAGACGGCGATCTCGATCGGCTCGAGGCCGTGATCGCCGAGAGCGGCGAGGTCAGCGAGCGCGGCGGCTGGATCATGGCCACTCGCCGGGATCCCGAGACCGAGATGGTCTTCGGCATCGCGCGGCCGATCCGCGAGTCGCTGGCCGAGATGCAGCGGGCCACCGGACGCAACTTCCTGCTCGGCCTGGGAATGATCTCGCTCGCTCTGATCGGCGTCTTGCCGCTCTCCGCCCGCTTGACCCGCGGCTTGAAGCGGCTGACCACCGAGGCCGACCGGATCGCGTCCGGGGACCTGGCGGCGCGCGCCCACGTCGGCGGGCGTGACGAGCTCGGCCTGCTGGCGGGAGCCTTCAACCGCATGGCGTCGCAGCTCGAGGAGAACCAGGGACGCCTGCTCGACCAGGAGCGGCGCGAGCGCGAGCAGGAGATGCGGCGACTGCTGCTCGAATCCGAGAATGCGCGTCGCGGCGAGGAACTCGAGGCGGCGCGTCGCTTCCAGCTCTCGATGCTGCCCGATCGCCTGCCCGAGCACCCGCGCTTCGAGGTCGCCGTGCTGATGAAGACCGCGACCGAGGTCGGAGGGGACTACTACGACTTCTTCTCGGCGGAGAACGGCGCCGCCGGGGAGGGCAGCGCCCTGACCGTGGCGATCGGCGACGCCACCGGTCACGGAGCTCGGGCGGGGACGATGGTGACCGTGATCAAGACGCTGTTCGCCTCGCGCGTTCACGAGTCCCGCCCCGACGGCTTCCTGACCGCCGCCCACCGCTCGATCCGGAGCATGGCGCTCGACCGCATGACGATGGCGCTGCTGGTCGCGCGCTTCGAGGGCAGCGGCGTCGAGGTGGCGTCGGCGGGCATGCCGCCGCCGCTGGTCTTCCGGTTGGAACGCGACGGGAGCGGCGCCAGGGTCGAGGACAGGGTCGAGGACAGGGTCGAGGAGGTGCCGACCGCGGGTCTGCCGCTGGGCGCGATGGAGGCCGCCGAGTACGCGGCGACCCGGTTCGAGCTCGCGCCGGGCGAGAGCGTCCTGCTGATGAGCGACGGCTTCGCCGAGCTCCCCGACGCCCTGGGCGAGCCGATCGGCTATGCGGCGGTCCGCGACCTGTTCGGTACGATCGGGCACCGCGGCGCCGACGACGTGATGCTGGAGCTCACCAGCGCGCTCGAGGCGATCACGGGGGGCCGAGCGCCGACCGACGACGTCACCTTCGTGGTCGTACGGCGGTGTTCGTAGGTCGCGGCGGCCAGCAGGGAGTGGTCGCTACGGGGCGCCGGCCATGGCCTGGATCAGTTTCGGCGTCACCAGCCAGGCCAGGCGCGTGGAGCGCGGATTGAGCCGCTGCCACGACGACTCGATGTCGAGCCGCGCCAACGCCGCGGTGGGAAACTCCACCGCGGCGCCGGTGAGGTGCTCGATGGCCTCCGAGCAGGTCGGCTCGTGGCCGGCGACGAGCAGGCGGACGACGCCGTCGTCGGTCGCCCTCACGACTCCGAGCCAGGTGTCGAGAGATGCGTCGTAGAGCCGGGGGTCGATTGCGACGCCGCACCCGAAGCCTCCCGCTTGGGCCGCCAGCTCGGCGGTGGTGCGCGACCGCACCGCCGAGGAGGTGATCACGCGATCGGGCTCGCACCCGGCGGCCTGGAGCAGACGGCCGATGGTCCTCGCCGCTTCGACGCCGCGGGTCTTGAGCGGGCGGTCGTGGTCGCGCTCCGTGGTCTCCCAGTCGGACTTGCCGTGACGCAGGATGTACAGCTCGCGATCGTTCATCGAAACCTCCCAGGAAAGGGCACGGTACCACCGTGCGCCGCAGCCTCCGGCCAGCTCGGCGCGCAATCTTCATCATCTTGAAGGCCGCCGCTGTTAACCTTTCGCGTTCACCACGACTGTTCATGGAACCCGAGCCCAGAACCAACGAAGCCTCGTCGCCGCTCGAGGATTCGCACGGCGAGGCGAGTCCCGAGCGCTACCTCAACCGCGAGCTGAGCTGGCTGCGGTTCAACACCAGGGTGCTCGAGGAGGCGCTGGATCGCTGCAATCCGCTGCTCGAGCGGGTCAAGTTCCTGTCGATCTACAGCGGCAACCTCGACGAGTTCTTCATGATCCGCGTTTCCGGGCTGCGCGATCAGCTCGCGGCGGGCGTGCTCGAGGCCCCGCCGGACGGGATGACGCCGAAGGAGCAGCTCTCGGCGATCCGCAGCGACCTGCTGCCGGAGCTCCGGCGGGTGCGCGACTGCTGGCACTCCGATCTGCGGCCTTCGCTGGCACAGGCCGGCATCGACATCCTCGAGTACGAAGACCTCGAGAACGACGAGAAGCGCCGGCTCCGCGCACACTTCCGCAGCGAGATCTTCCCGATCCTCACGCCGCTGGCGTTCGACCAGGGGCACCCTTTTCCGCACATCTCGAACCTGTCGCTCAACCTGGCGATCACGGCCCGCGACCCGGCGGGGACCGAGGCGTTCGCCCGCGTCAAGGTGCCGCAGACGATCGAGCGTCTGGTTCGGATCCCGGCCGAGAAGAAGGATCGTGACGCGCTGCGCGGCTTGACCGACCCGGGAGACGGACGACGGTTCGTCTGGCTCGAGCAGGTGGTGGCCGCCAACCTCGACCTGCTGTTTCCCGGCATCGAGATCGTCTCGGCGCACCCCTTCCGGGTCACCCGCGACGCGGACCTCGAGATCGAGGAGGACGAGGCCGCCGACCTGCTCACCGCCATGGTCGAGGTGGTCGGCCAGCGACACTTCGGCTCCGTGGTGCGGCTCGAGATCGACGAGTCGATGCCCGAGCGCATGCGACAGATCCTGCTGCGCAACCTCGAGGTCCAGCCCTACCAGGTGTACGCCTCGCCTGGGCCGCTCGGCTTCCAGGGGCTGTCCGAGATCGCTTCGCTCAACGTCCCCGAGCTGCGAGATCCGCCGTTCGTGCCGGTGGTCCGCGCGCTGGCCAGCGCCGAGGAGTCGCAGTGGGCGCGGATCGCGCGCCGGGACGTTCTCCTCTATCACCCGTACGACTCGTTCTCGACGGTGGTCGAGTTCCTGAACGTCGCCGCCGCCGACCCCGACGTGGTCGCGATCAAGCAGACGCTCTATCGCGTGGGCCCCCAATCGCCGGTGGTCGAGGCGCTGCGGCGGGCGCGCGAGAACGGCAAGCAGGTGTCGGTGCTGGTCGAGCTCAAGGCACGCTTCGACGAGCAGAACAACATCGTCTGGGCGCGGTCGCTCGAGGACGCCGGGGTCCACGTCGCGTACGGTCTGCTCGGGCTCAAGACCCACGCCAAGCTCCTGCTCGTCATCCGGCGCGAGCCCGGCGGCGTGCGCTCCTACGTGCACCTCTCGACCGGCAACTACAACCCGATCACCGCCCGGATCTACAGCGACATCGGATACTTCACCGCGGATCGCGCGGTGGCCGCCGACGTCGCCCACCTGTTCAACGCGCTGACCGGCTACTCCAGGAAGACCGACTACGAGAAGCTGCTGGTCGCTCCCGGACAGATGCGCGAGCAGATCGTCGAGCGCATCGAGCGCGAGATCCGCGTCCAGCACGACACGGGCCAGGGGCGCCTTGCGTTCAAGCTGAACTCTCTCGCCGACAAGGCCTGCATCGACGCCCTCTACCGCGCCTCGCAGGCAGGGGTGCGGATCGACCTGCAGGTGCGCGGGATCTGCTGTCTTCGGCCCGGCGTTGCCGGTCTCAGCGAGAGCGTGCGGGTGACCTCGCTGGTCGGCCGATTCCTCGAGCACACCCGCATCTACTGGTTCTCGAACGGTGGCGACGAGGAGATCCTGATCGGCAGCGCCGACCTGATGCCGCGCAACCTCGACCACCGCGTCGAAGTGCTGTTCCAGGTCGAGGATCCGACGCTGCGCGCGGCGCTCCGCGACGACATCCTCTTCCGCCATCTCGCCGACACCGCCAACACCCGCGTCCTGCAGTCCGACGGCGAGTACCCGCCGCAGCGATCCGGCGCCGACGATCCGGCGAGCATCGACAGCCACGAGGCGACGATCCGGCGCGGGGGGCGCTGGCGGATCTGAGCGGACGGAGGCTCGGCCCGCATCGATGGCCGGGGCTACGTAGCACAGGGGAAGGACTGGGTGTCGTTGATCAGCGCGAAGGGGATCCCAGCGGGTTGACGTACTCGCGGGAGAGCCCCGTCGTCGTGTCGGTGACGGTGAGCCACCGACGATGGGACGGGAGGAGGAGCGAACGGCTGCGCAGATCGAGCGGACCGCGGGGCGGGGGCTGCTAAACTGACCTCCGCTGTCCCGCCCTGAATGCAGCGGACTGCCCCTCCGGCCTTGCCGCTGAACGGTGCCGCTCGCGAGCGGGTGAAGCGCACGAGCGGTCGATAGGAGCTCGAGATGACCTCAACGATCATCCTCCTCGTCCTGGTCGGCCTCGTGGTCGTGCTCGCGGCCTGGCTGATCGGCCTCTACAACGGGCTGGTCCGGCTGCGCAACCGCTACGAGAACGCCTTCGCCCAGATCGACGTGCAGCTCAAGCGGCGCTACGACCTGATCCCCAACCTGGTCGAGACGGCGAAGGGCTACCTCAAGCACGAGCGCGAGACCCTCGAGGGCGTGATCGCGGCGCGCAACCGGGCGGTGAATGCAGAGCAGGCGGCCGCCAAGTCCCCGGGAGATCCTTCGGCGATGGCCGAGCTGGGGCGCGCCGAGGGGGTGCTCGGCGGCATGCTGGGGCGGTTGTTCGCGCTCTCCGAGGCCTATCCGGACCTCAAGGCGTCGGAGACCATGAACCAGCTCATGGAGGAGCTCTCCTCGACCGAGAACCGGGTCTCCTTCGCCCGTCAGGCCTACAACGACGCGGTGACCGCCTACAACACGAGGCGCGAGTCGGTTCCCACCAACCTGGTCGCCAACAGCTTCGGATTCACGGAGGCTCAGCTCTTCGTGATCGACGAGGAGGTCCAGCGCGAGGCCCCCAAGGTCTCCTTCACCTGACGCGAGAGCACGGCCCGGGGCCCTAACGAGCGCGCCCCGGCCTGCAGGCTGCCGTGGACTTCTTCGATCGACAGGACCGGGCGCGCCGCCGGACCCGCTGGCTCCTGGTCTGGTTCCTGGCCGCGGTCGCCGGCGTGATCGCGGCGGTCTATCTGGCGGTGCTGGCCTTCCTGGTCACCCAGGGCGGCCAGCTCGGTCCCTGGTCGCCGGAGGTGTTCCTGACCGTGGCGATCGTGGTGTCGGCGGTCATCGGCGCCGGCACCCTCTACAAAATCCTGTCGCTGCGCGAGGGCGGCGAGGCCGTCGCCCGGCTGCTCGGAGGCCGGCCGGTCGACGCCAACACGAGGAGCGGGTCCGAACGCCGGCTGCTCAACGTGGTCGAGGAGATGGCGATCGCCGCCGGGATGCCGGTGCCGGCTGTCTTCGTGCTCGAGCGAGAAGGAGGGATCAACGCCTTCGCCGCCGGCTTCACCAGCGGCGACGCCGTGATCGGAGTGACCCGCGGCGCGATCACCCTGCTCGACCGCGAGGAGCTGCAGGGCGTCATCGCCCACGAGTTCAGCCACATCCTGAACGGGGACATGCGACTCAACCTGAGGCTCATGGGGTTGCTCCACGGCATCCTGGTGCTCTCGTTGATGGGCTACTGGATCCTCCGTTCGGGCCGATTCAGCCGCCGCGGCGCAGGCGCCGCCATCGTGCTGTTCGGTGTCGCGCTGTGGGCGATCGGCTCGATCGGCGCCTTCTTCGCTCGGGTGATCAAGAGCAGCGTGTCGCGGCAGCGCGAGCTGCTTGCCGACGCGTCGGCGGTCCAGTTCACGCGCAATCCGATGGGTCTGGCGGACGCGCTGCGCAAGATCGGCGGGCTCTCCGTGGGCTCTCGGCTGCAGACCTCGCAGGCCGAGCAGGCGAGCCACCTCCTCTTCGGCGACGGCATGAAGCACGCTTTCGGCGGCGGCGGCATGCTCTCCACCCACCCGCCCCTCGAGGAGCGCATCCGGGCGCTCGATCCAGCCTGGGACGGCGCCTATCCCGAGGTCGAGCGGGTGTCGATCTCGCGCGAGGCTCCCACCGCCGGGACGGCAGCCGGCGTCTCCGCGCTCGCGGGCGCGACGGCGCCTGCGCCGCCGGCCGTGGACGTCCAGGAGGCGACCGCCCGCGCCGGCCGGATCCTCGACGGGGCGCTCGAACGCTCCGCCTCGCTGATCTCGACCCTCCCCGGCACCTTGCGCGCGGACGTCCACGAGCCGGCCGAGGCCGAGGCGCTCGTCTACGCCCTGCTGCTGCACGAGGAGGAGGAGCCTCGTGCGCGACAGATCGATCTGCTCCGCTCGAGCGCCGGCGAGCGCGCGAACGCGCTGCTGGCGTCGGTTGGCCGCGCCTCGCGGGCGCTGCGCGGCGCCTCTGGGCGCCATCGCTTGCCGGTCGTCGACCTCGCGATGCCGGCTCTCAGGAGCCTGTCGAAGGAGCAGTACGAGGTGTTCATGAAGCGGGTCAGGGCCCTGATCGAGAGCGACCAGGAGCTCGACCTCTTCGAGCTCACCCTCCAGCGCATGCTGGCGCGCCATCTGGCTCCGCACTTCGAGCGGCCCGAGCGGAGCGCCGTGCAGTACTACGCCCTGCGGGGAGTGGCCGAGCAGTGTTCGGTGCTGCTCTCGGCGCTCGCCCACCTCGAGGGGAGGGCGGCTGCCGCGGATGCCTTCCGGGCGGGTGCGCGGTGCCTGGGCGACGCGGTGTCCCTCGAGCTGGTGCCGGCCGAGTCCTGCCGGCTCGACGACGTCGACCGCGCCCTGCGGACCCTCTCCCAGCTCGCGCCGCGCCACAAGCGCTCGCTGGTCGACGCGATCGGGGTCACCATCGCCTGGGATCGCGAGGTGACCGTCGAGGAGATGGAGCTGCTGCGCGCGATCTGTGACACCCTCGACGTCCCGATCCCTCCCTTCGAGTGATCGGCCGCCATGCGTACACGACGAGATCGGGACGGTGTCCGTAGACCTCGGGGGAAGGGCCGTCGAGGGGTGGTGGCGCCCGGCGCCGTCGCTGGAATCGCGACGGCGGCGGGGCGGCTCGGGGAGACGACGACGAGGAGCATGCCGAAGTGGCCCTGATCGAGGTGCGAGACGCCACCAAGCTGTACCGCGTGGGGAGCGAGGAGGTGCGGGCGCTCGACGGCGTCGACCTCGACATCGAGCGGGGCGAGTACGTGGCGATCATGGGCGCCTCGGGCAGCGGCAAGTCGACGCTGATGAACCTGCTCGGCTGTCTCGACACGCCGACCACCGGCCACTACCGGTTGAATGGCTCCGCGGTCGAGACCATGACCGACGAGGAGCTGGCCGCGATCCGCAATCGCGAGATCGGCTTCGTGTTCCAGACCTTCAACCTGCTCGCCCGCACCTCGGCGCTCGCCAACGTCGAGCTGCCGCTCGTCTACGCAGGGGTCGCGCGCAAGGAGCGGCGCGAGCGTGCGCAGCGGGCTCTCGTGCGGGTGGGGCTGGGCGACCGGATCGAGCACATGTCCAACGAGCTCTCGGGCGGCCAGCGCCAGCGCGTGGCGGTGGCGCGGGCTCTGATCAACGATCCCTCGATCCTGCTCGCCGACGAGCCCACCGGCAACCTCGACTCGCGGACGTCGGAGGAGATCATGGAGCTGTTCGATCAGCTCCAGGCTTCCGGCAACACCGTGATCCTGGTCACCCACGAGGACGACATCGCGAAGCACTCCCAGCGCATCGTGACGCTGCGCGACGGCAAGGTGGTCTCGGATGCGCCGACCGCGCGAGCGGGCCCGTTGGGAACCGCGGTCGAGGGGAGCCGGGTCGCGGGAGCCGAGACCACGAAAGCCGGCGCGGCGACGGCGTCGGACCCGTAGCGGCCGGGCTCCGTGCCGGGCGAGGGCAAGGGGCGACGCCCCGCAACGATCGCTTCGCCACGACGTGACGGCGCCGTCGGCGTCCTGATGGACTCACCACCGGCGCGCTGTCTGGCACGGAATCACCTGCTCCGCGAGCCGGTTTCCGCTAACGTCGGACCCGGCCGCAGACCCATGATCGATCCCCCGCTCCCCAGCGCTCGCCGTCGAGCACCCCACGTTCTCGCGCTGCTGCTCGCAGCCGCGGTGGCCGTCGCTCCAGCGAGCCCGCTCGCCGCCCAGCGCGTGAAGCCCGAGTCCCTGGCCGAGGAGTACCAGCGCTTCCTCGAGGAGGCGGCGCCGCTGATGAAGCGCAAGGAGGTGCGCTCCTTCCTTCGTCTGCGCGAGGATCACCAGCGCGATCGGTTCATCCGCGCCTTCTGGCTGGCGCTCGACCCCGATCCCGAGACCGCCGTCAACGAGTTCAAGCTGCTCTGGGACGCCCGGGTCGAAGCAGCGCGGGAGGAGTACCGGGACATCAACGAGGATCGCGCCCGCGTCTTCATGCTCCAGGGGCTGCCGGGCGAGAAGCACGAGCCGTCGTGCACCACGCTGTGGCCGATCGAGGCGTGGGTCTACCAGAACGCCGAGTCGGTCGGCAGCGCCCGGGTCGTGGCGATCTTCGTCGACGACTACGAGACCGGCCGCTATCGGCTCTGGCACGTCGACCAGAACCCCCAGATCCTGGCTCGCGAGCTGCTCGCCACCGCCGCTGCGATGACGGCCGACGAGATGGAGGGGCTCTACCGGTGGCTCCATGCTGGATCTCGTGCGCTGGGCGGCGCGCGGCTGCCGTTCTCGCTCGCTGACGCCAACAACGCTGGCTATCACGAGCGCGAGCTGCTGCAGCTCATGGTCCTGATGTACCGGCACTGCTTCTCGGAGGCCTCCTTCGCGGCCCTGCTGCTCGAGTCGATCGCGATGGACCGCATCGTGCCGATGGCGCAGGCGCGGCTGTTCGACAGCCCGCGCACGTCGGTGCGCGAGGAGCAGCAGTGGCTGGCCGATTTCGAGGCGGCGCTCACCGACCTGCCCGACGACGCCGGCCTCCTCGACGTCGAGAGTTCGGTCCAGTTCGTCGGCCGCGAGGGGAGCCGCACGGTGGTGGAGCTCGGTTTGCGCGTGCTGCCGGACGAGACCGAGGAAGCCGCCTCGACGTCGGCTGCCGCGGAGGCCGCGGCCCACGCCGCGGCGGAGAGGACGGAGGGCACCGCCGAGACGGCCGAGAGCGTGCGCCGGTACGCGGTCAACGGGGAGGTCTTCCGCACCGACGATGCTGGCGATCCCGACGAGCTGTTCGAGGACTTCCGCTATCTCTTCGAGATCCCGGGAGACCCGACCGCGCCGGCGCCGCTCAGCGTGCGGCGGCTGCTGCGTCCGGGCGAGTACCGGATGGTCCTGCGGGTCGAGGACGCCGGGAGCGGTCGCTTCCACCGCGAGGAGCTCGAGGTCGTCGTGCCGCGACACGAGCTGGCCGAGGTCTCCGATCCCGAGGTCGACGCGGTGCTCGATCGCGTCGCCGGGACCGACCGCGGGAGCGCCTCCGCCTCCGCCGACCGCGTCGCGGGCGAGCCGGGAGAACTGAGAGTCGAGCTCGGCACCCCCGATCCTCGCCCCTACCTCGACGGCTACACCCGCTTCGAGGCCAAGGTGAGCGGCGGGCAGAGCGCCGAGGTCGCCCGGGTCGCGTTCGCGCTCGATGGCGCCGAGAAGATGACGCGGACGCGCCCGCCGTTCAGTCTGGAGCTCGATCTCGGCGAGATCCCGCGGCCGCGCACGATCCGGGCGACCGCCTACGACGCTTCGGGAGCGGAGATCGCCTTCGACGAGCTGGTGGTCAACCAGGGCAACTACCGCTTCGCGGCCAAGCTGATCTCGCCCGAGCCGGGGCGCCGGCTGACCGGCAGGGTCCTGGCGCGGGTCGAGGTCGTGGTTCCGGAGGACGCCGAGCTCGACCGCGTCGAGCTCTACCTCGACGATCGGCGGCTGGCGACGCTCTACCAGGCTCCGTTCGAGCAGGAGCTGCATCTCGAGACCGACGAGATCGTGCTGCTGCGCGCGAGCGCCTACCTCGCTGACGGCAACTTCACCGAGGACGCGGTGCTGCTCAACGGCCCGGCGCAGGTCGAGCGGATCGCCGTGCGCATGGTCGAGCTGTATGCCCGGGCCTTGCGTGACGGGCGGCCGGTCGTCGAGCTCGAGCGCGACTCGTTGACCGTGACCGAGGAGGGCGAGGCCCAGCAGATCCTGCGCTTCGAGCGGGTCGAGGACCTGCCCCTCCAGCTCGCGATCCTGATCGACACCTCGGCGTCGATGAAGGACCGCCTGGAGGAGGCGCGCGCCGCGGCGCATGCCTTCTTGCAGTCGAGCGTGCGCGCGCAGGACCGGGTGGCGATCGTCACCTTCCACGAGCGCCCCAATCTGCGCGTCGACTTCACCGGCGACCTGCGCGAGATGACCGAGGGCCTGCGGGGCCTCGCCGCCGGTCGCGGCACCGCCTTCTTCGATTCGCTGGTGTTCGCGCTCTACCAGTTTCAGGGAATGAAGGGTCAGCGCGCGGTGCTGGTGCTCACCGACGGCAAGGACGAGGACTCGCGCCTCGACTTCGACCGCACCCTCGAGTTCGCGCGCCGCGCCGGCGTCACCGTCTATCCGATCGGGCTCGAGGGACTCGCCAAGCAGATGACGACTCGTCGGCAGCTCGACCGCATCGCCGAGGAGAGCGGCGGACGGACGGTCTTCG
Organism: Thermoanaerobaculia bacterium; assembly: GCA_035546295.1. GTDB lineage: Bacteria > Acidobacteriota > Thermoanaerobaculia > Multivoradales > Multivoraceae > DATKBT01. Next base: position 21,461 of record DATKBT010000109.1, on the reverse strand, counting down.
TCGAGGAGATGAGCGAGCTCGAGGCCGTCTACCGCGAAATCGAGCAGGAGCTGCGGTCGCGCTGGCTGATCGCCTACCAGTCGACGATCGCCGAGGGGGACCAGGAGTTCCGGCGCGTCGACGTCGAGGCCGCCGACCCCGGGATCGAGATCGAGACCGTCGCCGGTTATTACCCGTAGCGGGCTCGTGGTGGTCACCACACGCCGGCTCGAGGTGTTCTCTTCGGACGAGCGGATCTCCTCCAGCTCGTCCTCGACGTCGGTCACCTGCCGGGCGATGTTGCGGCGGGTCTCCTCGAGTCTTCAAAGGCGTGGCGAGGCGCCGGCATTCGTAAGCCCCCGGCTCGTCCTCGCAGCCGTCTTCCAGCGCTCCGGAGCTCCGGTTCGTCGAGGGAGCCGCCATCGACCCGCGGGATTTGACGGCGATCCGCCCACGATCGCCGGTCGCCTTCATCTTCTCCGTCGCATTCGCGACGCGCTGCGCGCGAGCCGCGAGTCTCTCGCCCCGCGACGGGCTCTCGAACCGAGATCTCGGATCGCAGCGTCCGCGATCGGCGGTCGCGGAGCGCGCCCCCGTCGACGCGATCCGCTCAGACCGCGAAGCGAGCGCCGTGCCGTCCGCGCGCCGGCATTCGCCGGCCGCCAGCGCCCAGCCGCAGGATCTCGAGGTAGGTCTCGAGCGACTCCAGCGCCAGCCGGTCCGCTGGCGCTGCGACCGCCGCGATCCCGCGACGGCGCAGCTCGGTCGCCAGGTCCCGGTTGCGCAGGAGGATCTCGAGACTGGCCAGCTTGGCGTACGCCTCCGCGGTGTTGCGAGGAGGCTCCTCGGCGAGGCGGCGCACCGACGCGTCCTCGAGGTTCACGAGCACCGGCCGGTGTCGCCTGCGCAGCCGGTTCAGCGCCTCCTGGAGGATCTCGGCGGTGGCCAGGTCGACCAGCGAGGTGAGCACCATCACCGTCGAGCGCGGCAGCGTCATCTGCAGCACGGTCTCGGCGGCCAGATCGTAGAGCGACTCGACGGGGCGCGCTTCGAGGTCGTAGAGCTGGCGGTAGGCGAGCGCGAGCCCGGTGGTGCTCGGCCGCACCCGGACGATGCGCTGGATGCGATCCGAGAAGGCGACGATCGTCACCTGGTCCCCGTGCCCGGCGGCCAGGCGGACCAGGGCGAGGCTGGCCGCGAGCGAATGGTCGAGCTTGGTCAGGCCGTCCTCGACCGTGCTCATCGCGCGGCCGCAGTCGAGCAGGATCACGACCGGCCGGCCGCGCTCCCAGGTGTCCTCGCGCGTTACCAGGAAGCCTCGCCGCGCGGTCGCCTTCCAGTGGATGCGCGTGCGCGGGTCGCCGGCCCGGTAGCGGCGCAGCGCGTAGATCTCGCCCCCCAGCCCGCGGCGGTCGAGGGTCACGGTGCCGAGCTCATGGCGCTGCGCCAGCGCCAGCAGCTTGCCGACTCGGCCCCCCCAGCGCATTCGCGGGTAGACGGAGATCCTCTCGGGCTCGAGCAGCCGCCGCTGAGCCCAGCAGAGCCCGAGAGGCCCGCGCACCCGCGCAGTCAGCGGGCCCGCCTCGTGGACGCCGCGGCGCGAGGGCTCGAGCGCGATCTCGAACCGACGCGGCCGGTCGAGCTCGAGCCGGCGCCGCCAGGGCAGGGTCGCGAGCGCGGGGTGCAGGGTCTCCTCGATCTCGATCGTGACGCCGGCGCCTCGCCGCAGTCCTTCGCTCTCGAGCTCGAGCGTGAGCCGGGTCCTCTCGGCCTCCCCCGAGGACGGATGGAGCTGCGTGAGGGTTTCGGGCCAGCCGCGTCGGGCTCGGAGCGGGATCCGGCGCGCCAGGAGCCAGTCGACCAGCACGCCGAGCAGGACCGCGCCGTCCACCATCCCGACCAGGCCGACGATTCGTGGACTCAGCGGCGAGAGCGCCAGCAGCAGGGTGAGCAGTCCGAGCACCAGGAAGGCGCGACGTGCCGGGATCATCGTGCTCCCACCGTCGTGCGAGCGCCCTCGTGCGAGAACGCGCGTCTCGTGAGCGTCATCGTCTCGGCGTCACGGCTTCGTGCGTCGTCGGTGTCGAGGTCGTCGTGCCGAGGATCGGGCCGCTCGGCGGCGAGACCGCGCTCGAGGTGCCCGAGCGATCGCGCCCGCGTCATTGGTGACCGCGACGAAGGCCGCCGTCCTCGTCGCCGCCCTCGCCGATGGCCGCTTCGCCGGAGGCGCGAGGCACCGGCACCGCGGCGCGAACCTGCTCGAGCACTCCGGCCGCCGTGATCCCCTCGAGCTCGGCCTCGGCGGTCAGCAGGATGCGGTGCGCCCAGCAGGGAGACAGCAGCCGCTGCAGGTCGTCGGGAACGACGTACCTCCGTTGCTCGAGCAGCGGCGCCGCGCGCGCGGCCTCGAGCAACGCGAGCGCGGCGCGCGGCGAAGGACCGAGCTCGACGTGGGGCGACCGTCGCACCCCCTCGGCCAGCTCCCTCAGGTAGCGCAGCAGCTCGGGCGCGACGTGGGTCGAGCGCGACGCGCCGCGCAGCGCCTGCGCGGTGGCGCCGTCGATGACTCCGGCTGCCGGCGTCGCCGGGACGAAGCGGGTGAGGTCCTCGCCGAGCGCCATTCGGTAGAGCGCGAGCTCCGAGTCCAGGTCGGGGAGACCCATCTCGATGCGCAGCAGAAAGCGGTCGGACTGTGCTTCGGGGAGCGGGTAGGTGCCCTCGAACTCGACCGGGTTCTGGGTCGCCATCACGAAGAAGGCGCCGGGGAGCGCATGGGTCTCGCCGTCGATCGTCACCTGCAGCTCCTGCATCGCTTCGAGCAGCGCCGCCTGCGTCTTGGGCGGCGTGCGGTTGATCTCGTCGGCCAGCAGGAGATCGGTGAACACCGGCCCGCGCACCAGCTCGAACCGGCGCGTGGCCGGATCGAAGACGCTGGTGCCGGTGACGTCGGCCGGCATCAGGTCGGGCGTGAACTGGACCCGCGCGAGGTGGAGGTCGAGCGCCTCAGCGAGAGCTCGGGCGAGGCGGGTCTTGCCGATGCCGGGGACGCCGCGCAGCAGGGCGTGTCCTCCAGCCAGGTAGGCGATGACCAGCAGCTCGACCGCTTCTCGCTGCCCGAGGACTCGTGCGTTCAGGTGATCGAGCAGCCGCCCGATCGAGCTCCAGTCGGGCATCGGGTCTCGGGCGCCGGGGTCCGGCTGGCCGAGCCCGGAACCTGGCTCTGGGGGTTGCACGCTCATCGCTGCTCTCCTGTCTGGAGCTCTCGGGATCGGGCCCCTCGGGATCGGAGCTCTCGGGGTCGGGGGGGTCGGCACAGCTCGCGTGCGAGCTCTAGGAGGGGCGCGGTCTCGGCGTGTCGGAGCATCGTCTCGACCTGGTCCGGCGGCACCAGCGAGGGGTCGTAGGCGGCCATCCGGCGCACCAGCGCCCCCGCCGCCTGCCGCTCGTGTCCGAGACGATGGTGCAGCGCGCCGAGACCGACCAGGAACGAGCGGTGCGCGTCGACGAGCTGAACGGGGGTCGGCCAGGCGGGGCCGAACCGCCAGGCGAAGGCGAGCACCGCGAGCCCCCACAGGAGGCCGAGCTGGACGATCGCGGCGTCGAAGGCGCGTCCGGCGGGCTCGGCGAGCTGGGCCTCGGCGCTGATCAGGCCGTGGTGGAATTCGTCGAACAGGAGCGGGCCGCTGACGTTGTCGGCCAGCACGAGCGCCAGGGAGGCGTTTCCCGGCTCGCCGAGATAGGCGTTGGCGAGGACCTGGGACGGCAGCAGCCAGACCTCCCCTTCCTCGACCTCGAACACCGCGGCGACCGGAGCGCCTTCGCCGTCGACCGCCAGCACGGTCGCGTCCGACTCCCGCGGCGGTCGCGCGATGCCGCCGAGCGACCCGGTGACCAGCGGCGCGGTGAAGGGGGCATTGTCGCTCGCCGCCCACCGTTCGCCGCGACGCCGCTGCCGCCACCAGCTCAGGGGCCGCAGGGCGCCGGCGCGGGGCTGCGCCTCCCACTCGACGCCGAGCGCGTCGATCAGACGGCGCTCCGCAACGCTGGGCGTGGCGCCACTGCTGGTGGCGAGCACCAGCCGCCCTCCGCGGCGCACGAAGCCGAGCACCGGCGCTGGATCCCAGCCGAGACCGCCGCGTTGCCAGGGGAAGCCGAGGACCAGGGTCGCGGGCGCCGGTGTCGGGGCGCCGGGAGCCTCCGGTCGCTCGAGGATCGGGTCGCGGTGCTCGAGCGCCCGATCGAGCAGCGCGCTCTCGATCCCCCGGCTGTCGAGAAGGCGCTCGAGCCCGCGCCAGCCGAGGGACCCGCGCCCCAGGGCGCTGCTGGTGGCGCCGGTCGAGCTGGTCGTGATCAGCAGGATCGCGAGGAGCGCGATCGCGCCGGCCAGGGCCCAGAGCCAGAGTCGCTTCATCCGCTCGCCTCCGCCACAGCCTCCACCCGCCGCGCCAGCTCGCGCAGGCCGGCGGTGCTGGGCATCGCGCCTCCGTAGCTCGCCGCCTCCAACCGACGCACGAGCGGCAGGAGGTCGGTGCGCCCCAGCTGGCCGATCACACGCCGGCCGGCGAGGGGACGCACGTCCGCCGCCTCCCCGGCGAGCGACGACAGCAGCCAGGACCACATCGCATCGAGAGCCCCGGCCCGATCGCCCGTCGCGAGGAAGGACTCCAGCCGCGCTCGCCAGTGCGCGGCGTCGGCCGGCGCGGGCGCGGCGACGGCGCTCCCGATCTCCTCGCCCGCGTCGCTCGCCCGCGCAGGGACCGCCGATCGCCGGCGCAGCAGCATCATGACCAGGAAAGCGACCAGCAGAGCCGCGCCGATTCCGAGCAGGACCGAGAGCACGATCTCGACCATGCCGCTGTCGGGCACCCAATCGAGAGCACCGAACACACGGTTCCTCAATCCCTCTCCGATCTCGGCCATCCACTGGCCGAGAGTCGGCGCCGGCGACCGGGTGCTCACTCCCTCCTCGGCGAGCAGGCGGGGGACCGCGGCGACCGCCTCGGCGTCGGGTGGGTGCAGCTCGACCATCATCCCACCATCATCCGACCGATCCGGTGTCGGGGAGCGCCGGCGGAGACGGCGGCTTCGCGGACCCCGGTTGGCTCCTCGGCCAGGCGGTGAGCGCGCGCTCGACCGAGGTCGCCTCGCGTCGCTCCCGGGTATCGAGGAAGAAGAGCGCGAGGCAGTGGAACAGGTACCAGCTCGCGAACAGCGAGGTGAAGGTGGTGAGGATGCCGAGCGGAACCTGGAGCCAGATGATTCCGGAGACGGCCCCGGGATCGGCGAGGCCGGTGCCCAGCGCCTGGCGGAAGATCACCGCCTGCTGGATCACCTGGATCGGGGCCTGGATGGCCAGGGAGAGACCGGTCGAGACGGCGAAGAACACCGCGTAGATGCCCAGGACGAGCGCCAGGGGCCAGGTCTGGAGCAGCCGACGAGGGTTCCGCCAGGCGAGCGAGGAGCTGCGCGAGAGAGCGCCGAACCCGAACCTCCCCTCGTCCAGCATCACGGGAAAGAGGAACGAGAAGAGCGCCGACACCACGAAGAAGGGGAAGATCAGAGCGAGCATAGAAAGCGCCAGAAGGACCGACGACAGCAGCAGGGTGCCCAGCGTGCGCAGCCTGAGCACGAAGCGGACCGCGTCGCCGACACCCCCTTCGACGCCAAGGACGCGCCGCGTCGCGGCGGTCGCCAGAACGGCGTAGGCCAGGAGCTGCGCGACCAGGAACACCGGCAGCGCGAGCAGGATCGCGCCCAGCGCGCTGAACAGCAGGGTGGGATCGGCGGTGGCGGCGGCGCCGGTGGCGAACCAGGAGCTCAGCGAGGTCCAGCCGGCGTTGATCACGGCGAGGGGAACCGCGACCAGCAGGGGCGTGGCGAGCGGCCGCCGCCGCGTGAGCGCGACCGCGTCGTCGAGGAGCTGCGAGTAAGGAGTGGTGGCGGCCGGCATCAGGAGCTCTCAGACGGTCGAGCAGGGAGCGGAGCCGCCGCCGGAGGCGGGGGTCGAAGCGCGATCAGCAGGAAGAAGGCCTCGAGCAGGAGCCCGAAGGCGATCTTGAGGAACGGCGAGACGGTCGGCGCCGGCGACACGAAGCCCTCGACCAGGCCCAGCACCAGGAACCAGGGCAGGCAACCGAGCAGGACCAGCGCCGAGCGGGTCGCGGCATCCTGGACGCGGACGCCGCGCGGAACCACGCCCGGGCTGAGGATGGCGCGCCCGATGTGGACTCCCGCGGCCGCGGTCACCACGATCAGGGAGAGCTCGAGCGGACCATGCGCAGCGATGAAGTCGAGCAGGGCCCAGCCCATTCCGAAGTGCACGGTGGTGATCACCACCGCGCCGAGCATGAAGCCGTTGAAGAACAGCACGGTGAAGGCGCCGAGCCCGGCGATCACGCCGCCCGCCCAGGCCGTCATCGCCACCTTCATGTTGTTCGTCGCGATCAACGAGGAGAACAGCGAGCTCGCCCCGCGCACCTGGTCGGTCCAGATCTCGCCGCGCTCGAGGCCCGCGATCGCCTCCGGCCCGAGGAACGAGGTGCCGACTGCGGGATCGATCGCGGTCATGGTGAGCCCGAGGAGCGCTGCGCTCGCCATCAGCAGCGCACACACCACCAGCTCACCGGCGAGGCCTCGGAACCTCGCCGGGAACACCGTGCCGTAGAAGTGGAGAGGGCTGAGCCGGGGGCGCTCCTCGCCCCACTGGAGCAGGTGGTTGGCGCGGATCGCCAGTCGCTGGAGGCTCTGCGCGGCGCGCGTGCCCGGGAAGCGCGCGCCGGCGAGAGCGTGGTCGTGGAGGATCTTGCGGTAGTCGATCGACAGCCGCTCGAGGTCCTGGTGGGAGAGCTCGCGCGGCCGCCTCTCCAGCCGATCGAGCTCCCCGCCGAAGGCCTCCCACTTCCCACGGCCCAGCTCGAGAAAGCGCTCATACCGCACCGGCGCCTCCTTCTCGTGGCGAGTGCTCGGTCCCCCGCCGACCGAACGAGGCCATCAGCCGCGTGGTCTGCGAGGAGCCGGGCGCCCCCGGCCAACAGAAGCCCGGGTCGTCGCGCTCCGCCTGTTCGAGCACGCGCCGGCTCAGCTCCTCGGCTCGTTCCGGCGCCAGGTGGTCGAGCAGGGCGAGCAGCGTCTCGACGACCTGGATCCTCGGCGGCCCCCACCCGGTCGGCACCCGCGCCACCGAGTCCGTCTCCACCGAGCGCGGCAGCTCGTGGACGACCATCGTGCCGGCGAGCCGATCGCCGATCCGCCGGCCTCGAGGGTCGAAGAGCAGGAACCACATTCCGAACAGCAGGTCGAGCGAGCGCAACAAATTGCGCAGCAGCAGGGCGAGCGGCGCGGCGCGGCCGCCGCTCGAGGAGACCGCGCGCAGTCCGACCAGCCGCTTGCCCAGGGTCTGTCCCGAGAGCGCGATCTCCTGCACCGCGAAGAAGCCGACCTCGAGCGCGAACAGTCCCAGCAGGCCGAGCGCGAACAGCCAGCCGACCGCAGCCGACTCGAACAGCCCGAAGACGACCGCGAGCACCAGGACGCCCGTGATCACGGCGCCGGCCAGGATGCCCAGGATCGAGTAGTCGACCAGGGCGGCCAGGCTCCGGCTGCCGGCGAGCGCGATCGGCACGTCGATCCGGATGTTGTCGAGGCCGTAGAGACCGGGTCTCTCGGCGCTGGAGAGGGCTTCGTTCATTCGAGGATCGGGTCGGCCTGGCGGGATTATGTCGTCTCCCCGGCGACTGGAGTGTCGTTCCGTGGGCCGGCGCGGGCCGGCCGCCGGGGAGCGGAGACGGTTCGATTGGCTCCGCTGTGGTCGCGATCGGCCACCGGCCCGAGCTGCGTCTCTCCTCGGCCGGCGCCCCCGCCGGCCGAGGAGCGGACGCGTCCTCGCCGCGATCGGGAGCCGAGACCGTTCAGTCGAGGCTCGCCAGGCGCTCGCCGAGCTGCTCCAGGCTCCTCAGGTCGTGCACCGGCAGGAAGGCGTCGAGGTGCGGCAGCGCCGCCTGCATTCCTCGCGTCAGCGGCTGGTAGCCGGGGGACCCGAGCAGGGGGTTGAGCCACCAGAGCCGATGACAGCTCCGGTGGAGCCGCTCGATCTCACGCGAGAGGAGGGCCGGGTCGCCGCGGTCCCAACCGTCCGAGATCAGCAGCACGACCGCGCCGCCGCCGAGCACGCGGCGCGACCAGGCGTAGTTGAACTCGCGCAACGCCTCGCCGGTGCGTGTGCCGCCGCCCCAGTCCGCGATCTCGGCCGCCGCGGTGCGCAGAGCCTCGTCGACGTCGCGTCGGGCGAGGTGCGGAGTGACGCGCGTGAGGCGGGTGCCGAAGACGAAGGCCTCGACTCTCGGCGGCGTGGTGGCGCCGCCCCGCTCGGCCGCGAGAGGAGAGCGTGCGACGGCGTAGAGGAAGCGCAGCAGGAGGCGCGCATAGGGCTCCATCGAGCCCGAGATATCGCACAGCACGACCAGCGGGCGCCGATGCAGCTTGCGGTCGCGGTGCTCGATGCGCAGCAGCTCTCCGCCGTGGCGCAGGCTCCTGCGCAGGGTCCGCCGCAGGTCGAGCGTCCTGCCGTGGCGCGCCGGCACGCGCCGGCGCGTGCGCCGCGGATCCACCGGAAAGCGGAGCCGGTCGATCGCGCGCTTCACCTCGGCGAGCTCCTCCGGAGTGAGGTGGGCGAAGTCCTTGCGCCGGAGCGCCTCGCGATCAGACCATGCGGCGAGCTGCTCGGGCTCCTCGTGCTGGCCGGCGTCGTCGCTCTCGCCGGACGACTCGGACAGCCTCTCGACCGCGGCGCGCTGGCGCCGCTCGTTCGAGCGCTGGAGCATCATGCCCATCTCGAGGCGCTTCAGCTCCTCGGGGTCGCGCGCCTGCCAGAACAGCTCGAAGGCGGTGTCGAACCAGTCGAGGTCCTGCGCGCGGCGGACCAGGACCGCGCGCGAGGCGGTTTTCGTGTCCTGCTTGCTGCGCAGGTCGACGAGGTCGAGCGCCGTCAGCCAGTCGCCGAGCTGCTGGGGCGTGGTGTCGAGCCCGCCGACGCGCAGCAGCCTCGAGAACAGCACCATGTTGCGCAGCAGGTTGCCGCCGGGCGGCGCGGCGTCCTCGAGCCCGCGAGGCGCGGTCATCGCGGCTGGGTCTCGAAGGAGGGCGGCCGTTCGGCGGCTCGGCCGACCAGCCCCCCCTCACCGCTCGACCGGGCGATGCGGCATGCGCGAACGTCGCGACTCGGCGAGCGTGCCCGGCGAAGCGCCGCCAAGTTGGTGCGGCGAAGCGCCGCCAAGTTTGTGCGGCGAGGCGCCGCCAAGCTGGTGTGGCGAGGCACCGCGAACCCTCCCCTCGCCGATTCTCGTCCCACCTCTCGACCGCTCTCTAATGCAATCTCTAATGCAATCCTCTAATGCAACATCGCCTTCGATTCTCCTACTCTTTCATACCCACCCTGTAGAATCGTACCTCGACGTCAGCAGTCCCACGGATCACAGCAGCCGACAACAAAAATGGAGGACCCATGACCGAGCACGAGAACGTCGAGATTTTGCGGTCAGTCTATGAGAAGTGGGGAGATCAGAGCCTCGACGCCAGCAACTGGATGGACGTGCTCGCCGACGATGTCCAGTGGCGCTCGATCGCCGACGGGGCGCCGGGAATGGAGTTCTCGAGCGCGAGTCGATCCAAGAACGAGGTCGCTCGCTACTTCGAAGAGCTCGCGAACGACTGGGAGATGCTCCGTTACAGCGTGGACGAGTTCGTGGCCCAGGGCGATCGCGTCGTCGTGATCGGTCGCTGCGGCTGGAGAAGCAGGAACACCGGCAAGACCGTCGACACACCGAAGGTCGACATCTTCAGGATGCGAGACGGCAAGGTCACCGAGTTCTACGAGTTCTTCGACACCGCGAAGGCTCTCGAAGCCGCGCGGGGGAACGAGATGACGTCGTCATGAGCCGGGGGCGCGTCGACGCCGCCGTCCGATGGCCGATCGATGAGAGAGCAGGAAGCAGGGGGTCGACGACTCGGCTTGCAGATCTCAGAGCCGCCGTTGGCCGACACCGCGCCGGTGCGGGCGAGCGCCAGGGGCACGCGGCGCGCCAGCCGCTCGATCTGATGCGGTAGGAGCGGCGCGTCGGTCGCGACCAGGGCGCAAGAGCCGTCGGTCGCCGTTCGCTCAAACGAGCTTCAGCCCGAGCTCCCGGGCGAGGGACCGGCGTTGCGGCGCCAGCTCCTTGACGTCCCTCAGGTTCGCCAGCAGTCCCTGGAGGACGGCCCGGCTCGGCTCCGCCTCGGACAGGACCTTGCGCAGCGCTTCGAGCGTCTCTCGGATCTCGGACCCTTCTTCGCCGCCCGTCGACTCGGCGTAGTCGTCGATCTCCGCCAGGGACGCTTCGATCCGCTGTTCCAAGGCGCGCGCCATCTTCGACTCGATCTCCTCGAGCGGGGGCAGGGACTTGCGATCGAGCACCGGCAAGAGGTCGCCTTCGTCGAGACGTCGGACCATGGCTCCCGCCATCGCCACCAGGTAGTCGGCGACGCGGTCGGCGTCGAGCGCCGCGCCCTCGAGCAGGGCGTAGCTGTAGTACTCGTTGAGGGCGCCGTTCAGAGTCACCGCGAGATCGGTGGTGTGGCGACGGTCGTGATCGGGATACGCGAGGCTCAGGAACTCCTCCTGCACCCGCAGCCAGTCGACCCTCATCTTCTGCGCCCGCAGCGTCAACTCCTCATCGATCTCGACCCCGGCTTCCAGGAGGTAGGCCTCGAACAACTGGAGGTGCTCGTGAAGGTCGGCGAAGTGGTAGCGGAGCTGAGCCCGCAGCTTCTCGATCGGCGACAGGTCGTCGCGCTCGGCAATCCGCGCGACCGCAGCCAGCACCGACGCCTCGATCTCCATCTGGAGCGCCACCATCACGTCCGACTTCGACCGGAAGTGTAAGTAGACCGCTCCTTTGGAGATGCCGGCCCGATCCGCCAACTGCTGAATGGTGGTCTTTGTGTACCCCTGTGACGAGAACAGCTCCCGCGCCGCCGCCACCAAGCTCGATCTCACGTCGGACATGCCGGTCATTGTGACACTGACCGCCGGCAGGGGGTGTGATGACCGAGATTGTCCTGTTTGATTGACCATAGGGTCATCCAGTGGTAAGAACATGCGGTCAGACACTGAGACTGCAGTGCCATCAAAGGCGGGAATCCATGACGGAACGCTTCCGACCCCTGATCCAGCTCGTTCGCCGCATGCGACTGCCGCGGCTGCTGCTCGGCGGGGCGTGCGCGCTGACGGTGCTCGACACCGCCGCCGGTCTCTACGTGCCGCTGCTGACCCGAGATCTGATCGAGGCCGCCGGCGGAGCGGGAGTGCCGCGCCGGATGCTTTGGCGCCTAGTCGCCGTCGTCGTCGTCCAGGCGGCGCTGAGCGGCGCTGCGATGTACCTGCTCGCCCGGGCCGGCGAGCGAATGACGGCGTTCCTCCGCAACGCGCTCATCGGGCGACTGCTGCGCCTGCCGATGTCCTTCCACGACGAGCAGCGCTCCGGCGAGCTGGTGAGCCGCGCGATGAGCGACACCACCACCGTCAAGAGCCTGCTCGCCGAGCACAGCGTCGCCTTCGTGGCGAGCCTGCTGTCGCTGGTCGGCTCGGTGGTCATCCTCTGGCTGCTCGACTGGCGACTCACTCTCGTCCTCTTCCTGACCTCGCTCGCCGGCCTGCTGCTGGTCCTACCAGTTGCTGCCCGCCTCCAGGAGATCGGCCATCAGACGCAGGGGCGCCTGGCGGAGCTCAGCGGCCGACTGACCAGCATCCTCGGCGAGATGCGCTTGCTCAAGGCCTCCTGCGCCGAGGCCCAGGAGGAGCGCTGCGCCGCCGGAGCGGTCGACGGTCTGCGGCGGCTGGGTCTGCGGGAGGCCCGGATCATGGCGGTCCTCGGACCGACCGTGACCCTCGCCTTGAGCGGCTCTCTGGTCGTGATCCTCGCCTACGGTGGCACTCGCGTCGCGAGCGGCACCTTGACCGTGGGCACCCTCGTCGCCTTCATCCTCTACCTGTTCCAGGTGGTCATGCCGATGGTCCAGCTCTCCACCTTCGTCGCGGCTCTCAACAAGGCCCTGGGCGCGGCTGCGCACCTCAGCGCGCTGCTCGAGGAGCGCGAGGAGGACCGCGCCCCTGACGGCCGCGTGCCCACCGAGCCGGCCACGGTGGTGTTCCGCGGAGTCACCCACGGCTACGCAGGCGGCGTGGCCGTGCTCCACGACCTCGACCTCGAGATCCCCTGCGGTCGCGTCACGGCGCTGGTGGGGCCGAGCGGCGGCGGCAAGACGACGATCCTCGCACTGCTCGAGCGGTTCTATTCACCGACCACGGGCGTCATCCTCCACGGCGACCATTCGATCAGCCGATTCGCTCTCGAGCCGTGGCGACGCCGCATCGGCTACGTGCCGCAGGAGGCGCCCCTGCTCGGAGGGACGGTGCGCGAGAACCTGTGCTTCGGTCTCGGGCGGGCGCCCTCTGACGAGGAGATCGAGAACGCGTTGCGCGCCGCGCGAGCCGACGAGCTGGTCGCTGCGCTGCCTCGCGGGCTCGACACCGAGGTCGGCGAGCGTGGCCTCAAGCTGTCGGGCGGACAGCGGCAGCGACTGGCGATCGCGCGCGCCTTCCTGGTCGATCCCGAGATCCTGATGCTCGACGAGGCGACCGCGAACCTCGATTCCGAGTCCGAGGCCGCGCTGCGCGCCGGGCTCGCCGAGCTGATGCGGGGGCGCACGACCTTGATCGTGGCGCATCGGCTCTCGACCGTGCTCGACGCCGACCAGATCGTGGTCCTGGAGGCAGGCAGGATCACCGGTCGCGGCACCCACGAAGAGCTCCTGGCGCGCCACACGGTCTACCGCTCGCTGGTGGAGGGACAGAGCATGGGGCCCGGTCGCCGGCTCGCGGGAGCCGTCTGAGCCATCCGGTCAAGGCGAGGGCCTGGTCAACGTCATCGAAGGCACTGGCACCGTGATGCTGGCGCCGATCGCGAACAAACACTACGTACCGACTCCGGGCGGAGTCTGAGAAGACCTGCAAAGAGCCTTCGATCACCATCTCTCCCGAGCTCCGACCAGTTCGGTACCTGCCCCCGATCTCGGTTCGGCGCAGACGACTCCGCCCGACACGGGCCGTCTGCGATAATCGGCCGCGCGATGTCCAGCCCATCCCTGGTCCGGCTCGACCGGGTCCTGGAGCGGATCCTCGACGCCGTGGAGCTCGAAGGCGTGGAGCTGGAGGACGCCGCGGAGTCAGCGCTCGGCGGCCAACCGGAGGCGGTGCGACTTCAGGTCGAAGCGCTGCTGCCGCGGCTCCTGGAGCCCGCCGAGCTGCTCGATCGAGGGTTCCAGCACGCGGCGCCGCAGCTCGGCGAACGCCTCGCGGAGGCGTCGTGGCAACTGGGACCGAAGAATCGCGCCGGGGATCGGCTCGGACCCTACCGCCTGCTCCGGGAGCTCGGCCGCGGCGGGATGGGCGTCGTCTACCTCGCCGAGCGCGCGGATCGGCAGTACGACCAGCGCGTCGCGATCAAGCTGGTCTCCTCGACTCCGGGAACCGTGGCGCTCTCCCGCTTCCTGCGCGAGCGTCAGTTCCTCGCAGATCTCCAGCATCCGGCGATCGCGCGGCTCCTCGACGGCGGCGTGACCGACGCGGGGGATCCGTACCTGGTCATGGAGCTGGTCGAAGGAAGGCCGATCGACCGCCACTGTAACCGCCTCGACGCCCCGGTCGAAGAGCGTCTCGCGGTCTTCCTCGACGTCTGCGACGCCGTCCACTACGCCCACCGCCGGCTGATCGTCCACCGCGATCTCAAGGCGGCCAACATCCTGGTGACCGACGAGGGCGCGGTGAAGCTCCTCGACTTCGGCATCGCCCGCCTGCTCGATACGGAAGACAACGGGGAGAGCGCGACCCGGACGGTGCTGCGGGCCTTCACTCCGGAATACGCCTCGCCCGAGCAGATCCGCGGCGAGCGCGTCGGTATCCCCAGCGACGTGTACTCGCTCGGAGTCCTCCTCTATCGGCTGCTCACCGAGCGCGCCCCCTACCGGACCACCGGCGTGGACCCGGCCGAGGTGTCTCGGGTGGTCAGCGAGGTCGAGCCCCAGGTCCCGAGCCGCAGGATCTCGGAGGAAGCCGATGGGCCGCGCGCGCAGAAGCTCGCGCGGCGTCTGCGCGGGGACCTCGACAACATCGTGCTCAAAGCGCTGGCGAAACGGCCGGAAGAGCGCTACGCGGACGTCGCCGAGCTCGCAGCCGACCTGCGCCGCCACCTGGAGGGACGGCCGGTCGTCGCGCGTTCGGCGACTCGCACCTATCGTCTCGGCAAGCTGTTGCGTCGTCACCGCCTCGGCGTCGCGGCGGCGGCGGCGATCGTGGCCTCGCTGATCCTCGGGCTGGCCCTCACCGCGAGGCAGGCCAGGCAGACCGCCGAGGAGCGCGACCGGGCGCAGCGCGAGGCAGCCAAGGCGGCGACGGTCGCGGCGTTCCTCACCGAGCTCTTCGACTCCGCGGACCCCTACCTGTCCGGCGCCACCGAGCCGTCGGTGCGCGACCTGCTCGAGCGCGGCGAGCGTCGGATCGCCACAGACCTGGCCGACCATCTGGAAGCTCGCGCCGACCTCCTCGGCGCGATCGGCGGCGCCTACCGGAGTCTCGGCGACTACGCGCGGGCCCAGCCCCTGACCGAGGAAGCGCTGGCGCTTCAACGCGCGCTCCGCCCCCCCGACCCGTCGGGGCTGGTGCGGGCGCTACTCGACCATGCAGGGGTCCGTGAATCCCACGGTGACTCGGAAGGCGCCCGGAGGCTCTACGCGGAGGCGGTCGACCGGCTGGAGGCGAGCGGCTCGGAGCCCTCCGTGGAGCTGGCGGACGGTCTCGCCGGTCTCGCCGGGTTGCCGGACACACCCCGCGACGACAAGGAGGGGCTGTACCGGCGAGCGATCGAGACCCGCGAACGGGCCGAACCAGGCGCCGACGCCGAGAAGGCGCGGCTCCTCCAGGATCTGGCGGTCGTCTACGAGGAACGGGGGGAGTTCGCGCGAGCGACGCGCCTCAAGCGCGAGGCGCTGCGGATGACCGAGGAGAGCCTCGGCCCGGATCACCCTATGGTTCATCTCGTCACCAGCAACCTCGCGCTCGCAGTCTGGATCCAGGGGGATTTCGCCGAGGCGGAAGGGCTCTACCGAGCCGCGGCCGCCGGGCTCGAGCAGAGCCTGGGACGAGACCACCCGGATCTCGCCAACACCTACAGCAGTTTCGGCAAGCTGCTGCTCGAGCTGGGGCGTCGCGACGAAGCCGCCTGGTTCGTCGAGTCGGCGGCCCGACTCGGGGGAGCGGTTCCCGGCGAGTCGTACGCCACCAGCGCCCACCAGGTGAATGTGGCGACCCTCCGCCGAGAGCAGGGGCGAACCGCTGAGGCGTTGGCGCTCTACGAGAGTGCGCTCGCCTACTTCCGAGAGCGGCTGGGCGAGGAGCACGCCGCGGTGGCCCGCCTCGAGAGCCTGATCGCCCAGTGTCTGCGGATCGACGGCGAGCCGGCGCGGGCAGAGCGGCTGTTCCGGAGAGCACTGACGATCCAGGAGCAGGGGCACCCTCACGACCGCGCCCTCGCCGAGACCCGGCGCGGTCTCGGCGGCCTCCTGTGTGCGCGCGGCGCGTTCCGCGAGGGGGCGCCGGTGGTCGAGCGCGGCTGCGAGGGGATCGTCGCGACCGGCGTCGCGGATCCGCTGCGCGCCGCCGAATGCCTCCTCGATCGCGCGAGCTGTCGCATCGCGGCGGGCCGGGAGGCCCTCGGCCTCCGTCTCCTCGACGAGGCGGAGGCGCTGCTCGCCGAGTCGCTCCCCGACGACCATTACCTGTGGGATCGGGCCCGCAGGATCGAGGGGCTGGCGAGCGCGGGGGTCGCCCCGTGAGCGACGCAGACGGTGCGCGCCGCGGCGAGGTCACCGGGCTGCTGGTCGCCGTGCGCGACGGGAATCGAGAGGCGTTCGACCAGGTCTGGAGCCTGCTCTACGACGAGCTGCGCGAGCTGGCCCGGCGCCAACGCCGTAAGCCGGGCGGCACCCTCGACACCACCGCACTCGTCCACGAGACGTACCTCAGGCTGGTGGACCAGGAGCGCATCGAGGTCGAGGACCGCGCGCACTTCTTCGCGCTCGCGGTCCGGGTCATGCGCCAGTTGCTGGTCGATCTGGCGAGGCATCACGCGGCGAAGAAGCGCGGGGGCGAGTCGCCGCGGCTCTCCCTCGACCACGTGGCGGTGGCGATCGAGGACCAGGCGCACCTCGTGGTGAGCCTGGACCAGGCGCTCGACCGGCTCGCCCAGCTCAGCGAGCGCTGGGCGCGGGTGGTCGAGTGCCGGTTCTTCGGCGGGCTGAGCGAGCGCGAGACCGCCGAAGTGCTGGGGATCACTCTGCGCACGGTGCAGCGGGACTGGATGAAGAGCCGGGCCTGGCTGCGCAACGAGCTCGAGCCCGCCTGAGCGGCGAACGCGGGCCCCAACGACTCCCAGGCCGCATCTCCTTTCGGCGAAAGCGAGCGCCGAGTGGCGGTTTTTCGCGCCGTTTTCCGTGCTGTCCGTAGGACCTGTCCTCATCCGACCCGCCAGGAGGTTCCCGTTGCAGCACGCTCTTCGCCTTCCGATCCGTCGTGACGCCGGCCCGCGGCTCGCCGTCGTCCTCCTCTGCGCATCGTTCATCGGCGTCTCGTTCACTGGCGCTTCGGCCCTGGCGCAGGGAGGCTCTCCGTGCGCTCCGGTTCCCGAGGGAGACGTCGTCACCCTGTTCCAGAGCAGCGGGAGCATCGACAGCCTCGACGCTGCGCTGTTCGCGGACGGCAGCGGGATCGTTGTGTGGGCTGGTTCGGGCACGGGGATCGGCGACGACAGCCGTCTCGGAGTTCTGGCCCGCCGCATCGACGTCGCCGGGAATCCGAAGGGCGACGTCTTCGTGGTCAACACCCTGACCGAAGAGGATCAGTTCGTGCCGCGGGTCGCGGCTGCGCCCAACGGCCGCTTCGCCGTCGCCTGGCAGAGCGACGTCTCCCCGGGCGACACCGAAGGCACCAGCATCCGCGCGCGGGTCTTCCGGTCCGACGGATCGGCGCTCGGCCCCGACTTCCAGGTCAACAGCTCGACCTCGGGGCCACAGGTCGCCCCCGACGTCGCGATGGCCGAGAACGGCGACTTCGTGGTCGTCTGGTACGACGACTCCGACGCTCCGGGCTCGAGCCAGATGCGGGGGCGCGAGGTGCGGGCCAGGCGTTTCCGCGCCGACGGCACGCCGCTGGCTGCCGATTTCGTGGTCAACGACATCACCAACGGCACCCAGAACGAGCCGGCGGTCGCGATGGCGCCCGACGGGCGCTTCGCTGTAGCTTTCACCGCCTCGGCTGGCGCCTCGGCCGGCAACGACAACAGCGGCTCGAGCATCCAGGCGCGGGTCTTCGGCGCGAACGGCGTCGCCATCGCCGGGCAGTTCCAGGTTAACAACTCGGCGTTCCGCGACCAGTCGGCGCCGGCGATCGCCATGGATCCCGACGGCAGCTTCCTGGTCGCGTGGAGGAGCCAGAGCTCGGACGAGACGGACCAGGACGGGAACAGCGTCCACGCGCGCGGCTACACCAGCACGGGCGCCGCGGCGGGAGCGCAGAAGCAGGTGAACGAGCGTACCGTCAACGACCAGTTCCAGGTCCAGGTGGCGGCCGCCGGCGGGCGCGAGTTCCTGGTGGTCTGGCTGAGCCGTGAGTTTCCGCAGGCCCAGAGCGTGCAGGCTCGCGCGCTAACGCTCGAGGCGCAGCCGCTGGGAATCGAGTTCGAGGCGGGCGGCGAGAGCGACGTCGCCACCGCGGACCCAGGAGTGGGGGGCAACGGCGCCGGTCGGACGGTCGTCCTGTTCGACCGCGGCGGCGTCAGGGCCCAGATCTACGATCTCCCCTGCGCCACCGGCGGCGGCATCACCGACTGTACCGAGAGTCCGACGACGCTCTGTCTGACCGGCGATCGTTTCCGGATCACCACGATCTGGCGCAACGTCCAGGGCGATTCGGGGGAGGGCCAAGCGGTCGAGCTGACTCCCGACACGGGTTACTTCTGGTTCTTCGACTCCGCCAACGTCGAGACGGTGGTCAAGGTGCTCGACGCCTGCGGTCTCAACAACCGATTCTGGGTCTTCATCGGCGGCCTCACCGACCTCCAGGTCGAGTATCTGGTCGAGGACGTCGAAAGCAGCGTCGTTCGCCGTTACGAGAACCCCCAGGGCGCCGCGTTCCTCACCATCAACGACACCAGCGCGTTTGACACCTGTCGCTGAGGCTGACGCGATCGCCGCTCGGCGTCGCGATCGGAGAGAGCGTGTCGGCAGGGAAGGGCGCCCGAGCAGCGGGAGCGCTCCACATGCCGTTCTCGGGAGCATCGGAATCCCAGGAAAAGGCAGAGCGGTCGTTCTCGAAGAAGTCCTGGATGGCTTGCTGTTGCGAGACGCCGGTGGGCTGGCTCTTCATGAGCTCACCTCGTCCAGCGCCGAAGTGATGCTGGAGAAGCGCGAAGCGGTTTGCTCCAGGATCGAGCCGTTGGCGATCAGGTAGCGACGCGTGGCCTCGCCCGACGCGTGGCCGAGGTAGGTGCTGAGGCTAGGAAGCAGCGCCTGGGGCACTACGCCCTTCTGCGTAGCAGGTCACGAGCCGACTAACCGCAAGGTATGTCGCAGATCGTGCGGTCGAGGGAGCGGGGGCGGGATCCGTGCCGCTAACGCCGCGGCGTTGACGTTCGCCTGCGCCGCCGGCTGGGACAGCCGCCGGCGCTTGCTGGCTGGAGACGAAGATCGGCGAGCGGCATCAGCCTTCAGGGGGCGGAGCGGGTGCTCGAGGTAACGATCCAGCGCGCGCACGGTCGAAGCGCGCAAGGGCAGCGCACGGCTCTCGCCGAACTTCCCCCGCACCACCGTGAGCAAGCCCTCGACCGATCCACAGCGCCGACGTCGAGCGCCACGGCTTCGCCGATGCGCATCCCACTGTACGGAGCGGCTCGAGACCTCCGAGCCCCGCCGGCCGGCGAGTCCGACCCCTCGGCCCCTTCGCCTTGGTCGCCCCCGATAGAGTCCGTGGAAGTCAGGGCGCGGGGAGATCAGTTTTGGAAGGCGGCGACGCAGGCCGCCGATCTGCTCCTCGCTCGGATGCGCAGCGCGAATCCGGAGCGATGGATCGGTGATTGCTTTCCTGAGGATGCCACGATGACTGTCGTATTCGGCACGACTCTACGCCCCGACGGTGAGGTTCTCGGCACCGTCGCGGGTGCCATGGCCCACCGGCTGGGCGATCCCCTGCGACTGGTTCACGTCGCCGAGGACCCGCGCGCTCCCATCGTTCTCGGAACGGACGACGAGTACATCCTAGGATCGGTTCGGACCGACTTGCAGCGCGAGGAGAAGCGAATCGAGTCCGTCACCGGTGCCACCGTTCATGCCCACCTCGCCGCGGGTTCCACCGCCGAAGCTCTGGCGAGCATCGGAGAGTGGGCGCTGGCCACGGTCCTGATCGTCGGCGCCGGCGTCAGGCCCAGCAAGAACCCGCTCGGCGGGGTCGTCGAACGGGTGGCACGAAGGAGTCGGGTTCCGGTGTTGATGTTGCGGAATCCAGCTCGCTTCTCGAGCTGGTTATCGGGAGCTCAACGGCTTCGCGTTCTCGTCGGGGCGGACCTCGGCCTCGCGGCACGAGCCGCTCGAGCATTCGCCGCCCACCTCGGCACGATCGGAGACTGCGACGTCGAGGTCATGTGGGTAGCTTCCCCGCAGGAAGCCCACGAGCGCCTGGGTTTGGGGCCGCCGGTGGACCCCCACGCCTTGTCGGCCGAAGCGGAGGAGGCCTTGATGCGCGAGTTGAAGCGCTCGGCGCCCCGTGAGGAGCGATCGGCCACGCTGCGAGTCTTGCCGGGTCGCGGCACTGCCGATGCCCACCTCGTGGCCCGAGCCGATCGAGGAGGTTTCGACCTCGTCGTGGTCGGTCAGCGCCGTCGCTCCACGCTCGAGCAGATCTGGTACGGCTCGGTGGCTCGTGGCGTGCTGCGCGCCGCTCCGACCAGCGTGGCTTGCGTACCACCTTCTCTCGGCGATGAGCGACTGCCTTTGGAGTCTCCCCGAGTCGTCGTCCTCTGCACGGACCTCACGGAAACCGCCAACTGCGGAATCGCCAGAGCGCTGGCCATCGTCGCAAGCGGCGGTACCGTGCATCTGGCGCACGTCGTGGAGCCCTCGCTTTCGGCCCCGGAATCGGCTGCGGCCGAGCTTCGTGACCGCGCCTGGCGTCGACTGTACGGAACGATCGAGGAAGAGCGTCCGGAGCGTCAGATATCGCTCGAGTGTCACGTCCTGCAGGGGGATCCTGCGATCCAACTGAACGCGCTGTGCGAGCGGCTCGGTGCCGATCTCGTGATCTTGGAGAGACGCAGAAGCCAGCCGGGCACCCGTGTCCGGCTTGGACCCCTCGCCAGGACACTGCTGGAGACATCGCGCGTTCCGGTTCTCGTGGTGCCGGTACCGGACGTCTGAGCTGCTCTTCTCATTCCCCCTGGTGCGCACCGAAGAGGAGCGCGATCAGCCCACGTTCCTCGGGCGGACAGAACATGTAGACGTGATCGCCGGCGACGAGCCGCGTCGCGCCCCGCGGTGCGATCAGCTCCCTCGCCGCGCAGGATCAGCATCACCACGGCCCGCGCCGGAAGCGGGAGATCGGCGAGCGTGGCGCCGCAGACCGGCAGCCGGGTGGATCGTGAAGGAGAGGATCTCGCCGGAGAGCGGCCGTAGGGCGCTGACCTCGAGCACCGCCTCGGGCGGGGCCGGCCGGCTGGAGATCAGGCCGAGGCGCCGGCTGGCCCAGGAGACCGTGCCGCCGGGCACGAGCGCGCTGACCACCACGACCAAGAAGACGACGTGAAAGAGACGGTCCGCGCCGCCGACACCGGCCAGCACCGGGACGGTGGCGAGGATGATCGGGACCGCTCCGCGCAAGCCGACCCAGCCGACGTAGAGCATCCCCCGACGAAGAGGGTGTAGTGCCACTCGAGGCACTCACCCCTCAACCTGAGGCTGAGCGCAGCGAAGCCGACGAAAGGGCGTAGTGCCACTCGAGGCATTTCGCCCTCCACTCAGCAGATGGACCCGCGCCGCCGCAAGCCGAAGGCCGACAAGGCCTCTCCGCTCCGCCGGTGGCCAAAGAGCCGACTCCTCGATCGTCGGTCGTCGGCTCGAGCTCGCCGCGACAGAAGTCCGGCGCAGCCGCCGGCCGGCCGGACCCCGGCCGTGACCGGGGAGGAATCCGCCGTTCACGCCGGCCTTGAGCGGTGGTGGTCACGCCCGCTCGCGGCTTCGCTCGAGCAGCCGGCGCGCTGCCGCGTCGTCGATCTTTTCGAGGTCGTCCTGGTACTTGAGCAGCACTCCGAGGGTGTCGCGCAGGATGTCGTCGGAGAGCGTCTCGCGATCGA
>DATKBT010000108.1:0-75807 GCA_035546295.1 Thermoanaerobaculia bacterium | reverse complement strand
GCGAGGACTCGATCAGCTCGTCGTGCTCGATCACGGGGATCTTGAGCACCGCGGTGCCGTCGTCGGGCTGGAGGGTGGCGAAGATCCGCTTGCCGACGCGAAACGAGGGCATGTCCCAGTGCGGCTGCTCCGACGCCTCGGGGAGGGCGAGGGCGATCTCGCGGAACTGCTCGGGGGTGATCATCAGTGGCTCCTCGACGAGGTCGGGCTCACCCGTCGTCACGGCGCCGGCGCTGCTCCATCCACCCGCCGATCGGACAGCCGAGAAGCGCGATGACGGGCAGCACCAGCAGATACCAGACCGGCTCCGGGCCCCGCGTCTCGTCGAGCTTTGCGAGCAGGCGCGCGACCTGGTAGCCGGCGCCGAGAACGAACGCCAGCACGCCGAGCGCGATGCCGTGAGCGAGCGGCCGGCTGGGCGCCAGCCGGCCCGCGACGAAGCCGCCCAAGATCGCGCCGAAGACCGAGATCGCCAGGTTGGTGAGGGCGTAGCCGGCGGTCGGCGGCCCGTGGACCATGGCCGCTCCCGCCAGGATGACGAGCGAGACGAAGGCGCCCATCACGAGGTAGCCGAGCGCCACCGCCAGCACGCTGCGCACCGGGTTCTCCATCGGCGTTCACCTCCGTTGGTCGCGTCGGTCCGTGCGGCTCATCGTGGCGCGTCCTAGAGCGTCGCTCCCGGCGGCGGCGTCACGCGGTCGTGATCGGCCGACCGGGCGGTCGGCCCCTATAGGTGTGTCGAGAGGACGAAGCAAGCTCCCGACCCCGTTCAATGCCGCCAGCTCGTGAGGTCCGCTCCCGGCGGCGCGGTCTTCTCGATCCGGTTGAGGATCTTGGGCAGGTACATCGTGTTGTAGCGCAGCCGCGAGATGTGGTTGGGGTTCGCTTGGTCGCCGTTCCAGCAGTGCTCGGCGCGATCGCCGTAGTCCACCTCCCCCGCGTAGTAGGGGTCGGTGGTCGATTCGAGGAAGCTCTCCATGAGATAGACGGCGTTGTTCAGATAGTAGTTGTCCATGTCGCCGACGTAGATGTGGAGCTTGCCCTCGAGCTTGGGGCCGAGCGTCGCCCAGTCGCGCTCGAGGATGTAGCGCAGGTCGTAGTTCTCGCGCCAGTGGGCGGCGACCTGCTGGTCGATCTCGCCGGTGAGCTTGTTCCAGATCGGCTGCGGGTAGCCGTCCTCCCCCATCGGCGAGTAGACGGCCTGCCAGATGTCCCACTGATCGCCGGACCTCCCGTTCTCACCGAGCACCAGCTCGTAGAGGTTGTAGTCGCGGACCGTGATGTCGACCTCGCCCAGCCAGTTGCGGTGACCGGGGATCTCGATCGTCTTGAAGTCACCCTGACGGTCGTACGCGTTCTCGTAAGAGTAGAGGTCGATCAACGTGTAGGCGCGGAAGTCGATCGGATCGGGGCAGGCGACGAACGCGCCGTTGAAGTCGTCGGGGTAGAACATCTGGGCGGCGAGCGCCTCCCAGCCGCCGGTCGAGCCGCCGTAGGTGAAGCGCGCCCAGCCCTCGCCGATGCCCCGGAATTGCTCCTCCACGTAGGGCACGAGCTCGTGCATGATGGCGTCGCCGTAGGGACCGAGATTCGCGGAGTTCACGGCGTACGAATCGTCGTAGTACGGGTTCTGGTGCTGGATCTCGATCACCAGATAGCGCGGAAAGCCGGGCGAGATCCAGCGCTGGTAGAAGGCGTAGGCCTCCTCCTGCTGGACGCGGTTGTAGCAGTCGACCTGGAAGCGCTCGGAGTACTCGCACTCGAGGTCGGAATCCGGCGGCTCGGTGCGGAAGCCGCCGAGGTCCGCCGGGTAGTGACCGTGGAACACCATCAGCGGGTAGCGCGCCTCGGGATACTCGTCGAAGCCGTGCGGCAGCAGCACGTGGGCGCCCAGGAACATGTCGCGCCCCCAGAACTCCGAGAGCAGCGCGCTCCGGATCTTCACGTGACGGATGGACTGGGTGTCCTCGGGCTCCTCGATCGTCGGGATCACCTGGTCGAGCGTGATCTCGATCACGCCCTGCTGCGCTGGGTCGAAGGAGACGAGCCTCGGGGTGCTGTAGAGGTTGCCGGGCGACCGGCGCCAGTTCTGGCCCTCCCCACGGTCCATCGGCAGCTTCACGGGTGGTCCCACGGCGCGCTCGAAGGTGTCGTAGCGGTGGAGCACGGCCTGCACCCAGTAGTCGCCGGCCGGCACTGTAGAGAGGCTGGCGTTGGGGAAGCCGAAGACGGCGGCGTCGATGGTCGCCGGCTCGCCCCCGAGCCAGCCGTCGACGTCGATGCCGAAAACTTGGGCGCCGCCGAGACCCGGGTTGGTCTGGAAGCGCGGCTCGGGAGTCTCCCGGCGAGCCAGCATCAGCAGGAGCCTGCCGTCGAGGGGCTCGGCCTCGGCGGCGCCGGCATACGAGATCTCGAATCGGGCGGCGCCCCCAGCGGGGGCGGCGGCGTCGCGCGTGCATCCGATCGCGCCCACCAGCGACACGACGACGGAGGCGGCGCCGAGCACGGCGATCGCGGGGGAACGCTGGAGCATGGAGGTCCTCCGCCGGGGTGGCGCCGGCGAGCAATGGATCGGGGAAGAGAAGGCGACGACCATACCGCGCTTCACGGGTGAGGGTGTCTCGATCAGCCGGCGATCTCGTCGTAGCCGCGCCCCGAGAACTGGACGAAGCAGAAGCCGTGACCGAAGGGATCCGCCATCAGCGCGAGCCACCCCCACCGGCACGTCGAGATCTGCGCCTCGAGATCTGCGCCTCGAGGGTCGCGCCGGCGGCGACCGCCCGCTCCACGGCGTCCTCGATCTCGTCGACCACCAGGTCGAGGTGGATCGGAGTCCAGTGCCGCCGGTAGTCGCGACGCTGAGCGGTCGCCGTCGAGACCTCGCTGCCGGCGGTCTTGCGCAGCAGGTAGATCGGGGACGAGGCGCCCAGCATCTCGATGCCGTCCTCGCCGACCCGGCGGCCGACTTCGAGCCCGAGAGCCTCCCTGTAGAACCGGACGGCGCGTTCGAGATCGTCGACGTCGACGTTGACCAGCAGGTTCATGGCGTCGCGCTCAGGCCCCGCGGAACCGCACCTCTAGCTCGAGGGATCGCCGGGATCGGGCCCAGCGGAGCGACCTCGAAGCGAGCCCGACCCTGGGCGTGGTCCGCGCGCGCTCGCCAGCGTCGACCTCGACCGTCGCGTCGAGCGGGCCGGCGATCGAGAGGCCGAGCCGTCGAGCCGTGCCGGTCTGATCGCGCATCCGTCTCTGCGCAGCCCACATCCGCCCGGCGGACTCGGGGGCTCAGCCACCGATCGGCTCGCAGACGAAGAGCGGGATCTCGCGCGTCGTGCGCTTGCGGTAGTCGGCGTAGGGCGCAAAGTGCTCGTAGCAGATCGGCCACAGCTCGGGCCGCTCCTCGGCCGTCGCCAGGCGCGCCCGCAGCGTCATCGAGCGCCGCCGTTGTCGAACTTCGATCACCGGGTGCTTCACCAGGTTGTGGTACCAGGCGGGGTTGCGAGGCGCGCCACCCTGCGACGCCACCAGCAGCAGGCCGGCACGGTACGGGACGTACATCAGCGGAATCGTCAGCCGGCGACCGCTCTTCGCGCCCGTCATCGTCACGAAGCAGACCTCGTCGCCTCCGATCCGGTTGAAGAGGCGCCCGCCGCTGAGCCGATGGAGCGCCACGTGGAAGCGCGTCAAGGGCTTCACGAGCCATCGGGGAGGCGG
This sequence comes from Thermoanaerobaculia bacterium, assembly GCA_035546295.1. GTDB lineage: Bacteria > Acidobacteriota > Thermoanaerobaculia > Multivoradales > Multivoraceae > DATKBT01. Next base: position 72,093 of record DATKBT010000108.1, on the reverse strand, counting down.
CTTGCCGGGGCTCCGGTCTCCCGGCGAGGAGTCTGGCGCGGGTGCGGGTTGGGTGGCCATTTCGGTATCTCCTGCCCTGGACGCTACCAGCCGTCGATCGCTCCGGCTCGGAGTCGAGGGGCCGGTTGCCCTTTGGGCGAGCGCGCGCCTGGACGTGCTCGTCGGGGGCGCGCGGGATCTGTCTCAGGTCCAGCGCAGGTCCGTCACCTCGCCACGCCAGTATACGAACCGCCCCTCGGGCGCCTCCCACCACACCTCGCCGCGGGCCGGAGCCCGGATGCCTTCAAAGCTGCGCGGCTCCCAGAACCGCCCCTCCCAGGGCTGAACTGCCTCGCCCCGGGAACGAGTCTCGGTCCTCGCCCCGATGATGTCGCCGGTCTCGTCGAACCGCAGGTCGACCCAGGTCTTCTCGTCCCCGACCCACACCCGCACCGAGTCGGCAGTCTCCTCGCCGTACCGCACCTCCGGGTTGTGCACCAGCGCCAGCGGACACCAGACCAGCTCGGCGAGGTAGCGCTGCGCCTCGCCGCGGTCGACCTCCAGGCCGCGAGCGTGGGCGACGGGGAGCACGCCCCAGACCTTGGCGTCGAGGCGGCCCCGGCCGTCCTCGTACGCGTCTTGGACGACGCCGGTGACCAGCGGCGCCATCCGGACCCTCGCGTGCCAGACGAACGACGTTCGATCGGCCGAGATCGACTGCTCGGCCGCGGACTGGCTTCCCTTGCCAACGACCAACCCAGCCGCTACCGTCCCCGCCATGACACAGCCACTCGAAACCCCCGGAAGACTGGGAGTCTGGACCTGGTCGGACGGTTTCTCCCCCGTCGAGGCCGTCGATTTCGCGCATCGGCTCGAAGGTTGGGGCTACAGCACCTTGTGGACGCCCGAGGCGGTGGGTCGTGACCCGTTCTCGTTCATCGGCTACCTCGCCGGCCGAACCGAGCGACTGATCCTGGCCACCGGCATCGCCAACATCTACGCGCGCGACGCGATGACGACGAAGGCGATCCGAAAGACCCTGTCGGGGATGCTCCCCGCCCGCTTCATCCTCGGTCTGGGCGTGTCTCATCCGCACTTGGTCTCGAAGGTGCGAGGGCACGAGTGGCGACCTCCGCTCGAGAAGATGCGCGAGTACCTCGACGCCGTCGAGTCGGCGCTCTACATGGGGCCTGAGCCCGAGGTCGAGGCGCCGATCGTGATCGCCGCGCTGCGCCCGAAGATGCTGGCGCTCGCCGCCGAGAAGGCGCGCGGCGCCCACCCCTACCTGGTGACGCCCGAGCACACGCGCCGCGCCCGCGAGATCCTGGGCGGCGACCGCTGGCTGTGCACCGAGCAGAAGCTCATCCTCACCACCGACGCCGAGAAGGCGCGGGAGCTGGCGCGCGGTCACCTCAAGCAGTACCTGCGAGCGCCCAACTACCAGAACAGCCTGCGCGAAATCGGCTTCGAGGACAGCGACTGGGCAAAGGGCACCGCCTCGGACCGGCTCGTCGACGCGCTGGTGGCGTGGGGGGACGAGGGGGCGCTGCGCGAGCGGATCCAGGAGCACTGGGATGCCGGAGCCGATCAGGTGTGCGTGCAGCCGTTTCGGGCAGACGGCAAGCCGGGACCCTGTCTCGACACGCTGGAGAAGCTCGCGAATCTCAACGCTTAGGCGGCGGGACCCGAGGCGGCGCGTCCGCAACGTCGCCGGCTCGAGAACGCGGGGCGTCTCTTCGCCGTCGTCGGCCGAGCAGGAGCTCGGCCGCTACGAAAACGCGATGGGGTTGGGGGTCCTGGAGGGACGACGGCCGAGGTGCCGCCGCGGTGCCGTGCCGCCGCGGTGCCAGGGGCTCACGCGGCAGCGCGCTGCGGCGCGGTCCGGCCGACCAGGGGTCGGCCGCTACGGGGAACAGGTGGGGAACGCTTCGGTGTCGATGATGGCTTCGGCTGGCTCGCCCAGCTCGTTGCGGTACTCGCGGACCTCGCCGGTCAGCGTGTCGGTGACGGTCAGGGTGGTCTCGAGGTTGGTCGTGCCGGCGGCGAGGACCCAGAAGCGGTCGGCGATCGTACAGGCGTCGAGGACCTTGACCAGCACCTCCCAGTTGTCCTCGTCGAAGAACCAGAACAGCCCCGAGTCGTCGGACCGGAAGGGGACCAGCATTCCCTCGCCCGTGCGGCCCTGGAAGTCGCGCCAGGCGACGCGGACCTCGAAGCGCGAGCCCGCCAGGCAGAGCTCGGTGTCGCCGTCGACGCAGCCTCCCGGGGCCGGCAGCGCGTCCGGCTGCGGATCCGACGGGCGGTCGCGTACCCGCAGCTCGATCCCGTCGTCCCCGGCCGGCATCTGCCGCGCGCCCTCCACCTGGCAGGGGAAGGCGGTGGTGTCGGTGATCGCGGCGGCGAAGCCGCCGAGCGGATTGCGGTAGGTGCGCGTCGCGCCCGTGCGAGGATCGGTCACGCGAAGGGTGTAGGCGACGTTGGTCGTCGCTGCCGCGAACACCCAGTAGTGATCGCTGATCGCGCAGGTGTCGAGCACCTTGACCAGCACCTCCCAGTTGTCCTCGTCGAAGAACCAGAACAGCCCCGAGTCGTCGGATCCGCCGACCGGCTGGCCGAGACCGACGGTCCCCTCGAAGTCGGTCCAGGTGACGTCGACCACGAACTCCGAGAGCTGCTCCCGGTCGCAGCTCGGGAGGCGACCGGGCTGGCGGAACGGCACGATCGCCTCGAGGGGCCCCTCGCCCTCGAGCCAGTTGCGCAGGAGATCGGGGGTCGCGTACGGGAGTCCGTCGGGTGCGGGCGCCAGGTGGTCGTAGTAGGACTCGTTGTTGCGCAGCGATTCGTGGCGCGTGCACTGGGCCCCGAGGACGACGGGCGCCGCCAGCGCCTCCTCCGAAAGATCGGCGCGATCGGCGAAGCGCCGCAGCGTCGCCTCGGTGCGCTCGCCGAAGTCGGTGGGCGTCACCGGGCGGCCGTCGTCGAGATAGCCGCGCTCGACGAAGTTCGAGGACAGCAGGTTGTCCTGGAGATCCATCCGCACGAACAGGGGCGAGGAGACGTGGTTCTCGAGGACGTGTGCGCCGTCCGCGCACCGCCACTCGGTGCCGGGGGCGTTGTCGCGATGCCAGGAGGCGCAGGAGTCCTCGGTCTCCTGGCCGGCGCGCAGCGATCCGAGCACCTGATCCCACTGCGCGCGCAGCAGCTCCTCGGTGGTGCACAGCCCCGACTCGAGGCAGGGCGCGCTCTGGCTGGCGTCGAGATCGCTGGTGTCGGGGAACAGCGTCGAGTCGACCAGCGCGCGGAAGTCGAGAGGACAGTCCTCACCTGCGCAGCGGACGTTCGTCTCGCGCAGGAGCGCCTCGACGCGATCGGCGTTGTAGGTGACGCCGCCGCCGCCCGCCGAGGCGCCCGAGAACAGCACGCGTCGGGCCTCGTCGAGGTCGGGGACCGAGCGGCTGGCGCCACCCTCGCCCTCGAGCACGAGCGGACCGTCGCCGCCCTGCAAGACGTCGAGCACCGCGTCGACGATGTCGGCGCCGTGAAACGGCATGCGGTACTCGATGCTGCCGCCCTGGGGCCCGGCGGCCTCGAGCTCGCGATCGTCGGCCCGACCCGTCCAGGAGTCGGACGAGCAGTAGTAGACGAGGACCTGGTTCCAGTCCCAGATCGGGTTGCGCGGGTCGTCGCGCAGGATACCGGGATCGACGATGCCGCCCTCGGGCGCATAGAGGGTGCTCATCTTGTCGGCCCCGAAGTTGGTGTCGACGCTGCACCAGCGCTCGGCGCAGCTCTGCCCGTCCAGGCAGCCGCCGCCGCCCTGGAGGTGGATGTGCCAGGAGTCGCGGTTCTCGTCGGTCAGCGCCGGGCGCACGTAGAACACCGCGGGCGTTCCGTCGTTGCAGATGGCCTCTGGGTAGAGGACGGGGTCGACGTCGACGCGGGTCAGCGCGGAGCCGCGAGCCAGTCCGCCGGCGGACCCCTCTCGCTCGCAGGGGAGGGCTTCGCGGATCCTGGGCTGCGCCGAAGCCGGGGCCGCTTCGATCGCGCCGAGCGCGAGCAGGCCGGCCAGGCCGACCGAGGTCAGCCGGTGGACTGGCCGGGCGTGTTCGGGCCGCGGGCGAAGGGTCCGGCGGTGATCGGATCCGGGCCAAAGGTCGAGCTCGCCCGCCATCGCCGGGCGTGGCGTCGATCGCTCCATGGGGATCTCCTCTCCGAGCTGTTCTGTCTCGGCCGGTTTCACGAGATCGACGGGGAGGAACGGACACGGGCTGGCGAGCCCGGTGCCGGCGGCCGCCGGCCTGCGATCGATCCGCGGAGGTGGGCTGTCGCGTTGTCGTCAGGGCGGGTGGGGGGAGGGCTGCGGGGGGGCTGCGGGCGGCCTCCGTTTCGGCGGGCGGAATCGGCTCGCGGCGGCGCTCGGGTGCTCTCGGTTGGAGGTCTCGGCGCGCTCGTCGGCCGACCAGGGGGTCGGCCGCTACGAGGACGTGGTGGCAGGGCTGCGGGGAGGCCCGTGTTTGCCGGCGAGGCTGCTCGCGGTGGCGCAGGGTGCCGCGGGCTCCTCGACCGGCTCGAGGCGGCGCGCGACGAGGTAGACGGCCAGGCCGAGCAGGATGCCGAGGTAACCGTCGACCGCGTAGTGCCAGCCGCTGACCACGGAGCCGAAGAACGTGAGCAGGGTACCCAGAGCCCAGAATGCGTAGAGCGGCCGGTGGAAGCGGCGCGCCCAGAGCAGGAAGAGGAAGTGGGCGCCGACGTGAAGCGACGGCAGCGCAGCGATGCCGCGCGTCGGGTTGAAGGCGCGCAGCGGTCCCGTTCGCCCCGCGACGACCTTCTGGTAGTTCTCCCACAGGACCTCCTGGCCGCCGACCGCGCGCGGCATGTCGACCAGCACCTCCTCGAACACCTCGGGATCGGTATATACCGGTCCGAGCGCCGGCAGCGAGAGGTAGAGCGCGGGCCCCGCGATCCACAGCAGGATGCAGGAGAGCAGGAAGGAGCGGCGCAGGTCGGAGCGCCGCTCGCAGGCGTAAAACGCGATCGTCCACATCACGGTCAGGATGTAGATCGCGTACCAGCGATCGAGCAGACCGACCAATGGCGTCCCCGCGAACAGCTCTACCATCAGCACGTTGGGCGAGAGCCCGAGGTGAAGCGTCCGGTCGACCCGCCACAGGGCGGGATCGAACAGGCGGCCGTGCAGGAGCGGCACCGAGACCTTGACCCAGAAGTAGACGTAGTTGACGAGCGCGTAGGCGACGTAGAGGCGCAGCCAGAGCAGCCACCAGCCCGGGCGCACGATCTCGGCGAGGTAGGCGCGTAGAGCCGCGATCGACGCCGGCACGCCCCCCCCACCGGCGAGCCGCACTACCAGTCGATAGCCGAGCTGGAGCGCGATGCCGAGCAGCAAGAGCTTCGGCGCCTCGCGCACGAAGGGGCGGAAGGTGTAGACCGCGGCGGTCCAGTCGAGACGCAGCCCCGCCGCGCGCAGCCCCACGAAGGCGACGCAGAAGAGCCCGAGGGCGACCAGCTCGTAGGGGAAGGGGCGCGCGCGCAGACCGTCGGCTCGGGCGTTCCTCCCGCGCCGGAGGAAGCCCTGCCGTGCGTCGCCAGTCGATCCCGCGCGGCTGCCGCCTGCAACGGAGACCGGCGGGCCCTCGTCACGCGGGAGCGTCATGGCAGCCTCGCCTTCACCCGGCTGCGCGAGCGCAGGCCGTCGGCCGCAGGCCGTCCCTTCTCCTCGCTCATCCGCGAAGGTAGCCGAACATGTGCCCGGCCACCTTGCGGATCTGGATCTCTTCGGAGCCTTCGGTGATCCGGTAGCGCCGGTGATGCCGGTAGATGTGCTCGAACGGCTTGTGGCGGGTGTAGCCGATCCCACCGTGGACCTGGATCGCCCGGTCGGCCGCTTCGCAGCAGAGCCGGTTCGCCCGGTAGTTGGCCATCGCCACCAGGTGGGTGACCTGCATGTGGTTGTTGCGATCGAGCTCCCACGCGGTCTTGCGCACGAGATTGCGCACCATCTCGCACTCGGTGTGCAGCTCGGCGAGGGGGAACTGGATTCCCTGGTTGGTCGACAGCCGCTTGCCCCAGGTCTCGCGCTCGTTGGCGTAGCGCACCGCCTCGTCGACGCAGTACTGGGCGGCGCCGAGGCTCGAGGCGGCCTGACGGATGCGGTTCTCGTGGAGGAAGACTTGGGCGAGCTCGAGCCCCCGCCCCTCCTCGTGAAGCAGCGCGTCTTCCGGCACCCAGACGTCCTCGAGGGTCACCTCCGCGTGGTCGGACGGCATGTTGAAGGTCCACCACATGAAGTCGACCGAGAACCCCTCGGCGTCGGTGGGCACGACGAAGCCGCTGATGCCGCGAGCCGAGCCGGGCTCGCCCGAGGTGCGGGCGAAGACCAGGTCGTGGGTCGCCGAGTGCAGCCCGGAGTTGAAGCGCTTCTTGCCCCTGATCCGCCAGCCGTCGCCGTCGCGTCGGGCCGTGGTCTCGAGATAGGTGGCGTCGGAGCCGTGGTCGGGTTCGGTGAGACCGAATCCCATGCGCACCTGGCCGGTGAGCATGCCGTCGAGGTAGCGCTCCTTCTGCTCGGGGGTTCCGAAGGCGTCCATCATCAGGACCATCGGGAAGTTGCCCACGATCGAGGACTCGTTCTGCAGGTCGTTGTGGAGGCCCAGCCCCTTGGCGGCGAGGTGCTCGCGAATAATGGCCATCGCCAGGTTCGATCCCGCCTGTCCCCCGAGGTGCTCCGGCAGCGCGAAGCGCAGGTGCCCGGCGGCGTCGGCGCGCCGTCGCATCTCGGCGAGCAGCTCCTCCCACTCGCGTCGCGGCCGCCCCCCGTTGTCCCAGTCGGTGCGCGCGTGCTCGCGCCGGTGGTCGAAGAACTGGAGGTTCTCCGCCTCGAGCGGCTTGATCTCGCGCTCGATGAACGCATCGAGCTCCGCCAGCTTGGCGCGGATGTCCTCGGGAACGTCGAAGTCCATGACACTCTCCCTGCAGGGAAACTCAAGTCTAGCCCCGCCGAGATCGGGGACCCCGCCGAGATCGGGGACAGGTACCCATCTCGAGATCGGGGACAGGTACCGATCAGTGGGAGGCGGTGTTGCTGACGAAGGCGAGCCGGCGGCCGTCGGGGGCCCATGACGGGACGTTGATCGTTCCTTGGCCGCCGTAGACGTAGGCGACGACGCGTGGCTCGCCGCCCGTCGCCGGCATCACGCGCAGGTAGACCTCACGGTAGAAGGGGTGGTCCTCCGGATCCACCTCCTGGCCGTAGGAGAGGAAGACGATCCGCTCGCCGTCCGGCGACACGTGGGGGAACCAATCGTTGAGCTCGTCGTGGGTGAGCTGCTCGGGATCGGCGCCGTCGGGACGCATGCGCCAGATCTGCATCCGGCCACTGCGCACCGAATTGAAGTAGATCCACTGACCGTCGGGCGAGACCTCGGCGCCGTCGTCGAGACCAGGAGTGCTGGTCAGCCGGACCTCGTCGCCGCCCTCGACCGGGATGCGGTAGACGTCGATCTCGCCGGCCCGCTCGCCGGTGTACACCAGATAGCGGCCATCGGGCGACCAGCCGTGAAGGTACGAGGGGCCGCGGTCGGTCACCCGTGTCGGAGCTCCGCCACCGGCCGGAAGCGTGTAGACGATCGACCGGCCGTCGCTTCCGGGATCGTGGTGGCTGATGCCGAGGCGCTCGCCGTCGAACGAGAGGACATGGTCGTTGTTGTTGCGGTCCGCGAAACCCGTATCCAGCACGCTGGCCGTGCGGCGCTCGAGATCGAACCGGTAGATCAGACCGTTGCGGTTGTAGAGCAGCGCGCCCCCGTCGGGCGTCCAGTTCGGAGCCTGCATCGAGTCCGGCGTGCGATGGACGACCGTCCGGCGGCCGCTCTCGAGGTCGAGGATCTCGAGCCTGCTGGCCAGGTACTCGCGGTACGGCACGAGATCGGGCGGCGCGAGGCCGACGACCCGAACGTTGCGGAACACGGCTCGCGTCGCGGCCTCCGGATCGCTCGAGGCGACGAAGAGCCCCGCGTAGACCTCGTCTCCGAGATCGAGCTCGAGCTCGAGATCGCGCATGAGCAGCTCGCCGGCGCGAGCTACGGCGAGCGAGAAGGCGCCGCCCACCCGTGCGAGCTGGAGGACGTCCGGTCCGCGGACCGCGGAGGCGAGCTGTTCGGTCTCGCCACCGGCCTCGCGGCGGAACGTAAGCGCTGTCTCGCCAGCGCCGTCCACGGCGAGCGCGAGGAAGGCGCCGTCGGGCTCGAGGTCGGCGCGCACCATCCAACCCATCGTGCGACGCGGCTGGCGCTGGGCGAGAGCAGGGCCCGCCCGGCGGGAGTCGGCGCCGTCGCCGGCGAAGGCGGCCTCGGCCCGCAGCAGGAAATCGCCGCGCAGCCAAACCCCGGCGAGGTGAACCGGCTCGGTCGTCGACCGTGCCGGGGGGCCCCAGCCGGTCAACGCGTATTCGCCGGTGGCCGCGTCATAGCGAGCCGCCCCCGGACGCGCCGCGGGACCGACGTCGACGTGGTCCTCGAGCTCGCCCACCGGGCGTCGCTCTGCGGCGAGGATCCCGGCGGTCGTCGTACCGAGCGACCACGTCCACGCGCAGAGCACCGTCATCGTGAGCCGCCGAGCACGTGAAGCCGATGCGTCCATCTCGCGCAGTCTAGACGGGAAGGTGGCCGGCGCGTTCTCTCGGATCTCCAGGCCGCGGATCGCGTGGCGGCGCTCGGCCGGTCACGCGAACTGGCCGCCGATCTCCTGGCTGGAAGGGTCCGACACGCGCGGTCGCCCCGGGCGCCCCCGCTCCACCCGTCGCAGCACCGCAAGGAGCGAGACCCCCAGCGGGGGTCGCGGCCACCGCCAGCGGGCGGGCGTCACCATGGCGGAACGCAGCAGCGAGTTGAGAGGCGCCGGCGGGATGCGATCCTCCATCCGCCCGCCGCTCCCCGCGCGGCGCGGCGCCAGCCGTCGCAGCGCACGTACCGCCGCGATCGCCGGCAGCGCCAGCGAGTTGAAGTAGGCGAGGTGGACGAGATCGGCGCCTGGCCTGCGGCACAGCGCGGCGAGGTCGGAACGGTGGTAGCGACGGCGATGGTGCAGCGCTTCGTCCCAGTCGCTCCACAGCCAGCGCAGAGCCGGCACCGTGATCACCACCACCCCACCCGCGCGCACCAGGCGCAGCATCTCGTCGAGTGACCCGGCGTCGTCGTCGAGATGCTCGAGGACGTCGAGCAGCGTGACGACCGCCGCGCAGCCGTCCGGCAGCTCCACCCGCTCGAGGCCGGTCTGCAGGACCTCGCCCCCCACCGCCTCGACGCGCGGTCGCGCCAGCGTCACGCTCTCGGCGAAGTCGTCGAGCCCGAGGACACGGCAGCGGGCGGCCATCTCGACCAGGAAGGTCCCGGTGCCGCAGCCGGCGTCGATCAGCAGGTCGTCGTGATCGAGATCGAGAGTGCGGTCGATCCAGTGCCGGACGATCTCGCGCTTGCCTCGGTAGAACCAATGCTCACGGTCGATCGCGGCGAGCCGCTCGTACTCCTCCGGGTTCAACGAGACGCTCCGCCGGCGCCACCCGAAGCCGGATCGCGCGGCCCGATCGCGGCTCCCCCTCGACGCGCGCTCACCGGCCCCGAGGCACCTGCTCGACGAGGAACACCATCCGCCCCTCGACCTCGTCGCCGAAGCGGCGCAGGCGCTCGCCGGTGATCCCGGGGCGCGATCGCGGCTCGCCCGCCTCGCGCGCTCACCGGCCCCGGTGCACCTGCTCGACGAGGAACAGCGGCCGCCGCTTGACCTCGTCGTAGATGCGCCCCAGGTACTCGCCCAGGATGCCGATCGCCATGAGCTGGATGCCGCCGAGAAACAGCACCGAGACGATGGTCGAGGTGTAGCCGGCGACCACCGGGATGCCGAACATGCCGATGCCCAGCAGGCGGCAGACGATGAGGGCCGCGCCGTAGAGCAGCGCGAACAGCGCGACCGTTCCGCCCGTGAGCAGCGTCAGGCGCAGCGGCTTGTAGCTGAACGAGAAGATCGCGTCGAGGCCGTAGCGGATCAGCCGCCAGAGACTCTGCTTGGGGACGCCGCCGGCGCGCGCCGCACGGTCGTAGTGCACGATCTCCGTGCGGTAGCCGACCCACGCCCGCAGGCCCGGCAGGTACCGGTTGGCCTCGGCGAGCCGCGCGATGGCGTCGGCCGGCTGGCGGTCCAGGAGCCCGAAGATGCCGGCGTCGAGCGGGATCGGATAGTCGCTGAGGACCCCGAGGAGCCGGTAGAACAGCCGGAACAGCGGGGCGCGCAGACCCCCCTCCGCTCGGCTGCGCCGCTGGGCGAGCACGACCTTCGCCCCGTCCTCCCAGGCGGCGACCAGCTCCGGGACGACCTCGGGGGGGTCCTGCAAGTCGGCGTCCATCAGGATCACGGCCGCGCCGCGCGCGTGGCAGAGGCCGGCGGTGAGGGCCGCCTGGTGCCCCCAGTTTCGCGACAGCTCGACGACCACGATCCGCGGGTCCTCGGCACAGAAGCCGATCAGGACGTCGAGCGAACCGTCGCGAGAGCCGTCGTCGACGAACACGATCTCCCAGGTGCGCCCGGTCGCCTCCAGCGCCGCGACCAGCCGGTCGCGGAGCGCGGGCAGAAGCTCCCGCTCTTCGAACACCGGCAGCACCGCCGACAGCTCGGGTGGGCGCTCCTGCTGCGCTCCGTGGAGCGCCACGCTCAACCCACCTCCTGCGGGTCCCAGGGACGCGAGACGACACAGGCGTTGACGCCGCCCACCCCCATCGAGAGCTTGCCGGCGACCGCGCGTCCGCCGGCCGCCGGACCGAAGTCTCCGGCGCCGCAGCGCACGTCGGTGACGAACCGGGTGTGGAGCTTGGCGATCTCGGAGTTGAGCTCGCCCGCTGCGAGCGGGGTCGGGTGGAGGATCCCTTTCGCCAGACCGAGGTGCTGGGCGGTCAGCTCCCAGCCGCCGCCGACCGCCATCCCGTGACCGAAGGTCCCCTTGCGCGCAGTCACCAGCACCTGCTCGGGGAGCACGCGCCGCAGGGTCTCGACCTCGGTGATGTCGCCCGGGGTGGCGGTCGCGTGGAGGTCCCAGGTGCCGACCTCGCCGCCTTCGACGCCGGCCTCGCCCAGCGCCATGCGGATCGCGGCGAGCGGGCCTTCGACCGACGGCGTGATCACGTGATCGGCGTCCGAGGACACACCGACCGCGACCGGCTCCAGCCCGAGCGGCCGGAAGCCCCTCTCCTTCATCGCTTCCCAACGCCCGACGATCCACAGCGCCGCGCCGCCCGAGATGTGGGTGCCGCGCAGACCAGTCAGCGGCTTGGAGACGGTGGCATCCGCCGAGATCACGCGCGCGCTGTAGAAGGCGCCGACCACCAGCGGGTTGGGCGGCGGATCGACGGCGCCGACCACCACGACATCGGCGTGGCCGACCCGGATCGCGTTCATGGCGAGCTCGAGGGCGACCCCGAAGGTCGAGCAGGCCGCCACCGGCGCGAACGAGAGCCCCGTGATCCGGCCGATCATCGAGACCTGAGAGGCGGGTCCGTTGTGGATGTTCCAGAGCAGCTCGGCCGGCACCTCGCTCCACGGCGGATCGGGCGTGCCCCACTTCTCCTGGAGCCGCGCGACCAGGTTGCGCTTGCGACGGATCGTCGACCGCTTGCCGGTCTCGACGTCGCCTTCGACGTCGCGCGACTCGATCTCGCGCAGCTCGTCGAGGTACGCCGTCAGGTCGTCCCCGCGGCCGGCCCAGAAGGCGTCCCACTCGCGCTGCGCGGCGTCGAGCCGGAGCGCGCAACGCCGGATCGTCTCGATGTCGCCGATCCCGGTGCCCACGTAGACGCGGGCTCGCGTGCCCAGCTCCTGCAGCCACTGCTCGACTCCCCGGTTCTGGCCGAGCGCCTGGATGAAGGCCCCGATCGCGTACTGGATCGGCATGCCGAGCTTCTCGACGATCTGGGCGTAGCGGCGCGGCGGGAAACGCTCCTCGATCCAGCCGCGGTAGTCGGCCAGGTCGAACGAGGGCCGGCCGACCAGGAAGTTGTCGGGGCCGAAGCCGTCGAACGGCTCGAGCCAGCTCTCCGACGACTCGAGTCGCTGCTCGAACTCGTCGACGTTGCGGCACTTGGGCGCGATTACACCCCAGCCCGCGATCGCCACGCGGTCTTTTCGGTCCACGGGACGCATTCTGGCATCTACACCATGGCGCTGGCGCTGGTGGATCCCAGCTTCAGCCGAGCCGACGTTCTCGGCGCGCCGACCGAGCCGAGCCGCAGCCGAGCGAGGGAAGGTGAGGACGCGCGATCCTCGTCCGCTCACGGCTTCGCCGGACGGCTCTCCGGCGGCAGCATCCGCAAGACCAGACGCGGCGCCGGCATCGTTTCGACGTGCCGCTCCCGCCAATCCGCCAGCGTCTCTGGGTACCCGACTTCGAGACCTCTTCCCTCGAGCTCGCGCACCACGAGCGCCTCGCCTAACGACTCCGTCGGCGCCCTCAGCTCCTCCGGAAGCGTCTCCGCGCCGGGGTACGACCCGACGCGCAGCCCCACGATTCGCAGCCGCAACGCGGCACGCGCCGCCCGGCCTGCCGCCTCGCGGAGGATCATCTTCTCCGCCGCCTCGACCAGGTTCGGCGTGAGCATGGCGGTGATGATCTCGACCATGCCGCGCGGCCGCTCGATCCATTCCCGCTGGCGGCTACCATTGCCTCGATGACCGAGAGCGCCGCTCCCGACCCGCCCCCCGCGCTGTCCCCCGCGCTCGCACACGTGCTGCGCTGCCTCGAGCTCGAGGCGCTCGACCGCGACCTCTTCCTCGGCGATCCGGGACCTGGCACGGGCCGACTGTTCGGCGGCATGGTCGCCGCCCAGAGCGTGATGGCGGCCGGCCATACCGTCGAGCCGGAACGACAGCTGCACTCGCTGCACGCCTACTTCCTGCGACCGGGCGGCCACGACCGGCCGCTGCGCTTCCTGGTCGATCGCATCCGCGACGGGCGCAGCTTCACGACCCGCCGGGTCAAGGCGCACCAGTCGGGCGAGGCCATCTTCGCGCTCGAGGCGAGCTACGCGCTCCCCGAGGACGGGATCGAGCACCAGGATCCGATGCCCGAGGTGCCGCCTCCGGAGCAGTGCGTCGACCGCGAGAGCGCGCGGCTGCACAAGCTCGGCGAGGAGTGGCAGCACCACCCGGTCAACGCGGTCGAGGTGCGTGTGACCGACGACCGCAACATCGCCGGCGGCGACGCGCACGCGCACCGTACCGAACCGCGCCAGCTCTACTGGATGCGGCTGCGCGGCACGATCGCCGAGCCCGGCGAGCGCCTGCTCACCGCGCTGTTCGTCTACGCTTCGGACCGCGCGCTGCTGTCGACCGCGGCCCTGCCGCACGGCGTGCACTGGGGCAAGGGCATGGCGGCCAGCCTCGACCACGCCCTCTGGATCCACCGGCCGACCGACCTCCACGACTGGCACCTGTTCTCCACCGAGAGCCCCGCGGCTTTCGCCGGGCGGGGCATCGTCTTCGGCGGCATCTTCCGGCGCGACGGCTCGCGCGTGGCCTCGGTCGCGCAGGAGGCCCTCATCCGGCCGCCGCGGTGAGGGCGGCCGGAGCGCACGGAATGACGCCTCCCTGCGGCAGGTTGACTCCAGCGACCTCCCGACCGGCACGGGCACGCATGCGACGGCGCCGACGCATCCTCTCGATCCTCCGGGCGTGCGCTTTCCTCGCCGCCAGCGCGGCAAGCGCGGGCGCAGCGCTTCCCGTCACCCCGCAGGACGGCGTCGAGCCGCTCGCCGAGCGTCACCACACCTTTCTCGAGGAGGTCGCGCTGCTGATCTCCGAGGAGGAGCGCGAGGCGTTCCTCGCGCTCAGCAAGGACTACCAGCGCGACCAGTTCATCGAGGAGTTCTGGAGGAAGCGCGACGAGTATCCGGACACCGCCCGCAACGAGACCCGCGAGCGATGGGAGCAGCGGCTGCTCGAGGCGCGCCAGCTCTTCGACGGGCTGGAGGACGACCGCTCGACTTACCTGCTGCTCAACGGCCCGGCCGACGTGCGCGTCGTCTCCCACTGCCGTGGGGTCATGGTCCCCAGCGAGGCGTGGTTCTACGGCTTCGGCTCGGAGTCCGACGTGCTGGCCACCTCGTTCGGGGCCCAGCAGCTCCGCTCCGGACAGTTCGTGGCGCTCTTCTACCGCCGCTTCGGCAAGGGGGTCTTCCGGATCTGGAGCCCCACCCGAGGTCTCGACGTTCTCGCCGATGCGCTGGGCACCACCTCGGTCTCCGGATCGCCCGGCTCGCAGAGCCTGGTCGCCGCGCTGCAGCAAACGGCGACGACACCTCTGTGCAAGCGCGAGCTGATGGCGGCCGCGCTCGGCATCATCCGGGCGCTCGATCGCGGCATCGCGGTCGCTTCGTCCGGCAGCTCGGGCGGCGACCCGTTTGCCGGAGTTCACTACGAGAAGATGGTGGCCTCGCGGCTCGAGGCTCCGAAGGCCCCGGGCCGGGAGTGGGTGCTCACCTTCCAGTCCTACTCCACCGACCGGCCGGAGGGCGCTCCCTCGTTCGACGCCGAGGTCGAGATCACCTATCCCGGGAGGCGCCAGAGCCGGACGTTGGTGCAAGGGGTCCTGCTCGTCGATCTCGCCGGGGTCGAGGCCACCGAGCTGCTGGGACGACGGTCGTGGGACTTCGAGCTGATCGGCGAGGTCCTGCGCCCCGACGCCGAGATCCCGGACCCGGCACAGGACCCCGCAGACCGCCTCTTCGAGTCTTTCCGTTACCGGTTCGCGGTGACCCCCGACGAGCTGATCGACGGGCGGGCCGCGCTGCTCTTCGAGCGCGCGCTCCGGCCGGCCGACTATCGCGTGGTGCTGCGCCTCGACGACCTCAGCGGCGGCGGCGTCTTCCGCACCGAGCTCGACGTCTCGGTGCCGGCCACCCCCGAGCCTCCCGAGCTCGATCCCGCGAGCCTGCTGTTCCGGGCGCTCGAGGCCGCCGCCCCGACCGACCGGCCCGAGCTGCTGCTGGTCGAGCCGGACCGCGACCTGATCACGGGCTACCAGCGCTTCGAGGCGTTGGTTCGCGGCGGCATCGAGAGCGTGGAGTTCTCGATCGATGGCCGCGTCCTCGGAGTCAAGCGCAGCCCGCCCTGGAGCCTCGACCTCGACCTCGGCAGCCTGCCGAGGAGCCGCATCCTGCGCGCGGTGGCTCGCGACGCCGAGGGCGCCGAGGTGGCGGCCGACGAGCTCGAGATCAACGCCAGCCCGCACCGCTTCGCCGTGCGCATCGCCGAGCCGATCTCGGGGACGCAGGCCCGTGGCGCGATCGGCGTGCGCGTCGCCCCCGCGGTGCCGATGGGCGAGACGCTCGACCGCATCGAGATCCTGCGCGGAGACGAGCTGGTGGCGACGCTCTACCAGGAGCCCTGGGAGCAGGCCGTGCGCCTCTCGAGCGACGCGACGACGGCGATCACGGCCCGGGCCCATCTGGCCGACGGCGCCAGCGCCGAGGACACCGTGATCGTTAACGGTCCGGCGCTCGCCGAGACCTTCGAGGTCGACCTGGTCGAGCTCTACACCGCCATGGTCGACGCCAGGGGGCGCCCCCTGCTCGACGTCGAGCGCTCCGCGGTGCGCGTTCTCGAGGACGGAGTCGAGCAGGAGATCCAGCGCTTCGAGCGCGTCGACGACGTACCGATCACGGCCACCCTGATGCTCGACGTCTCGGCCTCGATGGCCCCTCGCCTCGAGCGCGCGGTCGCCGCCGCGGTCGGCTTCTTCGAGCAGGTGGTGCGTCCCGGCGACCGCATGTCGGTGATCACCTTCAACGACCGGCCGACCGTCTCGGCCTCGTTCTCGGGAGATCCCCAGGATCTCGCGGCCGGCCTCGCCGGCCTGCGCGCCGAACGCGGAACGGCGCTTTACGACTCGCTGATCTTCGCCCTGTTCAACAGCAACGGCCTCTCCGGGCAACGCGCCCTGATCGTGCTCACCGACGGCGTCGACGAGAGCTCGCGGAGCTACTTCGAGCAGGCGATCGAGTTCGCGCGCCGTTCCGAGGTCGCGATCTACCCGATCGGCGTGGACCTCTCCGAGCGCTCCGCGCGCAAGGTTCTCGACACCTTCGCCGAGGAGACCGGCGGGCGCGCCTTCTATGTCGACGAGGTCGACGAGCTCGAGACCGTCTACCGGCAGATCGGCCAGGAGCTGCGTTCGAAGGTGCTGATCGTGTACCAGTCGAGCGCGACCTCGAGCGACGGTTCCTTCCGCAACATCGAGGTCGAGGTCGACCGTCGAGGCGCACGAGCCAAGACGCTGCGGGGCTACTATCCTTGATCGGCGGCGGCGAGCGCACACCACCGTCGGGCGACCGGGCGCGGCATCACGCGAGCCGGCCGCGTCCATCTCGCCCGCGCCCTTCGATCCGCTGGAGGCTCGTCATGACCATCCGCACCTCTTCCGCCACCCCCCTCCTGCTGCTCACCCTCCTCACCCTGACGGGAGGCGCGACGGCCGCGGCGCAAACGGCGTGCGAACGCGCCGGTGACGACACGCTCGACTACCTCCTCGGGGAGTGGCGCCTGGTCGACGCGCAGGGAAACGAGTCGGGCAGCCGGGTCGTCCGTGAAGCGGCCGGTGGCTGCGCGCTGATCGAGGAGCTCCGCGATGCCGGCGGTCGCGAATCGAACGGGTTTCTCTACCGCGACCCTGCGAGTGGGATCTGGCACGGTTCCTGGGTCGACGCCGACGGCGGCGTCCTCCGCCTGTCGGGCGAGGCAGCAGGCGACCGGGCCGTGCTCGTGGGGGAGGCGACGACGGCGCTGGGCGCCGCCCTGGGCCGGATGACGCTGGAGCGGGAGGCCCAGAATCGGTTCTCGATGCTCATCGAGCTGTCGACCGACGGCGGTGCGACCTGGTCGGAGCTGTTCGACGGGAGCTACGTCGCCGCGGGCTCCGCCCCGGCGCCCACGGCGCCGACCCGCGAGCCGACGCCCGAGACCCCGCGGGTGCGTCGCGATCGAGCGACCTCGGGCGCCGAGCCCCGTGCGGTGTCGCCCGACCAACCCACGCCGGCTCCTCCCGTGACCGAGACTGAGGCGAGAGACACCGTGCGTCCGATCCCGGCGCCGAAGCCCGACCCGCCGCGGCCGCCGATCGAGCAGTCGGCTCGCGAGGAGGATCGGCCGGCCCCGGCGCCGAGCACGGTCGAGGTGCTCAGCGAGCAGGCCGCGGGACCGGCGCAGGATCCGATCCGGATGGCCTCACCGATGCGCCTCCAGCTCCCGATCGGACCGGTCGAGAACCTGCCTGCGGGTTACGGCTGGAGCTCGACCGACACCGCGCTGTACGAGACCGAGGGAATCTCGATCCCCCGGGTCACCGTCAAGCAGCGCCGGCGCGGCGGCGGAACGGAGCTCGAGGCGACCGTCGGCCTCCGCGGCGGATCCATGTTCGAGCGCGTCGATCTCGGAGTCGAGCTGCTGACGCCGGACGGGACGGTGGTGGCCTCCGAAGAGCTGTCGAGCCTGTCGGTCGGCCGCGGCATCCCCGAGCAGAGCGCGGAGGGAGCGGTGTCGGTGCCGGTTCGCCTGCGGCTCGACCGGGACACTTTCGACGCCCTCTTCGCCTCGAGTGAACGGCCGCAGCTTCGGATGACGGTGACGGTGCGCGAGTAGCCAGGAGGGGCCACCGCGGGGGTCCGACTCGCCTCTTCCGGTCTGGCGATTCCGGTCGTTGACTCGACCGTCGCGTCCCGGCGAGCGGCGCGGCGGGCACGATGCCGTGTCCCGACCCCCGCTCGTGGCTCGGAGGCTTCGAGCGACTCCGGCCGCCCCGGCTGACGCTCCGCCAGCGTTTCTCCACGTGGCCGGCCTTTGCCGGCCGGCGATCCCGCGAGAGCTTCGCCTCGACGTGGTCCGGTTACGACCGACGACGCTCTCGAGCGCTCGTGGTGATCGAGCACCACCCCCCACCACGGAACGAGACCGTGGGCTGGTCGAGACGCTCACGCCGCCCGCGAAAGTCGTCTACAATGGTCCCATCCATGGTAGTCCAGCGCACCGCGGCCCCAACTCCTTGTGGTCGTGGCGACTGCAGCCGGGGTGACCGCTGTCGTGGTCGCACCTGCAGTCGTGGTCGTCGTCGTGGCCGCAATCGCGGTCGCGGCCGCCGCGCTTCGCTCCCCTGCCCGTCCCGCTCCGAGAGGACTGCATGACCAAGGTGTTCGTGCTCGATACGTCCGTCATCCTCTACGACGCCAATGCCCTCGACAGCTTCCAGGAGCACGACCTCGCGATCCCGGTGACCGTGCTCGAGGAGCTCGACACCTTCAAGAAGGGCAACAACGTCCTCAACCTCCACGCCCGGGAGTTCCTGCGCCGGCTCGACCGGCTGTCCGAGGACCACGACCTGCGATCCTGGCTGCCGCTCAACGGCAGCACCCGAGGGCGGCTGCGCGTGATCGCCGAGAACGGGCATTTCGAGCACACCGCCGAGCTGCTCGGCTCGCGGCGCAACGACCATCGGATCCTGGCGGCGGCGCTGGGGCTCGCCGAGCAGTCGCCGGACCGCCCGGTCATCCTGGTCTCCAAGGACATCAACCTGCGGGTCAAGGCGCGATCGATCGGTCTCAAGGCCGAGGACTACGAGACGGTCCAGGTCGCCGACGTCGACCACCTCTACTCGGGCAAGAGCACCCACCAGCTCTCCGACGACGAGGTGCTCGACGAGCTCTATCGCGAGCGCAGGCTGCCGATCGACCGCATCCTCCCCGAGCCGCCCCTCGACCACCACTACCTGGTCCTGCGCGGTCCGTCGCGGTCGGCTCTCGCGGTGGCCCGGCGCGCCGAGGGCAACGTCGCGCTGCTCGAGAAGACTCCGGCCTACGGGATCCTGCCGCGCAACGCCGAGCAGACCTTCGCTCTCGACGCCATCCTCGACGACTCGATCCCGCTGGTCACCATCAGCGGGGCGGCGGGCACCGGCAAGACCCTGCTCGCGCTCGCCGGCGCCCTCCAGCAGCGCCGCCAGTACCGGCAGATCTACCTCGCGCGCCCGATCGTGCCGCTCAACAACCGCGATCTCGGTTTCCTGCCCGGCGACATCGAGGCCAAGATGAGCCCGTTCATGCAGCCCCTGTGGGACAACCTCAACGTCATCAAGAACCAGTACTCGGAGCGCGCTCGCGAATACCAGCAGATCGTGGGCATGGTCGAGCAGGACAAGCTCCAGATCGTGCCGCTCGCCTACATCCGGGGCCGCAGCCTCGCCAACGTGATCTTCATCGTCGACGAGGCTCAGAACCTGACTCCGCTCGAGATCAAGACGATCATCACGAGGGCTGGCGAGGGCACCAAGATCGTCTTCACGGGCGACGTGTTCCAGATCGACACCCCCTACCTCGACGCGCAGAGCAACGGCCTGGCGTACCTGATCGACCGCATGAAGGGCCACCCGCTCTATGCGCACGTGAACCTCGAGAAGGGGGAGCGTTCCGAGCTGGCGAACCTGGCGAGCCGGGTGCTGTGACGAGCCGGACCGCCGGCGCGCGAGCTTTGATGAATCCGCCGTAGCGGCCGGAGTCCTTCGCGGCCGACGTGCTGCCGGCCGAGCAGCACGCGGCGGGGCTAACATGCCCGCCATGTCCCAGCCACCCTACCTCCACGCCCTCGACCTCCCCATCCCTGCCGAGGAGGAGCTCTCCCCGGAAACCCGCAAGTACCTCGCCAAGTGCCGCGAGAAGCTCGGGCTGGTCCCCAACGTGATCGCCGCCTACCTGTTCGACGAGGAGAAGCTGCGCGGCTTCACCGGCATGTACAACGGGCTGATGCTCGGCGAATCGGGGCTCTCCAAGCTCGAGCGCGAGATGATCGCGGTCGTGGTGTCGGCTCAGAACCGTTGCTACTACTGCCTCGTCGCCCACGGAGCGGCGGTGCGCGAGCTGTCGGGGGACCCGGTGCTCGGCGAGATCCTGTGCAAGAACTACCGCGTCGCCGAGCTGTCGGCGCGCCAGCGCGCGATGCTCGACTTCGCGGTGAAGATGACCGATCGCTCGCACGAGATCGAGGAGCCCGACCGGCAGGCGCTGCGCGGCGCGGGCCTGAGCGACGCCGAGATCTGGGACGTCGCCGCGGTCGCCTCGTTCTTCAACATGTCGAACCGGATGGCCTCCGCGATCGACATGATGCCCAACCTCGAGTACCACGCGGCGGCGCGGGTGCCGGCCGAAGGGGATTGAGAGGGCCGCGAGAGATCACCCCGGCCGCCCTTCGTCTTCGCGCGATCGTCGGCCGACGGTGACGCCAAACGCTACGCTGTGAACGCCAGTGGCAATCCCGGACGCGGCCACTCCATCGAGACCAGGCGGCCGGTCGACGAGAGGGTCACGTAGGCGGTGCGCAGATCGGGACCGCCGAAGCAGACGTTGGTGGTCAGCGGATCGTCGGTCGGCACGTGCTCGAGCACCTCGCCGTCGGGCGCGATGACGGTGATGCCGCCGTTGACGATGGTCGCGACACAGACGTTGCCGTCGGCGTCGACGGCCATCGAGTCGAGGAGCTGGAGGCCAGGCAGTCCGGCGAGCAGGTGTCCGCCGTGCGGCGAGCGCGGATGCGGGTCGATCGCGCCGGGCCCGCTCAGATTCCAGTAGAAGACGCGGCCGGTCATCGTCTCCGCCACGTAAACGCGATCCTGATCCGGCGACAGCGCGACGCCATTCGGCGCCTCGAGCGGGAACACCATCTCGCGAATCGAGCCGCCGTCGACCGTGGCGTAGAACAGCCCGGTGCGATCGCGCTCGCGCTCGCGGGTCTTGCCGTGGTCGGTGAACCAGAAGCCGCCCGCGGAGTCGAAGACCAGGTCGTTGGGGCCTCGCAACGGACGGCCGTCGCATTCGCGATAGACGGTCTCGACCGCCCCCGTGGCGAGGTCGACGCGCTGGATGCTGCCGCCCTGGTAGTCGGCGGGCTGCGGCCCGGGCAGGACGCGTCCGTCGACCTCGCGCCAGGCGAAGCCGCCGTTGTTGCAGACCCAGATCGCGCCGTCGGGACCGACCGCCGCGCCGTTGGGGCCGCCGCCGGTCTCGGCGATCACCTGGACGTCGCCGTCGCCGGTCACGCGGCTCAACGTGCCGCGCGCGATCTCCACCAGCACGACGCTGCCGTCGGACATCGCCACCGGTCCTTCGGGGAAGCGCAGCCCCCTGGCGACCTCGACCATGCTCTCGAGCCTGGCGCCCACGGCGCGAGGATAGCCGACCGCGAGAACGGTCGTCCCGGTCGGAGCCTCGCGGCCACGGAGGGAGCGGGAGCCGGCGGTCGCGGCTCGCTAGCGGATCAACAGGATGCGATCGATCGGGGGATACAGCCACTCCACCCCCCGCTCGGTGACCACCGCGTCGTCCTCGAGCGGGATTCGCACCTTGGCGCCGCCGAGCTCGGGTGCGGCGGTGTAGGCGAAGAGCTCGATCGACAGCAGGTTCGTCGGCCGCAGCTCGTACTGGAGCCGGACCGGGTTGAAGAACGCGATCGACGGCCCGATGCCGTGCCCGCTGTTGCCGACCGAGTGGCAGCCGATGACCACGTCGGTGCTCTCCGGGTCGTCGGTCGGCTGGTTGAAGTCGATGCGCCGGAAGCCGGCCTCCTCGAGGTTGGCGTAGATCCGGCGCTCGGCCTCGGCGGCCGTGATGCCGGGAACGATCGAGTCGACGACCACGGCGCGCGCCGCTCGAGCGCGCTCGAAGGCGTGCTGGAAGCCCGCCGGCGCCTCGGTCTCCCCTTCGCGCAGGACGTAGGCGATCCGCTTCATGTCGGTGTAGAGGTTGAGGAAGCCGACCCCCCAGTCGATCATCAGCAGGTCGCCGCGCTGGATGATGCGCTCGTTCGAAGTCGCCACGATGCCCTCGGCGCCGGTGACGTAGATCGAGGGCATGCCGAACGAGCTGTCGAGCCCGCGCGCGAGGAGCTGGTCGGATATCCACCAGGCGACGTCCTCGAGGCTGGTCACCCCGGGTGTGATCACCTCGTTGGAGAAAGCGCGCTCGGCGATCTCCCGCGAGATCTCGCCGGCCTCGGCGAAGGCCGCGATCTCTGAAGCGACTCTTCGCGAGCGGAAGTCGGAGACCAGCTTCTCGGCGGAGACCAGGCGCGACGCCCAGGGCTCGCCGAGAGTCTCCCGGATCTGTTCCCAGCCGGTGTGCGACAGCGTGTCCGCCGGCCCGATCGCGCGTGAGGTGTTGACGCCGATGCGTTGCGGGTCGCGCTCGCGCACGAAGTCGGCGAGCGCGTCGGCCGGCAGGAACAGGTCGTAGGCGCCGCTTCGCTCGATGCGATAGCCCGAGATGCCGAGGGCGGCGCGCTCGATCCGCTCGCCGCCGCGATCGGTGAAGACGTAGAAGCCGTCGGTGCCGGCGTAGCCCTCGCCGAGGTCGCGCCAGAGGGTGCCGTAGTTCGCCTCGCGGATCATGGTGATCCACATGTCGATGCCGTTCTCCCTCATCACCTCCGGGAGCACCAGGTCGAGCTTCTGCTGGCGGATCGTGTTCATCCGCTCCCAGCGATGGCGGGCCTCCTGGGCTCCCGCCGGAAGCTCCGCGCCCAGCGTCGTGGCGACCAGGGCGGCGCCGCCGATCCACCGATTCCTCATCACGTCCCTCCGCTCCGTTTGCGGCGCGCCGCTCTCACGTGGCGGGCGCCCGTGGGATCTCGACCGCCGCTGCCCTTCATCGGACCTCGATTCTGCCCGAAGGTCACGGCCGCCGTCACCGGATGCCTCGATCTCGGCGAGCGCCCAAGTCCACCACGAGCCCGCTAGAATGTCGCAGCTCGCACTCGCGGCCGGAGCGGTGGCGTCCTCCGTTCCTTCGTCGGGGCGCAACGACAGGGAGGTGAGCTCGTGCACCCGAAGCTCGAGGGCTTCGCCCCGCTCCTTCAGGTCTTCGACATGCCGACGTCCCTCGCGTTCTACCGGGACCTGCTCGGCTTCGAGCTCGCCGGCACCTCGGATCCCGGCGCCTCGGACCCCGGCCGAGCTGCAGACGACGTCGACTGGGCGCTGCTCCGTCGGGACGGCATCGAGCTGATGCTAAACACGGCCTACGAGCACGGCGAGCGGCCGGCCGAGCCGGTCGCCGATCGGACGACTGTCCATGGTGACACCGGCCTGTTCTTCGGCTGCCGCGACCTCGACGCCGCCTACGAGCACTTTCGCGCGAACGGCATCCGACTCGATCCGCCGTCGGTCGCCCCCTACGGGATGCGGCAGCTCTGGCTGCGCGATCCCGACGGCTACGTCGTCTGCCTGCAGTGGCCCGCCGGGTAGCACCAGCTCCACAGGTGTCGTTCCGTCTCCGAGCGGCCGAGACCACCCGCGAAAGAGGACTCCAAGGCGGGAGCTCCCCGAGCGACCCTGGCGATCGACGTCGGGCTGCAGCGGGCGCCGCTCCGCACGCGTCTTAGGAACCCTTCAGGTCCCGGTCCTGGTCAACTGCAGGAGCTTGCTCTGGGGATTGGCCAGGTAGTTCGCGAAGAACTCCGGCCCATGCTCTTCGAGGCCTTCGTCGCTGATGAACGGATCGTGCCACTCCGACGTGAAGCCGACGCCCCGGGAGATGTCGTCGATGAAGGCTCGCTCCCAGCGCCTGAGCTCGAAGGGGGCCGGCGGAGGATCATGCCCCGCGCTCCATCACACGATGTGGACGAGGGCCTCGAGCGACCTCCTCGCCACCGCCAGCATCCCCAGGTCGCCCGGTTGCGAGTGCATGTCGACGAGCAGCGCCCGCGCCTTCTCGACCGGGAGCGAGTGCCGCTCGATCCACGCGCCGACCAGGTCGGCCTCGGAGTCGTCGACCTCGCCGATCTCGTCGAGCACGCGCGCGGTGAGCGCCGCCTGGTCGCTGAACAGCTCGTCGACCAGCGCGCGGATCGCGTGCCGGTCCCAGATTCCCTGAGGAGCGATGTCGCGCGCCGTGGCCCGCAGCCAGTCGAACTCGAAGCGAGCGCCGAGCTGGAAGTAGACCCGCGCCACGTTCTCGATCCCCAGGCCCCTCGACGACGCGATGCGGACGATGTCGAAGGCCGACGAGAGCTGCCGCAGGCGGGCGACCGAGCCCGCCAGCTCGGCGGGGACTCCCCGCGCCTCGTAGCGCCCGCCGTCGGCCTCGATCCGCTCGGCGAGCTGGCCCGAGATCCAGCGCGGCAGGCACTCGTAGAGCTCGACGAACCCGACCCGGTAGGACTCCACCAGGGCCCCGGGGTCGACCCGCTCTACGCTCTGCTCGAGCAACCAGACGGTGCAGCGTTCGAGCAGGCGTCCGCACTCGGCGAGCATGGAGAGCTGGACGTCAGCAGGGACCTCGCCGTCGAGCGCCTCGATCTGCTGCCAGAGCCGCGGGATACGCAGGATCTGGCGCGCCGCCGAGTAGGCGAGCGCGACCTGGTCGGGCTCGTGCCCGGTCTTCCCCGAGACCTCGTTGACGAACGCCATCCCGACCCGGTTCACCATCTCGTTGGTCATCACCGTCGCGATGATCTCGCGACAGAGCGGATGGGCGACGATGGCCTCCTCCATCCCCTGGACCGCACGCGGGAAGTAGCCGAAGAGGTGAGGCCGCAGTGCCGGATCGTCGAGCAGGGGCGAGCGCACCAGCGAGCGGTAGGTGTCGAGCTTGGTGTAGCTGAGCAGCACCGCCAGCTCTGCCCGGGTGAGTCCCAGGCCCTGGCGTCGGCGGTCCTCGAGCTCCTCGTCGCTCGGCAGGAACTCGATCCGGCGGTCGAGTCGCCCTTCGCGCTCGAGAGCTCGCATCACAGTCACCAGCCGGTCCGTCAGTCGCCGGGCGAGGTGCTCGGTCACCGAGATGGCCTGGGGCTGCAGGTAGTTCGAGCGCAGCACCAGGGCGGCGACCTCGTCCTCCATCTCGCGCAGCATCCGATCGCGCTGCGGCCGGTCGATCGCGCCCTGGCGCACCAGACCGCCGAGAAGGATCTTGAGGTTGACCTCGTGGTCGGAGGTGTCGACGCCGGCCGAGTTGTCGATGAAGTCGGTGTTGAGACGGCAGCCCGACATCTCGGCCTCGATCCGGGCGAGCTGGGTCATCGCCAGGTTGGCGCCCTCGCCCACCACCTTCGCCCGCACCTCCCGGCCGTCGATGCGCAGCGCGTCGTTGGCGCGGTCGCCGACGTCGAGATGGTCCTCGAACGAGGCCTTGACGTAGGTGCCGATGCCGCCGAACCAGAGCAGCTCGACGTCGGCGCGCAGCAGCCTCCGGATCAGATCGGTCGGCACCATCTCCCGCTCGCTGATGCCGAAGCGGGCGGCCACCTGCGGCGAGATCGGGATCGACTTCGCGGTCCGCGAGAACACCCCGCCTCCCGGCGACAGCTCGTCGCTGTCGTAGTCCGACCAGCTCGAGCGCGGGAGCTCGAACAGCCGCTTGCGCTCTCGCCAGCTCCTTTCGGGGTCCGGATCGGGGTCGAGGAAGACGTGCCGGTGGTTGAAGGCCGCCAGCAGCCGGATCTGGTGCGACAGCAGCATGCCGTTGCCGAAGACGTCGCCCCCCATGTCGCCGACCCCGACGACCGTGAACGGTTCGTTCTGGATGTCCTTGCCCTGTTCGCGGAAGTGGCGCTTGACCGACTCCCAGGCGCCGCGCGCCGTGATCCCCATCTTCTTGTGGTCGTAGCCGGCGGAGCCGCCCGAGGCGAAGGCGTCGCCGAGCCAGTAGCCGCGCTTCTCCGAGATCGCGTTCGCGGTGTCGGAGAAGGTCGCGGTGCCCTTGTCGGCGGCGACCACCAGGTAGGTGTCGTCGTCGTCCCAGCGCACCGTGCGCGGAGGCGGCACCACCTCTCCCGCCACCAGGTTGTCGGTGAGGTCGAGCATCCCGCGGATCAGCGTGCAGTAGGCGTCGACCACGGCGGCGCGCGCCTCCTCGGGCTCCTCCGGCAGCCGGCGGACGACGAAGCCCCCCTTCGAGCCCTCGGGCACGATCACGGCGTTCTTGACCATCTGGGCCTTCATCAGCCCCAGCACCTCGGTGCGGAAGTCCTCGCGCCGGTCCGACCAACGAATCCCGCCGCGCGCCACCCGGCCCCCACGCAGATGAACCCCCTCGACCTCGGGGCTGTAGACCCAGATCTCGCGCCAGGGCCGCGGCGCCGGGAGCCCCGCCAGGCGGCGGGAGTCGAGCTTGAAGCTGAGGTGGGGGGGCGGCGCGCCGGCGGCGTCCTGCTGGAAGTAGTTGGTGCGCAGCGTGCAGTCGAGGAGGTCGAGGAAGCGGCGCAGGATGCGATCCTCGTCGAGATCCTCGACCTGCTCGAGCTGAGCGTGGATCGCGCGCTGGATGCGCTCCACGTCGGCCGCGCGACCCTCCGCCTGGGCGGGGTCGAACTTGCGCAAGAAGAGGTCGAACAACCAGCGCGTCACGATCGGCTGGCGAGCGAGCACTGCGTGCATCGACGAGCGGCTGAACGGCACTCCGACCTGGCTCAGATAGCGGGCGTAGGCTCGGAAGACGGCGACCTCGCGACCGCGCAGACCGCCGAACAGCACCAGCCGATTGAAGCCGTCGTTCTCGCTGGCGCCGTGCCAGATGTCGCGCACCGCCTGCTCGTAGTCGTCGAAGCGCGCCGGATCGAGCTCGCGGCCGCGATCGGCGCGCACGCGAAGCGCCCGGACCCAGACCCGCGGCGCATCGTCGGGAGTCACCGGATGGGCGCGCTCGAACAGCACGCGCAGCCCGGTGCGCTCCAGCAGCGGCAGCACGTTGGACAGCGGCGGCAGCCGGTCGGCAGTGAACAGACGCAGGTCGATCTCGCCGGGCTCCTGGTCCGGCCGCTGCTCGAACCGCAGCACCGGACCGCCGATCTCGACCAGCCGGGCGATCGACTCGACGTCGCGCACCGCGTCGGCGGGGTCGAAGGTCTCGCGGTAGGCCATCGGGAAGGCGGTGCGGTAGCTGCGGTAGACCTCCGCGCCACGCTCCTCCCCGAGCCGCTCGACCAGAGCGTTCTCGAGCCGGCTGGTCCAGCTCTGCCCGGCGTCGATGAGCTCGCGCTCGAGCTGCGCGTAGTCGACCTTGCGCAGGCTGCCGGGGGAGGTCTTGACGATGAAGTGGATGCGCGCCAGGGGGTCGTCGCCGAGCTGGGTGTAGTAGGTCGAGAGCTCGCCGCCGAACGCCTCCTCGAGGATCCCCTGCAGGCGCAGCCGCAGGCGGGTGTCGTAGCGGTCCCTCGGCACGTAGACCAGGCACGACACGAAGCGCTCGAAGGGATCGCGCCGCGGAAACAGCGCGATGCGAGGCCGCTCCTGCAGGTGCAGGATGCCGACCGCGAAGTCGGCGAGCTCCTCCTGGCTGATCTGGAACAGCTCGTCGCGGGGGTAGCTCTCGAGGACGTGCGCCAGGCCCTTCGCGTTGTGGCTGCCGGGCGGAAAGCCGCACTGGGCCACCGTGGCGCGCACCTTCTCGCGCAGGATCGGCACCTCGGAGACCCGCGCGGCGTAGGCGGAGGAGGTGAACAGACCGAGGAACAGCCGCTCGCCCAGCACCTGCCCCTCGGCGTCGAACGACTTGATCGCCACCGTGTCGAGGTGGACCGGACGATGCACCGTCGACAGCGCATTGGCCTTCGTGATGCGGATCAGGCTGCGTTCGCGGACGAAGTGCCGGATCTCGGGCGGCAGCCTTCCGAGATCGCGCAGCCCCTCGAAGACCACGAAGTCGGGGTCACGCAGCAGGCCCAGCCCCTTGCCGTGGAGGACGCGCGCGACCGCGGTCTCCCCCTCCCCGTGGAAGCGGTATTCGCGGGTGCCCAGGAAGGTGAAATGGTCGTCGATCAACCATTCGAGGAAGTCGGCGACCTCCGACACCTCACCCGGAGGAAGCGGGGGCGGAGAATGGCGCAGCTCGGCGAGTGTCTCCTCGCAGCGCTCTCGCATGCTGCCCCAGTCCTCCACCGCCACCCTCACCTGCCCCAGGACCCGATGCAGCTCGTCCTCGATCTCGCCCAGACGCGGCGCGGGGAGCCGGCGCAGGGTGATCTGCATGAAGGACTCGACCGTCGCTCCGCCCCCACCCGTCTGACCGGGATCGGCGAGATCGACCAGACGCCCCTCGCCGTCCCGTTCGACCGGGATCATCGGATGGATGACCATCACCAGCTCGCCCCCCGCTCGGCTGAGGGCGGCCGTGGTCGAGTCGACCAAGAACGGCATATCGTCGTTCATCACCTCGACCACGGTGTGCGGAGAGCTCCAGCCGTGCCGCTCGCCGCTCGGGTTGTAGACCCTCACCTTGGCGACGCCCGGGATGCGCTGGCGACCGTGTCGCCAGATCGCGCGCGCCGCCGCGATCAGCTCCTCGTCCGCGCGATCGGCGAGGTCGCGCTTCGGAACATCCGCGTAGAACACGCGTAGGAAGCGGGCGAAGGACGCCTCCTCGGCGTCCAGACCCTCGGCGAGCTGCTCGATCCGGGAGAACACCGACGGCGAGGGTGGGGGCGCTGGTGACGCTGGTCCCTGGTGGATCTCCGGTGGTCTGGCCATCCTCGGTAGCCTACAAGGTCGAGAACCGAGGTCGAGAAGCGAGGTCGCGAAGCAAGGCCGAAAAGCAAGGCCGAAAAGCAAGGCCGAGAAGCGAGCTCGGGAGGCGAAGATCGGGAGGCGAAGATCGTGAGGCGAAGATCTGAGGAGAGAGCTCCGCACACGCCCCGCGGAGGAGAGCCGGCTCACGGTCGAGGCCGGGAGGAGCAGGTGAGGGACGTCGAGCGCTGCGAACGGCAGGTCGCCACCCGGCCACGATCGACGAGGATCCGGAACGAACGCCGGCTCGACCGGATTCCCGACCCGCTCTCCATCGCCGTCGAGGACCATCATGCGCAGTGAGCACGCCGACCGCTTCAACCACGACGAGGACGCCGCGGAGTACGACCTCGACGTGCGCAACGAAACGGATCCGATCCGCGCCGGCTACCGGGAGCTACTCGACTGGATCGCCGCCGAGGCACGAATCGAGCCCGGCGACCGGGTGCTCGAGCTGGGGTCGGGGACCGGCAACCTGACCGAGCTCCTGCCCCCGGCGCGCGACCTGATCTGCGTCGACATCTCGAGCGCGATGACGGCGATCGCTCGCGACAAGCTGGCGAAACGCCGAGAGATCCGCTGGGTCGAGGCAGACCTCCTGGAGAGCCTCGAGCCGCCGCACCCGAGCGCCGAGGGCCCCTTCGACGCGATCGTCAGCACCTATACGATCCACCACCTGGCGCCGGCCGAGAGGGCGCTGCTGTTCGAGGGCCTGGCGAGCCGGCTCGGCGACGGCGGGCGCCTCGCGATCGGCGACTTGATGTTCACCGACGCCGCCTCGCGCGAGCGCTTTCTCGCCGCGGCGCGCTCACGCGGCGACGAGGAGCTCGCCGAGACGGTCGAGGACGAGTTCTTCTGGATCCTGGACCACGACCTCGCGCGACTCGAGGCTCTCGGTCTCGAGGTCGGGACCCGCCGCTTCTCGGAGCTGTCCTGGGGCCTCGTGTCGCGCAGGAGCTGAGTCGACCGAACATCGCGATCGCGCGCGGCTTCGAGAGGACCTGGATCGCGGGCCTCTCGGCACGGGCGCGCAGACGACAGAATGAGATCGCCAGACACCACCTCGCCCAGACACCAGATCGCGGGGGCGCAGGTCGCGCGGGCACAGGTCGCCATTACCCGAAGAGTCGATCGAGAACCGAGGAGGTCCCTTGCCGTCGAACCCACGCCTCACTCTCCTGATCGCCAACAAGAACTACTCGAGCTGGTCACTGCGCGCTTGGTTCGCCCTGCACAGCGCCGGCATCGAGGTCGAGGAGCGTCGCCTGCCGCTCTTCACCGAGAGATGGCACGAGGAGATCGGCGGTCTCTCGCCGTCGGGGCTGGCCCCCGTCTTGACCGTGCACCGCGAAGGGGCGCAGCCGCTGCGCGTCTGGGACTCGCTCGCGATCTGCGAGTACGCCGCCGAGACGTTCCCCGAGCGCCGTCTGTGGCCTGCCGATCCGGACCAGCGCGCGGTCGCCCGCTCGGTCTCGGCCCAGATGCACTCCGGCTTCATGGCGCTGCGCCAGGCGATGCCCATGAACTGCCGGGCAACCGGCCGTCGAGTCGAGATCGACGACACGCTCGCCCGCGACATCGACCGCATCGCGGCGCTGTGGACCGGCTGCCGCGAGCGAGCCTCCGACGGGCCCTGGCTGTTCGGCGAGCTGTCGATCGCCGACGCGATGTACCTGCCGGTGGCGAGCCGCTTCGCCACCTACGGAGTGGAGCTCGAAGGAGCGGCGAGCGAGTACGCGGCGGCGCTCCTCGCCCACCCGTCCTTCCGCGAGTGGCAGCGGGCCGCGGAGGCGGAGACCGAGGTCGTCGAGGTAGACGAGGCCGGGGCCGTGGCCTAGCGTCGTCCGCTGCGCCGGAGCGCGCTCCCCGCACGGGACGGCCTCGATCGCTCGGCGGCGAGTCCCGTCGCAGAAGGCTAGAAGCCCTCGCGGTTGGTCTCCATCTCGCGGGCGCTGAGGATCCAGCGGACGAGGACCCGCGGCGACGGCGGATTGGGCGCCTCGCGGTTCAGGCGCGCCGCGTCGACCAGCCGCTGGGCCAGGTGGCGCGGGTCGCGGCGAGCGAGGCGGTTCAACGAGTCGACCCCCGCCGCGTGCAGCAGCGCGGCGTGCGCGGGCCCGATCCCGGCGATCCCCATCAGCTCCGCCAGGTTCACCCACCGCCGGATCTGGGCGATCGGGAAACCGGTCTTGCGGCTCACCTCGTGCATGCGGGAGGGATCACTGCGCAGCCGCACCAGATGATCGGTGTTGCTGATGCGGTGCTCGGCGAGGAGGGCCTGATGCTCCGCGCTCAGTCCGAACACATCGCTGATCGGGTAGGCCATCCGGGTCCTCCTCCTGTGGCGACAGCGGAGATGGGAGACCTGCCGTCATCCGCTCGACGCCCCGACGCTCCGATGCGCTCGGGGCATTGTTCCACACCCAACACCCTTTGCCGGCCGGATCCTCCTCTGGCGCAGCCGGCCGACGCCTCGACGGGATCGGCGCGACCACGGCTCCCCTTCGTTCGACACGGCATTGCGCGGCGCGCACATCGCGCTCCGGCGGCGGCGCCTCGTCTCGTGCTCGCTCCCGACGCCTCGGCGAAGAACAGGATCAGTCGGAGGCCAGACGAATCAGCAGTGCAGGCCCCGCTCCTTCGACGTCGCCCAGGCGCTGGTCGAGCGCCAGCGCCTCCCTTCGGGTTGCGAACGATCCGACGATGACCCGGTGCCAGGTGCCCTTCTCTCCCAAGTCCACAGTCACCACGCGGCAGCCGACGGAGGCGTCGCGGCAGAGCTCGCTCGAGAGGCGTTCGGCGGCGGAGCGCAGCCGCAGCGAGGCGACCTGGAGGCCGAAGCGGTCGCCTTCTCCGGGCGGCGCCATCCGGTCCGGCTCGGGCGGCGGCGGCAGAACTCTCAGCACCGGCCCGATCGGTCTCTCCTCGTCGTCTCGAGCGATCCGGCCGCGCAGCTTCCAGGCCTCGTCGAGCTCGGCGAGTCGCCCCGCCACCACGCGGTGCCAGAGGCCAAGGGAGCCGAGATCCACTCGAGCGACGTCGCACCTCGTCGCCAGTGCGCGGCTGCACCGATCGGCCTCCTCCTCCGCCTGCCACCGATGGCGATACGAGCCCACCTGGACGCCGTAGGAGGGCTCGCGCGCCTGCCAGTCCGGCGAGACGAAGGCGAGCGCCGGTCCAGTCTTCACGGATTGCTCGCCGATCGGTTCCGCGGCCGCCCGTCGTTCCGCGACGGGCTCGAGCGATTCCCGGGCCTCGACGGGACGCACTGGCGCGTCGGGAACGCGCGTCTCGATGCCGGCCAGCTCGGCCGCCGGCTCGTCTCGGTGGGCGCCGGCCGGTCCGAAGATCTCCAGATCGACGCCGTCGAGGATCGCACCGCCGTCCGGAACCTCCACCGTGCGGCTGTGCATCGTGGCCCCCAGCACACCCGTGCGATCCGGGTCCAGGCGCAACTCGTACTGGCCCGGCGCCAACCGGGCGAAGTCGTAGAAGCCATCGTAGGCGGTCCGTGTCTCGGCGACCACTCGGCCGCTCGCGTCGACGAGCTGGAGGCGCAGGTTGGAGCCGGCCCGCCAATCACCCTCGCCTTCCTCCAACCGGGCGGTGCCCGTGATCTCGCCGGTCGACAGGATGGGAAAGTCCAGGACGACCGTCCTTCCCGGACGCGGCACCAACCTCGAGGCGTCGCGCACCGGGACGTGGAGGGGATCTTCGAGGGTCGACGACTGGATGCGCACCACCATCTCGCGGTGGACGGGGACGCGGGGCAGCAGCACCAGCCCCCGGACGTCGGTGCGTTCCGCGCGTGGAATGCCGTCGACGGTGAACCCGATCCCCTCGAGAGACTCCTCGTCGGGGTCGTGAACACCGTCGCCGTCGTCGTCGAGGAACACCCTCACCGCCAGAGCGCCCATCCCGGCAAGGGGTTGAGCGTCGGTGTGCCAGCGAGGAGAAAAGGGATCCGGCGCCACGGCGACCGAGACCGTCGCGGTGGCGAGGAGGCCGCCTTCGTCGCTGTAGTCCAGGAGCATCCCGAAGCCGAACGCCCCCTGCCTCTTCGCGGCCTCCACCAGATAGTGGGTGTTCTCGGTCTCGAGCGATCGGCGAGCTCCCAGGGAGAGTGTGAACGACCGCGCCAGCCGGCGCTCGGCGAGGAACGAGATCTCGGTGGGGTCACCCTCGGGCGCGATCTCGTAGGCGAGCTCTCCGCGCAGCGCCACTCCCGACCCGTAACGGCTCAACAGGAGCCGACCCTCGCCGCGCTCCGAGCGCCCACTCGCGAGCTCTGTGCTCGACCAGAGCAGCTCGTGAGAGACGAACAGCCCGCGGCCGGAGGCCGACAGCCGGGCCGCGATCTCGCTGGTGCTGCCGCCAGCGGCGAGTCGATCGTGACGCAGGCGCAGGCTGAGCGGCAGCCGCCGGCGACCGAACAACGGCACGCCGCCGTCGAGCCGCAGCAGAGTACGACTCTCCAGCTCGCCCAGCGCTGAGGGCAGAGCCTCGCTGGTGTAGCTCGAGAGGAAGGACTGCTCGAGGCTCACCCCGAGATGCCCGAAGCGCGTCTGCAGCCGCCCCTGGATGGCGGAGCCCCCCGCGTCGTCGCCCGCCAGGTCGAGGGTCGTGAACCAGCGGCCCAAGGTCCCCCGCAGACCGGCCTGGAGGTAGCCGCGAGTCGCGCTCACATCTCCGCGCTCGATCTCGACGGCTGCCCCGCTGAAGGCCAGCGAGAGGCTCTTCGCGATGCCGTAGCTGAGCTCGAGATGACCCCGCGGCACCGCGGTGTCGGGGTCGTTGGCGGCGAGCCGGTAGTGGAGCCGGCCGGGCGGGGTGAGCGATTGTCCGACCTCGTAGGTCTCGGTCACCTCGCGACGATCGCCGTAGGGGCCGTAGAAGACCAGTCGGAAGCGGTTGGTGCCGAACAGGAGTGGCACGTCACGGATCTCGTAGCGCCCGTCGGCGCGACTCGACTGATAGGCCAGCAGCTCGTCGCCCCGATACAGCTCGACCTCCCAACCAGGCGGCAGCTCACCGACGAAGGTCTGCTCGTCGAAGCGACTGGTGTAGCCGAGCGGGAGATTGCCGAGCAGGAGCCCGGGGCCGGAGCGGCTGGTGGTGACCAACTCGATGCCCGGGTGGAAGCTCTCGCCGAAAACGACCTCGGTCGCGCGCAGCGGTCCGAGGAGGCTCCCGTTCGGATCGCGGCGGCCGAGGCTGAGACGGGTCTCGGCCAGCGGATCCTCGCGGGTCCCGGAAACGAACAGGAGAGACTCGAGACGGAACAGGTCGCCGCTGATCCGCGCCGTGTGGTTGGTGTCTCCGCCGGCCGACTCGTCGCCGACCATGGCCCGGAAGGTCAGATCCGCGAACGGAGCGGCGAACAGCCGGTAGGGCACCTTGATCCGAGGATCGGCGGGAGCTGCGGGATCGGTGGCGCCGAGAAAGGCGGCGCGCCCCTCGCGCTGGCTTCGCAACCGGCTGGGCAGCGGCTCCCGCGGCCACAGAGTCACGAGCGCCGCCCGCTCGTCGACCACCAGCTCGGCGCTGAACCACAGCTCGAGGAGCTCGGCGTCGACGTAGAGGTCGTCGCGGCGGCGCTCGATCTCGCCGGCGCTCAACGGAAAGGTCCGATCCCCCAGCGTGACCCGCAGCGCCGCGGCGTCGAGCCGGAAATGCCGGTGGGAGACCGTGCCCTCGGCGAGTGCCCGTTGCGGGTCGACCCGGACGTCGAGCTCCAGGAGATGCACCAGCGCCGACAGCGACAGCAGCACCGCGCCCTCTCGAGCGTATGCCGGCACGATGTCCTCGAGGAGCTCCCGCTCGATCCTCACTCCGAGCAGCAGGAGATCCGCATCCGGATCGGACGCGACCGACGGCTCCTCTGCCGGGCTCAGGGGGAGGGGCGCGCCGGCTGCGCTCAGGAAGACGCAGAAAGCGGCGAGCCACGGTAAGCGCATCGGGCTCCCCTCCGCCTCACTGCACCTCAACGCTGGTGCGCGCGAGCTCCTCTCCCATCGAAGCCCCCTCCTCGCCGCTCTCGAAGCGCACCTCGAGGCGACCGGCGGCGAGCGCGCGAGGTTCGACCTCGAGCGGCAGTGTCACCTCTCGCTCGGCGTTCGGCGTGTAGACGGCGACTTTGCGCAGCCGGCCGACCTCGCGGCGTGATCCGCGGCGCGGCAGCCAGTCCACGATCAGGTCACCGTAGACGGACCGCGTCCCCGCGCGCTGCAGGATCAGGCGCAGCGACGGCCGCTCCCCCGGAACCAGCTCGAGGCCGCCGAGGGTGAGTGTCGCGGTCGTCTCCCCCTGGCGCAGGATGACGGGAACCGAGACGCCGTAGACCGGGATCAGCCGGACGCCGACGCTGCGCTCGTCACGCGCCTCGAGAGGCGAGGCGTCCACTGGCGGGATGGCGCGCAGGAGCAGATGCGAGCGGTATTCGCCGCTCGGCAGGTCGCCGGGCTTGCGCACCATGAGGCGCACGGTCTGCGACTCCCCCGGCGCCAGCTCCACCTGGCGCGGCGAGTAGCGCACGAGCGAGTCGGAGGGCGGCGCCCCCGGCACCGGCTCGTCGATCGTCTCGAAGCCGCCATCTGGTCTCATCTTCATCTGGATGAAGGAGATGCGGTAGGTCGCGGGCGCCGCGCCGCGATTCACGAGCGTGAGCTGAGCGCTGCGGCGCCGCCCCTCGAACACCACGCGGGTGGGAGCGACCAGGAGACCTCCGAGGGTCGGGCCAGGCTGCGTCACCGGCGCCGCGGCAGGCGCCGAGGGTGTTGGGGACAGCAGGAGGATCGCAGCGACGACCAGCAGGACGTGGCGTCTCCAGTGATCGTGTACGTCGCGCATGGGACGGTTTTCAGTGCTCACGACATCGCTCTCCTGAGGTCGACTCGACCAGCGGGAGGTGCTCGTCTGCCTGCGGCAGACGGCGTGTTTGGCCTCTCGCTGGGGGGCTCGTGGTATGACCGCGCCGCGATCTCGCTGCTCGTTCGAAGTGGTGACGACGAGGCCGTGAGAGCAAGCGCGAGGACCGCATCAGTTGTAGGCGACGGTGACGTCGAAGGTTCCGCTGTAGCTGGCCTGCGACTGAGATCCGCTCACCTGCAGCGTGGCGCCGACGCGGACCTCCTCCGTCCCAGCGGGACCGAGATTCCCGGAGTCGGCAGGGAGGCTGGTGAAGGAGTCCACGGTCATGGACGACCCGCCAGCGGTGAGCGTCACCGACGAAGGGAGCACGATGCTGTAGGTGAGATTGGGCTCGCCGGTGACCGTGAACGAAGCCGCCGAGACCCCGACGGAGCTGCCCAGTACGGCGCCACCCGAAGCCGAGCGGGCGCCACCGGCACTCACGGTCACGGCGCCCGCCGTGGCGCTGGCCACGATCGAGCCGAAGCCGAGCGACGAGTTGTTGGTGAGAACGATGGCCGCTGGCTCCGCTGCCCGCGCCGGGGAGGCGCAGGAGCACGCCATGAGACATGCGGTGAGCGGTAGAGCCGTGCGAATGGAGTAGCTCATGGGCGCGACAAACGAAGAGGGCGGGGACGAAGCAGCTCCGCCCCCGCCCGAAAAAACGTGATCGGAGATTGGTCAGTTGTAGGTGACGGTGACGTCGAAGGACCCCGTGTAGGAGCCCGAGACCTGGCTGGCGCCGACGTTCAGCGTGGCGCCGACCGCCAGGGTCTCGGTGCCGCCCGTGAGGGTGCCGGTGGCGGAGGGATTGCTGGTGAAGGTGTCCACCGTCATGTTGTTGGTTCCAGCAGTGATGGTGGCCGAGCTCGGCAGGGTGATGCTGTAGGTCGCGGCGGAGTCGCCGGTGACCGTGAACGAGGCGGCGGCCGCTCCGTCGGTGTTGCCGAGGGTCGTGCCTCCGGTGGCCGATCGACTCCCGCCCGTGGTCAGCACGACGGTGCCGGTGGTCCCTCCGGCGACCACGTCGCCGAAGTTCAGGTCGACGTCCTTGGTGATCGCAATCGCCGAGACGATGGTGGCGGTGGCGGTGGCCGTGGCGGTGTCCGTGCTCGACTGCGCCTGTGCCGTGCTGGCCAAGAGCAGGGTCGCAGCCAAACCGAGGGCAAATCTTCGAATGGAAAACATCAGAACCTCTCCTTTTGCAGCTCGACGGCTGCGTTTCGAATCACCACGAAAACCGAGGCGTACGATCGTTGATGACACGTTGGAACCAGAATCCAGCCGAATGATCTTCATCCCGATACGATCCGGCCGCCAGTCGTGTTCTTCGAGTAGCACGGTAGGTGTACACCGGTGGTAGGACAAATGGGTTCCGGCGCGGGCAGCCGGTGTCGCCGGTCGGTGGGTCCTCGCCCGGCGCGCCATCGCGCTCGTGTGCCGGGAGCCCGTCCCCGATCGATCGGACGGCAGCAGTAATCGAAAGTGATGCCGCATCGTAGCGCCATCACGGCTCTCCGAGCGGGCGTAAATTAACAAGATGTCTCAGCTCGTCGAGTCGCTGGCTCCTGCAGGATCGATCGGGCGTCGCGGGATCCGGGCTCATCTCCGGCCGGCGATCGCGAGCGCTCGGCGTCGGCGAGCGACTCCGAGCTAGGTCGACTAGGCCAGCGGGAAGTTCTTGCCTGCCTGCGGCAGGCGGCGGTCATTGGCCTCGCGCAAGCGCGAGACCAAGGCTCACAAAACGGTCAAAGTTCGATCAAGCCGCTGCGCTCGCCCAGAGAAGCGGCTGTGGCCTGGTCGACCCAGCCGCGCCCGCTTGCGGGCTTGCGGCGCACGAGTGATCGGCTAGCGGGCTCGTGGTATGACCGCGCCGCGACCTCGTTGCTCGTTGGGGAGTGGTGAAACCACGAGCCCGCTCGCGGTAGTCTCCCGCTCGGCGGGAAGGCGTCGACGGCCGAGGGGCGCAGCGGCGTCGCGCCGGGCCCCGGAATCCGCCGTTCGTCGACCGGCTTCTCCTCTTCTGATGACAGGCAACCTCCACCGTCTCCGCCTCCCGGGACCGGCGACCGCATGGACTGCGGCGCTCTGCGGTGCGTCGATTCATCTCCTCTCGATTGCTGGGGGGCCCGCTCTCGGCCAGGAGCAAGCGGGTGACCAGAAGGACGGCGAGAAGCCGAGAGCTGAGCGCGCGGTGGTGGCCGACTCCGAGCCGGCGCTCTCGCCGCGCCACCGCCGATGGCTCGAGGACGTCGCGGTGCTGATCAGCGAGGAGGAGCGCGAGCTGTTCCTGACCCTGAGCGCCGACTATCGTCGCGACCAGCTCATCGAAGCCTTCTGGTCGATCCGCGACCCCGATCCGAGGACGCCCGTCAACGAGATGAAGCGCCGGTTCGAGGAGCTCCAGGCGGCAGGCAGCGAGCTCGCCGGCGACGACGCTCGTCTGCTCGTCTACCTGCTGAACGGTCCGCCGGGGGGCTGGTCACTGCCCAACGGCAGAGCGGTCGCCCGCTGCTACGCCCGAACCTCGGAGCTCGAGATCTGGTTCTACGGAGGGAGCGAGCTCACCGAGCGCCGGTTCGCGATCGTCTTCCAGAAACGCGGCCAGGAGGTGCCCTACCGCGTCTGGAGGCCGGGAGAGCCCCTGCGGCCCGTGCAGCGCACGTCGCTGCCCACCACCGACGTCTCTCAGCTCTGCGCCGACGAGCTGTTCCGCTACGCCAACGGCGAAAACTCCAGGATCTCCGATTACGACCGGCTGCTGGAGCGGGTCACCACGCCGCCGGCTCCCCCTCCCGAGTGGCTCGCCTCGCTCGACCTCGGCGCCACCGACGTGCCCGAGGGCGCCGAGACCTTCGACGTCGACACGAGGATCCAGTATCCGGCGCGTCGCCAGAGTCGCACCGCGGTCGAGGTGTCGGTTCGCATTCCGAAGGAGGCGTCGCCGAGCCGCGAGTTCGACGGCACGCCGTTCCACCACTTCCTGCTCGCCGGCGAGATCCTGCTCGATCAGGAGCTGTTCGAGTCCTTCCGCTACCGCTTCGAAGGTCCGACGCCCCCCGACTTCGAGGAGCTGCCGCTCGGATTCACCCGCCACCTGCGACCGGGCGAGTACACGCTACGGCTGCTGATCGAGGACGTCTTCGGCGAGCGCTACGCGCAGGTGGTGCGGCAGCTCGAGGTGCCGCGGCCGGACGGCCTGCCGGAACACGAGCCGGAGCGCACGCTCGCCGACGTCACCGGCGGCGGGGAGGCGCTCGAGCTGCTCACT
The DNA here is from genome assembly GCA_035546295.1 of Thermoanaerobaculia bacterium. GTDB lineage: Bacteria > Acidobacteriota > Thermoanaerobaculia > Multivoradales > Multivoraceae > DATKBT01. Next base: position 33,346 of record DATKBT010000108.1, on the reverse strand, counting down.
CCCGGCGGCAACGTCCAGGTCGGCCTGGTGCGATTCACCGCGCGCGCCGGCCGCCAGCTCGACCGCGTCGCCTTCTTCCTCGACGGTCAGCAGGTCCTCGCCAAGCGAACCCCCCCCTACAGCGTGGAGCTCGACCTCGGTCAGACGCCAGCCGCCCACCGCGTGCGGGTGGTGGGCTACGTCGGCGACCAGGAAGTGGCCACCGATCAGATCTGGCTGAACCAGGGGGTCCAGCGTTTTCGGGTTCGCTTCGTGGAGCCCCGCCCGGGGGGCATCTATCCCGGCTCGGTCGGCGCACGCCTGGAGGTCGAGACGCCGGACGGACAGCCGCCGCAGCGCGTCGATCTGTTCGTCGACGACCAGCTCGTCGGCGGCCTGACCCAGCCTCCGTACGCCGCCGGGCTGCGCCTGCCGCCCGACCGTGCGGCCGTGATCCGCGCGGTCGCCCACCTGGCCGACGGCTCGACCGCGGAGGACGCCGTGATCGTCAACACCGCCGGTCTCGTAGAGCAGGTCGAGGTCGAGCTGGTGGAGCTGCTGATCGCGGTGACCGATCGCTCGGGCGAGCCGGTCCGGGATCTCGCGAGCTCCGAGGTCCGCGTCTACGAGAACGGCGAGGCGCAGGCGGTTCGGCGCTTCGCTCCTGCCGCCGAGGAGCCGCTCCACGCCGGCCTGCTGATCGACCGGTCGGCTTCGATGGAGGGTGCGCTCCCGACGGTCACCGAAGCCGCAGCGATCCTGGCGGCCGAGCTGCTGCGCAGCGAGGAGGATCGGGTCGCCGTGCTCTCGTTCGCCGACGGGACCGTCGTCGACCGCCCCTTCACCGCGCGGCTCTCCGAGATCGAGCGCGCCCTCGCGGGCCTGACTCCGGGCGGGCGGACGGCGCTGTGGGACGCGATCACGCAGGCGCTCAACGACTTCGAGGGCGTCGGCGGAGCGCGCGCCCTGGTGCTGTTCACCGACGGCCTCGACGAGACGTCTCGGCTGACCTTCGAGCAGGCGAACGCGACGGCTCGGGCGGCGATGGTTCCGATCTACGTGGTCGCTCCCGCGACCGCCTTCGAGCGGACGGCCGAGCGGCGTCCTCTCGAGCAGCTCGCCGAGGTCTCGGGGGGCCTGGCTCTCTTCCCGGATCGCCCGGAGCTCGTCGGCGAGGTGTTCGACCGGATCCGCGAGGAGCTGCGCTCCCGTTACCTCGTCGTCTACCAGCGGGACGAGCCGCGGGAGGAGGGCGAGCCCGTCGACATCCGTATCGAGGTGGACCGGGAAGACTCTCAGGTGCGCACCGGCCGTTCCCGCGATCGCTGACGCCTGCGCGAACCCGAGGCCGGCGAGCTCACCGTCATCGCCCTTCGAGATCCTCCCATCGCCGTTCGCTTCGACGGCCCGACGGCGGGTCTCGCCTCCGATCGGACAACCCCCTCGCGCCGCCCGATCGCGAGCTGCTGGGGATCCTCGCGTCAAGCGCGGCGGATCTTTCGATCGAGCCAGTCGAGGAGGACGCGGTTGAGCTCCTCCGGCTTCTCCTGCTGGGTCCAGTGACCGCAGTCGGCAATGGTGTGCTTCTCGAGATCCGCGATGAAATCCTCCATCCCGTCGGCCGACGAGGGTCTGAGGATCACGTCGTTCTCGGCGCCCACGTAGAGGCAGGGCGCCTGGATGTCCCAGGCCAGCTCGCCGAAGTCGGGGCGCAGCTGCACTGCGGCGCGGTACCAGTTGAGCCCGCCGGTGAAGCCGGTCCTCTCGAAGGTGTCGACGAAGTACGCGAGCTCGTGCTCCTCGAGGAAGGTCTCGCCGGTCGGCTCGCTCTCCTCGAGCATCCTGAGGATGTCCATCTGCCGCTCCGCCGAATCCTCCGGGAGCTTGCGGAACTCCTCGACGTTCCACACGCCGCCGCGGCGCATGAAGTGCTCGAAGGTCGCGCGGACGTCGCGCGACAGCACCGCCTCGGCACGCCCCGGCTCCTGGAAGGTACTTACGTAGAAGCTCTCGCTGCGCACGATCAGCGGCTCCTCGCTGGGAGCGCGCTGATGCTCCGGACGCGGGTCGTTGGCCGGAGTGTTGACGCCGATGACTCCGGCGACCCGGCTCGGGTGCATGCGCGGCATCATCCAGACCACGCCTCCCCCCCAGTCGTGACCGCAGAAGGTGGCCCGCTCGATCCCGGCGTCGTCGAGCAACCCGACCAGGTCGCCGCAGAGCACGTCCAGCGTGTAGGCCTCGATCGGCTCCGGCTTCTCGCTCAGGCCATAGCCGCGCTGGTCGGGCGCGATGACCCGATAGCCGGCGTCGGACAGCGCCCCGACCTGATGGCGCCAGGAGTACGCGAGCTCTGGGAAGCCGTGGGAGAGGACCACCACCGGCCCTTCGCCGCCGGTGTCGTAGACGCCGAGCCGGACGCCGTGGATCTCGACGAAGCGCGGCTCCGGCAGCCCCGGCGCCGCGACCACGCCATCGGCACCCACGATCGGCTCGGTGGCGGCTCCGGGCTCGGCGAAGGGCGCTGCCCTCGGCTCGACGACCGGCTCCGAGCGCTCGCAACCGAGGAGGATCGCCCCGGCTCCCCAGGAGGCGGAGCGGAGCACGTCGCGGCGAGTCGGTCCCGCTGCGAGGGAAGCCGGAGCGCGGTCGAGCGGTCTCCTCTTTCTCATCGTGTCCTCCTCGCTGTCTTCCTAGCTGTCCTCCTAGCTGCGAGCGCAGCTCGCCGGCTCGAGCCGCGGAGACGCCAGCCGGGTTGAGGTGGATGGTAGCCGAGTGCCCCCGCCGCTCGGCCGAGGTCGGCTCGCGGCTCCGCCGCGGGTCGCCAGACGCCAGATCCGGCCAGATGGTCGAGCTCTCGCGCGCTCTCGCCGGGATGGCAAGCAGCGGAGCTTTCGTGCGAAGATGCCGGAAGCGATGAGCCACGAGGCGCACACCACCCCCTCGAATCGTGAACCCCGCCTTGCGGAGCTCCGCGCTACCGGCAGATGCCGGTGGCGGCGTTCGGCAGGGGTCGTGGTGAGGCAGCCGTAGCCCTGCGGAGGCTCTCGCGTCCCGAGGAGAGCCCGGAGCCGGCCGCCCCCCCGTCGCACCGGCCACCGGGAGCTCGCGCCGTGGCGGCCGGCCTGCTGCTGCTGGGTTCCCTGGTGCTCCTCCGGATCCAGGTGATCCTCGACCTCGGGCTCGGTCCCACCGCCGTCGTCGCTCACGCGCTCCCCTCGGGAGTCCTCTACGACTTGGTCGCCGTCCTCCTGGTGAGCGCGGCCGGGCTGGCGGTCTCTGCCTTCTCGCCCGCGATCAGCGTGGTGGTCTGGGTGCTTGCCGCCTGGAGCGTATGGACCGTCGGTCTCGCCAACCTCCTCTACTTCCGCTTCTTCGGCGGGATGCTGGAGCTGTGGGTGGTTCGATTCCACTCGACGGATGTGGAGCCGGTCGCCACCTCCGCGTTGGCGCTCGCGATACGGCCTGCGATCCTGGCAAGCGCCGTCTGTGTGGTGATCGCCGCCGTCGTCTTCGTGCGCGGCTCGCAGCGCGCACCCGCCGCCAACTCCCGCCTCCGCCGCATCGGCGTGGCCACCGCGCTGGTAGTGCTCGCGCTGCTCGTCCGCGAGCTCCCCGGCTGGACCGGGCTCTACGGCCAAGCGTCCGCCCATCCGATGCTGAGGGAGCAAGTGCTGCAGGTGTGGCTGCGGGATGCCTTCTCGCGGAGCCCCGCCGCCACCGAGCAGTGGACGTGGCAGGACCAGATCTGGCGCGCCCGCAGCGGCACGCGAGATCCGAGCGAGGAGCAGATCGCGTGGGCGCGAGAGCAGCTCGAGCGCTTCCGGCAGCTCGGAGATCCGCTGCCGAGCGGTGCCCCTCGGGATCCCGGAGGTGCCGGGACCGGCGCCCACCGACTGGGTCCAGGAGCATCGCCCTTCGCCGAGCGGCCTTCGACCGGGGAAGTGGCGCCGATCCGTCGGCGGCTGGCGCTGCCCGAGCAGGGGAGGATCAACGTCGTCGTCCTCTTCGTCGAGAGCATGCGGGCTCTCGAGTTCCTCGACGAGGACTTGCGCGAGCGCGTCTTCCCCAGGACTCGCGAGATCGTGGCGAAGCGCGGGATCTCGTTCACCCAGGCCTACGCTTCGGCGGTCCAGGCGGGACAGTCGGTGCGCGCCCGCTTCACGACTCTGTGCTCGATGCTCCCCAATCTGGAGGGAGCCGCCACCTACCTCGCCTATCCGTGGATCGACGTTCCCTGCCTGGCGGAGATCCTCAACGAGGCCGGGTATCGCACGATCTGGTTCACCTCGGCGGCGGCTTCGTACCACAACGCCAGCATCTTCGAACGCGCACACGGCACCGAGGTGTTCTACGACGAAGTGCACTTCCGCAAGCAGGGCATCGTCGAGCGGGTGGGCGACTGGGGCCTCGCCGACCTCCCGGTCCTGGAGGAGGTGGTTCGGGTTCTCGAGCGCGAGGGGCGGTCGCGGCACTTCTTCGCCGCCTTGACGACGATCAGCAGCCACTTCCCGATGTCGATGGTGCCCGAGGGTCCGCTGCCGGAGTCGCTGGCCGCCGAGACCGCCGGCTTCCCGGAGTATCAGGGGTACCTGTCCCGGATGATCTACGAGGATCGAGCCGTGGCGAACTTCCTGGAGCTCCTGGCGGCGAGCGAGCTCGCAGACGACACGCTGGTCGTCCTGGTCGGCGACCACAGCATCCCCATCCCCCCCCACCTCGAGCTGACGCCCGTGCAGCAGATCGAGCTGCTGTTTCGAGTGCCGCTCGCCCTGATCTCGGCGCGACAGAGCAACCCGCTCGAGATCCGCCATCCGGTCCACCAGCTCGACGTCGCGCCGACCGTCGCCCTGGTCGCTGGAGTCGCAGCGCCCGAGGAGTGGCTGGGACGCGGCCTGTTCATGGAGCCTGCGGCGCCGTGGGTCGCCCTTCACGGCGGCCGCCTCCACTATCGCACCGAGTCGAGAGCCTGCTACGGCCTCTTGGGGACGGCGCCCAGCTGCTATCTCTCCGCGGGCGCCGATCCGCTGCTCGATCGCAACCTGGCGGAGGCGCCCGAGGACGCCGAGCTGACTCGCTACTTCTCTGGACTCGGCCGGGCCATGCAGTGGTTGATCAGCCAGGATCGCCTGGCCTCTCGGTGATCGGCCGGCTGCGATCGATCGCTGCGGAGGAGACCGCCGGCGACGGCAGGACGCCGACCGCGTTCCGTCTCGGCGGGGCTGTCGACGCCTCCGGGTCCGTACCGTCAGCCATCCCGCGACTCCTGGTCCCGCGGCTCGTCCCGCGACTCGTGGGAATCGTCACGCGGCTCGTCCCAGCGCACTCGATGCAACGAGATCGCCCGCCCGGCGTACTCGGACTCGTAGAGCGCCGGCCCGATGGTGACCCCGGAGCGCTCCTCGAGGATCTGCCGGGTCGCCCGCCCCTCGTTGGTCTCGCTGAACTGGAAGAAGTCGAACTCGAGCTCCGGGTTCTCTTCCAGGCTGTTGGAATGGGGGGCCACCACCAGGGCGCGCATCCGCGTGCCGAGAGCGAAGAACGGCGCGATGTCGCCCCCGATCGATGCGCTGGTCCCGACGATCTCCTCCAGCGATCTGCCGATCTCACGCGACTCGTAGCTGGGAGCGCCCAGGAAGCGGCCGACCATCCAGAGGTCACGGGCCACGGTCAGGACCAGGAGCAGCGCGACCGCCGCCGGCGCCAGCCGGCTTGCGAAGAATCTTTCGCGAACCGGCCAGAGCGCCAGCGCGGCCACCGTCGCGACCGGGAGGAAGATCCGATAGAAGACCGTGACCGAGATCCCGGGAGTGTCGCCGAGCCGGAGCGGCAGCTGATAGAGGACGAGCTCGTCGAAGGCGAGGCCGGCAAGGAAGATCCAGGCGACGAGTAGCGGGAGGCCGAGGGCGTGGGCCAGGAGCGAATCGCTGCGGCGGGTCCAGGTCCAGGGCTCGAGCCACCACCACTCGAGGAACAGCAGCACGTACGCCGGCAGGATCGGAACGTAATAGCGGAGCGGGGTGTAGGCGAACAGCGCCAGCAGGGCCGGCGCCAGCAACGCCATCGCCAGCAGCGCACAGCGATAGGGATCGCTCAGCACCTCGCGAGGACGCAGCGCGAGGAGGTGCAGAGCGCAGAGGAGCCCGAGACAGACGAGCAGGACGGAGGCCTCCGCGTCGGGAGTCCTCGACGTCGTCATCGGGTTCAGGAAGAGCTTGCGGAAGGACGCGGCCGGCGCGAGCTCGATCCGCCAGGTCCAGGCGGCACGCGCGAGGTACGCGACCAGGAGGAGGAAGGCGAAGGCGGCCGGCGCCCACCGCCTCGCGAGACCAGCCCACCTGTCGTCGAGCGCCGCCGCGACGACGAGGCCCGTGACGATGGGCACGAAGTAGAGCAACGCCGACCTCTTGATGTCGAAGGTCGCCACGGCCGCGAGGACGCAGACGAGCAGGAACGCGAGCTCTGGTCGCCGCATCCTGGGAGAGCGAAGCAGGAAGAGAGCGCCGTAGCTCGCCGTCGTGATCGCCACCTCGATGAGGGCGACGCGCGAGAAGAAGAACAGGACGTAGGAGACGGTGAGCAGCAGCAGGCCGGCGAGCCGGTGCGCCATCGGTCGCTCGCGCGCGCCGACGAAGGCGTAGAGCAGGAGAAAGAGCAGGAAATAGAGGATCGACACCAGCCGAGCGCTCCCCAGCTCGACGCCGAGGATCCGGAAGGACGCGACGAACGGCCAGTGGGTCAGCGGGCTCGCCCCCCGCCAGCCGTGGTACCGGTCCTGCGGATGCCAGCGTTGAGTCCCGAACAGGACCGTGTTGCGGGCGTCCAGCGTCTTGTACCCCTCGTCGATGTAGAGCCCCATGCTCCCGGTGCCGACCCCGATCGGAGTGTCGGCCTCCAGGTGGACCAGGCGCAGGCCGGTGCAGGCGAGCACCACCAACAGAAGGGCCGCGATCCGGTGAGGACGCCGCGCCGGAAGGCCAGCGTCGGTCTCCGGGAGGAGGCCGCGGCGGTTTCTTCTTTCGCTCATCGGCCTGTGGCGGGACGAGTCGTCGGGCTCACGATCTCCTTCGGGCGAGCTGATGGAGCTCGCTGGGCGGCGCGCGGCCTCGATGAGGATCTTCATTGAGGATCGGGGCCGCGAATTGGAGCCGCAGTCGTCGGCGGTGGCGATCGGGTCGGGTCGTCGTGCCGCCGGACGACCCGGCTCCGGGCACCGGGTCGCCGGACGACGATCCAAGTCGCATCCTCGCACGATCGACGGCCGCAGGTTGACGCCGCGCCGAGGTAACGCGACTCCCCTGAGCAGCGTCATGGGGTATGGAAGGAGAATACGATGCGACAGAAGACCGTTTCGACAGTCGCGCTCCTCGCGCTCACCACTCTGACGATCGCGCCGATCGTCGCCGCGCGCGCCGGCGCCGACGAGCCTGCCCCCGACCTTCCCGTCTACTCGGAGCAGATCGAGGTCTTCGGCGATCGGCCCGTGATCGCTCCGGTCGCGCTCGGGGAGCCGGTGAGCATCGTGTTCGGCGTCGGCGAGCTCGACATCGAAGCCGCCGAGATCTCCCAGCTCCGAGCCGAGCTGGTCCTCGAATGCCGCAAGGTCCGCGAGGAACAGTGCGGGCGCTACAAGCGCAAGCTGCGCGTCGAGCCGGTGAGGACCGCCGAGGGCCTCGAGGTGCGGATGTCGGGCCTGTCGCTGCGGATCCTCCGGCGCGTCGGCGTGACCGGGCGGGTCCTCGTCCCGCGCTGGTCTCCGTTGACCGTCGATGTCGGCATCGGCGAGGTCGACATCCAGGCGGGCGACGAGGATCTGTCGGTGCGCATGAAGATCGGCGAGATCACCGTCCGGGTGCCCGAGGAGCACGTCCACAGCGTGTCGATGCGCACGCGCATCGGCGACGCCGGCATCGTCCTCCCGGACAGACACCTTGAGGGCCGGCGAAGGATGCTGATCGGCGCCAGAGCCGAGTGGGCCGAGGGAGGGGGCGACTCGCGGGTCGACGTGAAGCTGCGCATCGGGGAGGCCCGGGTGCGGCTCGAGTAGGGCCACTTCCCGCGACGCCGCAGCGCCCGAGCCGCGCCTGCGAGCGACCCGCGTCGCCGTCCAGCCGCTCAGAACTCCAGCCGCAGCCCCAACCGCGCTTCCCTCGCCCGCTGCACCAGTCGGGGCCCGCCGAAGCGAGGATCGAGTGCGACCCCCTGCGCTTCGGCGAGCGCGAGCGCGTCGAAGCCCTCGAAGAACGCCTCCCGCGGCACCACGATGGGCTCGAGCGTCAGGCGATCCCAGCGCGACAGCGCCCGGCTCTGATCGAGCACGTTGCTCACCAGCACGAAGAACGACAGCCGACGCCCCTCCTGCGCGAACGGACCCGCTTCGATCCTCCAGCTCGCTTCGAGGTCGAGCTGCGACACGGAGTCGCCGACGCGGCTCTCCTCCAGGCCCGAGACGGCGACCGCTCCGACCGCGGTGAGCGCGCCATCGCTCGAGCTCAACGCGCTGATCCTGGCCGTCTCGGGCGCTCCCGACAGGTACTGGAAGTAGGCGCTGAGATCGAGCCCGCGCGGCAGCGCCCAGGAGCCGTAGATCTTCCAGCGATGGCGGCGGTCGTCGAGCGGCCGGTCCGTCGCCGCCGAGCCGTCGGTCCCGAAGCAGCCCTCGAGAATCGCGCAGACCGGCGCCGGCAAGAGATCCGCGGCAGCCGTCGCCGGCCCGAAAGCGGCCAGCGAGGCGCTCAGATCGAAGGGGGACGCGCTGCCGTCGACGTTGCCGTCGGCCTGGCTGTAGGTGTACGAGCCGCCGGCCGTGAAGCGGCCGCCGAGGCGGACGTCGGCACCCATCTCGAGCCCGAACCGGCGTGACGCCATTCCCGGGTGCTCGGGCGCCGACCCACCGTAGGGGCGTCGTGCGAGCCCTTCTCCCGGATTCGCCAGCGCCGGCGTCAGTCCGCCGTCGCCGAGATCGACGAAGACCAGGGCGACGCCGCGTTCGAGCTCCCGATAGCTCGCCTCGGCGCGGACCCTGAGCCCCGGGATCACGAGCTGCTCCGATCCCAGCGCGAAGCGACGCCAGCGCTCGGCCGAGAGCTGCGGATCGACGACGACCGGGCTCGAAACGCCCGCGATCACGGTCTCACCGCCGCTGACCGAGAGCAGCTCTTCCAGCGAGCCGAAAGCCCCGATCGACCGGTCGAGATCGACCCGCCCGAGCGCGGCAATGGCCAGACGGTCGTCGAGCTCGCGGTGGAATCGATCGGCGCTCAGATAGATCACGTAGTTGCCATCGCCGAGCACGTCCCACGCCAGCCCCAGCCTGGGCTCCACGCCTTCGTCGAGCTCGCGGTCGAGGTGGCGTTCGGGGGTGGGGCCGGGACCGGCGGACGCGGCGCTCACCCGGTGGGACTCCGCGCGCAAGCCGAGCTGGAGGGTCCACCGGCGCGTGAGCCGCCACTGGTCCTCGACGAACAGCGCCTCGGAGTCGCGCTCGATCTCGCCCTGCAAAGCGGCGGAGAGATCGAACCTCGTTCCGAGCTGGGAGGGCGCTCCCCCCCACCGGACCTCGGTCAGCGCGCCGAGCAACTCTCGCCGCAGCGACACGTCGGCGCGACTCCCCTCGACGCCGAAGGCGAGGCGATGACCGCCGCCGGCCAGCCGGCTCGCCTGGACCCGCAGCGACGCGCCCTCCCGCTCGCCGTTCTGGGCCAGGCCCGGCTTGCCGCTCGCGAAGCCCGCGCCCCCGTCGTAGAGAGCCGGGAGCCCCAGGCCGCGACCGGACGTCAGGTAGACGAGGCGACGGCCCTCGTCCGCGGGATCCTGCCGCGAGCGATCGAGCCACCCCGCCCAGCCGTGGAGATGGAGGCGCGTCCCGACGCCGAGGTCGAGCGAGAAGGCGGCATGCCGATTCTTTCGAGAGCCCGCGCCGTGCGTCTCCACCGCCGCCTGGGACAGCTCCGCGGTGTCGGTCAGCAGCCCGTCGGCTTCGATCTCGGCGCCGGCGAGGCTGGCCCCGATCCGCAGCCTGGCGGCGGGGGTGCCGGTAACACGCAGCAGCGCCGCCGACTCGTCGACCTCCTGCTCGGCCCGTCGATCGCCGGTGAGCCGCTGCACGATCTCGGAGCGCCGGCCGACGCCGGCTGCGAAGAGCCCCAGATCTCGCCCGAAGGGCGATCCGCCGACCGAGGCCGAGAGATCCCCCGCTTCCTCCAGGTTGCGCTCCACCCGAAAGCCGCCCAGCGAGCTGCCCTCGACACTCGGCTCGTCCAGCCCATCGAGACCGAAGCCGAGCTCGAGCCCGACCCGCCAGTCGCCCCCTCGTACGGCTTCGGTGCTCGGCGCCGTGAGGCGCACGGTGCCCCCCGGCGCTCCCTCGAAGAACGGGTGGAGGCCGCCCGCGGTGACCTCGAGATCCCGCTGGAATGCATCGGCGGTGTCGAGCTCGAGCGGTGGCGCCGCCTGCACGTCCGCCTCGACGCCGTCGATCAGTACCGAACCGGGCTCGAGCGGTCGGCCGCGCAGCTCGAGCTTCGCCACGCCTTCACGAACGGGCTCGAGACCCTCCCTCGGAACCGGCAGCCAGGTGAACGCGTCGGAGAGACGAGCGAGCTCGGGAAAGCGCAGGCGCCCCGGGAGCTGGTCGAGACGCCCGCCCGGAACGCGCAGGATCCGGCTCGGGCTCGCCACGTCGATGCGCGGCGAGGAGATCACGGTGATCGCGATCCCCGAGCCGGCGGCGAGCGTGAAGTCGAGCCGCAAGGTCTCGCCGGAGTCGAGCCCGACGCCCTCGGCGATCGCGCTCGAGAAACCCTCGGCCCACACCTCCACGCTGTAGGAGCCGGCCGGTAGACCGACCACGCCGTAACTGCCGTCGCGCCGGGTCGCGAGCTCGCGATCGGGGTCCCCCTCGGCGTGACGCATCGCCACGCGGATGCCGGAAAGAGGCGCGCCGGACTCGTCGGTGACCCTCCCCTCGATGGCGCCGGTCTCGCCGGCCGCGGTCTGCGCACCGCCCACCGCCGGTGAAGTCACCGCCAGGACGATCAGCGCCACGAGGGCGCGCCAGCCTGGACTCTCCATCTCCATCCATCGCATCGGTCTGCTCGCCACTGCGTGTCCCAGGTACGCGCTCCTTCCGGTCGAGATTCTGGCGCCGATCTCCGGACGGGATTCCCCTGAGCGTCGGCCTCCGGGACGCGGAGCAAGGCTATACGCTCCGGGGGGGAACTCTCGCCGCCCGCGGTGAACGGGAAAGCTCCGACAGCTCGGAAAGGCTCGCCTTTCCGGAGGTGAGAGCCGGTCCCCGCCATCGCCACGACTGCTAAGCTCCCGCCGACGATTCCCAACCACGTCTCGGCCCCGGCGCGGGGCGAGCCACCTCGGCGCAAAGAGTGAGTCAGAAGAGCTTCGACCTCGTCATCGTCGGCGCTGGTCCCGCCGGCCTCGCCACGGCGGCGCACGCCCAGGCCAACGGCATGTCCTACGTGCTGCTGGAACGGGCCGCCCACCTGGCGGACACGATCTACTGCTACCAGCGCGGTAAGCACGTCATGGCCGAGCCGACGCTGATCCCGCTGCGCGGGAACGTGCCGTTCGAGGTCGGCACCCGCGAATCGATCCTCGACGCCTGGGACAGGGCGGCGGCCGAGCTGAAGCTCAACGTCCAGCATGGAAAGGAGGTCAAGGCCCTGGAGCGGCGCGACGGCGGCGGCTTCAAGATCGGCACCTCCGACGGCGTCGTTTACGAGTGCAAGTGGGTGGTGCTGGCGATGGGCACCCAAGGGAACCCCAACCGTCTCGGCGTTCCGGGCGAGGAACTGCCGCACGTCAAGCAGCGCCTGATCGATCCGCGCGACCACGAGGACCAGGACATCGTCGTGGTCGGCGCTGGCGACTCGGCGCTCGAGATCGCCAACTCGCTGACCGAGAACAACCGCGTCAGCCTGGTCGTCCGCAAGCCCGAGATCTCGCGCGCCAAAGAGGCCAACGAGCGCGAGACGATGGCCAAGTACGCCTCGGGCGAGCTGCAGATCTTCTTCAGCACGACGGTCGGCAGTGTCCAGCCCGGGATGATCCACCTCAAGGGCAAGGAGGAGGACATCCAGCTCGAGGCCGACGTCGTCTACCTCAAGATCGGCGCCCAGCCGCCGCGCGGCTGGCTGGAGTCGATCGGTGTCCACTTCTCCTCGGCCGACGCCGACGCCAAACCCCAGATCTCGGAAGTCTACGAGTCGATCTCGGCCCCCGGGATCTTCCTGATCGGCGCCGTGACCGGGCGTGACCTGATCAAGCTGGGCATGAACCAGGGCTACGAGGTCGTCGAGCACCTGATGGGGCGGGAGGTGGTCCCCGCCGACGAGGACATCCTCAAGGAGCGCCTGCCGTTCTGGGAGGGCAAGGTGGTCGAGCGGATCGCGGCGCTCCAGAAGCGGGTGCCGCTGCTGGGGACCAGCGACGCGCAGGAGCTCAAGAACGTGCTCCTGACCATCAGCTTCAAGCCCGAGGACGTGCTGCGGGCGCCGTCGACCGGCGATCTGCGCGAGGCGCTGCTCACCTGCACGCCTCGCCGGGTCAAGCGGGGCGAGTCGATCATCGAGCAGAACGACTACACCGACAGCGTCATGGTGCTGGTCGACGGCACCGCCAAGGTGGTTCGCAAGGACGAGCACGGCCCCCACGAGGTGGGTCAGCTCAAGGCCGGCGACTTCTTCGGCGAGGTGGGACTGATCTCGGGCCGCCGGCGCAACGCCAGCATCATCGCCAACGAGCAGTCGGCCGTTCTCGAGATCCCGCGCAAGACCATGCTCAAGCTGATCTACGGATCGCCTCGGGTCAAGCGGCTGATCGACGAGGCGTTCCTGGTCCGCGCCTTCCAGGGCTATCTCTTCCCCGGGGTCTCGAGCGAGGTGCTGCGGGCTCTCGCCAAGACCGCCCAGCTGGTCGAGTACGGACGCGGCGAGACCGTGATCGAGGAGGGCACCGAGGGCGACTCGATGTACTTCATCCGCAGCGGCCAGGTGAAGGTGTCGAAGTTGTCGCAGGGGCGGGAGATCATCCTCTCCTACCTGGTCTCGGGCAACTTCTTCGGCGAGGGCGCGCTGATGGAGGACCGCACCCGCGCGGCCACCGTCAGCACCATCTTCCCGACCGAGCTGGTCAAGCTCTCGGCCGATCATCTCAAGGAGGTGATCAACGCCTCTCCCGAGCTGGCGGCGAGCTTCCGCGACAAGCTCGAGGATCGGCGCCTCGACTCGCTCGCCAAGGAGGCGCAGTCGGGGGGCAAGTACGAGATCCTCGACGAGCTGATCCGCGGCGAGGTGGTGATCGGCACCGACGCCTTGATCATCGACGACTACAAGTGCGTGCGCTGCGGCAACTGCGTGACCGCCTGCGAAGAGGTCCACGAGGACGGGCAGGCGCGCCTGTCGCTCACCGGCATCCACTTCGCCAACATCCTGGCGCCCAACTCCTGCTGGCAGTGCGAGAACCCGCTGTGCATGCTCGACTGCCCGCCCGACGCGTTGGTGCGCGACAGCCGCGGCGAGATCTACATCCGCGACAACTGCATCGGCTGCGGCAACTGCGAATCGAACTGCCCCTACGACAACATCTTCATGGTCCATCCGAAACCGAAGCGGACCGCCTGGGACTGGGTCAAGGCGCTGGTGACGGGCGGCGGCGAGGAATCCGGCCGCACCGTCGCCGTCAAGTGCGACCTGTGCCGCTCGCTCTCCACCGGGCCGGCCTGCGTCTCGAGCTGCCCGACCGGAGCCGCCATCCGGCTCACCCCCGATCAGTACGAGGAGACGATCACCAGTCTGGTCGCGCTCGGACGGAGAAGCGTCTGATGTTGCTCACCACCAAGACCAGCCTCAAGTGGCGGCGTCGGACGTTCCTGCTGTTCCTGGCGCTCACCGCCTCCTATGTCTGGTACGAGATCCGCTCCCCCTTCACCCACGGCGGCTCGCTGTTCGGCTTGATCTACGGAGCGATCGCGACCTTCTTGATCCTCTTGCTCATCTTCTTCGCGGTGCGCAAGCGCGCGTACGGAGCGCGGCTCGGATCGCTCGAGGAGTGGTGCCAGTCGCACGTCTACCTCGGCCTGCTGGTGGTCGCAGTGGTGCTCGCCCACTCCGGCTTCCGGTTCGAGGACAAGGTGGCGATCGCCTGTTTGGTGGCGATGGGGCTGGTCGCCTTCTCCGGGGTCGTCGGCGCGATCCTCTACACCGTGGTGCCCCGGATGCTCACCGAGGTCGGCAGCGACCCGCCGCCGCAGGACATCGCAGGCGAGCTCAACAAGCTGCGCAAATCGATGACCCGCCTGGTCGCCAGCAAATCGCCCCAGATGCGGAAGGTCCAGGCGTTGCTGGACAAGGAGGCGAGGCCGATCTTCTTTGCCGGCTGGCGGATCCTCGGCGGCCAGTTCGGACGCGCGGCGAGCGACGACAAGCTCAAGCCCCTGCTGCGCACCGTCCCGGCCTCCGAGCAGGAGGACCTCAAACGGCTGCTGGTGATCTTCCGCCAGCACCGGGAGCTGCACCAGCAGCTGGTCTCGCAGCAGCGCTACCGCAACCTGCTCCAGCTCTGGCTCTACGTCCACATCCCGTTGACGGTGGCGCTCGTGCTGCTGGTGGTCGCGCACCTCTACGGCGTCTTCTACTACACCCCGCTCCAGCAGATGCTCGCGGGCAGATGAGGCGCGAGACCGTGGCGGGAGGACGCGCCGACCGGGCGTAGCGCTAGCTTTGGCGGATCGAGCCTCCGGGAGGAGCGCCGAGGCCCGAGCCGCGAAGAGAGCCGACGGCGGACTGAGACGAAGAACCCGGGCGAGAACCGAGACCAGAACGACAGGACGACCGTGCACTTCATCATCCAACGGGTCAAGGGCGGCGAACTGGAGGCCACTCAGCTCACCAGCCGGCTGAAGGTCCTCAACTACACGGTGCTGCGCATCGGGCGCGGCACCGACGCCGACATCCGCTTCGACGATCCCAGCGTGGCGCTGCTGCACACCACGATCGAGTGGGACGGACAGCGCTACATCCTGGCGGACCGCGGCTCGATCATCGGCACCTGGGTCGACGGCGAGCCGGTCAAGAAGATCGTGGTTCAGGGCGGCGAGAGCGTCGAGATCGGCACCTACACACTCAAGCTGCTGCGCGACAGACCTGAGATGCCGCTGACCGTCGTCTTCCACGAGGACCGGGAGCACCACCAGGCGGCCAGCATGACCGGCACCACCGTGGTGCCGCAAGAGGAGCTCGAGAGCTCGACCAGCCACGAGACGGCCGCGCCCCCGGCGTTCCCCACCGAGGCGCCGACTCGGCTCGACCTCCAGGTCCCGGACTGGGTCAAGCAGGGCAAGCAGCCGCCCGACTTCGCGCCCCCCTCCGAAGCACCGGCGCCGCCGTCCGACGCTCCGAAGGCGCCCGCTCAACCGCCGGCTGCACCGTCACCGGCACCGGCGGCCGCCGGCCCTGCCACGGCCCAGCCGCCGGCCGCCGCCGCGGCCCCGGCAGCCGCCCCCCGCGCTCGCCGGGAGCGAGCAGCCGCGATCGCCGATCTCGATTACGCCGGCGTCTACGGCCTCAAGCGGCGCGGCCTCTCCAAGGCCAGTCTGTCGCTGGTCGCGGGCGTCGCCGTCTTCTTCGGTGTCTCCTACCTGTTGTGGGCGGACCGTCGGGACGCCTTCCGGCCGGGACCGCTGTCGAGCGCGCACCGGCTGATCTCGGGCGCCCAGTCGTGCAACGAGTGCCACAGTCCCTTCAAGGGGGTCGAGAGCCAGAGGTGCGAGCGTTGTCACCAGGGGCCCGAGCACCATCCGCGACAGGCCACCACGCCCGAGTGTCTGGCCTGCCACATCGAGCATCGGTTCATCCCGAACCTCGCCGACGTCGACGACCCCCAGTGCGTGGAGTGCCACGAGCAGGTCGAGGTCGACGACGGCCAGCCTCTGGTCTATGCCGACGGAGTGACCGACTTCGCGGCCACCCATCCGGACTTCTCGGTGACCTGGAGCCGGGGAGCGGAGACCGTCCGGGTGCCGCTACGGGAAGCCGTCGAGCGCAAGATCGACGCAACTCCGATCAAGCTCAACCACGAGCTCCACCTGAATCCGGAGAAGATGGCGAGGCTCGCGCCGGAGAGGCCTCAGGACGCCAAGCAATTGACCTGCGAGAGTTGCCACGCGCTGGGGGCCGATGACAAACTCATGACACCGATTTCCTACGAGGAACACTGCTCCTCCTGCCACCAGCTGGCCTGGGTCGCCAACCAGCCGCTGGTGCCCCACGGCAGCACCGATCGGGCCTATGAGTTCATCCTGCGCAACCTCGCCGACCGCAGCGGAATCGGCACCAGCTCGATCCGCACCCGCGACACCCTGCGTCGGCTCAGCATCATCCGGCGCGGCGAGCGTGCCCGATCGGCGGCGGAGCGGGTCGAAGGCCAGGCGCTCGATCTCACCGAGCGACTCTTCCGCTCGACCTGCTCGAAGTGTCACGAGGTGGTCGACGCCGACGACGCGCTGCGGGCCGAGATCGTCGTTCCCGAGATCCCGACCGATTGGCTGCCCCACGGCGAATTCACCCACGGGCGACACGCCAACATGGCATGCGACGCCTGCCACTCGGCGGCCGAGACCAGCACCGAGACGGCCGACGTCCTGCTCCAGGGCATCGAGACCTGTCTGCCCTGCCACGGCGGCGTCACCGAGAGCGGTCGAGCCGACCCCGGGATCCTGGCCGGCGAGGTCGAGTCCGCGACCACCGAATGCGTCAGCTGCCACCTCTACCACGCGCGCAGCAAGAGCGGCGAGTGGGCGGCGACTCCTTCTGCGCCCGCTCCGCCGACGGCCGCGACCGGGACGGGGGCCGATCCGTAGTCCGAAGAGCACCGAAAGCGCTCGTGCGGGAGCGCGCTGGGAAGGCCCTACGCGGGGCTCCGGGTCGACTCGGATCGAGTCGCGAGCGCTCGAGGAACCGGCGCGGCGGTCGAGCTTGATCATCAATCAGGGGAAGAGGGGAATCGAATGAGGGCCACAGCGACGCCAAGGATGGGGACGCCAGGAGTGGAGAGAGGCTCCGTCGGAGGCGATCGCCCGCAAACCCGCCGGTGGCTGCGCACCGGCCTGGCCCTGGCGCTGCTCGCGGCGCTGCTGTCGCCCCTGCCGGCGCTCGCCCGCCAGCAGGACGAGGCCGACACCGAGCTGCCCACCGAACAGTACGACCGCGGCAACCTGAGGGTCCTGCTGTTCGGACCGCGGACCCTGGTCGCCCCCCCTGATCGGGTCACCATCGAGGGCGCCAGCCCGGCCAAGAAGGGGTCGATGGTCGAGGTCACCATCGGCGATCGTACCGAGACCACGGTCGTCGATCGCCACGGGCGCTTCGAGGTCCGCTGGCCGGAGCGCATCGAGCCCGGCGTCTACACGGTCGAGATCCAGGTCACCGAGTCAGATCAGCGTCAGGGACGAGCCCGCGTCGGCCTCTCCGTGCGCGAGGGGCGCTTACCGCTGCGCCCGCAGCAGATGGGACCTCTCGAGTACGACCGTCCCCCTGATACATCGGAGCAGGACTTCAAGGTATTCACCAACCGCTGGCGGATCGCGGCGCCCCCTTACGAGCTCACCCGCGAGGGCGGCAGGTTCGATCCCTACAACCAGAACAGGTTCAAGGGCGACCGCCCGATCAAGGGCGACGACCTGTTCCTCAACGTCACCGGCAGCTCCGATACGTTCATGGAGGCCTCTGGCCTGCCGCTCCCGAGCGCGATCGGCTCTGAGCGCCCCTCGTCGAACCAGTTCTTCGGCCAGCCCTCGGTGCTCGTCGGCCAGCAGAACTTCCTGTTCTCGGCCGACCTGTTCCGAGGAACCACCGCGTTCTCGCCGGTCGAATGGCGCGTGAGAGCGACCTTCGTCGGCAACACCAACTACCTCGAGACCGAGGAGACCGGTGTGGTCAGGCCGGACGTCTCGCGCGGCATCACCCGCACCGACGGCCGCGGCTCGGTCCAGGAGCTGTTCTTCGAATACAAGATCGCCAACCTGTCGGTCAACTACGACTTCCTGTCGTTGCGCGTCGGCGTCCAGGAGTTCATCTCGGACTTCCGCGGCTTCGTCTTCTTCGACCAGAACCTCGGCTTCCGGCTGTTCGGGTCGACCGCCTCCAACCGCAACCAGTTCAACCTGGCGTTCTTCGATCGACTGGATAAGGACATCAACAGCGGCCTGAACTCCTTCGAGATGCGCGACCAGCAGGTCGCCATCGCCAACTTCTACCGGCAGGACATCTTCGGACTCCAGGGCTACAACTGGCAGTGGAGCGTCCACCACCTGCGCGACGAGCCGACGTTTCTCTACGACCGCAACGGCCGTCTGGCTCGTCCCGATCCGACTGGTGACTTCACGCCGCACGAGATCGAGGCGACCTACGTCGGCTGGACCGGCTTCGGTCACGTCCGGCGCCTCAATCTCGACCACGCCCTCTACTACGTGTTCGGCGACGACAGCCTGAACCCGATCGCGGGCCGAGATCCGGCGACGGGCGAGGAGGAGGTCGACATCAGCGCGCTGTTCGCGGCGCTCGAGCTCTCGTACGACCGCAACTGGTTCCGCCCCAAGATCTTCTTCCAGTACGCCTCGGGCGACGACTCGGTGCAGGATCGCGACGCCGAGGGGTTCGACG
Organism: Thermoanaerobaculia bacterium; assembly: GCA_035546295.1. Classification (GTDB taxonomy): domain Bacteria; phylum Acidobacteriota; class Thermoanaerobaculia; order Multivoradales; family Multivoraceae; genus DATKBT01. The sequence goes on along the minus strand of DATKBT010000108.1, from coordinate 14,690 downwards.
CGATCTTCGACCAGCCGAACTTCGGCGGCGGCGCCTTCAGCTACTGGAACCGTCTCGGCATTCCCCTGGCGGGAACCCTCACCTCGCTGACCAGCCCCGGCAGCTTCCTGCCGGCGCTCAAGACCAGCCGCGACAAGGGTCAACCCAACTTCGTCAACCCCGGCTTCATCCAGGCCGGGCTGGGGCTCGACATCGAGGTCATGCCGAAGGTGGTGACCATCCTCAACGGCTCCTACCTGCGCTTCGACACCACCGAGACGCTCCAGGCGCTGACCTTCCAGGAGACGATCGACGAGGAGATCGGGTGGGACCTCTCGGCCGGCTTGATCTACCGGCCGTTCCTCAACAACCAGATGATCCTGATCGGAGGGGTCTCGACCCTCCTCCCGGGCCGCGGTTTCCGTGACATCTTCGAGGACGGCAAGGCGCTCTACGGCGCCTTCACCAACCTGGTGCTGACCTGGTAGCTCATGAGCGAGATCCTCGAGAGGAGCGAAGAGACGTTGGTGAGAGCGAGAATGAAGCGAGTCGTCGGCGGACGAGCGGAAGCGACAGGTGCAACAGACAAGGGTGCAGCGTCCGGACGGAAGGCGTGCCGGAACGATGGGAGGCAGCGATGAGCGGAGTGGAGTCGAATCGCGATCAGGGAGCCGGACGCAGCGTTCTGGAGCGCAGCGCTCTGGCGGCGGTCTGTCTGGTGGTCGTCGCCACGCTGGCCATCCCCATGATCCAGGCCGAAGCCCATCGGACCGCCGCCCAGGAGACGCAGGAGGGGCAGGAGCCGCCGGCCACCGATCCGCTCTTCTTCCAGACCCGTGCGGAGGAGGCGGCCAAGAGCGACGGCTGTCTGAGCTGTCACGTGGGGATCGAGCCGATGCACGACTCGGCGGCGGTCAAGTTGGGCTGCACCGACTGCCACGGCGGCGACGCCGGCTCGTTCAAGCCCGAGGGCGCCACCCCCGGCTCGTCGGGCTACCAGGACGCGATGGCCCGCGCTCACGTGCAGCCCGAGTTCCCCGAGTTCTGGGAGGACGAGAGCGGCGAGTACACCTCGGCCAACCCCAAGCGCGCCTATACCGACACGCTGCGCGAGAGCTACGAGTTCATCAAGTTCGTGAACCCGGGCGACCTGAGGGTCGCGCCTCAGGTCTGCGGCGGTTGCCACTCCGAGCAGGTCGGCGCGGTCCGCCGCAGTCCGATGGCGACGAGCTCGATCTTCTGGGTCGCGGCCGGCTACGCCAACGGCCTCGTGGGCCTCAAGTCGGCGTTCATGGGCGAGGCCTACGGCCCCGACGGCGAGGCGCAGTCGATCGTGCAGGAGCGCCCGCTCACCGAGTTCGAGAAGCAGAGCGGCGCGATTCAAGCCGTCGTGCCCCTGCCGCGCTGGGAGACGATCCAGCCCGGCGAGTACTTCCGCGCCTTCGAGCCGGGCGCGCGCATCATCCCATCGTTCTTCCCCGAGATCGGCAATCCGAACCCCGAAGATCTCCCGGGGCTCCCCGACATCCGGCTGTCCGACCGCGGGCGCGGCACCGGCCTGCGCATCTCGCCGGCGCTCATCAACCTGCAAAAGACCCGCCTCAACGATCCTCACCTGTCGTTCTTCGGCACCAACGACCACCCCGGCGACTACCGGTCGAGCGGCTGCACCGCCTGCCACGTGGTCTACGCCAACGACCGGGATCCGGTGCACTCCGGGCCGTGGGCGAAGTACGGCCACGTCGGTCAGACCGACACCGCCGACCAGGCGATCTGCGGCGAGCGCGACGCCTCGGGCGCCTGCAGCAACCGCGAGAAGGGACACCCGATCAAGCACCAGCTCACGCGCGCGGTGCCCACCAGCCAGTGCATGAGCTGCCACATGCACCAGCCCAACGCCTTCGTCAACACCTACCTCGGCTACACCATGTGGGACTACGAGACCGACGGCGAGCTGATGTGGCCGGAGGAGCAGGAGTTCCCGACCCAGGCCGAGATCTTCGCGAGCCTGGATCACAACCCCGAGGGCGCCGCGGTGCGCGGCAAGTGGACCGACATCGACTTCCTCGAGAAGGTCAGCGAGCTCAACGATCAGGCCGAGAACACCCAGTTCGCCGACTACCACGGCCACGGCTGGATCTTCCGCGCGGTCTTCAAGCGGGACCGCGAGGGGCACCTGCTCGACGCCGAGGGCAACCAGGTCTCCCCCGAGGACGACGACAAGTTCGAGAAGGCCGTCCATCTGCGCGACATCCACGCCGAGGGCGGCATGCACTGTTCCGACTGCCACTTCTCCCGCGACAACCACGGCGATGGGCTGATCAAGGGCGAGTACGGGTCGGCGATCGAGATCGAGTGCCGCGACTGCCACGGCACGGTCGACGAGTACACCGACCTGCGGACCACCGGGCCCGCGGCGCCGGCGGGAGGCACCAACCTGGCGCTGGGCACGACGTCGTTCGGCCGCCGACGCTTCGCCTGGGTACCGCGCGAGGGCGGTCCCGGCGAGATGCTGGTTCAACGCTCGATGCTGGACCCCGACCTGGAGTGGGAGGTCAAGCAGGTGCGCGACACCGTCGTTCCGGGCCACCCCAACTACAACGAGAAGTCGGACTACGCCAAGACGATGATGTCCGACGGATCCTGGGGGGATTCCGACGTTGCGCCGTGGGCGGCCGCGCACGACAACGACACGATGTCCTGCAGCACCTGCCACTCGTCCTGGATCACCTCGTGCTCCGGCTGCCACCTCCCGCAGGTGGCCAACGCCAAGACGCCCATGAACCACTACGAGGGGCAGGTCACCAAGAACTACGCGAGCTACAACCCGCAGGTCATCCGCACCGACGCCTACATGCTGGGCATCGCGGGCGACACCAAGGCCAACAAGATCATGCCGGTGCGCTCCTCGAGCGCCCTGATCCTCACCTCGACCAACATCAACCGCAAGACCTTCTACCACCAGCAGGCGCCGATCTCGGCGCCCGGTTTCAGCTCGCAGGCCTTCAACCCGCACGCGCCGCACACCGTGCGCACCGTCGAGACCAAGACCTGCACCGATTGCCACCTGTCGGTCAACGACGACAACAACGCCTGGATGGCGAACCTGCTGACCCTGGGCACGAACTTCCCCAACTTCATCGGGCAGTTCGCCTGGGTCGCGGAGGGGAAGAAGGGCTTCGAGGCGATCCGCGTCACCGAGTTCGAGGAGCCGCAGGCCGTGATCGGCAGCTACCTCCACAGGATCGCCTACCCCGCGTTCTTCGAGGAGCACGAGGAGCTCGACCAGGAGCTCGAAGAGAAGGACTTCCACCACGGCGGCGGCGGCAAGGGCGGCCCGCGCTCGATCCAGGCGCGCGGCGAGTGGGTGTTCACCGCCAAAGGCGAGGGCGGCTTCGAGGTCTTCGACATCGCCAACATCGGCAACCTCGACTTCTCCGAGCGCATCGTCACCGGCCCGGTCTCGCCGATCGGCGAAAAGAAGGCGTTCAAGACCAAGTACGCCACTGCGGTGGCGCTGCCGACCACGATGCCGGTGGCGCCCTGGCGCGAGTACCGGCCGGAGAATCGGGAGCAGGTCATGCACCCGATCTACCATTACGCGTTCATCAGCGACCGAGAGGAGGGCCTGATCCTCACCAACGTCGACACGCTGACCGACGCGAACCCGAAGAACAACTTCCTGACGCGCGCGCTCACCTTCAACCCCAACGGCGAGCTCGCCGGCTCGGAGAACCTGACCGTCGCCGGCAACTACGTCTACCTGGTGGGAAGCTACGGGCTCAAGGTCGTCGACTGCTCGGTGCCGCTGCAGCCCAGGATCGTCGCGCACGTCCCCGAGGTCGGTGAGGGCAACGCCGTCACCGTGATGTTCCGCTACGCTTTCGTCACCAACCCGACCGGCATGGTGACCGTGGACGTGACCTTCCCCGACCGACCGAGGGTCGCCGGGCGCCTCGGAGGCTTCAACGAGATCCACAACGTCTACGTCGCGCGCACCTACGCCTACCTGGCGGCCGGACCCGACGGAATGGCGATCGTCGACGTCACCAACCCGGAGCGGCCCGCGCTGGTCGAGACATGGAACGCCGACGGCTTCCTGCGCGACACCCGAGACGTCAAGGTGGCGTCGACCAACGCGAGCCTGTTCGCCTACATCGCAGACGGCGAGCACGGGTTCGCGGTGGCGCAGCTCACCTCGCCGGAGACGGTTCCCGAGTACCTGGGCTTCAGCCCCAGGCTCCACCCCGAGCTGATCGCCCACACCCACACCTACGGTCCTGCGGTGGCGGTGTCCAAGGGACTCGACCGCGATCGCGCGGTCGACGAGAGCGGCAATCAGGTGAGCATCTTCAACCGCATCGGATCGCGGCCGTTCAACCTCGAGGAGATGCAGCGTCTCTACCTCAGGAACGGCGAGGTCTACAAGGTCGACGACGTGCCTCAGCGCAGGAATCGCGTGAGCATCGAGGTGACGCCGACGGCCGCGGGGGGTGCGCGGTGAGCTCTCTGCGTAGGCCGGGTCCGTCGACCCTCACGAACGACTCGACAGATCGAACAGGAATGCCGGAGCACCAGCAATCCGAGAAGGAGTGGACGATGAGCAAGCGCGGCGTGAGACGCCTCGAGTCCCAGGAGCTCGACTCGTTGATTGGAGTTCCGGGAGTCGAGCCGCCCAGGCGAGGGACCGACCTTCGAACGGCGACAGCCGGTCCGAAGCGGAGCCTCGCCAGAACCCTCGGCCGCTCGGCGGTCATGACCGCCGGGCTGATCCTCCTCTGGGTGCCGGTGACCGGTATGGCGAAACTCCAACAACCGGCCGCGCAGCAGGAGCCGGAGCAGGAGCCCCCGGCCCAGGCGCCGGCCGCCCAGCCTGGCCGCTACCTGGGCGCCGCCTCCTGCGGCACCTCCAACTGCCACGGCTCTCCCGTCCCCCTCGAACAGAACACGGTGCTCCAGAACGAGTACGCGACCTGGCTCGACGCCGATCCTCACTCGACGGCGTTCAACATCCTCTACAACGAGGAGTCGGCCCTGATCGCCAAGAACATGAAGATCGAGGGCGAGGCCTACGAGGCCGCGGTCTGTCTCGACTGCCACACCACCAACGTGCCCGCCAACCTGCAGGAGAATCGGATCGATCTCGACGAGGGCGTCTCCTGTGAGGTCTGCCACGGCCCAGCGAGCGGCTGGCTGGCGGGCCACGTCGAGGCCGACTGGGAGTACAGTGATTCGCTGCGCAACGGCATGATCGACACACGCAACATCTCACGCCGCGCGCAGGTGTGCACCGGCTGCCACATTGGAAAAGCCGGCCTGCAGGTCGATCACGAGCTGATCGCGGCGGGTCACCCCGAGCTGATCTTCGAGCTCGACAACTACACCGGCGCCCTGCCCCAGCACTGGAAGTACCGGACCAACCGTCACGGCGTGCGCGCCTGGGCGACCGGGCAGGTGGCCAGCTTCAAGGCCGGCCTCGAGCTGCTCGCCGCCCGCGCCCAGTCGGACCGGTGGCCGGAGTTCGCCGACATGAGCTGCCTCGCCTGTCACCACTCGCTCGAGACCAGCGAGTGGCGCCAGGTCCGGGGCTTCCGCTACCGCGCCGGTCTGCCGCCCTGGAGCCCGGCGCGCTGGGTGGTGCTCCGCAAGGTCGTCGGCCGCTTCGCTCCCGACCGAATCACCGAGCTCGACCGTCGAGTCCAGGAGATCGATCGCGACGTGGCCCTGATGAACCGGCCGGCGCAGGTGGCTGCGAACGCGCAAGCGGTCGTCGACGTCCTCGAGCAGATCCTCCCTCAGGTCCAGAGCGCGAGCTGGTCGGCGAGCGAGGCCAAGGCGCTGATCGGCGAGATCGCCGGCGACGGCGACTATCTCCGTAAAACCGACGTCCAGTCCGCCGAGCAGGCGCTGTTCGCGGTCAACTCGCTGGTCTCCTACCTCGCCGAGCAGGACCGCAGCGTGCTCAACGGTCCGCTGGCGCGGTCGGTCGAGCGGCTCGACGCGCAGCTCGCGAACCGGTACCGCTTCGAGTGGGACCAGTTCACCGCCGAGCTGGCGCAGCTCAGAGCGAGCCTGTAGCCGGCGCCGCCGGCTGAGTCGCATCGAGGATCGAGAGGTCGAAGAGAGCAGTCGCTTCGTCGCGCGAGTTTCGCGGTGGGTCGAGCGTGGCCGGGAACTGGTTCCGGCTGCGACTGGTCGGCGACGGAACCCCAGCGGATCGGAGCGCTGGTGACGCAGCGCGTTCCGGGCGCTGCGGAGCGCCACCTTCAGGTCACGGAGGGAGTCGTCGGCACTTGTCGAAACGACCCTACGCTGCACGTCGATCTCGGCGCCGCCACCTCCGCGGAGCTCCGGGTCGAGTGGCCGTCAGGCCAGCGGACCGCGCACGGGTCGTTGGCCGTCGACCGCCTCCACGGTTCTGACGGAGACGGAAGCCGGCGGGTCGAGGTCGACTTCCGGCCGGTGATCTCGGGGGCGCGAGCGGCGACCGCAGTCGGCCGAGCCGACGCGGCCTCGCAGGGCGACCGAACGTCGCGCTCGGCAGCTACCCCTCCAGCGGCTCGAGGCGCGCGGTGCCGTCGCCGCCGATCAGGCACAGGTGGTTGCGCGGGATCGGACGCCAGCCGTCGTCGTCGCTCAGGCGCTCCGAGCTGACGATCACGGCACCGCCACGGGTCTCCGGGTCGACCATGCGGCAGATCCCGTCGACACATTCGTAGCGCTGGCCCACGTGCACGTAGAGCGACTCCCCTTCCTCCTCGGGATCGTCGGTGTACCGGCACGCCACGATGGACTCGCCGTCGGTCACCGCCAGGTTGAGGTCGCTCGACTCGCCCGCGGCGTGCCGGCGGGTCAGCTCGAGAATTCGTCCCACAGTCCGCTCGATCGCTCGCGCCAGGTCGTCCGGCTGCTGGCGCGCCTCGCGCTCGGAAAGCGCATCGAGGAACAGAGCGAAGACGTGCTCCGAGTCGGTGCTACCGCGAATCGCCGCGAACGACTCGTCGGACAGCTCGCTCACCAGGGTCCGCCGAACTCTCGGGAACCCACCGACGTCCCCGTTGTGCATGAAGGCGTAGCGGCCCCAGCGAAACGGATGGCAGTTGAGCTCGGCCACCGAGCTCGCCTGGCTCGCAGCACGGACGTGGGCGAACAGACACCGGCTCGAGACCATGCGGGCGAGATCCCGCAGGTTCTCGTTCGCCCATGCCGGAGTGGTCGACCGGAAGATCCCGGGCTCGATCCCGACGTCGCGGTCGTACCAGGCGAGCCCGAAGCCGTCGCCGTTGAGCGGCTCGGCTCGCTCGGCGGCATGCGTGCTCTGACGGATCAGGGAGTTGCGCGGCTCGGTCAGGAGCGAAGCCAGCGAGATGGGCGGGCCGAGATAGGCAACGAATCGACACATGCGCCTGGACCGCCGGAAGGAGGAGAGCGACCTGTGAGGTGGACGGGCGAACGATGACAGAGGAGGCGGGCTCTTGTCACGAGGCGGCGACCCCAGGAGCCGTCTTGGAGCTTCGTGTGCCCACGCGGCGGCAGCTCGACTCGGGGCGCGAACGCAACTCTCCCGCTGTCCCTCGAAGCAGCGGCTGCTAGCATCCCCGCCCGATCACGTCGACACCGGGACCGGTCTCCACGAGAGGAAACGCTCCATGAGCGACCTGCAGCCCTCGTCTCCCATGCCCGACCCGCGGGGCTACTGGCGCGCCAACCTGCGCATCATGGCGGCGCTGCTCGTCGTCTGGTTCGTGGCCTCCTTCGGTCTCGGCATCCTGCTGGTCGAGCCGCTCGATCGCGTCCAGCTCGGCGGCTTCCCGCTCGGCTTCTGGTTCGCTCAGCAGGGCTCGATCTATGTCTTCGTGGTGCTGATCTGGATCTACGCGCGCCGCATGGACCAGCTCGACCGTCGCCACGGAGTCGACCGATGACGGCGAGTGCCCAGCGCGATTCCGGATCGACCCGGCCATGAGCGTCCAGGCCTGGACGTACGTCCTGGTGGGCGGGAGCTTCGCCCTCTACATCGGCATCGCCATCTGGAGCCGAGTTGGCACCACCGCGGGCTTCTACGTCGCGGGACGCGGGATCCCGGCGTTGGCCAACGGCATGGCCACCGGCGCCGACTGGATGAGCGCCGCGTCGTTCCTGTCGATGGCGGGGCTGATCTCGTTCATGGGCTACACCGGCACGATCTACCTGATGGGCTGGACGGGCGGCTACGTGCTCCTGGCCCTGCTGCTGGCGCCCTACCTCCGCAAGTACGGGAAGTTCACCACCTCCGAGTTCGTCGGCGACCGCTACGACTCCGACGGCGCGCGCGTGGTCGCGTCTCTGTGCACGATCTTCGTGTCCTTCACCTACATCGCGGGACAGATGCGAGGGGTCGGTGTCGTGTTCTCGCGCTTCCTCGAGGTCGACGTCGAGCGTGGAGTGCTGATCGGCACGGCGCTGGTCTTCTTCTACGCGGTGATGGGCGGCATGAAGGGCATCACCTACACTCAGGTCGCGCAGTACTGCGTGCTCATCCTCGCCTACCTCATCCCGGCGATCGCCATCTCTTCGCGCATGACCGGCTGGCCGATCCCCCAGATCGGCTTCGGCGCCGCGCTCGACGAAGGACCGTCCGCAGGGGTGCACCTGCTGCAGGCCCTCGACGAGATCCACCGCGAGCTCGGCTTCCCCGAGTACACGGCGACGTTCGTGGCCGGCAAGAAGTCGATGATCGACGTGCTGGCGATCACGGCGGCGCTGATGGTCGGCACCGCCGGCCTGCCCCACGTGCTCATCCGCTTCTACACCGTGCGCACCACGCGCGCCGCACGGTGGAGCGCGATGTGGGCGCTGGTCTTCATCGCCGTGCTCTACACCACCGCCCCGGCGGTCGCGGCGTTCGCCCGGGTCAACCTGCTGCAGACACTGTCGGGAACGAGGTACGAGGAGGCGCCGCCCTGGTTCGCGAGCTGGGAGCGCACCGGGCTGCTGGTGTTCGACGACAAAAACGGCGACGGGCGCATCGACTACGTCGCTGACACCGTCGCCAACGAGCTCCAGGTCGACCGCGACATCATGGTGCTCGCCAACCCCGAGATCGCCGAGCTGCCGGCGTGGGTCGTCGCGCTGGTCGCTGCCGGCGGCCTGGCCGCGGCGCTGTCCACGGCCGCCGGGCTTCTCCTCGTGATCGCCTCCGCGATCTCCCACGATCTGGGCAAGTCGCTCCTCCTCCCCCGCCTGAGTTCCGAGGGAGAGCTGCTCCTGGCGCGCGTTGCCGCGGGCTTCGCCGTCATCGTCGCGGCCTGGTTCGGCATCAATCCCCCCGGCTTCGTCGCCCAGGTGGTCGCGTTCGCCTTCGGGCTCGCGGCCTCGAGCTTCTTCCCCACCCTGGTGCTCGGCGTCTTCACCAAGAGCACCACGAAGCAGGGCGCGATCGCGGGAATGGTCAGCGGCATCGCGTTCACGGCCGCCTATATCGCGTGGTTCCGCTTCGCCCGGCCCGAGGCGGGCGCAGAGTCCTGGTTCCTGGGCATCAGCCCGGAGGGCATCGGGATCGTGGGCATGGTCATCAACTTCGCGATCGCCATCGCCGTCTCGCGCTTCACGCCGCCTCCGCCCGAGCGCGTCCGGGAGCTCGTCGAGGAGATTCGGCTGCCAAGGCTGAGGGACGAGCCCCAGTAGGGCTACCGGCTCTGTGCCTCGAGCAGGCCGGTTGCGACGCCCGTCACGCTGCAGGCGCCCGCGGACAGCGGAATGGAAGACGGATCGCTTCGGCGTCGCAGCCTCCGGCTCGCGCGAGCCAACGACGGGATAGAAGCCTCCAAGCCGGGAGCTTCGCCATACCGACGCTGCCACGGGACGATCGATGGAACGTGCAGATCCCCGGACGTGCGGACCGAGCAGGCTCGGCCTGCACTGGGACATCGCGTCGCATCGCTCGCCGAGCTTTGCTCGGCGAGCGATGCTCTGGCTAGTCGTTCAGGCCGCGCGGGCTCGGCTGGCGCGGGAACTTGAGGAAGGGCAGGCGCACGTCGTCGATGACGACGGTGTCGGCGCGAATCACCTCCGGCGGCAGGAAGCCGAAGGCGCCTTCGAACGCCACGATGTCGTCCTGCTCGACGCCGTCTCCGGAGACTCCGAGGCCGCCGACCAGCTCGCTTCCCTTGTACAACGGGAGACCGCCGGGGATGAAGCTGATGCCGTTCTGATTGGGGTTGTCGGGCCCCTGATCGCCGATCGTGCAGTAGTTCTGGAAGTCGCGGACGTAGACGTCCTCGAAGAACGGCCCCGGATCCTTGTTCTCCTGGCCCGACGGAAAGGCGATCTGTCCGCCGAATCCGAGGGCCCTGGTCGTGATCGCGATGCCGGGGGGAACGCCCTGCAGGCGAGCCGACCCGTCTCCGCTATAGAAGACGACGGCACGGGCCTTACCCGGGCAGACGTCGACCGCGTCGAACAGCGCGTCGGGCTGCCGGAACAGCGCCAGCAGCTTCCCATCGAGGTCGGAGATCGCGATGACCATCCTCGACGTCTGACCGAGCGGCAGCCGAACCTGGGCGCGGGTCCGGTTCGCGGAGTCCACCGACTGCTGGACGATCCGGTCGACCTCGGCCGCAGCGAGCTTCTGGCCGTCGAGCGGCCCCACGAGGTAGCCCTCGGGAGGGGACTGGCCGTTGCGCGGCAGGAAGTCGGGGTCGTAGGCGCCGCGCAGGGTGGCGTCCGGGCCGGTGCCGGCGGGCTGCGTCAGCTGGCGGACGAACGGCAACCGGATGCCATCGATGAAGACGTTGCCGGGAGGGGGCAGCGGGAGGGCCGGCGCGGGCTGGGTGGCGCCGTCACCGAACGCGCCGTTGAAGGAGGCGAACTCGGCCTGGAGCGGAGGCGGCCCGGCGACCCCGATGGCTCCGAGCGCGAAGGCGGTCGAGCCTCCCGCCGCCGGACGGAACAGCGGGACGCCGGCCGGGTTGATGGGCGCCTGCTCCGCGATCTGCTCGAACGGGCTCACCTTGCCCGTGATCAGCCCTGGACCGCAACCCTCGGTGTTGCTCGGGTTGCACTCGAGGTCGTTGCGCAGGCCCTCGATCGACTTCGACTGCGGGATGGCCTGGCCCGGGTTGAAGGTGACGTTCAGGTCGCAGCCGCGATTCGACTGCTCGATGCTGTACAGACCGCCCGAGGGGGCGTTCTTCACGCCGATCGGGAAGTTGACGCCGGAGAGCGAGCGCACCGTGCGCGAGGTGAGCGGGGCGAAGTTGTTGCTGAAGAACGCTGCGGTGCGCGCGACACCGGCGGCGACGTCGTCGTTCGCGGGATCGGCGCCGGGCTTGCGGAAGAGCGCGAGCACGCCACCGACGCGATCGACCACCACGATGGTCATGTTGTCGGTGTCGAGGCTCATCGCCGCACGTCGGACGATGGCGTCGACCTCCGCCGCGCAGATGGAGTCACCGCCGCAGGTCGCGGGACCGCGGTCCGGAGGATCCTGCGCTACCGGCTCCTCGGAGAGCCTGGTCCTGGGACGCCGGCCGGAGCCGTCGGAGCGCGCCGGGAGCGGCGCCAGGTCGCGTGGCTCGAGCGTCGTGCGAACCCCCGGGGTTCCCCGCTCCTCTGGCCGTGGCTGAGCCTCGGCGTCAGCCGCTGACAGCCCGAGGAGCACCAGAACCGACGCAAAAAATCGCATCAGGACGGCGCTCTTTCGCCCACTCGTCGACATGTTCCTCTCCCGCGCTCACAGGTGGTTTGGACCCAGCCATCGTAGCCAGCGGCTCCTTTGGCTGTCAAGGAAGCGAAGCCCGCGCGAAGGCGCGCCGAACCTGCGAAAAATGCGGCTGACGCTCTTTCCAGGCTCGTCCACGTACGGCGTCCCGAAGGCCCCGGCAGACCCATCGGAGGCTGTCGCGGTCGGCTCGGGTGCCGCGGCGCCTCAACCCGATCGCAGCTCTCGAATCCGGCGCTCGAGCTCACGAGTGGAGGGCGACGAGAGGCCGCTCTCGCGATCAAGCTCCAGCGCCCTTTCGAGTCTCTCGAGACCCTCCTCTCGCCTTCCCACCGCGAGGAACGATTCGCCGAAATCCACCAGCATGCGCCGCAGCAGGTCGCGCAGCTCCGGATCGCCGGTGCGCGCCTCGAAGGCGCGGTCGACACGCTGCACGGCCACGCCGATGTCGCCGGCCTGAGCGCCGGCCATGGCAGAGACCAGGAGCATGTGGAAGTTTTCGGGCTCGGCGACGAGCACCCGCTCCGCCTCGCTTCGCGCCTCCTCGAAACGTCCGAGCTTGAGCAGGGCGCCAGCCAGCACCGCGCGCGCGCCCGGCAGCTCGGCGTCGGCCGCGAGCGCCCGCCGTGCAGCTGCCACGGCTTCGGCCGGCTGGCGCATGCGGTCGTAGAGCCCCGCCATCGCCAGGTGCACGTCGGCGCGGTCTGGCTCGAGCCGCGCGAGGGTCTCGAGCTCCGAGCGCGCCCGGTCGAGAGCCCCCACCTCCTGATACGTCCGGCTCCGTTGCAGGTAGCTCTCAGAATCCACCGCCAGGTCACGGACGGCGGCGCGCCGGGGATCGGAGTGGTGGGTCATCCGCGGCAGGCTTCTCGCCCGTCGCGCCAGCTCGCGCGCGCGATCGGCTTCGCCCGCGCGGAACAGAGCGCGCGACAGCGTCGCCGTGATCGCCTGAACCCCCGGGTCGATCGTGTAGGAGCGCTCGAGCTGCTCGAGGGCGGCCTCCAACTCGCCGCGCGCAAGCGCCGAGCGGCCGAGCCCAAACCACGCCAGGGGATCGTCCGGGGTGAGCCGCGTGGCGCTGCGGAACTGCTCCTCCGCCGCGTCGAGACGGCCCAGCTTCTCCAGCGTCTCGCCGTAACGCACGCGAGCGGGGCCGTAGTCGGGGTCGATCGCCACCGCGTCCTCGAAAAGCTCGGCCGCCTCCTCCGGGTCCTTGTAGTCGAGCAGCCCGGCGAGGTGGTAGGTCCAGCGAAAGTCGTCGGGATCGAGCCGCCGCGCCTCCCGGTAGGCGATCTCGGCTCGCCCGGTCTGCCGGTGGGCGTCGAGGACCATGCCGTACGCCCCCCACGCGGCGGGATCGTCGCGGCGGGCCTCGACGAGTCGCTGCGCGGCCACCAGCTTCTCGCGAACCCGCTGCTCGACCCCGTCGAGTACGGGCGCCGGCACCTCGGAGGCGCGAGCCGGCGACGACAGCGCACAGCACAGGGCGAGCGACGACAGGGCGAGCGACGACAGGGCGACCGCGAGGCTGCGAGCTCGCACTCTCGAGCTCTCGCGCGAGCAGCCCCTCATCGCGGCGGCTCCCCTTCGCCTCGCCGCAGCACGAGGACACGGTCGACGGGTCCGCCCGGGAAACGCTCGACCTCGCCATCCGGCCACCGAACCTCGACCCCCTCGATGCTGCGTCGCCCGCCGAGCCCGAAATGCGCACGGCCGTGACCCCCTGCCAGGTAGCTGCCGCCGGGACGCGCCTCGCCGACCAGTCGCCCGCCATCCGTCACGAGCGTGACGCTGGCGCCGAGCGCCTCGCGATCCGACGCGTCGACCGGCCGGACCTCGAGCCAGGAGGGGCCGGCGCCGCCGCTGCGCGTCGGATTGCGGTAGATGCGCGCCGGTCCTTCGATGTTGGTCACCACCAGATCGAGATCTCCGTCCCCGTCGAGATCCGCCGCAACCAGGCCCCGGGAGATCTCGATCGGCTCGCCGAACGCCCCGGCGGGCGCCTCGGCGAAGCGGCCGCCGCCGAGATTCGAGAAGAGCAGGTTGGGCTCCGCGTAGTCGTTCCAGAACCACTCCGGCCGGTTCGCGAGGGCCGACGGCCGGTGCTTGACCGCGCCCTGGGCAACCGGGACGTCGAGGTCCCCGTCGAGGTCGAGGTCGGCGAGGGCGGTGCCGAAACCGGTGAAGGGGACGCTCGGGACTCCCAGACCGACGATCGCGGTGGTGTCCTCGAAGCCGGCCTCGCCGAGGTTCTCGTAGTAGGTGTTGGTCTCCTCGATCAGGTGAGTCACGAACAAGTCGAGGTCGCCGTCGCCGTCGCCGTCGCCGTATCCGATCCCCATCCCGGCCTCACCGACGCCGAAGCGGTTGTAGGCGACGCCGACCAGGACCGCGTCGTCGACGAAGGTGCCGTCGCCCTGGTTGATCCAGAGGTTGTTGGGATCGGAGTCGTTGGCCACGTAGAGATCGATCCAGCCGTCTCCGTTGAAGTCGGACGCAACGACGCCGAGGCCACGCAGCTCGGTCGCCGCGATCCCGGCCTCGCGGCCGACCTCCCGGAACCGCCCGCCCCCCTCGTTGCGGTACAGCAGATCGCGGACCCCCGGGAACTGTGCCGGGCCGCAGTAGTCGAGACGGCCGCCCTCGAGAGCGCACTCACGCTCCGCGTCGAAGGCGATGTAGCGGGTCACGTAGAGGTCGAGCTGGCCGTCGCGGTCGTAGTCGAGGAAGGTAGCCGACGCGGACCACTCCGGATCGCCGACGCCCGCCGCCTGAGTCGCGTCGCTGAAGGTTCCGTCGCCGTCGTTGAGCAGGAGCACGTCCGGACCGTAGTTGGAGAGGAACAGTTCGAGGTCGCCGTCGCCGTCGACGTCGCCGACCGCAGCTCCCATGCCGTAGCCCCGGTCGTCCGCTCCGGCGGCGACTGCGACCTCGACGAAGGAGCCGTCCTGCTCCTGGCGGAAGAGCTCGTTGCCGATGCGGCTCCGCCCGCCCCCCGGCGTGAAAGCGT
>DATKBT010000107.1:0-8945 GCA_035546295.1 Thermoanaerobaculia bacterium | reverse complement strand
GTCGCCTCGTAGACCGGCGGCCAGGCCTCGGCGTTGACCCGGGGGTGGAAGACACCGCGGCTGCGGTCGACGAAATCCTGGTTCACGCGCTCGACCATCGCCACGCATCGTCCGGCCGTCCCGATGTCGGTGCCCCCCATCTCGCCGAGTCCGAAGTCGGTCCCCGAGATCTTCTCCAGCCAGGGCCTGCCGAAGGACACCGCGAGATAGACGACGACGGCGAACAGGGCGAGCTTGATCAGTCCTTTCATGGATCCTCCGGCGATCGCCCGAACGGTCGCGTCGTCCGCCGGACTGGGCCTGCAGCCCGGGGGGCAGAGGCCGCGCCCCCTCGGGGCAGGCGCGCCCGGGCCCCTGTCCGCCGCCGCTCGTGCGTCTGGCGGAAGTCTACCGCGGCGAAGACGAGACGGCCCGGAGCGCTGTGGCCCCGGGCCGTGCCCGATGCACGAAGCAGGCCCGGTGAAGGCTCAGAAGCGGGCGCCGACCAGCTCGACGTCGGCGTTGCTCCACGCCTCGTCGAGGTCCGCGCGCACCTGCTTCGCCTCCGCCTGCTCGCCCCGGGCCTCGAGCGCCTGGGCGAGACCGAGCAGCGACCAGCCGTTGCGCGGGAAGATGTCGAGGTCCTGCCGGAAGACCCGCTCCGCCGCGGCCGGCTTGCCGGCCTCGAGCAGCACGGCGCCGAGCGAGTGCCGGGCCGGGTAGGACCAGGGCGGCGGCTCGTCGTAGGTCAGCGCGTCCTCGCGGCGCACCGCCTCCTCGAGATGCGAGATCGCGGATTCCCACTCTCCGCGAGCGGCTGCCAGCTCGCCTTCCAGCACGTGCTGGCCGATCAGGCCGACGCTGCGGTTGGGATTGAGCCCCCAGATGGCGTAGCCGGCGAGCTCGGGGGCGGCGAGCCGCTCCTTCATCGCCGCCAGCTCCTTGGCCGCCGCCTCGAGCTCGCCCTTCGCGACGAAGGCGCGGCCGCGGGCGTAGTGCCAGACGGCGTGCGGGTAGGCGGTCTCCGTCTCGGGCGCCGGCTCGGCCAGGATCTCGTCCCAGCGACCGAAGCGGACCAGGTGCTGGTAGACGAAGGACGCGTACATCTGCATGCCGCCGCCGGCCACCGGGTCGGCGAGCAATGCGGCTGGCGTGTGCTCCTCGACGTAGCGTGCGGCCTCGAGCGCGCGCTGGCTCCGCCCCTCGAAGCAGGCGGCCGCCCACAGCATGTGGTGGTTGTGGAGCATGTAGCCCTCGTACTCGGCGGGCACCTCGTGGGTCCGCGCGTACGCCTGGTCCTCGGCGATCGCGCGCTCGTTGACGCGCACCGCGTCGTCGTAGCGCCCCACCCGGATGTAGATGTGCGAAGCCATGTGCACCAGGTGGCCGGTGGCCTGAGCGTTGACGTCGAGCCGCTCGGCGGCGGGCACTCCGAGGTCGGGCCGGACCTTCTCCACCGCGTGGATCAGCAGATGGTTGCCGCCCGGATGCTTCGGGTCGCGCCGCAACACGCTCTCGAGCACGTCGAGGAACTCGCGGGTGGCCGGCTTCGGCTCCCCCTCCGCGGTCCAGTAGTCCCAGGGCATGGTGTCCATGATCGCCTCGGCGAACAGCACGCCGGCGTCGAGGTCGTCGGGGAACCGGCGGGCGACCCGCCTCATCTCGCTGGCGTACGCCCGATCGAGGGCCGAACGATCCTCGACCGGCTCGGGTCCGTAGCGCTTGCTGAGCGCCTCGATGTAGGCGCGTTCCCGCTCGCTGCCTTGGGGCGCGAGCTCCCTGGCCTTGGCCATCGCGGCGACGATCTCGTCGTGGTACTGGGGATCGGCCGGGGCGTTGATGTTCGGCCCGAGCACCAGCGCCAGCCCCCAGTAGCACATTGCGCACTCGGGGTCGGCCTCGATCGCGGCGCGGAAGGTCCGGGCGGCCTCGAGGTGGTTGAAGCCCCAGGCGAGATGCATTCCCTCGTCGAAGTGACGCTGCGCCTCGCTCGAGCTGGTGGTGACGGGGTGGTGGTGATCGCCGTGGTCGTGGGCACCGTCGCGGGCCGCGACCGGGGCGGCGAACGGCGCTGCGAGCACGGCCGCGAGCGCGAGCGTCGCGAGCCGGCGGTGGGAGGGGTATCGGTGCATGACGGTTGTCCTCGTTTTGTCGTTCTGGGCGCGCTCGGCGCGCACTGCAGATGCCGAGGGCGAGCGCCCCCGCAGCCCCGGTGCGGAGCTGCGGTTCGATGGACTCGTTTGGCTCTGCGGGGTTCTCTTGCGTTCGTTGCTTGCGCTGGATCCTCGGCGGTGGCTCTGTGGAGTCGTTCTCGTCGGGCCCTCGCGACGGGCGAGAGCGGCCATCGAGCCCTTCTAACCAGGGTAACGGCATTCGGAGGCTCGGCCCGCCAACCATTCGGTCGGGGAGAGCACGAGAGCCCCTGGCGGATCTTCGCTGGCCGGGTCAGCGGCGGCGTTCGACGGACGGTCTCACCCGCCACCACTCCGAGAGGTCGATCGACTCCAGGGGATCCTCGCCTTCGAGGTAGCGCTCGAGGTTGACCAGGTCGTCGAAGCCCCAGAACAGCCGCTCGTCTGCGATCATGGTCGGCACCCCGAAGACGCCCTTCGCCAGCGCCCGATCGGTGGCGTCGCGCAGCTTCGCCTTGATCTCGGGCTGGGTCGCACGCTCGACCAGCGACTCGCCCTCGAGCCCCACGGAGCTCGCGGTCTCGGCGACGACCGAGGGCTGATCGATCGGGAGCGAGCGCCCCCAGGCGGCGTCGAACAGCGCCGCGATCAGCGCCGGAGCGCGCCTTTCGTGCTCCTCGGTCGCGAGGGTCGTCACTCGGAGCGCGAGCAGCGACAGGAAGGGGTGCGAGGCGGGCGGCTGCAGCGGGAGCGCGAGGTCGTGGGCCTTGCGCGCCACGTCGCGCACCATCCAGCGGGCCTTGGGCGGCACCTCGGCGGGCCCGAGCTGGCGGTGGGCCCGCAGCAGCGCGCCGAAGACGACCGGGATCGCTCGAACACCACGACCCGCGGCCGCGGCGAGCGGTCCCAGCCGGTGCCAGGCGAGGTAGGCGTTGTGCGAGACGTAGTCGAAGTAGAGCTCGATCGGCTCCGGCCGACCGGATCGGCTCATCGCGTTCTCTGAATCGCGGGAGGCTGTGGACGGGGCGGCGCGTGCCCTCGGCGGTAGATGAGGATCGACCGCTCGTACTCGATGACCACCGTGCCGTCCTGGTTGAAGCCCTCGGTCTTGAAGGTGACGATGCCCTGGTGCGGACGCGAGGCCGAGGCTCGGGTCGAGAGCACGGTGCTCTGCGCGTAGATGGTGTCCCCTTCGAACACAGGGTGCGGTAGGCGGACCTTGTCCCAGCCGAGGTTGACAGCGTTCTTCGAGAGGTCGTCGACCGAGAGGCCGGTGACCAGGGCGAGCGTGAAGGTCGAGTTCATCAGCGGCTTGCCCCACTCGGTCTTCGACGCCCACACCGCGTCGAAGTGGATGGGGTTCGGATTGACGGTGAGCAGCGTGAACCAGATGTTGTCGGTCGAGGTCACGGTGCGCCCGAGCGCGTGCCGGTACACCTGCCCCTCCTCGAAGTCCTCGAAGACACGTCCGAGGTGGGCTTCGATCGGCTGCTCGCCGCCGGTTTGGTCGCCGCTGGAGCGGGTGGTCATTCGGATCCTCCTCGTGGCGCCCGAACCTGATCGCGGGCGCTCGTCTCCTCCGTCGGCGGGCTCCCGGGCGGATCCTCGCTCAGGCCGCGCCGAAGGCCCCCGACGAGCGTAGCGCGTCGAGCTCGTCGCCGAGCCCGGCCTCCTGGAGGACCGACTCGGTGTCGGCGCCCGGACGCGGGCCGCCGCTGCGGATGCTGCCCGGCGTCCGCGAGAAGCGCGGTGCCGGGGCGACGTGACGCTCGCCGTCGGGCCCGGTAGGGAAGCCCTGGCGGGCGATGTTGTGCGCGTGGGCCGGCGCCTCGTCGAGGCCGAGCACCGGCGTCACGCAGGCGTCGAGCCGGGAGAAGGCCTCGGTCCATTCGTCGCGCGTCCGCTCCCGAAAGCGCTCTTCGAAGGCCTCCATCTGCGCCGGCCACCTGGAGGCGTCCATCTGCTCGGCGACGAAGTCCAGCCCGGTGCCCTTGCACAGGGCCGCGAAGAACTTGGGCTCGATGGCGCCGACCGCCATGAAGCCTCCATCGCTCGTCTGGTAGCAGCGGTAGAAGGGCGCGCCGCCGCCGAGCAGCCCACGGCCCGGCGTCGACAGGTTTCCGTTGGTCGAGTAATGGGCGGCCATGAGCGCCGCCGAGCCGTCGATCATGGCCGCGTCGAGGAACTGGCCACGACCGGAGCGAGTGCGCTCGAACAGCGCGGCGACGATGCCGAAAGCGGCGAGGAGCCCGCCGCCGCCGAAGTCGGCGACCAGGTTGAGCGGAGGCACGGGCCGCGAGCCCGCGAGGCCGATCTGACCGAGCACTCCGGCGATCGAGATGTAGTTGATGTCGTGGCCGGCCGCCCCGGCCAGCGGGCCGTCCTGGCCGAATCCGGTCAGCGAGCAGTAGACGATCAGCGGGTTGATCGCGGCCACGGTCTGGTAGTCCGCGCGCAGCCGCGTCATGACCCCGGGACGATTGCCCTCGAGCACCACGTCGGCGCTCTCGCACAGACGGTGGAAGACGCGCTGTCCGGCCTCGTTCTTGAGGTCGAGCACGATGCTGCGTTTGTTGCGTGACAGCATGTCGTAGCGTCCGACCGGCGTGCCCGGAGCGTCGATGCGCACGACGTCGGCGCCGAGGTCGCCGAGCATCATCGAGCAGAACGGCCCCGGCGCCAGCCGCGAGAGATCGAGGATCTTGGTTCCGTCGAGTGGACCCATCGTCGTGTTCCTGTCGGGAGGTGGTGCGGGGCACGGAATCTCGGACCATCCGCCGCCACCGCGATCGCGCCCTCGGGGAGGCCGTGGAGGAGGCCGTTGGAAGAGGCCGCAGAGGAGGCCGCGGAGGAGGCCGCAGAGGAGGTCGAGGCTATCAGCGGCCTCGGGGCACGAGGGCCGTCGTGGTCGCCAACGACGCCGGTGCCGGACGATCGCGGCTCGATATATTGGCGCTCCCGTGAGCGCCTCATCGCAGCGACCGCGTGTGCTCCCTCGCCCCGAGCACTGCATCTCGCGAAAGAACATCTCGTCGAGCGCGCTGAAGGTCCTCTATCGGCTCGATCGCGCGGGGTATGACGCATTCCTGGTGGGGGGCGGAGTGCGCGACCTGCTGCTGGGCCGCCGTCCGAAGGACTTCGACATAGCGACCGACGCGCGCCCGGAGCGAGCGCGCCGGCTGTTCCGCAACTCGCGAATCATCGGCCGGCGCTTCCGCCTCGTCCACGTGATCTTCCCCGACGGCATGATCGAGGTCTCCACCTTCCGGGGAGATCCCGACCCCGAGCGTCAGAAGCGCCGCCCCGGCGAGCTGCTGGTGACCAGCGACAACACCTGGGGCACGCCCAGGGAGGACGCCTTCCGGCGCGACTTCACGGTGAACGCGCTCTTTTACCGGATCTCGGACTACGCCGTCATCGACTACGTCGGAGGCCTGCGGGACCTCGAGCGGCGGACGATGCGCGTGATCGGCGATCCGGACGTCCGCTTCCGGGAGGACCCGGTGCGCATGATGCGGGCCTGCGAGCTGGCGGGCCGGCTCGGGTTCGACATCGAGGCGCGGACGCAGCGGGGGATCCGCGCCAACGCCGGCGAGATCGTCAAGGCGTCGCCCGCCCGCCTGACCGAGGAGCTCCTCGAGCTGATGACCAGCGGCCATTCGGAGCCCTCCCTGGTCTGGGCGCTCGAGCTCGGGCTGCTCGACGAGATGCTGCCGGAAGCGGTCGACCTGTTGACCGACCAGGCCTCGGGGGCCGGCTTCGCGGAGCTGTTGCCGACCCTCGACCGCTGGATCGGGGAGGGGCGCCAGCCGGGCGACGCAGTCCTCTTCGCGCTGTTCCTGGCGCCGGGTTTGACCAATCGGCGTGCCGCGCTCGAGCGCAAGAAGAGTCTGAGCCGCCGGACCCTCCAGCGCATGGCCGAGGAGGCGGTCGCCGAGCTCGGGGGGAGGTTTCGGCTGTCGCGCGCTCGCACCCAGCACCTCTACTGGCTCCTCGAGACCTTTCAGCGAATTTGCGAGCCCCAACCGAGCGGCGATGCGCTGTACCGGCTGGTCGCCCGCCCGGCCTTCGCCGAGGCGCTCGAGCTGTTCGAGCTCCTCAGCGACGCCACCGACTCCGGCAGGGAGGCGCTCGAGGAGTGGCGAGAAGCGGCGCACGAGGTGGCGCACGCGCCGAGGCCTGCCAAGCGCCGCCGCCGGAGGCGCCGGCGCCGTCGGTGACCGGCGCAGGCGTCGGGATCGGATCCGGGCGACGGCTCCGCGCAGCGACGAGCTACCTCCGAAAGAGCCGCTCGAACCAGACGCGGAAGACCTTCTGTGCGAACGGCGTGAGCTTCTTGCGGCGCCACTGGCTCGCCGCCTTCTTGATCGCCTCGCCCTGGGTCGGATAGGGGAAGATGGTGCCGACGATCTTGCCCAGACCGAGGCCGTGGGTGACCGCCAGGCAGAGCGCGGGGAGCATGTCGCCGGCGTGTGCCGCCACCAGCGTGGCGCCCAGCACCCGATCCTTGCCGGCCTCGATCACCAGCTTGAGCATGCCGTCGTCCTCGCCGTCGAGCACCGCCCGGTCGACCTCGGCGAACGGCACCGACACCGTCTCGACGTCGATGCCGCGATCGCTCGCCTCGCGCTCGTAGAGACCGACGTGGGCGAGCTCGGGGCTGGTGTAGGTGCACCAGGGCACCACCAGGGCGCTCGCCTTCTTGCGTCCGAAGAAGAGGGCGTTTTGCACCACGATGCCGGCGTGCGCCTCGGCGAGGTGGGTGAAGTCGAGGTGCGGGGTGACGTCTCCGACCGCGAACACGTTGCGGTTCGACGTGCGCAGCCGATCGTCGACCAGGACGCCGCTGGCGTCGTGGTCGATTCCGGCCGTCTCGAGCCCGAGACCCTCGAGGTTCGGCTTGCGGCCGACCGCGACCAGGAGCCGGTCGCCCACGATCTCCCGGCTCCGGCCCTCGCGCACGGCGGTGACCGCGATCTCGCGGCGGCCGTTGCGCTCGCGCTGCGTGACCGAGCCGACCTCGACTCCGAGCTCGAGCCGGACCCCGTCCCCCTCCATCCGGCGCGCGACCACGGCTGCCGCCTCCGCGTCCTCGCGGATCAGCACGCGATCCGCCTGATCGAACAGGGTCACCCGGCAGCCGTACTGGGCGAAGGACTGAGCCAGCTCGCAGCCGATCGGACCGGCGCCGATCACCATCAGGTGCTCGGGCAGCTCGGTGAGCGAGAACACCGACTCGTTGGTCAGGTAGTCGACCTCGTCCAGCCCTGGGATCGGCGGCGCCGCGGCCCTGGCGCCGGTGGCGATCACGGCACGCTTGAAGCGCAGCCGCTGGCCGGCGACCTCGACGGCGTCACGCGCCACGAAGCGGCCCTGCCCGAGATGGACGTCGACGCCGAGCCCCGAGAAGCGCGCTGCGCTGTCGTGGCGGCTGATGTCGGCGCGGATCCGGCGCATGCGCTCCATGGCGGCGCCGAAGTCACCCGCGCCCGACCTCGGCGGCGCCCCGAAGCGGGCGCCCCGATCGCGCCAGGCTCGCGCGGCGCCGATCACGCCCTTGGAGGGGACACAGCCGACGTTCAGGCAGTCGCCCCCCATCAGGTGCCGCTCGATCAGGGCGACGCGCGCGCCGAGCGAGGCGGCCGCCACCGCGCTCACCAGCCCGCCGGTGCCGGCGCCGACGACCACCAGATGGTAGCGACCCTCGGGCGTCGGATTCACCCAGCCGGGCGGATGGACGTTGGCGATCAGGCGCTGGTTGTGCTCGTCCCAGGGCTCCAGGCGCGGGGAGTCCTGGCCGTCGGCCGGCCCGGTCGCTCGGCGGCTCATGAAGTGGCGCCGCTGTCGCCGGAATCGCCGCTCGCGCTCGCGCCGTCCTCGGGAGCGAGGTCGTGCTGGAGCGCCCGTCGGGCCGTCCTGGTGACGACGGTGGTGACCGCGATGGTGGCGAGCAGCCCGAGGGCCATGACCGTCCAGTAGCCGGCGCCCCGCTCGGTCTCGGCTCCGTCGCCGGCGAGCGCGGCGACCTCGCCGGCCACCTTGCCGTAGTAGACGTAGAGGAGCGTGCCGGGGATCATGCCGAGGGCGCCGATGACGTAATCGCGGAGCCGCACGCGGGTGAGCCCCAGCGCGTAGTTGAGGAAGACGAAAGGAAAGACCGGCGAGAGCCTGACCAGGAAGACGATCTTGAGCCCTTCGCGCTCGATCGCCCGGTCGATCGCGGCGAAGCGCGGCATTCCCTCGACCTTTCGCTCGATCGCCGAGCGCGCTACATAGCGCGCGACCAGGAACGCTCCGATCGAGCCGAGGGTGGCGCCCAGGAACACCCACAGCGTTCCCCATCCCAGCCCGAAGATCGCGCCCCCGGCGAGCGTGAGCAGGGAACCCGGGACGAACGCCACGGTGGCGACCGCGTAGCCGGCGACGAACACCAGCGGCCCCCAGAAGCCGAGACCGTCGACCCACGTGGCGAATTCGGAGAGCGAGCCGCCGGCGCCCCTCGCCAGCAGGACGAGGCCGGCGATGACCGCGACGGCGAGGAGGGCTCGGACGACCTTGCCGCGGCGACTGATCCCGGTCGCGCCCGCAATCGTCGCGGCCTGCGCTCTGTTTTTCATCGACTCCCCGAAGGCGTGACAGTAGCGCGTTTTCCGAGCAGCTCCTCAAGCCCCCTGCGACGACTCCTCCGGTTGGTGCTCGGGCCGCAGCAGATCCCACACCGTCTTGACCGGGGCGAATGTGCTCGCCGGCAGCTCGACGAAGCGAGTCAGCCAGCCCGCCATGGCTCCGTTCCACAGCCCCGGCCGCTCGAGCGCGCGGATGGGACGGCCCTGG
>DATKBT010000106.1:0-18846 GCA_035546295.1 Thermoanaerobaculia bacterium | reverse complement strand
GCTTCCGGGCGGGCGGCTACCCTTACCCGGGTGGGGCTCGTACCCACAGGGATCGTTCGGAAGGTTTCAGCTCTGCCGTTCCTGGCTACGTCATCGCATTCCCCTTCCCCGGGCTTGTCCCGGCGCACCACCACGGGCTCCCAGGGACGCGGCGACGGCCTACCGGTCGCCTCGTGGCCCCGGCCCGGTTCCCACTCGAATCGGCCCCCGATCGATCTTGCAGCTCGACCTCCCCGCTCCCCGGACAGGATGTGGCGAGCCATCCTCGAATGGACACTTACGAAGGCCCGCCTGCGCCGCCAACGGCTGGGCGCGGCCTGTCCAGGAGCTCTTGCCTGGCAATGGCTCACTCGCGCGTGAGGATCGGCGATCAATCGAGCCGCGCCGCTGCATCGATCTCGCTTCAGCGCCGTTCGAAAGAAGACACTCGCCTGGATCATCAAACAGGATAAGCTGCACAGATCACCCGAAGGTCGTGGAAGGCTGCTGATCCATTGCGGCCGTTCGAAACAGAGATCGCCACTGCGACGACGCTGGGAGCCTCGCTTCCTGGCGCCACCGTGAGATCGATTTCATGATCGCCTCGCCGATTCGCGCCGGTCTCTCAGGGTTCGCGCTCCTGCTGACCTCGTTTCTCTGGATCGGCTCGGGATCTGCCCCCGCCGGCGCCCTGACCTATGTCATGGCGACCGATGCCGAGCTCCTCGATCGCTCGGGGCTGGTGGTGCTCGGGCGCGTCCTCGGCATCGAGGCCGCGCCCACCGGCTTCCCGGCGACCGACTACCTGTTGGAGGTCGAGCGGCCGCTCAAGGGCTTCGTCCCCAGCTCGACGATCCTGGTTCGGCTGCCGGGCGGCAGGGTCGACGACGGTCTCGCCATGCACGTTCCCGGCGTGCCGGTCCTGGGTGAGGGAGAACGAGTCCTGCTCTTCCTGTCGCCCGGGAGGGACGGCGCCTACACTCTCGCCGATCTCGGCCTCGCCGCCTTCCGCGAGGTCTCCGAGGGGCCGCGGCGGCTGTTGACCCGTCACCTCGGATCCGCGCGCGAGCTGAGCGGCTCGCCCGACGCGCGACCCGACCGGCAGGCCGAGGAGCGTCGTCGCAGCCACCTGCCGCGCGACCGCGAACGCTTCGCGAGCTGGCTCGAGGATCGAGCCCGCGGTGTGGTGCGGCCGGCGGACTACTTCATCGTCAGCTCGGTCGCGGGTCAGCGGGTCGCGCGGCCCTTCACACTGGCGGCGAGCCCGGGCGCTTGCGGAGCCAACGCCGTTCTCCCCTTGCGCTGGCGCGAGTTCGACGAGCCCGCGCCGGTCCGCTTCCTCGCCGGTGGCGCGGAACAACCCGGGGTCGACGATCCCCTCGGCGGGATCCGGCGAGGCATCGCGGCGTGGAACCGCGACAACCAGAGTGCGGTGAGGCTGGTGTTCAACGGCACCGCCTCGGTCACCGGCCGCCGGGACGGTCGCAACACGGTGCTGTTCGAGGACCCCTTCGGCGACGTCGCCGGCTCGTTTCCGGCGAGCGGAGGGGGCACGCTGGCGGTCGCCATCGTCTTCTTCTCCTGCGGCCCCTCCTTCGACTTCGAGGGCGGGGCCGCCCTGCCGATCGTCGAGGCCGACATCGTCACCCAGGACGGCACCGGCGAGAACTACTTCGGGCGCAGGACTCAGGCAGCCTTCGACGAAGTGATCGCTCACGAGCTCGGTCACACCATCGGTATCGGACACTCCTGCGGCGACAGCGCGACGCCGGCCTGTTCGAGCTCGGTAGTGTTCGACGCCGCCCTGATGCGAGCCCAGGCGCACGACGACGAACGCGGGGCTCGGCTCCAGGCCGACGACCGGAGCGCCGTGCGCACGCTCTACCCGCTCTCCGCGCAGGGCGGGTCGAGCCCGCCCGCCGCGCCCACCGACCTGGTGGCGACAGCGCTGTCGGAGGGCGAGATCGAGCTCGCATGGGTCGACGCATCCGCCGACGAGGGCGGCTTCGTGGTCGAAGAGCGGTCCGCCTTCGGCGAGTTCGCCGAAGGCGGCTCGGTGGCCGCCGACGTCAGCTCACTGCTCGTCACCGACATCCCGGCCGGAACCTTCCGCGCCTACCGCGTCCGGGCGCGCAATGCGGCCGGGACGTCGGCCTTCAGCAACGAGGCTGCCGCCACGACCTTCGTGCCCTCCGGCCCCTGCGTCGCCGGAGTCGGTGCGCTGTGTCTCAACGACGAGCGCTTCCGAGTCACGCTCGCCTTTCTCGACTTCGAAGGCACGCTCGGCACGGGCGTCGCCCAGGAGCTCACCGACGACACGGGCTACTTCACGTTCTTCGATGCCGCCAACGTCGAGGTCGTCCTCAAGGTGCTCGACGCCTGCGCCTTCGCCCAGAGCTACTGGGTCTTCGCCGGCGGGCTCACCAACGTCCAGGTCACCATCGTAGTGTCGGACACGATCGACGGCGCGACCCGCACCTATCTGAACGAGCTCGGCGAGGCGTTCCTTCCGGTGCAGGACACCTCGGCGTTCTCCACCTGTCCCTGACCCACGTGCGGACCGAGCCTCCCCTTCGTTTCGGAGACCGAGGACCCTGAGATCAGGGCAGGCGCTCGAAGTGCTCCTGCTCGCGATGGGGAGCCTGCTTTACGCCCTGCGATCGTCGAGCGCGTGACCGGCGGCTTCGACGCCGGTCAGGGCCGTCAGGCCGACTGACCGCCGCAGCCCGCCGTCAGGCCCGGGAGCCCGTCGAGGCTCTGCGCGTTCCCTTCGAGGCGCATCGAACGGACGGTGTCCTCGCCCTTCTGCTGGTAGTAGCGGAGCAGGGTGTCGCGCTGCCCCCGGCACTCGTAGAGCGGCACGCCCCAGCCGCAGGAGTCGGAGATGCGGTGGAGCTCGACCCGGAGGATCGAGCGAGCCCCTTCGAGCGGCGGGAAGAGCGGCCGGAGCTCGTCGAACTCGGGCGTTCCCTCCTCGTGGGCGGTGCCGCGTCCGTAGAGCCTCAGGATCATCGGCCGGCCATCGAAGGCGCAGAACATGATCACGATGCGACCGTTCTCGCGAACGTGAGCCAGCGTCTCGATGCCGCTGCCGGTGAGGTCGAGATAGGCGACCGTGTGGTCGTCCAGGATGCGGAAGCTGTCGAGGCCTTTCGGCGACACGTTGACCAGCCCGTCGCCGGAAAGCGGCGCGGTGGCGACGAAGAACATCTGCTGTTCGCCGATGAAGCGCCGCAGTGACTCGTCGAGCCGTTCGTAGGTCTTGCCCATGTCGCAGGGAGTGTACCCCGCCGTCGAGTTCGGCAGGTCCAGGAGGAACTGCAGCCGGTCCTCGACGAGGTACATGCGCTCCTCGTTGCCGCGCGAGAACTGGTTCCAGTCGTCGCACTCGAAGAGCGACGACATCGTCAGCAGGTCCTCGACCGTGATCTCGTCCTTGCGCGGGTCCGGGTTCCGGCGCGGCTGCTGGCTGAGATGAGCAAGAGCCCGAGCGTCGACGCCGCGGAGCTGGCCTCGTTCGATGGCGATGCCCACCAGAATCCCGACGACGGTCTTGGTGGCGGAGCCGCAGCGACCCCGTCGCCGGCCACTCCTGACCTTCCCCTAGAACTTCTCTGGAAGATGCGCGTAAAATCCCCATAGCAGTTCTAGGGGAAGGAGAAGCCGGACTGAATCCGGAGGACGACCGATTGCGACAGAGTGACGCCGCGACCTGCACCGACAACCAGCTGCTCAAGGGCACGCTCGACCTGCTGATCCTGCAGGCGCTCGCCGGCTCACCCCGTCACGGCTACGCGATCGCCGAGTGGATCGAGTCGGCGACCTCGGATGCCTTCCAGATCGCCGAGGGCACGATCTACCCGGCGCTCCATCGGCTCGAGGGGCGTGGCTGCATCGAGGCGGAGTGGGGGGTCTCGGAGAACAACCGGAGGGCGAAGTTCTACCGGCTCACCCGAGCCGGCCGCCGGCGCCTGGTCGCGGAGCGCCGGCGATGGGACGACTACGCCGCCGCCATGGAGCGCGCGCTCGCTTCCGCAGGAGGGCGGTCGACGTGAGGCGCTCGGCCAGGGATCGCTTCGGGGGACTTCGGCGAGGAGAGGCGGAGCTCGAGCGCGAGGTCGACGACGAGATCACCCACCACCTGGAGCGCCGGGCGGCCAGGCTGATCGCGGAGGGATGGTCGCCCGCCGAAGCGTGGGCCGAGGCGCGACGCCGCTTTGGCGGCGTCGAAGCCGTCCGCCGCGCCTGCCTCGACCTCCAGACTCGCCAGGACCGGCGCGCAATCCGCCGAGACCTGATCGGCGACCTGGCGCGCGACCTCGGGCTCGCCGGCCGCCGGCTGCGCCGCGAGCCCGGCTTCGCGCTGGCGGCGGTGGTCACGCTCGGCCTCGGCCTCGGCGCGCTGCTCGCGATCGCTGCGCTGTTCGATGCGGTGATCGTGCGTCCGCTCCCCTACCCCGAGCCCGACCGGCTGGTGGCAGTCTGGCCCGAGGCGCGCTCGCGCGCCGAGCTCGACGGCGTCGAAACGCTCGACTCGCTGGAGAACGTCGCGGCCTTCCAGGATGGGCTGCACCTCGCGCTGCCGGGACCCGACGCGCCGCTGCGAGTCGAAGCCGCAGCGGTGACCCCGAGCCTGTTCAGCGTGCTGGCGACGGCGCCGAGGAGCGGCAGGGTGCTCGCCGCCGAGGACGCGGCGGCGGTCGTGCGCCGCGCGGTCGTCAGCGAACGCCTCTGGCAGCGGGTCTGGGGCGCCGATCCGGGCGTGGTGGGCGGCACGATCGAGCTGGACGGGCGCGGGTGGGAGGTGGTCGGCGTGATGCCGGCGGGCTTTCACTTCCCGCACTCGGGCACCGAGGTGTGGATCCCGCTCGATCGCGACGACGCCAACCTCGGCGCCTACTGGGGGAGCTACGACCTGCGGCTGATCGGCCGGCTGGCGGAGGGCGTCGGGATCGAGCGGGTGGCGTCCGAGCTGCGGGCGCTCGCGCCGCGGCTGCGCGAGGCGAATCCGATCTGGACCCCTGGCGAGGACTACGGTCGCGATGCGCGCGCGGTGCCGCTCCAGGAGCAGCTCGCGGGCGCCGATCTGCGGCGTTTGCTCGGTCTCCTGCTCGGCGCGGTCGCGGCCTTGCTGTTGATCGTGTGCGTCAACGTCGCGAGCTTGCAGCTGGCGCGGGCGGGAGCTCGGCGACAGGAGGCGGCGCTGCGCGCGAGCCTGGGCGCCGGCCGGATCCGCCTGATCCGTCAGCACCTGGTCGAATCGCTGGTGCTCGCTGGGGGCGGAGCGCTGCTCGGCGCAGCCGTCGCGCAGCTCCTGATCACGCTGCTCGCCGACGCCATCGAGGGCGCGGACGCGCGCTTCGGCGCGGTCGGGCTGGACGCCCGCCTCCTGCTGGTCGCCGCCGTCCTGGCCGTCGCGACCGCGATCGGCATCGGAGGGTGGCCGGCGCTGCACGTCTCGCGCGCGCCGGCGAGCCTGCAGACCGGCCGCGGCGCGGCCGGCCGCCCTGCCGGCGCCGGCGGACGCCGCGTTCTGGTCTGCGGCCAGATCGCCCTCTGCGTGGTCCTGGTCACGGGCGCCGCCCTCCTCCTCCTCAGCTTCTGGAACCTCAGCCGCGTCGATCCGGGCTTCGACGGTCGCACCGTGCTCTCGGCGCAGCTCGACCCACCGGCCGCGGCGTACACGGAGGCCGCGCAGACCCTCGACCTGTACGACCGCCTGCTCGAACGGTTGGCGACGACTCCGGGCGTGCCCGCGGTCGCCGCCGCGAGCCGGCTGCCGCTCGACGGCGCGCAGAACAGGATGGCGTTTCCTTCCAGCGGCAACGTCCTCGAGGACGGGCTGCTGCCGATGGCGGTGCGCCGCGTGGTGACGCCCGGCTACTTCTCGACGCTCGGCATCCCGCTGCTCTCGGGGCGGTCGTTCGACGCCGGCGACGACACCGGCGCGCCTCTCGTCGTGATCGTGAATCGCCGACTCGCCGAGACCACCTGGCCCGGCCGCAGCGCGATCGGCGAACGCGTCGGCATGCCGTGGGAGAGACCGGTGCGCGAGGTCGTGGGCGTGGTCGAGAACACGCTGCAGGACGGGCTCGACGCCGAGGTCGAGCCCGAGATCTACCTCCCGTTCGCCCAGGCGCCGACCGCTCGGATGCGCGTGCTGGTGCGCAGCGCCGAAGACCCCCACACGCTCACCGCGCTGCTGCGCTCGTCGGTGTCCGCGATCGATCCGCGGGTGCCTGTCTCCGACGTCCTCACCGTGCGGGCGATCGCGGCCGGCTCGATCTCGGACGCGCGGCACCTGGCCCTGATCGTGGCCAGCCTCGCCACGATCGCCCTGCTGATCGCGGCGGTCGGCGTGTTCGGGGTGATCGCCTACCTGGTCGAGGAGCGGCGCCGAGAGATCGGCGTGCGCGTGGCGCTGGGAGCCAGCCGCGCTCGCGTGGCGGGCGCGGTGCTCGGCGAGGCCCTCTCGCTCGGTCTCGCCGGCGTCGCGCTCGGCCTGCTCGGCACCGCCTTCGCCGCACGGGCGGTGCGCGCCTTCCTGTTCCAGGCCTCTCCACTCGAGCCCGCCGTCCTGCTGATCGTCCCGAGCGCGCTGCTCGGGATGTGCATCCTTGCGAGCTGGCTGCCGGCGCGCCGAGCGGCCGCGCTCGACCCCGTGGAGGCGCTGCGCGCGGATTGAGGACCGCAGCTCGGCTGGTTCGGAGAGAGCGGCGATCCCGAGCCTCGAGCGGCTGCCGGCGGATCTTCCCGCGGGTCGGCACCCGCGTCGAACCAGCCCTCCCTCAGCCGCGGCTCGATCGAGGGACCGAGCCGATCGACAAGAGCCGCTCCGGCGCTATGCTGCGCGTCCCGCACCCCGCTGCTGCACGGGGAGCTCATCGGAGAGATAGGACATGCGACTCGGATACTGCCTTCCACAGGTCGGCTCGGTGGCGGGGCCCATCGCCCTGATCGAGGTGGCCCGCCGGGCGGAGGAGCTCGGCTACGACTCGATCTGGACGCTCGACCGGCTCCTCTACCCCACTCACCCGCGCGCTCCGTATCCGGTCACCGCCGATGGCTCGCTGCCCGACGCCTACGACCGTGTCCTCGACCCGCTGATCGCGCTCACCTGGGTCGCCGCGGAGACCGAGCGGCTTGCGCTCGGGACCAGCATTCTGGTCCTGCCCTGGTACAACCCGGTGCTGCTCGCACGCTCGCTCGCCTCTCTCGACCTCCTCTCCGGTGGCCGGCTGCGCGTCGGCGTCGGGACCGGCTGGTCACCGGACGAGTACGAGGCGGCGGGCGTCCCGATGGCGGGACGCGGCGCCCGCGCCGAGGAGTCGCTGGCGGTGATGAACGCGATCTGGAAGGGCGGCGAAGTGGCGCACTCCGGAGAGCGTTTCACGGTCCCTGAATCGCGTATGCGCCTCGTCCCGATCCAGCGGCCTCGCCCCAAGGTCTACATGGCCGCCTACACGCCGGCGGTGCTCGCCCGTGTCGGCGAGATGGCTGACGGCTGGATTCCGGCGGGGGTTCCGAACGCCGCGATTCCCGGGATGTTCGCGGCGGCCCAGGAGGCGGCACGGGCCGCCGGGCGCGGTTCCGACGCTCTCGAGCTCGTGATCCGGGCCAACGTCACGCTCCTCGACGAGGCACTTCCGGAGGAAGGGCGACACTCGTTCGCGGGATCGCTGGAGCAGATCGCCGACGACGTCGCCGGGCTGCGCGAGATCGGCGCGAACGAGATCCACTTCGACACCCAGTTCTCCCCGGGGGTCAAGACGGTTGACGACCACTTGGAGTTGGCGGAACGTCTCTACCAGGTCGCGCAGGGCTGAGCCGCGCGCCCAGAGCAAGAGGGTGCCGGAGGAGCCGCCCGTCCGGGTCGGCTCGCGCGCCAGAAAACAGCCAGAAAAGAAATGAGCACCCCCCTGGAGGGGTGCTCTAGCGGGAGACCGGAAGCCTCCACTGCAGCTTCGGTGCCATCCTCCTAGGTGGCCGCTCGTAAGCACGGAGACTGAGTCTTTGCAGGCGTTTCGGCCTCGCGGCCGTTTCCACGACGCGGCCCGGGGTGCCATAGAAGCTACGGGGCCGAGATGCTCGGTCCGGACTTCTTATGGGGACGCTCATGACGAGGGTGCCGCTCGTGCTCAGGGATTGAGCCGCACGCTCAGCCATCGGTCGTCTTCGCGCCGATAGGCGACGCGATCGTGAAGTCGGAACGCGCCCGCCGTCCAGAACTCAATCCAGTGTGGCGTGACCCGAAAGCCCGACCAGTGGGACGGACGCGGGATCGGCCGGCCCAGGTAGTGCGCCTCGAGCCGCGCTACCTCGGCGACCAGGTGGGCGCGGTTCTCGAGCGGCCGGCTCTGCCGCGAGGCCCAGGCGCCGAGCTGGCTGCCGCGTGGCCGGCTCGCGAAGTACTCGTCCGCCTCGGCGTCGTCGACCCGCGCGGCGACACCCAGGATCACCACCTGCCTGCGCAGCTGCCGCCAGTGGAAGTTGAGCGCCACTCGAGGATTGGCCTGGATCTCGGTCCCCTTGCGGCTCTCGAGGTTCGTGTAGAACACGAATCCTCGCGGATCGGCGCTCTTGAGCAGCACCACGCGCGAGGAGGGCTGACCGTCGGCCGAGACCGAGGACACCACCATCGCGTTCGGATCCTCGATGCCGGCGCGCTCGGCCTCGGCGAGCAGCTCGAGGAAGTGCTCGAGGGGGTCGTCACGACGCACCATTCGCCGAATTGTACGGTCGGCGCCGGTGTGATCGCGGAACGGTTTCGGCCTCCGCCACCGTCCGCAGGGTCGCCAGCAGGCGGCTCGGGCGACCCGGACGTGACCGAGCCCGCGCATCGCTAGGGCGACGGCTTCGGATCCAGGCCGGCCGAGCGAGCTCGGGAACCCCGCAGCCGTTCCGGAGGTCTGTGTCGGGTGCTCAGCACATCCAGGGAGGCCGGACCATGCTCTCGAACCTCGTCCCATCGGCGCTGCGGTCGCTCGTCCGCAACCCGGGCCCCTCGGCCGCTGCGATTCTCGTGCTCACGCTCGGCGTCGGTCTCACCACCACGATGTTCTCGATGGTCGACGGCTTCCTGCTGCAGCAGCTCCCGGTCGAGGACGGCGAGCGCGTCCTCCACCTCGGGCTGTCCCGGCCGGACCGCTCCGAGAACGTGCCGGTCTCCGACTTCGTCACCTGGCGTCGAGAGCAGCGGTCCTTCGAGGATCTCGCGGCCTTCGTCTTCGCCGGCGTCTCGCTGAGCGACGGCGCCCGGGCGGAACGCTACTCGGGCGCCCGGATCACGGCGAACGCCTTCGAGCTGCTCCGCGTCGCACCCGCGCTCGGGCGGGGCTTCGACGAGCGGGACGACCGGCCCGGCGCGTCCCCCGTCATCCTCCTCGGCCACTCCGTCTGGCAGAGCCACTTCGGTGGCGAGGACGACGTCGTCGGGAGATCGGTCCTGGTCGATGGCGTCCCGGCCACCGTGGTGGGCGTCATGCCGGAGGGCTTCCACTTCCCGCTGCGCGAGGACGTGTGGCTGCCGCTGCGGCCCGATCCCGACCCGGCATCCGGGGGAATGGGTCCCGCGGTCGACGTGTTCGG
Organism: Thermoanaerobaculia bacterium; assembly: GCA_035546295.1. Taxonomy (GTDB): domain Bacteria; phylum Acidobacteriota; class Thermoanaerobaculia; order Multivoradales; family Multivoraceae; genus DATKBT01. The sequence goes on along the minus strand of DATKBT010000106.1, from coordinate 9,279 downwards.
CCGGCTGCGGCCGGAGGCCACCCTCGACGGAGTCCGCCTCGAGATGAACCTCCTCGCCCGGCGAATCGCCGAGGATCGTGGGGAGGCAGCGCAGGCGCGGAGAGTCGCCGTGGTGCCCTACGCTCAGGAGTTCATGGGCGGCAGCCGGCGTGACAGCACGATCTGGATCGGTCTCGGCGCCGGGCTGTTCGTCCTCCTGATCTCGTGCGCCAACGTCGGCAACCTGCTGCTGGCACGCGCTCAGACCCGCACGCGCGAGATCGCCCTGCACGCGGTGCTGGGCGCGGCACGAGGACGCCTCCTCCTGCGCTCGCTGATCGAGAGCCTGTGCCTCGCCCTGCCGGCCTCCGCCCTGGGGCTCGGTCTCGCCGTCCTCGGCATCCGGCTCTTGGGTCGCGCCGTGGCGAGAGCCGGCCAGCGCGACTGGCCGTACTGGATCGACCTCGGCGTCGGCGGCCGAGAGGTGCTGATCGGCCTCGGCCTCGCGCTCCTCGCCACTCTTCTCACCGGCCTGCTCCCCGGCCTGCGGGCGGCCAGGCTCGACCTCTCCGCGGCGCTCGGCGGATCGTTCACGGGAGCGACGCGGCGCAGCGGGAGGCTCTCGGGCGGTCTGGTCAGCGCACAGGTCGCGCTCGCCAGCGTCCTCCTGGTGGGGACCGGGCTGATGGTGCGATCGCTGATCAACCTGGCGACCCTCGACGTCCTCTTCGACGCCGAGCGCGTCCTCGCCGCGCGCATCGGGCTGCCCGAGGAGCACTACCCCGATGACGCCAGCCGGGTGCGCTTCTGGCGATCCTTGCGCGAGGACCTCCACGGCCTGACGGGCGTCGACGCCGCCGCCCTGACCGAAGCGGTCCCCGGCCCGTACGTCACCGGCCGTGTCACGTACCGGACCCCCGAGGCGCGCAGCGTCGAGGCCGGGGAGGCCCCGTGGACGCACCGGACCGCGATCTCGCCCGGGTTCTTCGATGCGCTCGGAGTCGACCTGCTCGAGGGCCGTGACTTCCGCGACTCCGACGACCTGGCGGCCGAGCGCGTGGTCATCGTCAATCGCAGCCTCGCTCAGCGCGAGTGGCCGGAAGCCAGCCCTCTGGGCCGCCAGCTCCTGCTCGGCGAGGATCCGGCCGAGGCGCAGGCCGTCACCGTCGTCGGCGTGGCCCCCGACCTGCTGATGGACGGCCTGCGCGATCGCTTCCGCGCCGGGCTCTGCCTTCCGTCCAGCCAGACCCCCGGCCGCTCCATGAGCGTCACGGTGCGCACCGCGGGCGACCCGATGGCCCTGGTGCCCGCGATCCGCGAGCGGGTCGTCGACCTGGATCCGGGGCTGCCGCTCTACGACGTCACGACGGTGCGTGGCCTGCTCACCGAGGGCATGTTCTACTACCGCATGGTGGCCACGATCTTCACGGTCCTCGGTGTCGCCTCGCTGCTGTTCGCCGCCACCGGGCTCTACGCGGTCCTCGCCTTCTCCGTCAGCCGGCGGACCCGCGAGATGGGCATCCGGATGGCGTTCGGCGCTGCGGCCCGCGATGTCCGTCGGCTGATCGTCCGCCAGGGCGTGGTGCGGGTCGTCGTCGGGCTCGCGATCGGGCTCCTGATCGCTCCGCTCTTCGCGCTCGGGCTCTCCCGGCAGCTCTTCGACGTCCGGCCGCTCGATCCCGTCACCTTCGTCACGATCCCGGTGCTCCTGATCGCCGTCGGCGCGATCGCGTCACTGGCGCCCGCGATGCGTGCCACCCGAGCGGATCCGGCCCGGGCTCTGCGGCAGGAGTAGGACTCCCATCGCGGAAGTCGCAGCCGCCGCCCACCTCCCTCCAACCATTCCCAGCCTGACGCGTGGCACGCCCGCTGAGAACGCCCGAACGGGTGGTGGCGCCCACCCGACGGCGGCTCGTTGCCCGCGTGGGGTCGCCACCGGATCCAGGTCGTTCCCCGGACCGAGGCTCCGACGTTCGAGCGCTGCGGGTCACGCGTGCCCGCGCGCCGCCTCCTCGGCCCGAGCGACCAGCTCGGGCGCCTCCAGCCGCTCGGCCACCGCCGCGAGCTCCGGCCGCGGCCCCCGCCACTGGAAATCGTCGACCGAGGCGCTCACCGGCGCGTCCCGGGCGACCGTGGCGATCCTGCGAAAGAGCATCGCCAGCTCGCGGTTCTCGGCGAGCGAGCTCGCCAGGCGCTTGGCGCCCCGGACGTCGACCTCCCACCGCCCCGGCAGGTCTGGAATCGCCTCGAGGTGCCGGTAGCGGGCGAGCACGGTCGCCGCCGACTTCGCGCCCCAGCCGGGAAGCCCCGGGTAGCCGTCGGCGCTGTCGCCGACCAGCGCGAGATAGTCGGGAATCGACTCCGGCTCGACGCCGAACTTGGCGAGCACCGCGCTCTCGTCGATGCGCTGCTGCTTGCGCCGGTCGTACTGCACGATCCGCCCGTCGACCACGCACTGGGCGAGGTCCTTGTCGGGCGTGCAGATCCACACCTCTTCGACGCGAGGATCCGCGGCCGCCATCTCGGCGCCCGCCGCGAGCGCGTCGTCGGCCTCGTGCTCGACCATCGCCCAGACCACGACACCGAGTGCCGCGAGCGCCTCCTCGACCACCGGGAACTGCGACCACAGATCCGGGTCGATCCCATCGCCGGTCTTGTAGCCGGGCCAGAGGTCGTTGCGAAAAGACTCGATCACCTGGTCGGTGGCGACCGCGACGTGCGTCGCCCCCTCGCGCAGCAGTCCGAGGACCGAGAACACGACGCCCCGCGCCGCCGCGATCTCCTCCCCGTTCCGGTTGACGCTCCCCGGCAGCGCGTAGAAGTGGCGGAAGAGCTCGTAGGTGCCGTCGATGAGATGGACGAGCATCGCCGTTCGAGAGGTGGGTCCAGCCGTCGTGGAGCGACGTTACTCCGAAAGGGCCCGCCGCGCTGCTGGAAAGCTATGATGGCGAGATGAACGAAGCCGAGAGAGTCTCCCGCCGATGGTTCGAGGAAGGATGGATCGCCGGCGACGAGGGCGTCTTCCGCGAGCTCGCCGCCAGCGAGGTGGAGGCGGTGCTGGCGACCGGCACGATCGACGACGTCGAGACCTTCCTCGAGTTTCGCCGGGAGCTGCTCGACGCCCTCCCCGACCTCGAGGTGACGGTCGAGGACGTGCTGTCGGGTGAAGACAGGACCGCGGTCCTGTGGAGATTCCGCGCCCACCACACCGGCCAGGGCTTCGGCCTCGCACCGACCGGGAAGGAGGTCGACGTCCGGGGAACGACCTGGCAGAGGGTACGCGACGGCAAGGTCGTGAGCGGCATCGATTGCTGGGATCTCGGAGGCCTGCTCGACCGCCTGCGCAGCGAAGCCGGCGGTTGACGACGGAGGCCGCGACCGTCGAGCCATCGCGCCCACCTCCGACCGAGCGGAGAGCTTCGGAGCAGCGCCGGTCGAGCCTCGGCGAGTCGGTCTTCGGTGCGGGCGTGGTCGCTGTTCTCGTGCTCGACGCCAGTGTGCGGGCATCGCTGAGCTCACACCAGCCTCCTACACGATGATCCGCGTCGCCGCCATCCGCCTGCCGCTCGACCACGACCAGAACGCGCTCGCCGCCGCCGTCTCGAGGCGCCTCGGAGTCGGCGCCGAGCGGGTCGGGGAGGTCCGAGTCCACAAGCGCAGCGTGGATGCCCGCAACCGCCGGCGGATCCGCCTCGACTACACCATCGACGTCGCGGTGGCCGACGAGACCGAGGTCCTCGAGCGCCTCACCGGCGACGACCAGACCGGCCCGACTCCCGACGAGAGCTATCGTCCGGTGCTGCGCGCGGGCAGCGAGCCGGAGCCGAGACCGGTGGTCGTCGGCACCGGACCCTGCGGATTGTTCGCGGCTCTGTTGCTCGCCGAGATGGGGCTGCGTCCGATCGTCCTCGAACGCGGCAAGAAGGTGCGCGAGCGCACCGTCGACACCTTCGCCTTCTGGCGCCGTGGACTCCTCGATCCCGAGTCGAACGTCCAGTTCGGCGAAGGGGGCGCAGGCACCTTCTCCGACGGCAAGCTCTACAGCCAGGTGCGCGATCCGAAGCACCACGGGCGCAAGGTGCTGCGCGAGCTGGTCGCGGCGGGAGCTCCGGAGGAGATTCTCTGGCAGGGACGGCCCCACATCGGCACCTTCCGGCTGGTCAAGGTCGTCGAGTCGCTGCGCGCGAGGATCGAATCGCTGGGCGGCGAGATCCGCTTCCGCACCCGCGTCGTCGGGCTGGAGCTCGACGGCGGGCGCCTGCGCGGCCTGCGCGTCGTCACCGGTGTCGGAGCGGAGGACGAGACACCGATGGCCGCAGCCGAGGAGCTGCGCTGCGACCATGCCGTGCTCGCGGTCGGCCACAGCGCGCGCGACACCTTCGAGATGCTGCGCGACGCCGGTGTGGAGATCGTGCCCAAGCCGTTCTCGATCGGATTCCGCGTCGAGCACCCCCAGGCCACGATCGACACCTGCCGTTTCGGCAAGGCCGCCGGTCACCCGATCCTGGGCGCCGCCGACTACCGGCTCGCCCACCACTGCCGCGCTCCCGGGCTCGAGCGGCGCACGGTCTACAGCTTCTGCATGTGCCCGGGAGGAACGGTGGTCGCGGCGGCCTCGGAGCCGGGACGGGTCGTCACCAACGGGATGAGCCAGTACGACCGCGCAGAGCGCAACGCCAACGCGGGGCTGGTCGTCGACATCAGTCCGGAGGTGGACTTCCCGGGAGACGCGCTCGCGGGGGTCGCCCTGCAGCGGCATTGCGAGTCGCGCGCGTTCGAGCTCGGGGGCTCGACCTACGACGCGCCGGTGCAGCTCGTGGGCGACCTGCTCGCGCAACGCGCCTCCACGTCGCTCGGCGCCGTCGTCCCCTCGTACCGGCCGGGGGTGAGACCCTGCGACCTGCGGGAGTGCGTCCCCGAGCAGGTGATCGCGGCGATTCGCGAGGCGATCCCGTTCTTCGATCGCCAGCTCCCGGGGTTCGCTCGCGCCGACGCCGTGCTCACCGCCGTCGAGTCCCGCACCTCCTCGCCGATCCGCATCCCGCGCGACGAGCAGTTTCAGAGCGTGAGCACCCCCGGCCTGCTGCCGGCGGGCGAGGGCGCCGGCTACGCGGGCGGGATCCTGTCGGCCGCGATCGACGGCATCCGGGTCGCCGAGGCGATGGCGCGCGCCCTCGAGCCGGCGCTCTCGCACCGAGCAACACGCGGCGGCTGAGCAGGCTCGGCGCGTCTGCGAGAGCTCGACGGCCATGGACGCTCGCGGCCTCCACCAGCCCGCTCGCCGAGCGCTCTCCCGGTTGGTCCGTGCCCCGTCCTGCGAGAGCGTTTCGGTGGCGGGATCCGACCGACGCGGCGGAGGACCCGAGGCCCGCCGCGTAAGATCGCGGCGAGGGATCCTCGGGGCCGACAAGACCGGACCGGTGGACCCGATGGGAGGCCCGGTGCTGCGCATCACGCTCGGAATCCTCGGCGTCGCCGCCGTCGCCACCGCCGGTGACGCGCTCTGGTACGAGCTCGGCGTGGAGCACCGGATCCTGGCGGGGATCGTGCATGGCGCCCTGCTGCTGGCTGCGGCCGGGGCAGTCGTCGGCCTCGCCTCGGACCGGCCCGCCGCAGGGACGACGGCCGGCGCCGCCGCCGGCGTGGGCGGCGCTGTCGTCTACTACGCGCTCGCCGGCTGGGCCGGTGGGCGAGTTGCCATGGGCGCCGCCTGGGGCTCGGTCTGGCTGCTGCTGGCGATCTTCTCCGGCCGGCTCCTGCGGTCACGGCCGTCGCCCTGGAGCGTGATCCTCGCGCGAGGCTCGCAGGCCGCGGTCCTCTCCGGGCTCGCCTTCCTTCTGGTGCTTCGAGCTCTCTGGGGACCTCCTCCGGAAGGGGGCAGGAGCTACCTGGTCCAATACGGCGCTTGGCTCTTCGCCTGGGCGCCCGGTCTGCTGACGCTCACCTGGGCGCGACGGATCGACGAGAACGGGCGATAGGCCGCTTCGCCTCGCCGGCCCGACCCTTCTGGTGCTGGTGCTCTGCTGCTGGTGCTCTGCTGCTGGCCCTTCGCCGAGCCCACGCGATGCTCAGCGCAGGCTCCGCCCGCCGTGATCGACCTCCATCTCCACGCGCTCGGCGCTTCGCGCTGCTCTGCAAAGAAAGGTCCTCTGGAAACCGGCCCCTGCGACGTAACGTCGACCGGGTTCCACGAGATGGAGTCGGACGCCTCGCGTCAACGACAGGAGTGGTCGCTGGAGCGGCTCCACACGTTCGAGACGTTGCTGGTGGATCCGCGCGCCAGAGCCGATGCCGTCGGGCCATCCGACCGGATGACGGGGAACGATCCACACGGTAAGGATCGAGGTGGCGGCCGGGTTTCTCGGAACCAGGGGCAAGATGAACGTCGATCAAGACCGGCTGCTCGATCGACTCGAGCAGCAACGTCGGTCCCTCCTCGACGGGACCTGGGTGGCTCTCGGCCTGGCGTTCTCGGTCGGACTCCCGATGTCGCTGTCCCGGGCTCTCGTCACCGGCTGGCTGCCGGTGTACTCGGCTCAAATCGCCGTCGCCATCGTAGCGCTGGTGGTCATCGGCCTTCGCAAGCGCCTGTCGTACCACTGCAAGCTGGCGCTCCTGATCGGAGCCATGTGGACGGTTGGCCTTCTCGGCATGGCCACCATGGGCCTGCTCGGGGAGAGCATGTGGTGGCTGTTCATGAGCGCGATTCTGTTGCTGGTGTTCTCCACCGGCCGAGCCGCGATGGCCGCGGTGATCTCGATCGCCGTCGTCTTCCTGGTCGCAGCGTTCGCGTTCGTTGGAGGATTTCTTACACTGCCCTTCGACGCGGACGGGTACTCGAGGCAGCCGACGTCCTGGCTCGCCGCGGCGGTGTCCCTGGTCGCGCTGACCCTGGCGGTGGTGAAGACGCTGGGCTCTTACCAGGAGAGGATCCTCGATCTGCTCGCCGAGCTCGAAGAGCAACGCGACAAGAGCCTGCGGCTGGCCACTTACGATCATCTCAGCGGCCTACCGACGCTCCGACTGTTCGATGCTCGTCTCGATCGGGCGGTCAGCGACGCGCTGCGAGCGGGCGAGCCGGTCGCGCTCCTCTACGTCGACCTCGACGATTTCAAGGCGATCAATGACTCCTTCGGTCATTCCGCGGGCGACCGGGTGTTGAAGGAGGTCGCAGCGCGGATGGCGAAGATCACCCGTCATGCCGACACCGTGGCGCGCATCGGTGGCGACGAGTTCGGCGTCATCGTGACCGACGCGGGCAACCGGGAGTCGGTGGCTTCGGTCGCCTCGCGCATCCTGTCGGCGGTCAGAGCGCCGATGCTGGTCGACGAGGCTGAGCTCGTCGTCGACGCCAGCATCGGCATCGCCTTCTGCCCGGAGCACGCCTGCGACGCGCCCAGCCTGCGCCACGCGGCCGACCAGGCGATGTATCGGGTCAAGCATCCGGGCAACCACGGCTACGCGTTCGCAGATCAGACGACGTCCGCCGTGGTCCTCGAGGCCCATGCCCGGCGCTTCGCCGGGTAGGCCGCCGGCGCGCGGTCCGGCGCCGGCGACTTCGATCGACGACCGCGATCGAGAGCGCTCGCCGGCGTGACGAACAGACGCGCACACAGATTGCGGACGACCACCGCTCAATGCAAAGAAAAGTCCGCTGCAACTTGCAATCCCAAGTCCGCTCTCTGAGACAAAAACCGATGTATCTTCTTTACATGCTTTTCACGGCATAGCCAATCTCTCTCAGCCGAGCGAAGTTTCGCAGCTCGCGAGGAGCTCGTTCGGCCCAGCGACCCCGGCGGTGTCGTTTGGCGGGTTCTTTTCACAAGGAGCTTCGTCTCCTCGCCCAGGAAGGGGGCACTCGTGCACCCACCGACGTTTCTGTCGCCAGCGACAGAATGCTTCGAAGCATCATCTCGCCCAAGCAGGATCGATGCTGGCCGCATCGATCAGGGATTGCCGCCTGAGAATGCTGTCCGACGTTGCAGGAGGCGGCGGCCGGTTCTCCTCCTCGTCGTCTCCGGGCTCCTGTTCCTGCCTGCCCTGGCGCCAGCCGAGGACGCAGAGTGGAGCCTCGGCCTGCGCTTCGCCGACGACAGCGCACTCGGCTTTCAGCAGGGACTCGAGGTCATCGGCGGAGGCAGATGGCACCTGAGCCGAAACCTCGGAATGGAGGCGCGGGCCAACGTCGGCACGATCACCAAGTCCGACAGCGACGGCTCGTCGTGGGGCTACTCGCTCGAGGCCCTGGTCGGCGGTGAGAGGTGTTGGGCGCGGCTCGGCGTCGCGGGCTCCGGCTACTCTGCCGAGACCACTTCTGGCGATGCCTTCTCGAAGTCGGTCACGATCGCGCCGCTGGTCGGCTTCGCCTGCGACTCCTTTCGCAAGCGGATCCGCTGGGGCGTCGTCGCGGCGACGCGGCCAGCGGCGTCGAACGGGTTCGCGGAGGACGAGGACGAGCCCTGGTCGATCAGCTTTCCGATCAGCTACCGCTTCGCCGAAGGCAGATGGCGGTACGGATCCGCCAGCACCCTGACCCAGGGGCTCGAGAACGATCTCTGGAGCTGGTCGCTCTTCATCGAAAGGCGCTGGAGGTGACCGTGGCACAGACGACGATGCCGCTCGACCTCCGCCAGAACGAGCTGCTGGAGCAGCTCGACGAGTGGGAGACCTGTCTCACCGAGGACACCCGGCTTCGGCGCCTCCTCCCTCTGGAGAGCAATATCGGCGCGCTCACCCTGAGCGCGGCCGCCGACGCCGCCGCGCTGCAGGAGAGCTCGTTCAGCCGCTACTTCCATCACATCGTCGGAACCCGCTTTCGCGATTGGAAGACCGCCCTCAAGGTGGCACGGGCGCTCGAGCTCTTGCGCAACACGGCGGAGGACGTCGAGCAGATCGCACTCAGGGTCGGCTACCAGGACGGCAGATCGCTGCGACGCGCCACCAAGCGCTTCATCGGCGCCAGCCCGAGCGACTTCCGCGAGCATACCGAGCGCTAGCGGGCTCGTGGTGGTCACCACTCCCCAACGAGCTTCTAGCGGGCTCGTGGTTGTCACACTCCCCCCCGAGCCGTGAAAGCGAGGCGAGCTCATACCACGAGCCCGCTAGGAGCCTGCGCCGCAGGACGGCTCACGCGGAAGTTGAGCTGAGCCGGGAGGTCGTTCCACGCTGGGCGGTGTGTGTCGGCCGGAGGGGATCGGAGACAGGACTGGATTTCGAATCAGGCCGCGGTGTCGTAGCGGCCGGTGGGAGACGTTGAGCGAATCTACGGCTGCGATGGGGGGGATCCCTGGGGTCAGGCGG
>DATKBT010000105.1:0-2241 GCA_035546295.1 Thermoanaerobaculia bacterium | reverse complement strand
GAGCTCGGCGAACTGGGCGTCGATCTCGGCAACGCGCGCGAAGCGTTCCTGCGGCAGCTCGACCATCAGATAACTCGCTTCGACGAATCCGCGGTAGAGCAGACGGCGCGCCTCCCTGCCGAGCCGGACGCCGAGCAGGTGATCGACCTCCGGAATCACCGGGGCCGGCACGAGCAGCCCGCCGAGCTCGGCCGCCACGAGGTCGGCTGCGGCACGATGCCAGCGGTCGCTGCGGTCGTAGTAGGCATAGAGGATTCCACTGTCGACGAGGACGGCCACTCAGCGCTCCGCGCCGAAGGCCGTCTCGGCGAGCACTGCCTCGGCCCGCTCGGCGGTGTCGCCGTGCCCGCTTTCGAAAGCGCCGCCGCCTGGCGGAGAGGCCGGCCGGGTACGCTCCAGGTACTCGCGCACCGCCTCGCGGATGATCTCTGCCATCGGCTCCTTGCGCCGCAGCGTCTCGGCTTTGAGCCGGGCCTCGAGCTCGGGCTCGAGGTAGATCGTGGTTCGCTTCATCCTCCTGATGCTAACATAAACACTGCCATATCCCATCGGGGGACCAGGAGTCGAGGGCGAAGCTCACCGGCGGGTCCCTCCGGCCGCCTCGTCGTCGAGCGTCATCAGCCAGATGTCGGATTCGTCGGCGCGCTCGATCCAGGTCAGCCAGCGGCCGTCGCGCGAGGCCTCGAGGCTGGCCAGGGTGCGGCCGGGTCGCGGCGTATAGAGGAGTGTCGGCGCACCCGCCGTGCCGAGGTCGTAGAGCGAGATCGCCTGGTCGCTCGCGTAGGCGAGCAGGCGCCGGTCCAGGAAGGTCAGCGAACCGAAGGCCCCCGGCACCAGGGGCGCGACGGTCCTGTACTCGTCGCTCGTCGAAGACCGGACGACCAGACCGGTGTTCTGCCCCGCGCGGTTTCCGAAGCCGGCGAGCAGAGCGCCATCGGGCGACCAGGCCAGGGGCCAGAAAAGGACCCCCTCGGCGACCGGAGGCAGATCGCGGGAGGGGGCCGCGCTGAGCCCGTCCCGGACATCGAAGAGGACGGCTCCCGTGTTGTTGTCGAAGGCGGCGATCGTCGAGCCGTCGGAGGACCACTGCGGCAGCGAGAGGCCGCGTGCGCTCGTCACCGCCTGCCAGCCGCCGCCGTCGGTGCGGATCGCGGCGAGCCCCGCTCCGCCGCGGGTGGTCTGGAAGACGATCCACGCTCCGTCGGGGGAGAACGCGGCCTGGCGGTGGCGGTCGCTGTCGGTGGTGAGCTGACGGTAGCCGGTGCCGTCCGGGCGCACGAGGTGGAGCTGTTGCGGTGGATCCTCGTTGGTGAACACGATCCAATCGCCGGCCGGTGAGAGAGCTTGCTCCCGCAGCTCGAAGGAGCCGCTGAAGACCGGCACCGGGGAAGCGGCGAGAGCGCGACGCGCCGGATCGAACGGCGCGCGCAGGATCTCGGTCCGCATGTTGAAGTCCACGTAGACGAGGCGTCGGCCGTCGGCCGACAGGGCGAACGGCCCCGCCGAGGAAGAGGGCGCGGTGACCGGTTCCGGCGCTCCGACCGGCTCGCCGGATGCCGGATCGAGCGCGAAGCGCCAGAGGTTGTACGTCCCGCCGCGGGCCGAGGAGAAGTAGAGCCAGCGCCCGTCGCGGGTGTAGACCGGCGCCCAGTCCAGAGGCGGGTCGTCGAGGATCGGGACGGCGGCCTCCGCCGCGCCCTGCGATCCGTCGGCGGCCACGCTCCAGAGATCGCGCTGGAACGTGTCGCCCTTCAGCCCCCAGAAAGCGATCCGGCGCCCGTCCGGCGACCAGGTGGGTCCCATCGCGTCGTGCGCGCTGACCAGACGGCGCTCGCCGCTGTCGACGCGCACCGCCCAGAGCTGGCTCGTCGATTGGCGCGAAGTGGGTCGCTCGAGCCGTTCGGTCACCACCGCGAGCTCGCGCCCGTCGGGCGACCAGGCGGGCGCGTAGCCGAGATCGCTGACCCGGCGGCGCGCCTCGCCGGTGGCGCCCATCACGAAGATGCCGCCGCCGTCGCACTCGGACCGGAAGGCGATCCGGCGCCCGTCCGGAGAGAAGGCGGGGTCGAAGTCGTCCTGGTCGCAACCCGCGGTCAGCGCGATCGCCGTCGTGCCGTCGACGCGCTGCGAGAACAGGTCGAGGTCGCCGCCGTCGCGCTTGACGTAGACGAAGCTCTCGCCGTCGGGGGCGACCGTCGGGCTGCTCTCGCCTCCCGGCATCTTCGTCAACTGGCGGAAGGT
>DATKBT010000104.1:0-8574 GCA_035546295.1 Thermoanaerobaculia bacterium | reverse complement strand
CGCCGCGGCCAAGGAAGACGCCATCGTCATGCATCCCGGGCCGATGAACCGAGGCGTCGAGATCGCCAGCCACGTCGCCGACGGCGAGCGCTCGGTGATCCTCGAGCAGGTCACCAACGGCGTCGCCGTGCGCATGGCGGTCCTCTACCTGCTGGCGGGCTCGTAGCCGTGCAGCCCACGCAGCGCAGCCTCCTGATCCGGGGCGGCCGGGTCGTCGACCCCGGCCGCGAGCTCGACGACGACCTCGACGTGCTGATCGGCGAGGACGGCCTGATTGCCGAGGTGGCGGCCGGGATCGAGGCGAGCGAGGCCGAGCTGCTCGACGCCACCGGGAAGGTGGTCACGCCGGGGCTGATCGACATCCACGTGCACCTGCGCGATCCGGGCCAGGAGTACAAGGAGGACATCCGAAGCGGCGCCCGGGCGGCGGCGGCGGGCGGCTTCACCGCGGTCGCTTGCATGGCGAACACGGTGCCCGTCAACGATTCGGGCTCGGTCACCGAGCACATCGTCGGCGAGGCGCGCCGGCACGGCTTCGCGCGCGTCTACCCGGTGGGCGCGGTGAGCAAGGGGTTGCGCGGCGAGGAGCTCGCCGAGGTCGGCGACATGGTGGCGGCCGGCGCGGTCGGGATCTCGGACGACGGCCGACCGGTCGCACACCCGGAGCTGATGCGTCGTGCGCTGCTGTTCGCGCGGCACTTCGACCTGCCGGTCGTCCAGCACGCCCAGGACATGGAGCTGTCGGGGGACGGCGTGATGCACGAGGGCGCGGTGTCGGCGCGTTTCGGCGTCGCCGGCATCCCGGCGGCGGCCGAGGACGTGATGGTGGCGCGCGACCTGCTCCTCGCCGAGGACACGGGTGGGCGCTACCACGTTCAGCACCTCTCGAGCGCGCGAGCGCTCGACCTGATCCGCGCCGCCAAGCAGAGGGGCGTCGCCGTGACCTGCGAGGTGACACCCCACCACCTGCTGCTCACCGAGGAGGCGGTCGAAGAGCAGGGGCTCTCCCCCGACACCAAGATGAACCCGCCGCTGCGCTCGGAGCGGGATCGCCGGGCGCTGGTCGAAGGGATCGCCGACGGCAGCATCGACTGCATCGCGTCGGATCACGCTCCGCATCACCCGGACGAGAAGGAGCTCGACTTCGTCGATGCACCCTTCGGGATCATCGGGCTCGAGACCACCCTCAGCCTCTGCCTCGACCGGCTGGTGCGATCGGGGCTGATTTCGCTCAGCCGGCTGATCGCGCTGCTGTCGAGCGAGCCCGCGCGGGTGATGGGCCTGCCGGGCGGCTCGCTGGCGCCCGGAAGCCCCGGCGACGTGACGCTGCTCGACCTCGAGCGCGAGGTGGTGGTCGACGCCCGGCGCTTCGAGAGCAAGAGCCGCAACACGCCGTTTCAGGGGTGGCGCCTGATCGGCGCGCCGGCCGGTACAGTTGTCGGGGGGCGGGTCATCCGGCTCTGACGCCGAAGCCGAGGCCGAGACCGACGCCGAATCCGCACCGGGCGCCGGAACCTCGTGCCGCCAACGGCGAGCCGAAGCCGAGCCGAGGTCGAGCCGCACCGCCCGGTCGAGGCCGGCGAGCCCGATCGCCGCGCCGAGAGCTGCAGCCGCCGACTGCGACCACCGATCGATGCCCTACAGCGAGATTTTCGACACCGCCATCGCCGCCGCCCGCGCGGGGGGAGAGGTGCTCCTGCGTCACTGGCAGCCGGGCGGCGGACGCGGCCTGGACGTCGAGCGCAAGGCCCGCAACGACCTGGTCTCGCAGGCGGATCGCGAAGCGGAGGAGTCGATCCTCGAGGTGGTGCGCGACCGGTTTCCCGATCACGGCGTGCTCGCCGAGGAGGGCGGCGTCTCGCGCGGCGACGGCGAGTACGAGTGGCTGATCGATCCGCTCGACGGCACCACCAACTACGTGCAGGGGCTTCCGATCTGGTGCGTGTCGGTCGCCTGCCGCGAGCGCGGGCGGCTGGTGGCGGCGGCAGTCCTCGAGCCGCTGGGCAGCAACCTCTACGCGGCCGGAGCCGGCATGGGCGCGACCTGGAACGGCCGCCGGGCGCGAGTCTCCGAGAACCGCGAGACCCCCGACGCCTTCCTCGCCACCGGCTTCCCGTTCAAGGCGCACGATGCGCTCGAGCCGTTCCTGCGGGTCTTCTTCGACGTCTTCCATCAGGTGCGCGCGATCCGCCGGTGCGGGGCGGCGGCGCTCGACCTCGCCCACGTCGCGGTCGGCATCTACGATGGTTTCTTCGAGCTCCGGCTGTCGCCGTGGGACGTCGCCGCGGGGACGCTGCTGATCGAGGAGGCGGGAGGCCGCGTGACGGATTTCGACGGCGGCCGAGAGTTCCTGCGCAGCGGCAACATCGTCGCCGGCACCGAGGCCCTCCACCCACGGCTGCTCGAGCTGGTCCGTGGGCACCTGAGCGAGGAGGAGGTGGCGCGGCTGGTGCCGATCGAGACGCCGCCGATCGAACCGCTGGCGTGAGGGCAGGGATTCGGAGCCGACGGCTCCGGCGAGACGGGGCTTCGATTCGGGAGAGCGGCGTCGGGTCTTCGCGCGTCGAAGGACGCCGTTGACTCGTGCCGCGGAGATTCTCGCGGGGACCCTGGGTCCGGATGGCCGAACCACCCCGATGACGGGGGCCCTGAGAATGACGGGGACTGGCAGGTGGCGACTGGCATGTTCCCGTGAGCTGCTCGCGCACAGGGCTCCCCCGGCGGCGACCGGCCGACGCCGCACTTCAGGCGCTGCGCCCGTTGGCGCCGTCCGCTGGCGCAACATCAACAGGGGAAAGTCACTTGCGGATCTCCGATCGAGCTCGTCGCGGCTCTCGACGCGAGGTGCGGAGGCCGAGGAGCTATACTCCTGCGTTGATCGAGAGACCTCTTCTGGGCCCTGGGTTGACGCGCGTCTGCCGGGTCCGATCCGTCATGAGCCCACCGTCACAGGCCCCCCGCGGCGTCCCCCGGCACCGCTACGAGATCCAGGTCCACCCCGCCGACATCCAGAAGGGGGTCTGGTACCTCTTCCTCGACCGGCGGCACCTGTTGGCGGGCGTCGCCGTCGCCCTCGGCCTGGCCGCCTATCTCGGCTTCGGGGCGTGGATCGCGCCGGCGGTCGCGGAGCGGCTGGCTCGGCGCCACGAGGCCGCCGCGCTGCAGCAGGCACACCTGGCGCTGGGCGATCGACTGGTGGCGACGGGGCAGCGGCTCGCCGAGCTGCAGACCACCAGCGAGTCCCTCCGGCTCCAGATCGGGCGCATCTATCTCGCCTACGGGCTCGAGCAGGACGCGGTCGGCGAAGGGGGCTACGGCGGCTACCCGGCGGTTCCGCTCCAGGTCCCGGACTCCTCATACCGCGAGCGGCTCACCGAGGTGGGCGCGCTCGAGGCATCGCTGCGCCAGGAGGCGGCCGTGCTCGCGACCTTCCTCGACGAGATCCGCGGGTTCGAGGAGGAGCACCGCGACCAGCTCGCCACCACGCCGTCCCGCTCGCCGCTCGAGAGCGACGACTTCGTGCTCACCAGCCCCTTCGGCGAGCGTGTCAATCCGTTCACCAAGGCGCGGGACTTCCACTCCGGCGTCGATCTCTCGGCGCCGTCCGGCACCCCCGTCTACGCCACCGCCGACGGCCTGGTGACCTTCGCGGGGCGCTACAGCGCGCGCCAGAGCGTCGCCTGGTGGCGCTACGGCAACCTGGTCTCGATCAAGAACGGCGACGGCTTCGTCACCCTGTTCGGCCACCTCGACGAGATCAAGGTGAAGGACGGCCAGCGGGTGAAGCAGGGGGACCTGATCGGCACCGTCGGCAACACCGGCTGGAGCACGAATCCCCACCTGCACTACGAGGTGAGGCGCCGGCTCGAGGAGGAGCAGTTGCGCCCGGTCGATCCGCGGATCTACATCCTCGATCACCGCTGGCGCGACGAGGAGAAGCTGCTCGTGCGGGCACGCGCAGCGCCCAACCTCCAGAACTTCGAGCCGTTGCCGCGCCGGATCGCCCGATGAGCTCGCGACCCCCGCGCGCCGTCGCCGAGCGCTCGGCGCCGACCATGATCATCCCGAGCGGGACGAGCATCCAGGTCGACGGCCATGGCCAGCTCTCGATCTCGACCCCCGGCAACCTGGTGCTCCAGAACTCCGGGAACTACGGCACGATCGAGTCGCGGCAGGGCTCGATCCGGATCGAGCCCGACGTCCAGGTCGAAGCCGTCAACGTGCGCTGCGCCAAGGTCTGCTACATCCAGGGGAGCCTCACCGCCTGGAAGGTCGAGGCCGAGGCCATCGAGCTGGAGGAAGAGGCACGGGCGCACATCATCCTGCAGGAGGCCCAGAGCCTGCAGATCGGAAGCCAGGCGCGCCTGGTCGGCAACTTCTCCTCCGAGAAGGAGCTCTTCCTGCTGTTCTCGAGATTCGCCAAGCAGATGCGGTCATTGCCGTTCTTCGATCGCGACGATTCGGCGGAGCCGGCCCCGGCCCCTTCGCTGGGAGCGCAGCTCCCGTCTCGCGCTCCGGAGCTGGCGGCGGCGACCGCCGCCTCCTCGGGGCCCGTGGAAGACGGCGAGACGAACGGGCATCGAGCCGCCGAGCTGCCGGAGGATCTCTTCTTCGCCCAGATCCTTCTCGAGCGCGAGCTGGAACGCGCCGGCGGCGGTTCGAGCCATCGCGCCGCGCTCGAGGAGTGCCTCGACCTGTTGCGGTCGGGTGACGTGGCGGCGCTCGGCCGGCGGCATCCGGAGCTGTTCGAGCAGGTGCTGCACCCGAGCGACGACTTCCGCCGTGCTGCTGAGATGATCGGCCGGCACTTTGCCTGATCGCCGCTCGATCCGCGCCGGAGAGGTTTGACTTGCCGAAGGCTTTGCGCGTCAGCTTGTGGATCGCGGCCTCGGTGCTCCTGGTGGTGGGAGCCTGGGCCCTCTATCTGTACGCCATGGCCGGCGAGTTTCGGGACCTGGTCGAGAAGGGGATCGGAGAGTGCGAGCTGGTCGGCGGCGCGCCCGGCGCCGAGGACATCGCGATCGACCGCGATCGTGCGCTCGCGCTGATCTCCTCGGACGACCGGCGCACCGGCGCGCCGGGCGCGATCTACGCCTACGACCTGAAGTCGCGCGGAGAGCCGCGGGCGCTGAGCGGAGAGCCCGGCGCCGACGGTCCCGCCACGCTCCATCCGCACGGTCTCTCCCTGATCGAGAAGGGAGAGCGGTCGACACTGATGGTGGTCAATCACCCGGGCGAGAGAGACAGCGTCGAGATCTTCGGCTGGGACGGCGTCCGGCTCGAGCACCGCCGGACGGTCACCGACCCCTTGCTCTACAACCTCAACGACGTCGCCGCCCTCGACGCCGAGCGTTTCTACGCCACCAACGACCATGGCGGACCGGCGGATCGCGAGGCGCGCGAGGACTACCTGCGGCTCAGCCGCGGCAACGTCGTCTTCTGGGACGGGCAACGGGCGCGCAAGGTGGCCGACGGCATCGCCTACGCCAACGGCGTCACGCTGAGCGCTGACGCGCTCGAGCTCTACGTCGCCTCGACCACCACCGGCAGGATCCTGGTCTACGACCGCGACGACGAGACCGACGACCTGAGCCTGCGCAAGGAGATCGCGCTGCGTACGGGCGTCGACAACTTCGCGCTCGACCTCTACGGCGGGCTCTGGGTGGCCGCCCACCCCAAGCTCCTCACCTTCGCCTCCCATGCGCGCGATCCCGAGAAGAGATCCCCCTGGGAGGTGATCTGGGTCGATCCGAGCGGCATGGCCGAGCCGTCGATCCGGCCGGTGGTGCTCAGCCTCGGCGAGCAGCTCTCCGGGGCGAGCGTGGCGGCGCCGTGGGGAGACAAGCTGGTGATCGGCTCGGTGTTCGAGGAGCATTTCCTGGTCTGCCAGAGATGAGCCGGGCGGCCCCGCCGGTAGGCGACTTGACCCCGCCGGAGGGGCAGCCGTAGCCTGAGAGGGGCGCGTGGGTCTCCTGCCCCGCGACCACGCGTGCGATTCGACGCCGGCCCGCGCGCGCCGAACGCCCGACGAACCTCCGCGTCGAGACGCGCAGAGAGGAACCGAGATGAACGTGACGAAGAGAGCCGAGACCGCAGCTCTGCTGGGCGCCGTCGCCCTGGCCGCCATCACCATCGCGTGTGGCGGCGCCGCCGGACCGATCGAGCCGGGCGCCGACGCCAACAAGCGGATCCAGACCGCGCTGATCGAGGCGCAGCCCGGCTCGGTGATCGAGCTCGGCGCCGGACGCTTCGACCTCGACACCACTCTGTCGCTCGACGTCGAGGACGTCACGATCCGTGGCCAGGGCATCGGCGAGACGATCCTCGACTTCGCCGACCAGGCAGCCGGCAGTGGCGGCGAGGGGATCACGGTGACCGCGGACGCGTTCACCGTCGAGGACCTCTCGCTGGTCAACACCCGGGGCGACGGCATCAAGGTCGAGGGGACGCGAGGCGCCACCTTTCGGCGAGTGATGGTCGACTGGGAGGGTCCGGTGGAGACCACCAACGGCGCCTACGGTCTCTACCCGGTGCAGGTCACGGACGTCTTGATCGAGGACAGCAAGGTGCGCGGCGCCTCGGACGCCGGTATCTACGTCGGACAGTCGAAGAACATCATCGTGCGCCGGAACGAGGCCTGGGAGAATGTCGCCGGCATCGAGATCGAGAACTCGACGGGCGCCGAGGTCTACCAGAACGTCGCCCATCACAACTCGGGCGGCATCCTGGTCTTCTCGCTGCCCGAGCTGCCGGTCAAGGACGGGCGCGACAGCCGCGTCTACGACAACGAGATCTACGAGAACAACCACGAGAACTTCGGCAAGCCGGGGGCGATCATCTCCGAGCTGCCGCCCGGCTCCGGCCTGATCCTGATGGCCAACGACAACACCGAGGTGTGGGGCAACACCTTCCGCGACAACCAGACCGCGCAGGTCTCGGTGATCAGCTTCCTGGTCACCCAGCGCGAGTACGACGACCCGGGATACGACCCCTTCCCCGAAGGGATCTGGATCCACGACAACACCTTCGAGGGGGGTGGCCATGATCCGCAGGGGGACTTCGCCGCGGCCGTGATGCCGCATCTCGGCGACGAGCGGATGCCCGACATCGTCTGGGACGGCATCGTCGATCCGGCGAAGCTGGTCGACGGCGAGGTCACGCCCGAGCATCGTCTCTACCTCGGCGACAACGGCGGCGCGCTGTTCGCGGCGGTCGACATGCGCGCGATCCTCGAGGGGCGCGAGCCCGAGATCGTGCGCGATGCCGCGCGCTTCGCGGGCAGGTTGCCGAGCCCGCCGCCGCCGGTCACCATCCAGGGGGTCGACCATGGCTCCGAGCATGGCGGCGCCCCGGCGGCCACCGCCGGCGGGCGCTGAGGGCAGGGACGGGAGCGTCGAGCTGGGAGCTGCGAGGATCGACGCCGCCGAACGACGGCCAGCGGCCGCGTCTTCGGCGGCGTTTGCGGCGTTTGCGGCGTTGGTGGTGGCGGTGGGGCTGGTCGGCGCGGCCTGCGACCGGCCTCTCGATCCCACGCGCCCGCCGCGCACGCTCGACGCCTACGAGCTGTTCGAGGGCGAGGCGCGGTGGCACCGGCCGGCGGCCGGGGTCATCGGCTACGAGCTCAACACACCGCTGTTCTCGGATCACTCGACCAAGCTGCGGTTCGTCAAGCTGCCGGCGGGCGAGGCCGCGCGCTACCGCGAGGAGGGCCCGTTCGAGTTTCCGGTGGGGACCATCATCTCGAAGACCTTCGCCTACCCACTCGTGAACGGCGCCGCGGACGGCGGCGACGGCGAGCTGCGCCTGATCGAGACCCGGATCCTCTGGCACACCGCGGAGGGCTGGATCGGCCTCCCCTACGTCTGGGACGAGGCGCAGGAGCGGGCGGTGCTCGAGGTCGCGGGCGAGAGAGTGCCGGTGCGCTTCGAGGACTCCGACGGCGCCGTCCGCGCCTTCGACTACCACGTGCCCAACACCAACCAGTGCAAGGCCTGCCACCGGGTCGACGGCGAGCGGATGACGCCGATCGGCCCCCGCGCTGCTCAGCTCAACGGCCCGCGCCGCGGTCTCGACGGCGAGCCGGCGGGGGAGGAGAACCAGCTCGACCACTGGCGGAGCGCCGGCGCTCTCGAGGGGGCGCCGCCGGCCGCGGAGGCGCCGCGATGGCCGGTCTTTGACGAGCCGTCGACCGGTTCGCTCGATCACCGCGCGCGCGCCTGGCTCGACGTCAACTGCGCGCACTGCCACAACCCCGGGGGGCCGGCGCGCAGCACCAACCTCGACCTGCGCTTCGCCAACACGGATCCCACGCTGCTCGGCATCTACAAGTCGCCGGTGGCGGCCGGACGAGGGAGCGGCGACCGATTGCACGACATCGAACCGGGGAGGCCCGAGCGCTCGATCCTGCTTTACCGGCTCGAGTCCGTCGACCCCGGCGTGATGATGCCCGAGCTCGGCCGCAGCCAGATCGATCGGGGCGGGATCGAGCTGATCCGCGAGTGGATCGCCGAGATGGAGGATCCGTTCGCGACGACCGTCGCAGCGACCGAGCAGCCGCAGCGCTGAGCCGGCCGG
>DATKBT010000103.1:0-36052 GCA_035546295.1 Thermoanaerobaculia bacterium | reverse complement strand
ACTCTGGCCGACGTGCTCCTGCGCGACGCGGCGATGGCGGCCGCCGTCGTGCCGACGACGGTCGAGGACCTGTCGCTGGTGCCGGGATCGCTCGAGCTGGCGGGCGCCGATCTGGCGCTGGCGCGCAAGCAGCATCCGGAGCGCCGACTGGCCAAGGCGCTGGCGCCGCTCAAGCGACGCTTCGACGTCATCGTGATCGACAGCCCTCCCGGGCTCTCCGTTCTGAGCGTCATGGCGCTTCGCGCGAGCGACGGCTACATCGTGCCCGTGAACCCGCAGCGACTCGCGGTCGACGCGCTCGAGCGGTTCTTCGCCGGCGTGGAGGCGGCGATTCCGAGCAAGCAGCCTGACCTGATCGGCATCCTCCTCACCATGGTCGATCATCGGACCAAGGTCACCGACGAGCTGGTCGCCGAGGTCCGCAAGCGCTACGGCCGACGCGTCCTGAACACCGAGATCCCGCTCAACATCCGCCTCGCCGTCGCCTCGGGCGAGGGTCAGTCGATCTTCGAGTACGAGAGCTGGTCGGCGGGCGGCGTCGCCTATCGAAGGCTCGGCGGCGAGGTGCTGCGCCGGGTCCGCCGTCGCGAGCTGTTGTAGGGGGAGTTTGTTCTCCGCGCGGCGCCGGCCCGCCTCGCTGCAGTCGGGCCGCTCGCGACGGCGCCCTCCCTCACGACGGGAGGCCGCTCGAGCGCCCTCTGCGCAGGAGGCGACGAACGGCGAGCGGGGCCGGCGGGGAATCGCTCATGATTCCGCCGGGTTCGGAGAGGAGAACGTCGAACCAGTGACGGGAGGAGATCCATGCGACCTCGATTCAGCTTCAGGCTCCCGGCCGTCATCGCTCTCGTGCTGGCTGGTGCCGCGGTGATCGCGGCGCCGTCGTCGGCGCAGACGAGGCGCTGCTGCGAGGGCGATGACGACTTCGGCTTCCGCAGGCACTTCCACGACCAGCCGGCGCGTCCGGCCTCCGAGCTCGGCGGCCAGGACGCGCTGGGCGCCATCCAGGAGGTCGTCGGACTGCTGCTCGCCGACCCCACGACCGACTGGAGCGGGGTGTCGATCGCGCGCCTGCGCCAGCACTTGGTCGATCTCGAGCGACTGACGCTGTTCGCCGAGGTCGAGGAGACGCCGATCGACACGGGGTTGCGCGTGCGCGTCTTCGGTGACCAGGCGCTGCTCGAGGCGGCGCGCCGGGCGGTGCTCCGCCACGCCGGCCGCATGGACGGGTTCCGGGGCTGGAACGTCGCGGGGGAGGACGCCGGGGACGCGGTCGTGCTCGAGCTGACGACCGATCAGTCGGACGAGGTCTCCGTCGTTCGCGCCCTCGGGTTCTACGGCTTCTTGGCGAGCGGAGTCCACCGCCCCCACGAGCTCCTGGCGGTGGCACGAGGCGTGGTCGATCGCTGATCGTGGATCGCTGAGAACTGAGCACCTGAGCCCAGGGCGTGGTGGCGCATCAGGACCGTAGAAGCGCATGGTTCGTTCCCGGGAGTGCCTGCGTGATCGTACTCTTGGGTCTCGAGCAGGTCGCCGAGAGCTCTAGCAGCCCGTGGTGGAACTCGCGCGGAGCTGAGCGCGGGGATCTGCGGCCACTGGCAAGGCGCGCCGACGCACGCAATGCGGTGCCATTGTGGAGGAGGCGCAACGAAGCCAGAGGCCTCAAACCCCCGCGCCCGAAGGGTTTCGGCGGCGTGGGCCCATCTGCCGCGTTGCGTTGGCTCGACGATGTCCCCGCATCGCCTGCGCCAACGCGCCTTGCATCTGGGCCCACGGCGCTCGAAACTCAGCCCGCGGGGGTTCCACCACGGGCTGCTAGGGCAATGGTCGAAACAAGATCGAGCGGCTCCGATCTCTCAGAGCCCGCCGTTTCAGCCGGAGACCTGAGATCGACCTGCGCTCCCTCGGCGCCCGGTCGCGAGGGCGCCGAAACGGCCTGCGCCGGCGGCGGAACCTCGGGTGGAGCTGCCGCCGTGAGGAAGGCGGCGGCGGTCTCGACGGCCTCGCTGCTGGTCTTCGCGCTCGCCTGCCGCGACCGCGCTTCGCCGGCGGCGGACTGGATCGGCGGCGGTGCGGACTGGCCGGGCTATCTGGGCGGGCCGGCGTCGAGTCAGTGGTCGCGCCTCGACCAGCTCCACCCGGGCAACGTCGAGCGGCTCGAGGTCGCCTGGGTCTACCACGCCGGCGGCGCCGACGTCGAGGACAGCCGCTCCCAGATCCAGTGCAACCCGCTGATCCTCGACGGCGTGCTGTACGGCGTCGGTCCTCGTCTCGATCTCTTCGCGCTCGACGCCGCGACCGGCCGCCGCCTCTGGCGCTTCGATCCCGGCCAGGGCGAAGGCGAGGACGAGGCCTACGGCTTCGGGATCCAGCGCGGCCTCGCGTGGTGGCAGGGCGAGCCTGGCCAACGGCGGCTGTTCTACGCGGCGAGCGAACGGCTCTTCGCGATCGACGCCGCCACCGGCGAGCCGATCCGGAGCTTCGGCGACGGCGGTGAGATCGACCTCGGCTTCGATCGCCGAAGCCGCGAGGAAGGCGGCGCTGACCCGGCGGGCTCCGGCGATCACCAGTCGTCCGTCCCTCGGGCCGGCGGGCCGCACATCGGTCAGGACGCCTCGGGCGGAGACGCCGCAGACACCGTAAACGCCGCAGACGCCGGAGCCCCCGAGCTCTACGTGGCGGGGACGACGCCGGGCGTGGTCTTCGAGGACCTGCTGATCGTCGGAGTCCGCGTCTCGGAGACGCTCCCAGCCGCGCCCGGCGACGTGCGGGCCTTCGACGTGCGCACCGGCGAGCTGGTCTGGACGTTTCGCACGATCCCGGCGTCGGGCGAGCCCGGCCACGAGACCTGGCCGGCGGGAGCCCGGCGGCGCAGCGGGGGAGCCAACGCCTGGGCCGGGATGAGCCTCGACGCCGAGCGCGGCGTCGTCTACGCGCCGACCGGCTCGGCGTCCTACGACTTCTACGGCGCCGACCGCATCGGC
This sequence comes from Thermoanaerobaculia bacterium, assembly GCA_035546295.1. Classification (GTDB taxonomy): domain Bacteria; phylum Acidobacteriota; class Thermoanaerobaculia; order Multivoradales; family Multivoraceae; genus DATKBT01. The sequence goes on along the minus strand of DATKBT010000103.1, from coordinate 33,071 downwards.
CGCAACCTCTACGCGAGCTCGATCCTGGCGCTCGATGCACGCACCGGCGAGCGGATCTGGCACTACCAGGTCGTCCGCCACGACGTCTGGGATCGGGACCTGCCGGCGCCGCCGAACCTGGTGACCGTCGAGCGCGAGGGACGACCGATCGACGCCGTCGCCCAGATCACGAAGTCGGGGCATGTCTTCGTGCTCGACCGCGATCGCGGCGAGCCGCTGTGGCCGATCGAGGAGGTCCCGGTCGAGCCCTCGGACCTCCCCGGCGAGGAGCTCTGGCCGAGCCAGCCGCTCCCTTCGCGTCCGCCGCCCTTCGCGCGCCAGGCGCTGAACGAGGAGAACGCCACCCGCCGCACTCCGGCCGCGCGCGAGTGGGTGCTCGAGCGGCTCGCCCGGCTGCGCACCGGCGCCCAATTCGTGGCCCCGAGCCGGGAGGGGACCGTGATCTTGCCCGGGTTCGACGGCGGCGGCGAGTGGGGCGGCGCGGCCTGGGATCCGGAGACCGGATGGCTCTACGTGAGCTCGAGCGAGATGCCGTGGGTGCTGACGATGGTCGAGGTCACCGGCGACGGCGGCGACTTCGAGAGCGCCGAGCCCGGCGGTCGCCTCGGAGATCGCGCCCGCCCGCTCTACGCCCAGCAGTGCGCGGTCTGCCACGGCGTCGACCGGCAGGGGGACCGCCTCGGCGAGTTCCCGGGGCTCCTCGGCCTCGGCTCGCGGCGCACGCGCGCCGAGGTCGTCGATCTGCTCGCGCAGGGAAGCGGGCGCATGCCGTCCTACGCGCATCTGTCCGAGGAGGAGCGCGAGGCGCTGCTCGCGCTGCTGTTCGACACCGGGGAGGGCGGGTCGCAGCGTGCTCGGGGCGTCGGGGAGCCCGTGAGGCGTGCGGCGGCGGCGGAGCAGAGCGCAGCGGAGCAACGGGAGGAGGTGGTCGAAGCCGGCAGTGCGGCCCGCGACGATGGCGGAGAGGCGGAGGATGGGAGCCGCACCACCTTCGTCAGCACCGGCTATCACCGGTTCCTCGATCCCGACGGCTACCCGGCCGTCGCGTCGCCGTGGGGCACGCTCACCGCGATCGACCTGAGCCGCGGCGAGATCGTCTGGCAGGTGCCCCTCGGCGACCGACCCGAGGCCCGCGCTCCGGACGAGCCGCCGACCGGCACCGAGCTCTACGGCGGTCCGATCGTCACCGCGGGCGGGCTCGTCTTCGTCTCCGCGACCCGCGACGAGCGCATCCGGGCCTTCGACAAGCGCACCGGCGCCGAGCTGTGGTCGGCGCGGTTGCCGGCCGGCGGCTATGCGACGCCCGCCACCTACGAAGTGGACGGCCGCCAGTTCGTGGTGGTCGCGGCCGGCGGCGGCAAGATGGGGACCCCCTCGGGCGACGCCTACGTCGCGTTCGCGCTGCCGGTCGAGAACGTCACCGGGCCGTGATGGCTGCCTGAGCGGCGGGACGGAGTGGATCGCCGCCGGATCAGCCGCCAGGGCTGGGATCGGCCGGCAGGGGAGGGTCGATCAGAGATCGCGCACCTGGGTCTCGGCCGCCGCTGACGGCGCCGAGCCGCCGGGTCGTTGCAGCCGCCGGGCCCCCGCCGTTTCCCAAAGATGCGCCGATCGGCGGCGAGCGGCGCGCTGCGGGATCGCGGCGCGCTCGTCGACCGAGCGTTCGAGATCGTCCGCCGCCGTCAACCGCCGCCCGACGAGGCCCCCTCGATCCTGGCGAGACCCTCCGTCGCCTGCCGGTTGTCGGGATCGAGCTCGAGGACCCGGCGATAGAGAGGCGCGGCCTCCTCCGCCCGTCCTTCGACCGCGAGCAGCACCGCGAGGTCGGAGAGCGCCGGCACGTAGTCGGGCCGCAGCTCGAGCGCGCGGCGCAGGAGCTGCTCGGCGCGCTCGAGCGCGCGGGCGCCGATCTCGACCGCGCCCGCCTGGTAGATCAGCTCGGGGTCGTCGGGCCAGCGCTCGAGGTTGCGCCCGGCGCTCGTTCTGGCCTCCTCGACGCGGCCGAGCACGAGGAGCGCCTGGGTGTGCAGCGCCCCGATCCGCCGCTCCTCGAGCCCCGCCGCCTCGGCGGCGCGGGCGTGCACGAGGACCTCGTCCCAGCGGCCGAGAGTGGCCGCCAGCCTGGTCAGCGCAGGAGCCAGCGTCTCGACGTTGCCGGAGAGCTCGAGCGCACGGGAGTAGGCGCCGTAGGCGCTCTCGGGATCGCCGAGCCGGTCGAGGGCGACCCCCAGGAACTGCCAGCCGTCGACCAGCGAGGGCTCCTCTGAGACCAGGCGCCGAAGCTGCTCGGCGGCGCCGCGCGCCTCGCCGGCGCGCAGCGCGTCGACCGCGCGGGCGAGGCGATCGAGCACTGCGATCCGGTCGCGCGGATGGGGGAGCCGCCAGGCCGCTTCGCCCTCCCGCTGCGGCGCGTCCCCCGACGCCACGTAGCCGAGGGCCTCGAGCGCCGCGATCGTCTCGGCGCTCTCGCGATGGGGCGCCGGCGGGGTCCGTTCGTAGCCGGCGAGATGGGCGCCGACGGCGGCCACCGACGCAGCGTCGCGCGCCGCCAGGTCGTCGAGCTCGCCGGGGTCGGCCTCGAGGTCGAACAGCTCCTGCCGCCCGCCCCCTTCGACCAGGTGGTGCCGGTCCGAGATCGCCGAGACCAGCGGGCTCCAGCCGAAACGGTGGAGGGGGTAGAAGGTCTCGGCGAGAGCGACGCGATCCGCGATCGGCCGTCCGTCGAGCGCCGGAACGAGGGATCGGCCCGCCCGCCCGTCTCCCGGGTCCAGACCCGCGAGCTCGAGGAGCGTCGGCGCGAGGTCGACGAGGGAGACCACGCCGGCGAAGGCGGCGCCGGCGTTGGCTCGATCGGGGAGCTTGACGAGGAGCGGCACCTGGAGGCTCTCTCGATAGAGCAGCAAACCGTGCTCCTGCTCTCCGTGATCCCCCAGGCCCTCGCCGTGATCGGAGACCAGCACGATCACGGCGTCGTCGTAGAGGCCGAGCTCCTCCAGGCCGTCGAGCAGGACGCCGACCGCGCGGTCGGCCGCCGCGATCTCGCCGTCGTAGGGATCGGCGAGGCGCGAGGCGAAGGGCTCGGGGGGCACGTACGGCGCGTGCGGCTCGAACAGGTGAACGAAGAGGAAGACCGGTCTCGGCCGGTCGCTCGGAGCCTCCGTCCGACTCCTCCCGCTCTCCCGCAGCCACTCGAGCGCCGCGGCGACCGTCGCCATTCCGTCCCGCTGGATGTCGGCGGAGGTGCGGCCTTCGGTCGCGCCGAGGTCGTCGTCGTAGTGCTCGAACCCCTGCTCGATGCCGGTGCCCGAACGCAGCACGTAAGACGAGACCGCCGCGGCCGTGCGGTAGCACGCCCGTCCCAGCCGCTCGGCCAAGGTCGCCGCGTTCTCGCCGAGCACGTATCCGGCGTTGTCGTGGACCCCGTGGGCCGGCGGCAGCTCGCCCGTGAACAGCGACGCGTGGGCGGGGAAGGTCAGCGGCGCCGGCGAATAGGCGCGCTCGAAGAGCACCGCGTCGCGGCGCAGCCGATCGATCGCGGGCGTGTCGCCGGCGTCGTAGCCGTAGGCGGGCAGTCGGTCGGAGCGCAGGGTGTCGATCGAGACCAGGACGATGGGGGTGGCCTGGCACTCTCCGGCGCCCGTGCCGTCCGCGGGCGTCGGTGCCGGCGCCGCGCAGCCGAGCAGCCAGAGCCCCCAGAGCCCAACCCCGCCGGCCGCAAGGGCGAGCTGGGAGGTCGGTCGTAGTCGGCGCTTCACCGCCATGAGCGGCACTCTATGACCCGCGACGCCATGACCTGCGACGCCGCAGCCCTCGTGTAGATCCTGCTCACCCCCCAGTCGCGATTACCGCTCCGAGGGGGAGGAAGAGACCGCAGCAGTCCCGGCACGCCGCGCCACCCGAGGAGCGAAGTGCTGCGACCGCAGATCGTGAGAGGGTCACGCGAACGCTGACCGATCGCAGGCGGCGTGCGCCTCGGCAACGCCGCCTCAGCAACGCCGCTTCAGCCGGCGACCATCGCCTCGAAGTTGATGCTGCGCTCGGCCAATCGGGTGAGCTCGCGGTCGGTTTTCGCCTCTTCGTCGAGCGTTTCCGTCAGCAGCTCGACGGCGTCGTGCTCGCCGAGCTTCTTCGCAAAGGCGCGGGCCGTGCCGTAGCCCGCCATTTCGTAGTGCTCGAAGCGCTGCGCGGCCGCCACCAGGGCGGCGTCGAGCACCGGCTCTTCGGCGTTGGCGCGCATCAATTCCTTGGCCTCCTTGATCAGGCCTTCCGCGGCGTGGCAATGCTGGCCGCCGGGCTCGAAATCGAGCCCGCCGAAGATCTTCTCGAGACGCCCGAGATGCACGCGGGTCTCCTCGGTGTGCTTCTCGAAGGCGGCTCGCAGCTCGTCGTCGCTGGCCGCCTTGGCCATCTTTGGAAGCGCCTCGAGCACTTGGGTCTCGGCGTTGTACAGGTCCTTGAGTTGATGAACGTAGAGCTTCTTGAGTGAGTCGAGGTGCATAGCCCTTTCCCTTCGCTTGCGGTGAGCTGTCGTGACCACGAGGATCGACGAGATCGCGCGGGGTCGTCCCGCGAGTCGATGCTCGTGGTCTATTCAACGGTCGGCCATCGTCGGCCGCCCACTGCATGGAGCTGCAACGAGAGTGCCAAGGGCGAGTCCGCTCGGCTGCCAGCACGGCGCGAAGACGCGCGCGGGGTCGGCGAGCCCTCGGTCCTGGCGGTCTCAGCCCGCGGGCCGCTCGCGCTCGAGCCGGCGCAGGCTGTCGAGGTCGGCGCGCAGCAGGACGAGGTCTCCTCTGGGCTGCGCCACGCCCTCCACCTCGACCGGCTGGCCCACCCACGGCGAGATCCGTTCGCCGAGCGGCGCGCCGTCGGCGTCGACCAGCAGGTAGACCTCGACCCCGTCCGACCCGGCGTCCGCGACGAAGGCGGGCGGGATGCCGCCGCGGATGCACAGCGCAGCGCACGCACGGTGGACTTCGTCGCGCCCCGGCTTCATGACCCCCGCGAAGCACTTGGAGTCGACGATCTCGCCGCGCAGGGTGACCCGGCGGCCCGGCGCGGGCTCCTCCCCGGCGCCGGCGATCGGGTCCGCGATCGGCTCCTCGATCGGCGTTGGGAGTGGGCGCGGGTCGGCGGCGAGCTCGAAGACCGCGAGGTCGGGACGCGCCGCCAGGGTGCCGGTGGCCTCGACCCGCGTCCCGTCGAGCCCGCCGACCCGCTCCAGCGCGCCGTGCTTGCCGGGGTCGACGAGCAGCATCGACGAAGACGGCGGCGAACCACCGGGCGCGCTCGCGGAGGCGGTGGAGACCGGAGCGTCCACGATCAGCGTCGGGTAGGGCGTCCCGGCGATGCGCCCGGTCAAGGTGCGCGGCGAGCCGAGCTCGAAGAACCCAGGGTCGAACGGCGACTGCAGCATCGGCAGCAGGATCGCCATCCCGATCACCAGCGCGCCGAGCAACCAGACGGTCCGCCGCACGAAGCGCGCGATGCCCGGCGGCGTCTGCGGCAGGTAGCCGACGTAGAGCTCGTCAGGAGCGGCGTCGTCGCGCGGCTCGCTCATGCCGGAGCCTCCGTCGTCGCATCGATCGCGCTCGCCGCGGCGGTGCGCGCCGGCTCGACGCGGGTCCCCGCCGGGTACGGGACCGGGTGGACGAGGACCCGGCCGTCCACGATGCGCACTCGGAAGGTCGGCACCTTCTCGGTGAACGGGGGCGGAGAGGCGCCGTCCTCGGGCCGGTACTGGAAGCCGTGCCAGGGGCACGTGATGCAGCCGTCGATGATCCTGCCCTCGCCCAACGGTCCGTTCTGATGCTGGCAGACGTTGGAGACCGCCGAGACCTTGCCGTCGTAACGGAAGATCGCGACCCGCTCGCCAGCGATCGGCACGATGCGCGCGCGCAGCTCGGGGATGTCGTCGACCGCGCAGGCGTCGACCCAGCCGTCGATCCCGTCGTCAACCTCGCCGCCCGCGCTCGCCACCAGCTCGCGCCTGTCGGCTGTGCCCTCGCGCCGCGCCGCCAGCAAGTGGAGCACGACCAGCCAGGCGATGCCGGCGCCGAGCACCACGGCGAGCAGCGGGTTGCGCTCGCTCTGGAGCGCCCCGAGCGCGACGTGGAGCACCAGCAGCGCGTAGGCGAGGTAGACCGCCATGTGCAGTCGCTTCCAGGTCGGCGCCGTCAGGTTGTGGAGCCAGAAGTCGTGGCTGGTCGCCGCCATCAGGAAGAGGATGACCAGCGCGGCGAGCCCGAGCGGCTGGAACGGAAGGCGGGAGAGCGATTGGTCGCTGCCGCCCGACACCAGCACGCTGACCAGCGGGTTCAGCTCGCCGAGCCCGTGGAACTGGACGAGCGAGAAGCCGCCGTGGGCCAGCGCCATGAGGAACATGGTGACGCCCAGGTGGCGGCGGTTGTAGAGCAGCGGCAGGAACCGGGCGTCGAGCCGCGCCAGCGGTCCGAGCGACAGGATCACGTGCAGCAGCAGGAACGCGCAGGTGCCGAAGCCGCGGATCAGCAACGTCTCGATCGTCGCGCCCGGGCGCAGCGCCGCGCCGAGCCCGACGAACAGCGCGAGGTAGACGACGACCGACCCGGCGAGCAGCAGATCGTAGAGCTTCTTGTGCGGCGTCCACTGGACGGCGCGGTAGCCGGCGCTCATCGGTCGCGGCTCCCCGGGGCCGGCATCTCGCCGACACCGACGACGGTTTCGTAAAGAGCGCTGTAGAGGACGAGGCGAGCTGAACCGCTCGGAGGCGGGCGCACGGCGGCGCCCACCTCGGCGGAGCCGAGCAGCTCGGCGTCGTCGGGGAGGGCGTCGCCGGCCGCGACCTCGCTCCCGACCGCGTACAGGTACAGGCCGGGAGCCACGCCGTCGGGCTCGCCGATCGCGAGCAGGCGCAGGCTGCCGTCCTCCTCGACCGAGAGCGCGAACGGCGACGGATCGAGCGGGACGACGGAGGCGCCGGCGCCCGGCATCGCGTTCCAGCCCACCGGGGCGGCGGGGGTCGGCAGCACGGCCGGTGGCCGGCTCCACAGGGCGAGCGCGAGACCGGCCGGGAGCACGATCGCGAGGCCCAGCCAGAGGACGCCGTGCGCGCGCCGGAGCGGGAGGATCACGCGCCGTCTCCCCGCGCGCGAGCCGACGTGCGGTGGGCGTTGCGCTCTTCGCGCGGCGGGGTGCGACGCAGCCAGCGCAGCGCGAGCCACGGCCACAGCGCCGCGCTCGCCGGCAGGATCAGCAGGCGGAAGCCGACCGGCGCCCCCCTGGCCGCCGGGTCGACCGCAGCGAGGCCCGCGAACACGAAGGCGAGCGCGAACACGACGCCGATCAGCGCGTAGATCTCGACGACGAGGACGAGTGCGGCAGCGAGCTGGATCACGAGGTGCTCTTCGGTCTTCGAATCCCGCAGGGAGCGCGGGGCAGGGCGCGCCGCCAGGCACTCCGTTGGGACTCGTCGAGGCCGCGCTCGGTGTCCCGTCGCCTCGCCGACCGGCGCTTTCCCAGCGATCTCGCGACTGCGCGAGCCGATTGTCTCACGCGGTCGCAGGCGATGGGCTGCAGTCTGTGGCGGCCGATCCCCCGTCGGCCGACGATCTCTCGGCAGGGGTGGCAGACGTCGGTGTAGCGGCCGACCCCCCGGTCGGCCGACGTGCGCGCGACCCACGCCTTGTGCGCCCGTTCCCTCGCCCTATGCCGCTGCGAGCGGGAGCCGGACCAGTATCTCGTGCCTCGCGCCGCCGGGTCCGAGGTGGCTCTCGAAGAGGATCACCTCGCGCACCGGGATCCGCGCGCCGGTGAGCCTGGCGAGGTCGCTCTCGATGCGCTCGAAATCCGACCGGCCGAAGCGCGCCTTGGAGCGCAGCAAGGTCACGTGTCCGCGAAAGGGCCGGTCCTCTGGCGGCTCGCCGACGCCGGCGAGGGTGCTCGAGACGCGGTCGCAGAGGGTCGCGAGACCGGGTGACTCCTCCAGGCCCAGCCAGACGATCTGGGGACGCGAAGGCTTCGGAAAGGCGCCGACCCTGGCGACGCGCAGGTCGAACTCGGGCACCCCGGCGACCGGGTGGCGCAAGGCCTCCTCGATGGCGGCGGCCCGTTCGGGCTCCCGCTCTCCGAAGAAGCGCAGCGTCAGGTGCATGGCCCCCGGTCGCACCCAGGTGGCGCGCGGGAGCTGGCTCCGGAGCGCCTCGGCGCGCCGAGCGACCTCGGCTCGGAGCTCGTCGGGGAGCGGAATGGCGAGGAAGAGACGCATTGCGTCGCTCCGACGATACGTCATGCTCGGCCTCCTCGGGTGAGTCGGCTCTTGGGTGCGGGATGGGGGGAGAGCGAGCCTCCGAGCCTCCGGGCTCTCCGAGCTCTCCGAGCTCTCCGAGGCGAGCCTCCGAGGTGCTGGCCGAGCCTGCGGCTCGCGAGCACCTCTCCGGCGAGGCGAGATTGACGTCGCCCCGGCTCCAACGCGAGCTGAGGGCGAGAAAAGCGCGGCCGAAGCGAGCGACGGCGAGGCGAACCGCCCCCAGCGCCTTCGGCGCGTCGCGGGAAACAGCCGACGAACCGAATCTCGAAGGCTTGGACAGGCTCCTGGACTGGAAGCTCGTTCACGTGCTCGATGGGGACGGGCGTACCGTATCCTTGGAGTGTCCTTCGTCGTGCTCTCGAGAGACACGCCCGCAAGCGTCGAAATGCTATCGCCGCCGACCAGGCTCGCAGCCCGTGCTCACCGGCCGCCGCCCTGGGTGACGTTCGCGGCAGCGGTGGCGGCGCTCGCCCTGCCCGGCTCCGCTCCCGCGCGCGCAGAGACGAGCTGTTACGCCGTCTCGTGCGCGACGGTCTGCAATCCGGCCGCGCCGGTCGCGGTCTCGCCGCTCGTCGTCTTCTCCGACTTCCCCGTCACCGCCGACGCGGACACGCCGGTCGCCTTCATCGACCCCGGCGACGGGCGCACCAGGCGCCTGATCCCGACCCAGGAGGGCACGATCTGGGTGTGGGACGGCTCGGGCGGCGGCATCCTCGAGACCCCCTTCCTCGACCTGCGCGACGACGTCGGCGGTCCGGTGGAGTTCGGCGGCGAGCGCGGCCTCCTGTCGATGGCGGTCGAGCCCGACTACGCCGAGACGGGACGATCATGGGCGGCTTCCGCTACCGCGGGAGCTTCGTCCCCTCCCTCGCCGGCGACTATCTGTACGGCGATGCGGCGTGCGGCCAGATCTGGAAGACCACGGTCCTCGATCCGGCGAACCCCGCCGCGATCACGGCCTCCTGCTGGGCCAGCGGATTCCAAGGCACCTACGGCTTCGCCGAAGACCACCTGGGCGAGCTCTACGTGGTCGTCGGTGGCCAGGGCCGCATCGACTGCATCCACAACGGAGAAGGGTGTTTTTGGGCCGGCTGGGGCTGTTCTCGGACGATCTCGAGTCGGGAGACCTGTCGCGGTGGAAGGAGTCGGTTCCCGAGTCGATCGAGTGAGAAAGTTGCGCGGCAACCACCACACTGAGGGTTCTTGGCCGCCCTGACGGCGAGGAGCGCAGGAGCGGAACCTGCGGTCCCGGCCGGTACACTCAGCCGAGGCTTCGATCGCTCGGCCCGAGCGCCCGGTGCTCGAGGCGCCCGGCAGCCCATGAACCTCCCCTTTTCGCCGCCCCTCGATCCGATGCTCGCGCAGATCGGCGAGACGGTCCCGGAGGAAGGACGGTGGCTGTTCGAGCCCAAGTGGGACGGCTTTCGCGCGATCGTCTTTCGCGATGGCCAGGAGCTGCTGATCCAGAGCCGCGACCACCGGCCGCTCGAGCGCTTCTTCCCCGAGCTGGTCGCGCCGCTGCTCCGCGATCTTCCACGGCGCTGCGTGGTCGACGGCGAGGTGATCCTGCTCGGGCCTCAGGGTCTCGACTTCGAGGCGCTCCAGCTCCGGCTGCACCCCGCCGAGTCGCGCATCGAGAAGCTGGCGCGCGAGACGCCGGCGGGATACGTCGCCTTCGACCTGCTCGCGCTGGGCGATCGCGACCTGCGCGGCGAGCCGCAGGAGGCGCGCCGTGCAGCGCTCGAGGACGCGCTCGGCGGCGTGCAGGCGCCGCTCCTGGTGACGCCGGCGACGCGGTCCCGCGAAGTCGCGCGGGACTGGTTCGACCGGCTCGAGGGGGCCGGGTTCGAGGGGCTGATCGCGAAGCCGCTCGATCTCGCATATCAGCCCAAGAAGCGAGCCCTGCTCAAGATCAAGCACGTGCGCACCGTCGACTGCGTGGTCGCGGGCTTCCGCTGGCACAAGAACGGCCCCGGCGAGCTGGTCGGCTCGCTGTTGCTCGGTCTCTACGACGACGACGGCGTGCTCCACCACGTCGGGATCACGTCTTCGTTCAAGATGACGTACCGCCGTGAGCTGGCGAGGCGGCTCGAGCCGTTGCGCGAGGGGGCGAGCGAGTCGCACCCGTGGCTGGGCGAGTGGGCGGCGGCCGGGAATCACGGTCGCCGTCCCGCCGGCAGCCGCTGGAACCCGCAGAAGTCGCTGTCGTGGGAGCCGTTGCGGCCCGAGCTCGTGGTCGAGGTGAAGTTCGACTACCTGCAGGGCGGCCGCTTCCGGCACGCGGCGACGTTCCTTCACTGGCGCGAGGACAAGCTGCCCGAGGAATGCACCTACGATCAGATCGAGGAGCCGTCGCCGCTCGATCTCTCCGAGTTCCTGAGAGCGAGCGGAGTCGGCCGATGAGGCGAGCGAACGGGCGGTCAACCCAGCCGAGCTCCGCCGCGAGAAGGAGAAGGAGGAGCGGGCGACCTTCGGGTCGGCCGAGGGCCTGCCGCGTCGCGACTCACGACGGGGATCAGCGGGACGCGGTCCGCCGCCACGCGGCGTGGCGCTTTGCGATCCTCGCCAGCCTCGGCCGGCGCCGAGAGGCCCATGGTCCTCGAGGTGGCGCCTCCGTCATCCGTCTTCTTGGGTCGAATCGCCTCCTCGGGCGCGACGCCACTCGCGCCACGGGTCGTAGTCCGGATCCGGCGTCTCCTGCTCGGGACGCAGATCCTCGGGCACGTGGCGCAGGTTGACGCGAATCCTCGTCCAGGTGGAGGAGCGCCCGCGCATCGCGTCGACCAGGACGTCGGCGGGCTCGAGGCGCTGCGCGGCCTCCGGGTGGCGCGCGCGCCAGCGCTCGAGACCGGCGCGCGCGTCGGCCTCGTCCTCGGCCTGAGCGACGGTGACGAGCGGCTGGCTCGGCCGCCTGGCGCCCTTGCGCCTCTTCGCCGGCCGGCCCCGCCCGGTGTCCGTCTCCGGCTCGGATTCCGAGTCCTTCGAGCCCCCCGATGGCTTGCGGTAGTACGGAGGCCAAGGGGCATCGCCGAGCCCCTCCTCCTCGTGACGAGCCACCAGCTCGAGCGTGCGTTCCAGCGATCCCGGGGCGTCGTCGATCCCGGACCGCGCATCACGGCGCTGCTCGACCGTTGTCGGCACCGTCGCCAGGGTGTGATCGGCGGGGTCGACCTCGCGCAGCTCCGACCAGTCGAACGGCATCGACACCCGGGCGTCGGGGGTCGGCCGCACCGAGTACGCGGCGGCGACGGTGCGGTCCTTGGCGTTCTGGTTGTAGTCGAGGAAGACGCCGTGCCGCTCCTCCTTCCACCAGCGGCTGGTGGCGAGCTCGGGAGCCCGCCGCTCGACCTCGCGAGCGATGGCGAGAGCGGCGCGCCGAACCTCGGCGAAGCCCCAACGGGCCTGGATCCGCACGTCGACGTGGAGCCCGCGCGAGCCGCTGGTCTTGGGCCAGCCCGTAAGCTCGAGCTCGTCGAGCACCTCGCGGGTCACCGCCGCCACCTCGACGATCTGGGGCCACTCGACCCCGGGGACCGGGTCGAGGTCGATGCGCAGCTCGTCCGGATGCTCGAGATCGGTGGCGCGGACCGGGTGGGGATGCTGCTCGATGCAGCCGAGGTTGACGACCCAGGCGAGCTGGGCGGCGTCGCGCACCACGATCTCCTCGGCGGTGCGCCCGGAGGGGAAGCTCAGGACGACGGTTTCGATCCAGTCGGGGCGTTTGGCCGGGGCGCGCTTCTGGAAGAAGGGCTTCTCCTCGACACCGTGGACGAAGCGGCGCAGCACCAGCGGCCGCCCGCCGATCGCGCGCAGCACCGGCTCGGCCACCGCCAGGTAGTAGCGCACGAGGTCGAGCTTGGTCGCGCCGGTGCTCGGAAAGTAGACCTTGTGCGGGTTGGTGACCGTGACCTCGCGGCCGGCGGCTTCGAGGATCTCGGCTCTCGGCGCCATGACGACAAGTATGACGGCTGCTCCGAGACCGCGTTGGCGGACCTGCCGCGGCGGGCGCTCGCGCCGGCGCCGCGCCGCACGGACTTGCGGCGTCTCGCGCGCGGAATCGCGGCGCCGCGCACGCGGAATCGCGGTCGGCCTCGACGCGAGATCGGCCGCGACGGGAGCGTCCCGGTGGGTGAGCCGGGCGCTTTGCGCTGGCGCTCGCTTCGCCGCGACGGTACATTCCACCCCGTGGTCTCCGCTCCCCAGCCGGTCGCCCTCGCCTACCGCGCCGCCGACCGCCACCCGTGGGTCGAAGCCGTGCTGCGCGAGCGCTTCGGCGCCGAGGCCGAACGCGTCGAGCGCGCGATCCACGCCGACGACGAGATGCTCGAGCACTCGTGGCGGAGCAACGGCGGCGACCTCGACGCCGCGCTCGCCGGATACTTCGCCTCGGGGCAGCGCGTCGCCGCCAGCGTCGAGCAGCTCGTCGTCCAGCGCTTCGGCGGATGGAACCGGATCGGCTCCCTGCTCGACTTCGGCTGCGGCTACGGCCGGGTGACGCGCTTCCTCAAGCTGCGCCTGGCGCGCGACCGGATCTTCGCTTCCGACATCCTCGCGGGCGCGCTCGAGTTCCAGCGCTCGCAGCTCGGCGTGCAGACGTTTCCTTCGACCGTCGATCCCGCCGCGCTCCACTGCGACCGTAAGTTCGACGTCATCTACGTCGGCTCGCTGTTCACGCACCTGCCGTCGTCGCGCTTCGCCGACTGGTTCGGCCGGATCGCGGCGCTGCTCGAGCCCGGCGGGCTGCTCGCCTTCACCGTCCACGACGAGGTGCTGCTGCCGCCGCACCTCGAGATGCCGCCGGAGGGGCTGGTGTTCGAGCCGAGCAGCGAGAGCCGCACGCTCGCCGGCGCCGACTACGGCTCAACCTGGGTGACGCCGACCTACGTCGCCTCGGCGATCCAGCGGTTCGGCCGCTACCAGGCGCGGCGCGAGCCGCGCGGGATGTGCGACTACCAGGACCTGTGGCTGGTCACCCACCGCGAGAGCTCGGAGCTGCGGGACCTGAGCTACGACGGCGGCGTCGCGGGACACGTCGAGCGCGCCGACCTCGAGCTCGGCAGGCTCGAGCTGCGGGGCTGGGCCATTCACCGCGGCGCCCACGGCGTCGAGTCGATCCGGGTGGTGCTCGGCGGCGAGGAGGTCGGGCGCTGCTCGCGCTTCGAACGGCGCGACGACCTCGCCAGGGCGCTCGACGACGAGCGTTTCGCGGACTCCGGCTGGCACTGCGACTGCAAGCTGCCCGCGCCACTGCGTCGCAGCTCCGAGGTCGTGCAGATCGTGGCGCGGAGCACCGGGGGCGCCTCCAACCTGCTGTTCACGGGGAGCCTCGAGCAGCTCCTCTACCTGGTCAACCGCGAGGCATACCAGCGCCACCGCCAGCGCGTCTACGAGCTCGCCGAGATCGTCGAGGCGATGAAGGAGAGCCGGTTCTGGAAGCTGCGTCGGCTCTGGTTCCGGATCAAGCGCCTGCTCGGCTGGACGAGCGAGAACCCGGAGGGCCCCGAGATCGAGAAGACCGATCGCCGGCCGAAGCACGAGGAGACGATCGCGGCAGAGACCCCGCTCGGCGCTCTCGCCGACGGTCGGGACCCGCAGGCTCCAGGCTTCTGACTCGACAGGGTTCTGACTCGATCAGGGGACGCGGCAGAGACACCGAGAGGAACGAGATGGCCGATCGAGACGCCCGGCCGGACGAAGCGCTGGAGCCGAGCGAGCGGACGGAGAGCACCGAGGCCGGCGCCAGCCGTCGAGAGTTCCTCAGGAGCTCGACGCTGCTCGGAGCCGCGCTCGGCGCGGGCGGCCTGACCGGATGCGCTGCGTCGGGCGCCACCGGGGAGGCGGTCGCTCCGGCGGGGGCTGCTGCTCGAGTCGAGCTGCCGCCGCCGCCCGACTCCTACGCGCGCGCCGAGGGGTTCGCCGCCCCGCCGCTCGAGCTCGTTCGCATGGCGTTCGTGGGGGTCGGCCTTCAGGGCGGCTCGCACGTGCGCAACTTCCTGCGCATCGAGGGTGTGGAGATCGTCGCGATCTGCGACATCGACGAGCCGCGGGCGCGCGAGGTCGCGGGCTGGGTCGAGACCGCCGGTCGCCCCTCTCCGGCGCTCTACACCGACGGCGAGGTGGACTGGCGGCGCCTGCTCGAGCGCGGCGATGTCGACCTCGTGTTCAACGCCACCCCCTGGCGCTGGCACGTCCCGGTCTGCGTGGGCGCGATGGAGGCCGGCATGCATACGGCGGTCGAGGTGCCAGCCGCCTATCGGCTCGAGGACTGCTGGCGGCTGGTCGAGACGGCGGAGCGGAGCGAACGCCACTGCGTGATGATGGAGAATTGCAACTACGGCCGCGCCGAGCTCATGGTGCTCAACCTGGTGCGCCAGGGGGTCCTCGGCGAGCTGCTCCATGCCGAGGGCGCCTACATCCACGACCTGCGCGCGATCAAGTTCAGCGACGCGAACGAGGGGCTGTGGCGGCTCGAGCACTCGAAGACGCGCAACGGCAACTTGTACCCGACCCACGGTCTCGGGCCGGTCGCCAACTGCCTCGACGTGAACCGCGGCGACCGCTTCGACTACCTGGTGTCGATGAGCACGCCGCAGCGCGGGCTCACCCTCTACGCCACCCAGCGTTTCGGAGCGGACGATCCTCGTGCGCGGCAGAGCTACGCGCTCGGCGACATGAGCTCGAGCCTGATCAAGACCGCGAGAGGCCGCACCATCCTGGTCCAGCACGACACGACCTCGCCGCGCCCGTACAGCCGGCTCAACCTGGTGCAGGGCACGAAGGGCACGTTCTCGGGATACCCGGACAAGATCTACCTCGAGGGAGTGACCGAAGGGCACGGCTGGGAGCACGACCTCGAGGCGCTCTACGCGAAGTACGAGCATCCGCTCTGGCGCAAGCTGCGCGCGGAGGCCGAGGGCGCCGGGCACGGCGGCATGGACTATCTCGAGGACTACCGTCTGATCGAGTGCCTGCGGGGCGGGGAGCCGACCGACATGGACGTGTACGACGCGGCGTCCCTGTCGGCGGTGTGCGAGCTGTCGGAGATCTCGGTCGCCAACCGCAGCCAGCCCGTCGACTTCCCCGACTTCACGCGGGGCCGCTGGCAGAAGAGGAAGCCGCTCGGGATCGTGAGCTGAGCCGCGAAGCCTCATAGCGGCCGAGGCCTCACTCGGCGGGTTGCGAACGACGCCCGTCTGCGCGTCCCACCGCTCCCGGAAGAGGTCTTCCGTAGCGGCCGAGCCCCCGCTCGGCCGATCACGGTGATGCTTCGCATACGTCGATGCTTCGCATTGGGGCGGTGTTCGCATTGGGGCGGTGTTCGCATTCGGGCGGTGCTTCGTATCGGGGCGATGCTTCGCATCGGGCCCGCGTCTCGCGCTCTGAGGGATCGTGCCGCGGCGACGTCGGATCGCGCGGCTTCTCGAAAGCGGCTGGCGGCAGCCGGCGACGAATCGCGTTCTCCTCCTCGAGCGGGTCGAACGATCGTTCGGCCCCGACGAGAAGGAGAAAAGCGATGTACACCCTGCAGCTGAAGAAGAGCGGACCCCTGAGCGCGATGGCGCTCGCCGACCATGGCCGGATCGTGACGACCTCCCGCGGCGATCGGCTGATCGTCACCTCGATCGCGGCCGCACAGCGCCTGGCGCGCCTGTTCGCGGGCTACGGCCTCCTCTCGTAGCGGCCGGCATGCAGGGCCGGGGAGCGTTCTCGCCCTGCCCCGGCCTCACCGCGACCTCCCCGGTCGCATGACCCTCAGGGAGCGCAGCGACCGCGAGAGTTCCGCGGTCCGAGCCACTGCCAGGCCTCGACGGCGTCGGCGCCAACGGCGCAGATCGCAGCCTCGAACGTCCGCAACGGCCTCTCGGCTCGTCGGCGAGCGAGGATCAGGGGGCGGGGGGCCTCAGGCGGGCAGCGTCGTTGAGCGACCAGTCGTACTCGAAGAACTCGACCGGCGGATCGCCGTTCTGCTCCTCGACGTGCTTCTCGATGAAGACGCGCACCCGCTCGGGAGCGTAGCGAGCGACGAAGGCTGCCACGGTGTCGGCGCGCGGCTCGGACTCGGCAGCCGTGAAGTCGCCGCCGTACCAGTCGAGGATCCGCGACAGCCAGAGCTTGCCGTCACGCACGCTCGCGTTGTCGGGGTCGGCGAAGAAGACGCGAGCCCACTCCTCGAGCTGGGCATCGAGGCGATCCCCGGCGAACGCCCACGGCGGCAGGGGCGGGCACGACCAGGCCGCGCAGTTGACGGCGAAGTGGATCCGCGGATCCTGGAAGTAGGGCCGCAGCAGGCCGTGCTCGATGGTGTCGAGCGTAAGGTCGAAGCCGCCGACGTGATGGGTGCGCTCCTTCCAGACGCCGTCGATCTCGCGGATCGACTCCACCCCCGGATGATCGAGGATCGAGGCGACGGTGTAGGCGTTGTAGGCGTTGATCAGGAGCGCCATCAGGTGGTCGCGCGAGAGCGCCGTCAGCTCGGCCGAGCCGACCCGCTCGAGGTAGGCGTCGAGCTCGTCCCGGCGAGCGCGCACGGCCTCGTAGTCGATGAAGCCGTCGACCACCGTGTCGGCCAGCAACCGGTTCCAGGCGGAGTGGTCGAAGCTCGCGGTACCCGACGCCAGCGCCCGTTCCACGTGGTCGCCGATCTCGCCGCCGGCCGGCGTCGCGGCGGGAGCGCACGAGGCGGCAGCGCAAGAGAGCAGGAGCAGACCCGCCAGGAGTCGCGCTGGCACCGAGGGTTCTGGGCGGGTGGCGCGCGGGTTGGGTCGGGCTGTGATCATCGGCGTCTCCGGAGTGGTCTGGTGGGCCCGTCTCCGGAGTGGTCTGGTGGCTCGCCGAACACGGGCACCGAGCATACGTGAGCCGCGGCGGCCGGCTGCTAAGCTGATCCACCCCTCCTCGGCCGGAGCTCCTCCGGCCGCCTCGCGACTCTGCACCGAGACCTCTGCCAACAGGTGAACGACGCGATGAACCGACCTCCGCGCCCGCTCTTCGAACGTCGCCGCTCCGCCGCCGGCTCACCCGATCGCACGCTGTCCGTCCGTGGCCGCTTCGGCCCGCTCAGCTCCAGGTCCGTCTGTGCGCTCCTCTGCTCGCTCCTCGCCTGCGCGCTTCCCGCCGTCGCGCAGAACGGCGGGGATCGCGGCGGCGACCGCGACGACGTGACGATGTCGGTCGAGGACTACGAGCCGATCTCGACGCTGCGCGCCCCCCAGCATCCGATCACGCGAGCGAGGTTCCCCTTCGTGGACGTCCACGCCCATCTGAGAGCCGTCGACGAGGCCGATGTCGACCGGCTCGTTCGCGAGATGGACGCCATGAACATGGCGGTGGCCGTCAATCTCTCGGGCGGCTCCGGCGAGCGCTTCCGCCAGATCTACGAGGCGACCGCGGGGCGCTACCCTGGACGATTCGTCCAGTTCGCCAACGTCGACTTTCGCGGCATCGACGAGCCGGGCTGGACCGAGCGCGCCGTGCGCCAGCTCGAGGAGGACGTGAAGGCTGGGGCGAGCGGGCTCAAGGTCTTCAAGAACCTCGGCATGTTCACGGTCGACTCGCAGGGCAACCGGGTGCGCACCGACGACCCGCGGATCGACCCGGTTTGGGCCAAGTGCGGCGAGCTGGGGATCCCGGTGCTGATCCACACCGGCGAGCCGTCGCCGTTCTGGTCGGCCTGGGACGAGCACAACGAGCGCTGGCTCGAGCTCAAGCAGTACCCGAACCGCCGCCGGGACGACGCGGCGCGCTTCGCCTCCTTCGACCAGACGATGGAGGAGCAGTGGAACGTCTTCCGCAAGCACTCCGGGACCAGATTCATCAGCGCGCACCTGTCCTGGCTCGGCAACGACCTGGAGCGGCTCGGCCGCCTGCTCGACGAGATCCCCAACATGTACACCGAGCTCGGCGCCGTGATCGCCGAGATCGGACGGCAGCCGCGCCAGGCGCGCGAGTTCCTGACGAAGTACCAGGACCGCGTGCTGATGGGCAAGGACTCCTGGGAGCCCTCGGAGTATCACGTCTACTTCCGCATCTTCGAGACCGCCGACGAGTACTTCGACTACTACCGCAAGCGGCACGCTCACTGGAAGATGTACGGCCTCGACCTGCCCGTCGAGGTGCTGCGCAAGATCTACTACGAGAACGCGCTCGCGATCATCCCCGGCATCGACCGCTCGCTGTTCGAGCGGTGAGCCCGCCCTCGGGCCGCAGCGGCCGGAGCGGAGGACCGCCGCGGCGAGGGGGGCCTGGAGGATCGGACCGCGAGCCCTCACGTCGCGGTGAGCGGGCGCCGATCCGCAAGCTCTACCCGGAGGAGCGCAAGGCGGAAGAGCCGGATCGCGAGCAGCCCCGGGAGCACACCCGGGAAACCTCCCGTTGGCGAGCTCCGGGCGCCCGCGGGCGGCTGCGTCTGGTCGTCACCTGCGCGCTCGGACTCGAGGACATCCTTCTCGGCGAGCTCGAGGCGCTCGGCTACGGCCAGTGCTTCTCGGGGCGCGGCGCGGTCAGCCTGGACGGCGGCTGGCCCGACGTCTGGCGGCTCAACGTCTGGCTGCGCACCGCCAACCGCGTCTTGGTCGAGCTCGGCGGCTTTCGAGTCGGCGAGGGCGAGGCCGCCATCACCCGCGGCGCCTTCGATCTGGTGATGGCGGATCGCGCCCTCGACGGAGTTTCGAGTCATGCGCTCTTCGAACCGTGGGGCAGCGTCGCGGTGCGAGCGACCTCGAGCCGCTCGCGCATCCGCGATGTGCGCAAGCTCGCGCTCGAGACCAAGGACGGCATCGTCGATGCCCAGCGCGAGCTGTTCGGGCGGCGCTCCTCGGTCGACCGCAAGAGCCCCGACCTGCCGCTGCGCATCCTGCTCGATCGCGACCGCGCGAGGCTGCTGCTCGACACCTCGCGCGAGCCGCTCGATCGCCGCGGCTATCGCAAGGAGACCGTCGAGGCGCCGGTGCGTGAGCAGCTCGCGGCCGCCTGCATCCTGGCCTCGGGCTGGGACGGCCGCGGCCCGGTGGTCGACCCGATGTGCGGCTCGGGGACGCTCCTGATCGAGGCCGGGTGGATCGCCGAGGGGCGGCCTCCCGGATCGCTGCGCCGGCGCTGGATGTTCGAGCGCCTGCCCGGCTTCGATCGGACCGCGTTCGAGCGGTTGAAGCGCTTTCGGCCGAAGCGCCGGGATGTCGAGCTCCACGGCGGCGACACCTCCGGCCTCGCGCTGCGCGCCGCGCGCACCAACCTCGCGATCGCGGGCCTGGCGCGTTTCGCCACGCTCAGGCGCACCGACGCCTTCGCCTTCGACCCTCCTCCCGGCCCCGGGCTGGTGGCGATCAATCCCGCCTACGGCGAGCGGCTGGAGGAGGCGCCCGAGCAGTGGAAGCGCCTCGGCGACCTGCTCAAGCAGCGCTACGTCGGCTGGCGAGCGGTGGTGCTGGCCGGCGACGAGGGGAAGGGCAAGTGGATCGGCCTGCGCCCGTCGCAACGCCTGGCGGTGCGCAACGGACCGCTCGACGCGCGCATCCTGGTCTTCGAGCTCTACTGAGCACCGCAGGGCCGTCGGGACGAAGATCGGTCACGGGGTTCTGGTAGCGGCTGGCCTCCTGGTCGGCCGATCGCGAGCGAGCTCAGAGGGGCAGTGGCGACCGGGGGACAGGCGCGGGACGGGAGCTCCTTCACGAGGGCGCGGTCTCCACTACACATCCGCTCGCAGGGATCGCACCGGGTCGACCCGCGCGGCCCGGCGCGCCGGCATCAGCGCGGCGAGCGCGGCGAAGCCCACCAGGCAAACCGCGATCGCCGCCCACAGGCCGAGATCGACCGTGCTCTGCTCGCGGAGTTGCGCCTGCACCTGGCGCCCGAGCGGCCCGGCCGCGAGCGCGCCCAGGACGACACCGGCGCTCGCCACGACGATCGCTCGGCGCAGGACGAGCGCGAGCAGGTCTCGCGGCGATGCGCCGCAGGCGGAGCGGATTCCGAGCTCGCGGGTGCGCTCGACGACCGATTGAGCGGCGGTGGCGAACAGCCCCAGCATCGCCAGACCCAGCGCGAGCACCGAAGCGGTGGTGAAGGCGCGAGAGGCCATTCGTTCGGCGCGGATCAGCCCGGCGAGATGCTGCTCCAGGGTCTCGACGCCGAACAGTGGCAGCTCCGGCTCGAGCTCGCGGACGTGTCGCATCAGGCTGGCGACCGCGGGGTCGGTCTTCTCGCGCGCGCGGATCAGCACCGTGGTCGCCGGTCCCAGGATCTGCCCGACGAACGAGCGCTCGGCCTGGGCGTGAGGGAGCAGCAGCGTGGGGGCCGGCTCGTCCTCGAGGAACTGCAGCCGGAGCTCGGCGAACACTCCCACGACCTCGACCGCATCCTCCGACTGGGCCAGACGAAGCCTGGCGCCGATCGGACTGGCGCCCGGCCAGTAGGCGCGCGCCGCCGCCTCGTCGACCAGCGCCACCGGCGCCGAGCCCGCGGTGTCGGTCTCGCGGAAATCGCGGCCGGCGACGATGGGGGCGCCGAGGGTGGCGAGCGCGCCGACGTCGGCGAGGGCGTGATGCGCGACGATCTGCTCGCCGGCCACGACGTCGGCGCGATCCAGGATGTCGAAGCTCAGGCTCGTGCTCATCTCCGAGCCGATCATCGGCAGGCCAGAGACCAGCCCGACGTTCTCGATCGCGGGATCGCGCTCGAGCCGCTCGACCAGGGCCCGGAAGAAGTTGTGGGTCGTCGCGGTGTCCCAGCGGCGCTCCGCGACGTCGACGTTGGCGATGACCAGCCGCCCGGGCTCGAAGCCCAGCGGGATCGAGCGGAGCGAGCGAACCGTACGATGGGTGAGCACCGCGCCGATCAGCACCAGGAAGCAGATCGCGACCTGGGCCGCGACGAGGATCTCTCGAGCGCCGACGCGGCGGCCGCCCTCCGAGCTCCGCGCGGCACGCAGCAGCGGCGAGAGGTCGCGGCGGGCGGCACGCCAGGCGGGGATCAGCGCGATCAGGAGCGCGCTCAGGAACGAGATCCCGAGCGTCGCCGCCGCGGCAGCCAGGCGCGGTCTCGACTCGATCTCGCCGAACGGACCGAGCGATGGCAGCGGCCCGAGCAGCGCCGCCGCGGCGATGCCGACGGCCGCGCCGGCGAGGGCCAGCAGCACGATTTCGCCGATCAAGCTCGAGACCAGCACCCCGCGCGACTCGCCGAGCGTCAGCCGAACTGCGATCTCGGGCAGGCGGCGAAGCAGCTTGCCGGTCGCCAGTCCGCCGACGTTCGAGCACGCCGCGATCAGCACCAGCGCAACGACCCCGGCGAACATCGTGATCCAGCGATCGCGAAATCCATGGCTCCCCACGGCCACCTCGACCAGCGGGCGGGCATGGAGCCGATAGCCGTTGCCGTGCTCGGGGAGGCGATCGAGCTGGCTCGCGACGAGGTCGAGCCGGGCCCGAGCCTGTTCGAGGGACACGCCGGGCGCCCGCCGCGCGGTGATCGTCAACCATCGCTGGGTGCGATCTCTGGCCCCGCCGAACTGCAGCTCGTGACCGGCCGCGGTCTCTCCGTACGCCTCGAGCGGCACCCAGAGATCGGGTCCGCGCAGGACCGAGCTGCCGCGAAAGCCGCGCGGCGCGACGCCGACGACCGTGAACGGCCGCCCGTTGAGCCGGATCGAGCGCCCGATCACGCTCCGATCGGCGCCGAACGCCGAACGCCACAAGTCGTCGCCGAGCACCGCCACCGGGTCGGCGGCGGAAGCCCGATCGATCAGGCGGCCGAGCTGAGGGCCGAGACCGAAGACCCCGAAGTAGTCGGCGTCGACCGCGAACGCCACGACCCGCCGCGGCTCGTCACCCGCCAGCAGCGTTCCGTTGAGCCCGGCAGTCCCCGTGACCGCCTCGAAGACGTCCCCGGTCTCGCGACGGAGGTCGTTCCAGTCGCTCCAGGTCAGCTCCCAACGAGCGTCGGGTCGCTGCTCGATGGCGCTCGAGACGCGATCGATCCGGTCGAGCGCGGGGATCCCCGGGAGCGGGCGGAGGTACAGCCGGTCGACGACGTTGATCACCAGAGACACGCCGGCGAAGGCGAGCCCGAGCGTGACGACGACGACCATCGAGAGCTTGCGCTCCCGGCGCAGGCCATGGAGAGCGCCGGTCGATGCGAGTCGGAGCAGGCGAAGAGGGCTCTTCGACGCGAGACTGGAGGTCATGCCGGGACTCCAGGCAAGGGTTGGGGTGAGACCTAATGATACGAAGAGCTTCGTATTTGTCCAAACGGGACCCAGCGCCGGAGCGCGGCGGCGCCTCGCGCCCGGCTCAGGGCGAGCCGGCCGACGAGCTCGCCGTCGCCCCGCTCTTCGCCACGTGGCGGTCCAGCCACGCCTCCTGCTCCCACAGCATGTGGAGCAGCGACTCGCGCGCGCGATAGCCGTGGCTCTCGAAGGGCAGCATCACCAGCCGCGCGGTCGCGCCGTGCCCCTTGAGCGCGGCGAAGTAGCGCTCGCTCTGGATCGGGAAGGTCCCGGAGTTGTTGTCCATGATCCCGTGGATCAGGAGGATCGGCTCGTTGACCTTGTCGGCGTGCATGAAGGGCGACATCGCGAAGTAGACCTCGGGCGCCTCCCAGAACGTGCGCTGCTCGGCCTGGAAGCCGAACGGCGTGAGGGTGCGGTTGTAGGCGCCGCTGCGCGCGATGCCGGCCGCGAACAGGTCGGAGTGGGCGAGCAGGTTGGCGGTCATGAAGGCGCCGTAGGAGTGGCCGCCGATCGCGATGCGTCCGGGCTCGGTCACGCCGCGGCGGACGACCTCGTCGACGGCGGCCTGGGCGCTGGCGGTGAGCTGCTCGACATAGGTGTCGTTCGACTCCACCTCACCCTCGCCCACGATCGGCATCGCCGGATCGTCGAGCACGGCGTAGCCCTTCGCCAGCCAGATCAGGGGCGACCACTCGTCGATGCGGTCGAACCGGTAGGGGGAGTCGCGCACCTGGCCCGCGGCGTCGGCGCTCTTGAACTCGCGCGGGTAGGCCCATATCAGCATCGGGATCGGTCCCTGCGACGGCTCCCACCCCGGGGGTGTGTAGAGGGTCGCCGTGAGCTCGACGCCGTCGGCGCGCGAGTAGCGGATCAGCTCCTTCTGGAGGCCGGTGAGCTGGGGCGTCGGGTCGGTGAAGCGGGTGAGCTGGCGCAGGTCGCCGCGCTCGAGATCGCGCACGAAGTAGTTGGGCGGCTCGGTCTTCGACTCCCGGCGGGTCAGCAGCAGGTCGGTCGGCGCGCCGTCGGCGGTGGTCAGGAGCTGCAGCGGCAGCTCGTAGTGCGGGGCCTCGGAGCGGAACAACCGGGTGGTTTCGCCGGTCTCGGGGTCGACGCGGTCCAGGAACGGCCGATCGCCCTCGGGCGAGGCTCCCTGGCCGATCCGGAAGGTCTCGCGCTGCGGGCCGATCACCAGGACCCGCTGGCCCCGGGGGTCGATCCAGCTCTCCGGCTGTCCCGGATCGGAGTACCGGTCCTCGTAGGAGCGGTCCACGGTCAGCTCCGGGGAACCCGGGTCCTCGGGGCTGACCCGCCAGGTTCGCAGCCGGCGCGTCTGCCACCAGGTCTCGGTGATCAGCGCCAGCTCGTCGTCCCCCCAGGCTGCGCCCGCGAAGCGCAGGCCCAGGGTCGCGAGCACCGAGGGCTGGCCGCGGAAGGGCGCCGCGTGCGCGAACACCCGGTCGCGCTCGCTCGCCTCGACCCGCGCGTCGCCGCCGTCGAGCGCATCGACCCAGACCAGGGTCGACGGCGCGTCGGCGCGCCAGTGGACGCTGCGCGGCCCGGTCGGCACGCTGCCGAACGTGATCGGGACCTCCTCCTGCAGCGGCAGGTCGGCGAGCTGGTGGACGACCCGGCCGCTCGTGCTCCACACCTCGATCCGGCGCGGGAATCGATGGATCGGGACGCGGTAGGAGTAGGGACGATGCACGATCTCGACCTGCACGTGCTCGCCCGACGGGGAAGGGTCGTAGGAGAGGATCACGCCGGTCTCGCCGAGGCGCTCGATTCCGCCGTCGACCGTGAGGCGCGCCAGCCGGCTGGTGAAGTAGTGGTCGAACAGCGCCTCGTCGTGGGGGTCCTCGAGCAGATCCTGATAGGTGCGAACGGGAGCGGTGCGTCCGTCGCTGACCTCGATGACGGGTCCCGCCGGCACCGGGGACTCCGCCGGCGGGTCACCCAGATCGAGCGGCGCCACGGCCGCGATCAGGCCCGAGCTGTCGGGGAGCCAGGTCGGCGCCGTGCCCGCCGTGAGGTTGAGGGCGACGTCGGCGAGGCGGCGCGCGCGAGCCCCTCCCACGTCCAGGAGCCATGGCTCGATGCGATCTCTGTGCGAGATCGTGAACGCCACCCACTCCGAGCTCGGCGACCAGCGGACGTTCTCGATGCGTGGCGCCGCGGGCAGCCCCGTCACCGCCCTCTCCTCGCCGGAGCCGATCGCGAGGAGGCGCAGGCCCGAGAACGGGCGGGTGCGGCTGCGACCCCGATTGAGAGGCGAGATCCGCACTCCGGCGAGCTTGAGCTCCGGCTCCGAGAGCTCGGCGATGCCGGGCAGGCTCGGAATCTCCATCAGGAGCAGCGTCTCCTGGTCGGGGCTGAGGCTGACGGCGGGCGTCGAGGGAGCATCGACGACGTCGACCAGCTCCTGCGAAGGCACCTGGTACGGCGTCTGCGCGGCGAGGGGTGCGGCCAGCGCTGCGACGGCGAAGGCCACGAAGACCAATGAGCGGACGAAAGAGAGGACGCAAGAGCGGACGAAGGAGAGGACGAAGGAGCGGACGTAAGCGAGAACGAGGACGAGTGGCGCGCGCAGGGGCTCGGACGGCATGAGGGATCCTCCTCGACGAGGTCGTGTCGGGAACCGCCGGGTCCCCGTCGGCTGGCGATGCTCACTGCTCATTGTGACATCCCATGGCGGGCGTCGCCGTCGGATCGTTCCCCGGCTCGCTCGGGCTCGAGTCGGCGCCCGGGCGACTCGAGGTCGCCGTCTCCGGTCTCGCGGTTTCGGTCTGCCGGGCCGCGATGCTGGGGACGACAGTCCATTCCTCCCAGCCTGGTGGCGCCGATCCTGCCTCGAGCGCGGACAGATCGTCGGGGGTAGCATCGCGCGAGACCGGCTGGCGGTGCTCGAGCGCTGGACGACTCCGTTCCTCATGTCCGATCCCACCACCGATCGCGAGCGCGGGCTCTACCGGGGCCGCCCGGTCGCCCGCGTCCTGACCTCTCCCGACGGGCTCACCATCCTGGTCGGCAAGAGCGCCGCGGACAACGACATCCTGAGCCTGAAGCTCGGCCGCCCCTTCGACTTCTGGCTCCACGTCGCCGGCGAGTCGGGGTCGCACGTGGTGGTCCTCAATCCCGAGAAGCTCTCGCGGTTGCCGCGCGAGACCGCGAGGATGGCCACCGCGCTCGCCGCTCGCTACTCCAAGGCGCGCGCCGGCGGCCAGGTCGCCATCCACCTCGCCACCTGCGGCGATCTCAGCAAGCCGCGCGGAGCGGCGGCGGGGAAGGTGGCGCTGCGACGCTACGAGACCGTCTACGGCCGGCCCGACGAGGCGCCGGAGGGGTGAGCGGGCGGCGCCGGCGGCAGTGTCTCAGTCGTCGGCGTCTGAGTCGTCGGCGTCTGAGTCGACGGTGCGCACCGGCAGCACGCTGGTGACCCCCGAGGCCGTGTCGATCCAGGCGTCGATCCGTTCGCGAGCGACGGGCAGGTCACGCTGAGCGCCCGCACCGGCAACCGCGCCGACGGCGGCGCCCAGCGTGAGGAGCGGCGCGAGGATGGTCGTGCTCGGCTGTTGTCTCATGGTGAAGGCGACCGGCGGGAGCCGGACGCTACGACCCGATCGGGTGCCAGGTGGTCTTGATCTCGCAGGTCTCGACGATCGAATAGGGGTCCTGCGCTTCCTCCGAGCTCCAGTCGACGCGATCGCGCAAGACGACGCGCTTGAGGTTGTGCACCGCCTCGCCCTGGGTCAGCTCGCGCTCCGTGGCGTCGCCGTCGCACAGCACCACCGCGTTGACGTCGAGGTGCGAGGCCATGTGCGGTAGGAGCTCGTCGCGGCGTCCGGTGAGAAGGTTGACGACGCCGCCCGGCACGTCCGAAGAGTGCAGCACCTCCGCCAGGGTGATCGCGGTCAGCGGGTGGCCGGCCGAGGCGAGGACCACTGCGCTGTTTCCGGGCACCAGGATCGGCGCCAGCACCGAGACCAGCCCGAGCAGGCCCGGTGAGGGCGGGGCGAGCGCCGCGACCACGCCGGTCGGCTCGAGGATCGAGAAGTTGAAGTGCGAGCTGGCGACCGGATTGACCGCGCTGAAGACCTGCTGCACCTTGTCGCACCAGCCGGCGTAGTGGATCAGCCGGTCGACCGACGCCGAGACTTCGGCCTCGGCGGCCGCGGCTTGCACGCCCTCGAGCACGAGCTCCGAGACGAATTGCTCGCGGCGGCCCTCGAGCATCTCGGCGGCGCGATAGATCACCTGCCCGCGGTTGTAGGCGGAGGCGCCGGTCCAGCCGGGCTGCGCCGCGCGAGCCGCGACGACGGCATCGCGGAAGTCCTTGCGCGACGCGCGGCAGAAGTTGGCGAGGGTGGCGCCGGTCGCGTCGGTCAGCCGCTCGTAGCGGCCCGACTCGGTGCGCGGGAACTTGCCGCCGATGTAGAGCTTGTAGGTCTTGAGCACGGGGTGGCGCCCCGCACGCGAGGCGACCGCCTCCTGCTGGCCGTGCGCGGAGCCGTCTTCTTCCGTGCGGCTCGCCGCGGCCGGCGAGCGCGCCAAACCACGGCCCGGCGCGACGCCTGCGGCGCTTTGCGCCGTGTCCTCGGCCCGGTCCTCTGCCGTGTGTGCGACCGTGTCTGCGGCCGTGTTGGCCTCGTTGCGACGCTGCGCCGTGTCGGTCGCGGCGTGCTCGGTGGCGCCGTCCGGTGCCTCGGTCTCCGCCTTCGCCGGGGCGGCGAGGTCGCTTCCGCTCTCGGTCATGCCCTCGCTCCGTTGGTGTCGTGCCTGCTGAGCGCGACGTAGGGCTCGAGGCCGTGCAGGCCTCCCTCGCGCCCCATGCCGCTCTCCTTGTAGCCGCCGAAGGGGGCGGTCGGATCGAACTTGTTGTAGGTGTTCGCCCAGATGACGCCCGCCCGCATCCGGCTCGAGACGCGGAAGGCCTTCGCTCCCTTGTCCGACCAGACGCCGCCGGAGAGCCCGTACGGCGTGTTGTTGGCGCGCTCGATCGCCTCCTCGACGGTCCGGAAGGTCTGCACGGTGAGCACCGGCCCGAAGATCTCCTCCTGGACGACGCGGTGGGACTGGGTGCAGTCCAAGAGGAGGGTCGGGCGGCACCAGTAGCCGCGCTCGGGAAGCGGACAGGAGGGCTGGAACAGGCGCGCTCCCTCCTCCTGGCCGATCGCCAGGTACTCCTCGATCGTCTCGAGCTGCTGGCGCGAGTTGATCGCGCCGACGTCGGTGTTCTTGTCGAGCGGATCGCCGACGATCAGGGTCTGCATGCGGTCCTGAAGCTTGCGCAGGAGCCGGTTTGCGATGTTCTCCTGCACGAACAGCCGGGAGCCCGCGCAGCAGACGTGCCCCTGGTTGAAGAAGATGCCGTTGACGATCCCCTCCACGGCCTGGTCGATCGCCGCGTCGTCGAAGACCAGGTTCGCGGCCTTGCCTCCGAGCTCGAGCGTGTAGCGCTTGCCGGTGCCGGCGAGCGCCCTCTGGATCAGCTTGCCGACCTCGGTCGAGCCGGTGAAGGCGACCTTGTCGACCCCGGGATGACGGACCAGCTCCGCGCCGGTCTCGCCGGCGCCGGTGACGATGTTGACGACGCCTGGAGGCAGCCCGGCGTCCTGGAGGATCTCGGCGAGCAGCAGCGCGGTCAGCGGCGTCGTCTCGGCCGGCTTGAGCACGACGGTATTGCCGGTGGCGAGCGCCGGAGCCAGCTTCCAAGCCGCCATCAGCAGCGGGAAGTTCCACGGGATGATCTGGCCGGCGACTCCCACCGGTCGCGCCACACGCCCGGGGAAGGCGTAGTCGAGCTTGTCGGCCCAGCCCGCGTAGTAGAAGAAGTGAGCGGCAGCGAGCGGCAGGTCGACGTCCCGGGACTCGCGGATCGGCTTGCCGCCGTCGATCGACTCGACGATCGCCAGCTCGCGGGCGCGCTCCTGGATCATCCGAGCGATCCGGAACACGATCTTGCCGCGCTCCGCCGCCGGCATCCGCCCCCACGGCCCCTCGAACGCGGCGCGCGCCGCGCGCACCGCGCGATCGACATCCTCGGGCCCGGCGAGCGCGACCTCGGCGATCTCCATCTCGGTGGCGGGGTTGATCGTGGTGAAGGTCTCGCCGCTCGCCGCCGCCCGCAGCTCGCCGTCGATGAACAGCCCGTAGCTCGAGCGCAGGCGCAGGTGCTCTGTGCTCTCTGGCGCGGGCGCGTAGCTCCACGTCGTGTCGAAGTCGAGACGTGGCGCGCCGGCGGCGGGCGAGCCGGGGTTCGGTTCGTCGTTCATGTGGGTCGGCCGATCCTCATCGGCAGGGCCGTGGGGGCTTTCTCCGAAGTTGGCGGCTAGTGCTCATCCCAGCGCGAAGTAGTCGGGTGACTGATAGATCCCGGTGTGCTGTTTGACGATCTGCATCAGCACGTCGTTGGCGAGCGAGCTAGCGCCGAAGCGGAAGAGGTCCGGCGTCAGCCAGGCCTCGCCGAGGGTCTCGCGCAGCATCACCAGGTACTGGAGCGCGAGCTTGGACTTCGAAATGCCGCCGGCCGGCTTCATCCCGACGGCTCGCCCGGTCGCGTAGTAATGATCGCGGATCGCCTCGAGCATCACCAGGGTCACCGGCAGCGTCGCCGCCGGCTGTACCTTGCCGGTCGAGGTCTTGATGAAGTCGGCGCCGGCCGCGATCGCGAGATCCGACGCGCGGCGGACCTCGTCGAGCGGGCCGAGCTCGCCGGTCTCGAGGATGACCTTGAGGTGAGCCTCGCCGCAGGCCTCCTCGACCGCCGCGATCTCGTCGAAGACGTACGCGTAGTCACCGGCCAGGAAACGGCCGCGCGAAATCACCATGTCGATCTCGTCGGCGCCGTCGGCGACCGCGGCGCGCGTGTCGGCGAGCTTGACCTCGAGCGGCGCCTGGCCGCTCGGGAACGCGGTGGCGACCGAGGCGACCTTGATGGCGGTTCCCGCGACGCCGCGCCGGGCCTCGGCGACCATCGAAGGATAGACGCAGACGGCCGCGACGTGCGGCAGCTCGAGGCCGAGCGTCGGGTCCTCGTGCAGCCGCCGGGCCTTGGCGCAGAGCTGGCGCACCTTGCCGGGGGTGTCGGCCCCTTCGAGCGTGGTGAGGTCGATCATCGACAGCACCATGTGGAGCGCCTGGAGCTTCGGGCCCTTCTTGATGCTCCGTCGGGTCAGCCGCTCGACGCGGTCGGCGACGCCGACCTCGTCGATCGGCACGAGCAGCGATCCGAGCGGCGGCGAGGCTCCGCCGGTCCGTGCGTTGGTCGACGTGGTCATCTCACCATGCTATCGCCATCGCCTCGGCGAGCGGCGCGGCCTGGGGCGTGCCGGTGGAGCGTCACTCGTCTCGTCGGCGAGGCGTGGCCGGAGATCCAACCAGCCCTCGTTCAACCGCGGCGACTCGCCTGGCGCGCCAGCCAGGCGCCGACCCGCGCGATCTGCTCGTCGAGGGTGAGGTCGCCGTCGCGAGCCAGCATCTCGCGGCGCCGGCGGCACAGGTCCCAC
The DNA here is from genome assembly GCA_035546295.1 of Thermoanaerobaculia bacterium. Classification (GTDB taxonomy): domain Bacteria; phylum Acidobacteriota; class Thermoanaerobaculia; order Multivoradales; family Multivoraceae; genus DATKBT01. The sequence continues at coordinate 3,061 of DATKBT010000103.1, read as the reverse complement.
AGCGTGATCGCGGCGCTCACCGACACGTTGAAGCTGGCCGTCATGCCGTGCATGGGGATCGTGAAGCACAGCTCGGCCAGGCTCTTGGCCTCGGTGGTCAGGCCTTCCTTTTCGCTGCCCAGGACGATCGCGATCGGGCGGTCGAGGGGAATCTCGGGGAGCGGCCGGCATCCTGCCCCGACGTCGGCGGCGCAGGTGCGAAAGCCACGCGATCGCAGGTGCTCGAGGCAGGCGCCGATGTCGGCATGGCGATGGATGCGCAGCCAGCGGTCGGCTCCGCGCGCGACGCCGCGGTTGGTCCGGAAGCGGTGCGGTTGCTCGACCACGTGCGCCTCGTCGATCCCGAACCCCTCGGCGGAGCGGATCACGGCGGAGACGTTGTGCGGGTCCCAGAGGTTCTCGAGCACCACCGTGAGCGAGCGCAGGCGGGAGCTGGCGACGCTCAACATCCGTTCGAAGCGATCGACCGTGACCTCGTGGCGCAGCACGTGATCGGCGAGGGCGGCGCGCAGCGTCGCGACAGCGTCAGAATCGGGTCGCGAGCCGGAGCCCGTCATCGTACGAGCGCCGGCCAGTGGGCGCCGTGGGCCGCGCGCAGTGCCGCGAGGAGCTCGCGCTCCGAAGCCGCCAGGAGCGGCGGCTCGGGTGTCTCTTCGCCCAGCGCGCCCGCGATCGAGGCGCGCAGGCCGCCGGTGAGACCGATCAGGTCGTAGCCGCCCTCGAGGGCGAAGGCGAGGCGTCCGTGAGCGTGCCGATCGGCGATCCGTCGGGCGACGGCGCCCAGCCGACCGAAGCCCCGGTCGGTCACCTGAAGCCCGCCCAGCGGGTCGCGCCGGTGGGCGTCGAAGCCGGCCGAGACCAGCACCAGGTGCGGTTCGAACGATTCGGCGATCGGGACCAGGATCTCCTCGTGGACGGCGACCACCAGCCCGTCGCCGGCGCCGGCCGGCAGCGGCGCGTTGACGGTGAAGCCCACTCCCGCTCCGCGTCCCTGCTCGGCCAGCCGCCCGGTCCCGGGGTAGAAGCCGCCGCCGCGATGCGTGCTCCAGAACAGGACGTCCGATCGCTCCTCGAAATGGTGCTGCGTGCCGTTGCCGTGGTGCACGTCCCAGTCGATGATCAGGACGCGCTCGATCCCCTTCTCGCGGAGCGCGGCCTCGGTAGCGATCGCGATGTTGTTGAGCAGGCAGAACCCCATGACCCGATCGGTCTCGGCGTGATGCCCGGGCGGGCGCACCAGCGCCAGGCCGAGCTCGTGGCTGCCGCGAACGGCGGCGCTCGCGGCATCGATGGCCGCGCCGGCGGCGAGGTAGGCGGCGTCGACGCTGCCAGGCGAGGCCGCGGTGTCGATGTCGAAGCGCACCCGCTTCCCGCGCACCGTCTCGAGCAGCTCGAGATGGCTCGAGCCGTGGACCCGCGCGCACTGCTCCGGAGTCGCCGGAACGGGCTGGCTCCAGTCGGTGTCGACCAGCGGCTCCTCCTCGAGCGACCGCCAGAGCGCGCGCAGGCGCTCGGGGCGCTCCGGATGGCCGGCGCCCGGATCGTGATCGATGAGCTCTCGCGCGGTCGACACCAGCAGCGGGCCCCGCGTCTCCCGCGGAGGCTGCTCTCGGATCGCCTGGCTCAATCCGGGTCGAGGCGCAGCTTGATGCTGATCGTGCGGGCGCGCTGCAACCCGTAGCGGAGCACCGCCTTCGCCTGCTTGCGGATGGCGTGGTTCTTGCCATCGTCGAGCTCGAACCCCTGCGAGACGCCTTCGATCACCAGACCGTCGGCATCGGTCCATTCGATCTCGCTCTGGCACTTCCAGTCGGCGTCGCCCTGGTTCGAGAACTCGAGCTCGAGGGTCACCTGCTGCTGGTAGCGGTCATCACGCTTCAGGCGCGAGGCGACGCCACCCTCGGTGTGGGTGAGCCTCAGGCGATGGATCGTGATCGGGCCGCTGGTCTCCTCGATGCGATACCAGCGCTCGAGCTCGAAGGGGAAGGACTGGTCGATGGTCTGCGCCCGGGCGGCGGCGGCGGCCGGGCCCAGCGCGAGGAGCGCGACGGTCAGCGTGAGGCCGCCGACCGCGATCCGGGAGGCTCGAAAGCGCGGGATGAGGATCATGGTGAGCAGCTCCTCCTGGTGCCGTTGGCGTCGAGAGGGGGACGGGGCCGGAGAGCCGCCGCGCGGCCCGCGCGGCTCCAGGGCGGCGCGTCGAGGTCGTGCCGAGCGAATCGCTCTTCGGTCAACCTTCGGTTTCGGTGGGCGCGCCGGCGACGTTGCCGCTGGCGAGCTCCTGGTCGACCAGCAGCAGGCCGACGCCGCTGCCGCCGGCCAGCTTCAGGCGGCCGAGCAGGGCGCGTACCACGTTCTCCTCTTCGACCTGCTCGTTGACGAACCACTGCAGCATGATGGTCGCCGGCCGATCGCTGGTCTTCTCGGCCATGCTGTAGAGCTTGTTGATCGAGGCGGTGACCGCCTGCTCGCTCTTCATCACCCCCTCGACGGCCTCGACCGCGGACTGGAACTCGGTCGGCGGCTTCGAGAGCTTCGGGAGCTCCACCGCCAGGTCGCGCTCGAGGAGGTGGTCGATGATCCGCTTGGCGTGGCCGAGCTCGTCGTTCGACTGCTGTCGCATCCAGGTGGCGAAGCCCGGCAGGTCGTTGAGATCGAACCAGATGGCGAGGGCGTGATAGCGGTGGAAGGCCTCGAACTCGAGGCTCAGGTGCTGGTTGAGGCTCTTGTGAAGATCGGCGTCCATCTCTCTATCCAAGTCCTTTCGGGACGTTGAGGTCCAGTCTCGATCGCGCGCCAGTGCTGGCGTGTGCGGCTGCGGGCACGCTATCAGAGGGATTGCCGGCGAGGTCCCGCAGTGGCGCGGCCGCCGGGGGCGCCCGCCCCTAGGTCGACTAGGCCAGCGGGAAGCTCACAGAATGTCAAAGTTCGATCAAGCCGCCGCGCTCGCCCAGAGAAACGGCTGTGGCCTGGTCGACCCAGCCGCGCCCGCTTGCGGGCTTGCGGCGCACGAGTGATCGGCTAGCGGGCTCGTGGTATGACCGCGCCGCGACCTCGCTGC
>DATKBT010000102.1:0-10974 GCA_035546295.1 Thermoanaerobaculia bacterium | reverse complement strand
GCTGGCGACCTGGACGGAGCTCGTCCGCCAGGAGCTCCAACCAGAAGACGAGGAGTCCGGCTTCTGAGGTCGACCTGTCGCGGGAGTCGTCGAGCCGAACGACGAAGTAGCGGCGCAGTCCAGCCTGAGTCAGCACTTCGCCAGCACCGCGGATCAACGCGTGGATCTCCACCACGTCGTCGATGACCTCGTGGATCAGGCGATAGGAGCCGACGGGACCTCGCGCAGGCCCGATTCGTCGAGCTCCTCGAGAACCCGGCCGCGGTGGGCAAGGGTGACCCATGCTCTGGCGGCCTCTGACTCAGCCACGCTGGTCCGCTCAAGCTCGTGAGGGTCGAGTCTCAGCAATCGAATAGCAATCACCGTGGGGCAGGTTCGGGAGGGCTCGTGCAGAGTAGAGCTGTGCATAAATGCCCAATCCATGGGGCTCAGGAGGGTTCCAGCAAACTCACGGGGACCGGCGACCATGATTCGTAATCAGCAGGTCGCCGGTTCAAGTCCGGCCGTCGGCTCCAGCCTCTTCCCCTTCTCTCCCAACGGTTTCCGCCGATCCGACCCGCTCCTCTCCCGCTCTGGCCCAAGCGCCAGGGTAGGCTGCATGTGGACCCTGACCTCCGGTGCCCTACGTCGACGAAAGTGATCAGGCGCACCGAGAGCTCGGTCACACTGGGTGACCGAGCTCTCTTGTCCCAAGAGACACCGGCGAAACTGAATGAGTAGAGCGGGGCTCAGGGGCCCCAGGTGTCTCGGCTCGTGAGCCATCTACGAAGCGCGGACTACGCGCGCGCCACGCGCACTGCAACCGCACCACCGACCGCGAGGAGTCCCAGAAGCCCGATCAGGGGCAGACCACCGGCCGTGGCGGGTAGGCGTGTGGCGGCGACCCTAACGGCCTGATGCACGGTGCCGCCCGTCTCGGTGTGGTAGGCCACCGTGACTCGCTCATTGACCGCGAAGCGCGTCGCCGAGTTGGGATCCAGCGCGAACGTCATGCGGGTCCCTGCGTCGGTGTCGATCACCAGCTGGGTGCTCGTCGCTGAGACCACCGTGCCCGACACCGTGGCTTCCTCGGTCGTGGTCTCGAGGGCCGCGGACTCCGCGGAACTCGGCTGCAGCTGCGCCGGCTGCGCCTGCTGCGCTGTTGCTGCACCGGCGAGGACAAGCGCAAGAGCGCAGATCAAGAAAGTGCTGATTCGTTTCATTTTGTTTCTCCTTGGAAACAGTGACCGCGGTGCCGCGGCAGGCTCGGATTCAGGGGAACGCCACGCGCGGGCGGACCCTCGAAAGGGTCGAAAGTGCAATTGCCGAGCCATGGCTCTGCCAAGGTGCGAACCGCCGTAGGCGAGCTGCTCTGGAGTGCGGCGCGGCAGGGCCCCGGTGGCGGCGCGCGCGTCACGCCACGACCCGCGACCACCCGTCCCGACGGCGTCACCGTAAAGCTGCGGCAGTGCCGGATCTCCGGCAAGATCTGCACGGGGAAGGCAAGTCGTGCCGACGGCGTCGCCGGCGCAGTCTCAGCCTCTGGCCGCCTTGCTCGCCGCTACCCGCAGGACGCCCTCCACCGCGGCGCCCAGCTCCTGCGGGACTGCGGCGATCAGGGGGTCGCGGAGTTCGGATGCGCTGACGAGAGGAGAGGACCGATGAACAGCGATACGGAGTACCTGCCGGGCTTGGTGATCTGGATACTGGTTGGCGTTTGCGGTCGGCTACAAGATAGGCGAAGCGCGGGGCAGGCCGGAGGCCGGCTGGATCATGGGTCTCCTGCTCGGCCCGCTGGGCTGGCTGCTCCTCGCTGTGGCTCCGGAACCGCCTGCGCGGCGCGAGCGACTAGCGGCTGGTGCCCGCCGACCTCCCGGTCCCCTTCTCCACCGCGGACCTCGCCGAGCGCCTCCGCCGGCGGCGCAACGTGGCGCAGAAGAGGGCCTACTGCCTGCGGGAGCTCGGAGCTCTCCGGCTCGAGGGCAAGCGCGGCAACGCCCTGACCTACCAGGTCGTGTGGTAGGCACTCCGTACGCGCGCCCGAGCGCCATGGACGTCCCGGCTCCGGAGGCCGGGGCTGCGCCGGGGCCGTGCCAGCCCCACGACCGCGATCATCCCGCCTTCGACGACCAACCCTCCCTCCACGTTTGACCGCAGATGCGGCTGTCCGTATTCTGCCGCTCCTCACGCCTGCCCATCGGGTTCCAATGATCGGAGAGAAACTCGCAGACCGGTACCTGATCGAGTCCGAGCTCGGACGCGGGGGGATGGGCGTCGTCTACCGGGCACGTGACCCGATGCTCAACCGGGACGTGGCGATCAAGGTCATCGCCTCTTCGGTTCTCACCCCAGAGACCGAGCGCCGCTTCCAGACCGAGGCCCAGGTGGTCGCCCAGCTCGACCATCCCTCGATCGTCCCGATCTTCGACTTCGGGCGCCACGACGGCTCGCTCTTCTTCGTGATGCCGATCGTGGAGGGGCAGAGCCTCCGCGAGCTCCTGCGCGCCAGGTCGCTCACCCTCGGTCAGGTGATGGACGTCGGCGCCGGCTGCGCCGAGGCCCTCGACTACAGCCATGCGCGGGGCGTGATCCACCGCGACATCAAGCCCGAGAACGTGATGGTGTCCTTCCACGGCGACGCCACCCGCGTGCGCCTGATGGACTTCGGTCTCGCCCGCGGTACCAACATCTCGAGCTTGACCAAGACCGGCATGCTGATGGGAACGATGTCCTACATCAGCCCCGAGCAGGTCAGCGGCGCCACCGTCGACGGGCGCGCGGACCTGTACTCGCTCGGCTGCGTCCTCTACGAGTGCGTGGTGCACGACGTGCCTTTCACCGGCGAGGTCCAGTCCTTGCTCTACCGGATCTCGCACGAGGTACCGCAGTCGCCTCGTTCGCTCGGCTGCCCGATCGACCAGGAGCTCGAAGACCTGGTCCTCGCCTGCCTGGAGAAGGACCCGCGCCAGCGCCCCCAGACCGGCGGCGAGCTCGCCACGCGGTTGCGCGCCTACCGAGCCAAGCTGCGGGACAGCCAGCGGATGCAGACGATGGCGATGACGCGCACGATGGCGGCCCCCCGCCCGGCGCTCTCGCCCTTCGTCGGTCGCCGAGACGAGTTCTCGCAGCTCCAGAAGGCGCTCAACGCGGCGCTGCGTGGCGAGTGCCAGATCGCGCTCATCGGCGGCGATCCCGGGGTTGGGAAGTCCCGCCTGCTCGACGAGCTGGCCACCCTGGCGGAGGTGCGACAGATCCGCGTGCTGCGCGGCCGCTTCGTGGAGCAACACGGCGCCTTCCCGTATCACGGCTTCTGCGAGGCGATCCAGGAGTTCTTCCGCCAGAAGGAGCTTGGCAGCTCGGGGGGCGCCACCCTCGACCTCTCCGACCTGGCCGCCGACCTGGTCGCGCTCTTTCCCATGCTCTCCGAGATCGAGGCCATCCGTTCGGCGATCACCGGCGACTCGGTGATCACCGAGACGACCGGCTCACGAGCGGCCGAGAACCGCACCGAGATCTTCGAGCTCCTCGCGCGCACCCTGATCCGGCTCGCCGACGGCCACCCCCTGGTGCTCCTGCTCGAGGACCTCCATGGCGCCGACGCCTCGATCGAGGCTCTCCAGTACATCGTCCGTCGCCTCGGCCCGACGCCCACCATGATCGCCGGCACCTACCGCTCCACCGAGGTCGACCGCGCCCACCCGGTGAGCCAGATGATCGAGAGCTTCCAGGGGGACCGCCGCTTCGGCGCCATCCATCTCGGCCCGCTCGGTCCCGAGGACCACCAGGAGTTCGTCGTCACCCTCACCGGGGGCTCGAGCGTAGATGAAGATCTCGCCCTCAAGCTGTTCGAGGCCACCGAGGGCAACCCGTTCTTCACCAAGGAGCTCATCCGCTCCCTCCTCGACTCCGGCAGCATCGCCCAGGACGAGACCGGGGCCTGGTCGCTGGCGGGCGCGGAGATCTCTTCGGAGGCGCTGCCGGCCACCATCCAGCAGGCCGTCGAGACCCGCATCGGGCGCCTGCCCGACGAGCTGCGCGGCATCCTCTCGGTGGCCGCGGTGCTCGGCCGGTCGTTCGACTTCGACGACCTCGAGGCGCTGGTCGGCGAGCAGGTCGACGACCACGTCGACCGGCTGATCCAGGAGGGCCTGCTGGAGGAGGACCGCCAGTCGCGGGGCGATCGGCTGTCCTTCTCGAGCGCTGTGGTGCGCGAGGTCCTCTACTCCGAGCTGCCGCGCCGGCGGCGTCGCTCGCTCCACCGCAAGTACGCGCAGCGGCTCGAGAAGCGTCAGGCGAATCGGCTCGAGCGCGTCTACCCCCAGCTCCTCTACCACTTCTACGAGGGTGACGATCCCGAGAAGACGGTCGAGTACGGGCTCCTCCACGCGCGCAAGTCGCTCGAGTCGTGGAGCCCCGAGGAGGTGGTCCGAGCTTGCAAGACCGCGCTCGAGTTCCTCGACGAGGACTGGGCGGGCGACCCGACGTCCGAGGGAGAGGCGCGGCTCCTGCTGGCCGAGGGTCACCGACTGGGAGGCGACCTCCAGGGAGCTCTGCGCGAGCTGGCCGCCGCGGTGGAGGTCTTCGAGCGTACCGCCGAGCCCGCCCGCCGGCTCTCGGCGCTCCTCCAGGTGGCGAAGACCGCGTGGCAGGCGCGCCAGAGCGAGGAAGCGCGCTCGTGGGTCGACCGCGGTCTCCATCTGGCGCGGGTCGAGGACGACCGCGAGCACCTGCTCGAGTTCCTGTCGCTCGCAGCCACCCTGGCGAACCTGCGCGGCGAGTACGCCCGCGGCAGCGCCTACCTCGAGGAGGCGTCGCGGCTGCGCCAGAGCGAGGACCGAGTCAGCGCGGCGGACGAGATTCCTCGGGGCGGGCGGCTGATCGCCGCTCTCGCCAACCAGGTGAGCGCCCAGGTGCCGGTCGACATGCACCTCACCGAGGAGTTCGAGGTCCTGAGCAACGTCTTCGAGCCGCTCCTGCGCACCGACGAGGAGGGCAACCTGCGCCCACTGCTCTGTGAGCGGTGGGAGGGGCTCGACGGCGGCAGGACGTTCCGCTTCGCCGTGAGCCCGGCGGCGAGGTTCCACGACGGCACGCGAATCGACGCGGGCGAGGTCAAGGCTTCGATCGAGCGGGCGATCCGGGAGACGAAGAGCGACCTGCCCCCGGCCTTCGCGGCCATTCGGGGAGCGGCCGAGCTGGCGGCCGGAGCCGCCGAGGAGGCCGCGGGAATCACGGTGACCTCGGACGTCGGGCTCGAGATCGCGCTCCTCGAGCCGTTGCCCATCTACCCGACCCTCCTGACCGACCCGCGCACCGGCATCTCCAAGCCCGCGACCGCGGCCGGAGGCCTCCACCTCGGCAGCGGACCCTTCCTCCTCGCCGCCCACGCCCCCGACCGGGTCGTCCTCGAGCGACACGAGGCGTACTGGGGGGGTGCCCCGCCCGCCCTCGACGCGGTCGAGTTCCGGGCCGGGCTGCCCTCGGCCCAGATCGCCACCGAGTTCGAGCGCGGCGAGCTCGACCTGGCTCGCGATCTCCTGCCCGCCGACCTCGAGGAGCTGCTGCGCGACCGGCACCGCCGGTCGCAGCTGGTCGAGCGGCCCCAGAAGTTCACCTACTTCGTGCTCTTCAACGCCCGCACCGGCCCGCTCGCCGGCGACGAGCGCGTGCGGCACGCGCTGGCCGGAGTGGTGCGGGCGCGCGACCTGGTGTGGCGTGCGCTGGGTCGTTTCGCCGCACCCGCGGTCGGCATCGTGCCCCCTGGAATCCTCGGCCACGACCCCGGCCGCAGGCGGCATCCGCTCGGGCGGGACGAGGCGCGGGCGCTGCTCGCCGAGTCGGGGGCGGGGGTCCCCGGTGAGACCGTGAAGCTGCGCGCCGCAGTCCATCCGCTGATCCGTGACCGCTTCGGCTCGTTGCTCGAGGGTCTGCTCGAGGTGTGGGCGGAGCTGGGCTTCGAAGTCGAGATCGCCACCGCGGAGATGGACTCCTACCTCGAGTCCTGGCAGCAGAACGAGGGCATCGATCTGATGGTCACGCGTTGGATGCCCGACATCGACGACCCCGACGCCTGTACCCATGCCCTCTTCCACTCGGCGAAGGGTCAGTTCCGCGCCTACTTCTGCTCTCCGGAGACCGACGAGATCCTCGAGCAGGCGCGGCAGGAGAGCCGGCCCCAGGCGCGCGAGCTGCTCTACCGGCGGTTCGAGAGCTGGCTGCTCGACCGGCACGTGCTGGTTCCGCTGTTCAACGACATCGGCTACCGCCTCGCCGGACCCAGGGTGAGGGGTCTCTCCCTGCGCAGCATCCAGCCCCAGGTCAACTACTCTGAGCTGGGCAAGAGCGAGTCGGTCACTTCCATCGCCGCCGAGCCGCTGCTGGGGGGCGGCGTCCTGCGCATCCCGATGAGCGGTCGCGTCACCAGCCTCGATCCGATGACCACGAATCTGGTCGAGGAGGTCGAGAGCCTCAGCCCGGTCTTCGAACCGCTGGTGCGCGACGTCGGGGAGGCGCGGATCGAGCCCTGGCTGGCGGAGGACCTCCAGGTGGAGAACGGCGGTCGCAGCTACCGCTTCCGGCTGCGACCGGACGTCGTGTTCCACGACGGCCGTCGGCTGTCGGCGCGCGACGTGCGCTTCTCGTTCGAGCGCCTGCTGCTGAACGAGCAGGCCGAGGCGCGTGTGCTCTTCTCGGTGATCAAGGGCGCTCGCGAGCTGATCGCGGGGCGCAGCGGCGACCTCGCCGGGTTCGTAATCCACTCGGCCACCGAGTTCACCATCGAGCTCGAGCGGCCGCTGGCTTTCTTCCCCGTCCTGCTCGCCAGCCCCAGCGCCTGCGTGGTGCCCGAGGGCACCGGGACCATCGCGGGGCGAGCCGCCGACGCGGTGGGCACCGGCCCGTTCCGGGTCGTCGCCTTCGAGCCCGGACGGCGGCTGGAGCTCGCCCGACACCCGAGCTACTGGAAGTCCGGTCTGCCGCGCTGCGAGAGCCTGAGCTTCCAGTTCGGGGTCTCCCCCGAGGAGATCCTGCGCGGCTTCAGGGATGGCCTGTTCACGCTCGCGGCCGACCTGTTCCCGGCCGACGTCGAGGCGCTCCGCCGCGAGCCTGCCTTCGCCGCCGGCTATCGGGAGACGCCCCGGCTCTGCACCTATTACTTCGCCTTCAACACCCGGTCGGGGCCGCTCGCCGACCTCGAGACGAGGCGGCGCTTCGCCGACGCCGTCGACGCCGAGCGCCTGGTGCGCCAGACCCTGGGCCGACTGGCGCTGCCGGCGCGCGGCCTGATTCCTCCGGGCCTCCTCGGCCACGACCCGACCCGGGCCACGTCCCGGCCCATCAGACCCCAGTCGAAGCGGGACACGGGGGAGGAGCTGACCCTCCGGGCGCTGGTCAACCCCGTGTTCGCGACCGAATACCGGGGGTTCGCCGAGGAGCTGACCAAGGCCCTCGCGGACGCTGGCATCGTGCTCCAGGCCACCCTGGGCGTGCCCACGGCGGCGTCGGTCAAGGACGCCTCCGGGGAGCACTACGACCTCTACCTCGGGCGCTGGATCGCCGACTACCCCGACGCCGACACCTTCGCCTGGGTGATGCACACCGTCGGCGGCAATCTCGGCCGCTACTGCGGCGGACCCGAGCTCGACCGGCTGATCGAAGAAGGGCGCACCGAATCCGACCCGGCCGCCCGCCACGCGCTCTACCGCCGGTTGGAGGAGATCCTGGAGCGGGAGCTGCGCATGCTGCCGCTCTTCCACGAGCACATTTACCGCTTCACCCGGCCCGAGGTCGAGGGCCTCGACCTGAGCTACGGCGCCCCAAACGTCGCCTACGAGACTCTCCACTTCAAGGGAGCGTGATCGCCCGCACGCCGGGGGCCGCTTCCCGTCGTCACGGATGGCCTTCCCGCCTCGGCCTGTTCCTGCACGGCGGCGAGCTGGTCGGCCTCGCGCTGGGGCTGCTGGCGTGGCGTCGTCTCTCCCCGGACGCGACCGCCGACGACCCGCTGCCTGAACATCGAGCGCTGCCGCGACTGCGATCGGGCCCCGGTCCGTCGCCGCTCCCGGGAGCGGGGAGGACTGGCGCCCGAGGGGCAGCGCCGAGCCAAGATGCCCGGATCCGGCGCCGCCCCGCCGCGCCGAGATCGCGACCTACTCGTCCAGCGCGCGCTGGCTGGTGCCGGAGCCGCCGGCGACCAGTGGGCCGACCGGCGGTCTCAGCGGTTCCGTGCGGGCGGAGCGATCTGGCCCCGCACCTCACCGCCCGGCCACAAGCTCGAGTGGACGTTGACGTAGGTGCTCCGCGCCCGGATGGCGCGCACCAGCTCGTCGAACTCGCCGGGGCTGATGCCCTGGGCAGCCGGACCGATCACGTCGACGGGTGTGATGAAGCCTTCGATCCTGGCCGGGGAAGGCGGGCACGGCTGGGTACCGGCGGGGCCGTTGCCGAGGTTGGTGCACAGGAACACGGAGATTCCGCCGTTGACCCCGGCCTGCCCGAAGTGGATGTGCGCCTGGGCGACGTCGCCTTCGAGATCGGCGTAGCGGAGCTCCCAGGTGATCATCTCGCCGTCCTCGTCGATGCGAGCGCGAAACTCGGCGACGCCGGTGGTCGACACCGCCGGAACCTCCTGCAGGCCTTCCAGCGTCTCCCGGATGTTCTGGCGACCGTTGTTGTTGCCGGGTCCCGCGGCGAGCATGCCGCCGAGAAGCAACCAGGGGAGAACGACTTGCGCAGCGATCATGGCGACCTCCGTTGCTGATTCCTGACCAACTCCTGACTAGCGGCACCCCGGCGAAATGACTCTCCGGGAGTCGGCTGGTCGAGGGTTCCGATTCCCTGGTAGGTACCCAATCAGCCGGTCGCGGGTTCAAACCCTGCCGGCGCCTCCTTCCAGGGCGCCGCGGCGTCGAGGTCGCGGCCACTGCGCCGACGGTCGCTCCGACCACGCGACGCGACGCGCCCGACCGCCCGGTCGCGAGCGGTCTCCAGGGGCCCCCGGCAGCGCGGCGACGGCACCCCTCCTCCGGAGGGCCGTCGCTGCGGGTTCCGCGACTGCCGGGGGCCCTGCTCGAGCCACCTTCGCGGATCGCGGCGAGACCGTTCCCGGACACGCGGGCCGCCGAGGGGGCCGAGCATGCGGACCGGGAGCACGGGACGTCGAGCGATCCGGGGGGCTCTGGTGGTTCGGATCATGAACGGACTCAGATCGGCGCCCTGCCGCGCAGGGCGCCCGCGATCGCCGAGACGATCAGCAGCACCAGGAAGATGACGAACAGGATCTTGGCGATCCCGGCGGAGGCTCCGGCGATGCCGGTGAAGCCGAACAGCCCTGCGACCAGGGCGAGAATCAGGAACAGGAGGGCCCAGCTCAACATGATGGTGGTCTCCTCGGGTGACGTGGGGAACGGAGCGCCGACGGCGGGGTGTCCACGGCCGGCCCCGCGGTTTTTGGCACGGACACCGGGCGGTGCAACGCCCGTGCCGGGCGCGCGCCACCGATCGCGCAGGCTCCGGCCGCCGCGCGCGGGGGTCGGGGCCGCCAGCGCGCGAGGCCAGGCCGCAGACGGAGCGCGGGGGCCGAGCCTGGGCAGGCTTTACCGACCGGCTGTAGGGATTGCGCGGTCCTCGGCCTTCGTGCCACCCGGTCCCCCGCGGCTGGCGACCTCGCCCGCTGGTGTTCCCGGTGGCAAGCCGGAACGCCCCGGACGCCCGGCCCATCGCCATCTTGTGTTCTGCGCGCCCTTGCGGCCGCGCGCTTGGCGTCCCGTGCGCCCGTGCGCTGCGGGAGCGTCCGGAGACGACGCGATACCGTGGCACACCCGCCGTGGCACACCACTTGCTCCTCTGCTCGGGATGTCGGCTGCGGCGGCGCCGCCGACGCCGCCGACGCCGATCAAGGGTCGGCAAGGCCTGCAGCCGTCGATCCCTCGGAACCGCAACCATCGGCGGGATCGCGAGCCGACGCTCGGCCCTCGAAGCAAGGAAACAAGAACAAGGAGACGAGCCATGACGATGCAACCCACCACCACTCGAGAGAAGGCCCTGCGAACCGGGCTGGGCGCCCTCTTCGTCTGCGGCATGACATTCCTGCCGCTCGCCGCTTGCGAGAAGGACAAGGGCCCGTTCGAGGAGATGGGCGAGGAGATCGACGAGGCGATCGACGAAGTCGAGGACGCCGTCGACGACGCCACCGACGGGTAGCCTGGACTCGGGCCGGCCCCTCGCGCGGGCCGGCCCGCTCGACCTCGACGTCACTCCTCGACGTCACTCCTCGACGTCACTCCTCGAAAGAGGTGACTCCTCGAAGATGTTCCCCGACGAGCTCCTCGCCGAGCATCCCCGAGGAGACCGCTCAGCGCGGCGGAGCCTCGTCGTAGCGGTGACGGATCTGATGGGTGCCGTCCGAGCGCTCGATCACCAGCTCGCTCGGTGCGTAGCGCCGCGCCCACACGCGCGCTGCCGCGACCGCCTGCCACTTCGCGTCGAACACCTCGCGGCGCGACGGGTTCCCCGCCGCCGCCTCGAGCCGCAGCTCCCAGACGTCGTCGAGCGGCCGCACCTGCACCCGGCGAGGAGCGCCCGGTCGCGCCTCGCTCAGCACGACGGTCGTGGGCCGTTCGATCGCCGGCGCAGCAGGACGCGCCGGTCGCACCCCGATCAGCTGCGCGGCCGCGGCGCGCCGGCTCCGCCGCAGGATCCTCCTCGAGTCGAAGCCCCCGGGGCCCTCGGGGGTTGCCATTCTCTCGGTCACCGCTGCCTCCTCCTTCTGGTTCACGAGACGGCCCGGGCTCCCCTGGCGGAGCGTGGTCTCGACTCCCGGCCGCCCAGGGGACCCCCGAGCCGGCAAACATCCGGTGCAAACGACGAGCCACTGGAGGAGCCCCGCCGGGTGTCCGCGACCTGGATGTCCGCAACCCGATCGCCCGGCTCCCCGTTCGGCACGACACCCTGCGGGCCGCGGCACAGCGACGTTCGCGACACGAGCCCAACTGCCGA
>DATKBT010000101.1:0-24383 GCA_035546295.1 Thermoanaerobaculia bacterium | reverse complement strand
GCGGCGTGCGGATGGGGCTTTACGATTGGCCGTGGCGCACGCGGGAGGCCAGCGAGCGCCGAGAGCTGAAAGCCCTCGGGCGCGCGCTCGACGGCCGTTCTCTGGTCGACCTCAGTCCTTCCTCGCGGCCTCCATCTCTCGGCCCCCCTGCAACAGGATCGCCGCCTGCGCGGGACCGCCGCCGTCGCCGACGACGAAGCGCAGCGTGGCGCCGATCGCGGCGACGTGGAACTCGGTCTCGGAGGTCGGCATCAGCTCCAAGCGAGACTGTCCCGTAGCCTGGACGAACAGCGCGTCGCCGTCGCGGGTCACCGTGAGGTCGAAGCCGGGCTGGAGCTCGTATACGCCGACGTAGCGGTCGTAGATCGCGGGGTCGACCTCGGCCCGCTCCGGGCCCTGGGGCAGCGGCTCGTCGGTGCGCTCGGCGCGCTCGGGCTCAGGTGCGCCGTTCGGGTAGAGCAGCATGTGGCTGATCTCGCCGTTCTCGTCGCGCTCGAAGGTGAGGTGGGTGAAGGAGCCGGGGTAGAAGAACAGATCGCCTCCCGCCGCCTCGAGCGGCTGCCGGTCGCCGCCGGTGCGCTCGGTGACGAGCCGCTCGCCGACCAGGAGGACGGTGCGCGTCTCCTCGTCGTCGATGCGATAGACGCCCGTGTACTGCTCGAGATCGGCGGCGGGGCGGTCGACGGCCACGCGCTCGGGGAACGGGTCGCCGATGACCATGGCCGCGACCTTCTGGGCGACGTAGCTCGGCCGCACCGGCTTGCCGGAGTCGTTGGAGAGCACCGCGACGTACACCCGCTCCTCGGGGAGGCGCAGGGCGTAGGTGCTGAAGCCGAAGATCCCGCCGCCGTGCGAGATCGACGGACGTCCTCTGAGCTCGCCGACGCTCAGCCCGTAGGCATAGCCCGTGGAGGTGCCGTCGTTCAGCGTGAACGGCGTCACCTGTTTTTCGAGCGAAGCCTTCGACAGCAGGTCCTGGGTGTAGAGCGCGGCGTCCCACTTGGCGAGATCGTCGACGGTCGAGAGCAGCGAGCCGGCCGCGTGCGGCTGGGTCATGCTCAGGTACTGGGCGTTGCGGTAGCTGCCTGGTCCGCCGTCGTAGCCCTTGGCCCGACGCGGGATGATCCGCCCGTGGTCGCCGTAGTCCGAGGCCTTCATCTCGAGCGGCTGGAAGATCTCCTGCTCGATGTACTCCTCGTAGCCTTTGCCCGACGCCTTCTCGATGATCATGCCGAGCAGCACGTAGCCGGAGTTGTTGTAGAGGAAGCGCTCGCCGGGGGCGAAGTCCATGGGCTCCGAGTCGAAGCCGTCGATCAGCTCGTCGAGCGTCATGTCCTGCTTGATCTTCGTCTGCATCCAGCCGGGAATGCCGGTGTAGCTGCGAATCCCCGAGGTGTGGGAGAGCAGGTGCCGGATGGTGATCTCGTGGCCGTGCGTCGGGTAGTCGGGCAGGAGCTTCGTGATCGGGTCGTCGAGCGAGAGCTTGCCCTGCTCCTCCAGCAGCAGGATGGCGGCGGCCGTGAACTGCTTGGTGATCGAGCCGAGGCGGAAGACCATGTCGGGCTCGAGCGGAACCCCGAGCTCGAGGTCGGCCATGCCGTGCGCGCCCCGGTAGACGACCTGTCCGTCGCGGGTGGCGATCACGGCCGCGCCGGGCTCGTCGGCGGGGTAGGAGGCCGCGAGGAAGCCCTCGATCTGGGCTGCCAGATGACGGCCGTCCACGGGCGCGGCGTTGGCCGGCGGGGCGTGGGTGGACGCGAGGAGCGCGAGCGCGATCCCGGCCGCGGCGGGACGGAGGGGGAGGAGGAGGTCGGACCGCCGGCCCCCGGGTGTGGATGGTCCCGCCGAGGGTGCTACGGCGAGACGGATGCGGCGAGATCGAAGGCGTGGGCTCATGGCTCTCCTTGCTCCTGCTCAGTCCTGCTCAGTACTGCTCAGCTCCAGCAGCTCGTACGCGGCGCCGTCGAAGACGACGTGGACGATGATACGGAGTTCGGGGAGCGGGGATTCCGTCGGGTTGCGAGAACGCCGCCCTCGACGGCTCGAGCTCGGACCGGCTCGATCGGTCCGAGTCTCCGCTTCGGAACCGGTCGATCGGCCCGATCGACGCCGGGAACGGCCTTCGACGGCTCGACCTCCAACAGCTCGATCGAGGCCTGGCCGGCGCCCCGCCGTCTCGTCGACAGTCTCTTTGCACCATCGTTTTGCACCATCGTTTGCACCATCGTTTTCACCATCATTTTCGAATCGCAGACGGAGGAACGAGGCGTCCTGATTCTTTGCTTGACACGAGATCGGCGCTCAGCTACCTTGAGCTCAGGACGTCGTTCGAGACGCTCCCACGCCTCGAGCGGCTCCGGCATCTGCGATCGGCCGACGACGAGTCCCGGGCGATTCGCCACGGCGCGAGGCAGTTGGAGACGATCCTCGGATCCCGTGGGTCCCTTGGATCGGAGACAGGCCTACCACAGCAAGCGAGGAGGAGGCATGAGTCCACCGGACCAGACGAGGCCCTCGGGGGCTTTGAGCTTCCGGGCTCGGCTTCCGAGGGCGGCACCAGCAAGCCCCAGAGCCTGACGGCCTTCCCATTGGGTCGAGTGAGCCGACGGCGCCTCTGATGGCGACCGAACGGCTCCCGATCACCGGGCTCTCTCGAGTCCAAGAAGAGCCGAGGCTGAACACAAAAGGAGCGTGCCGTGACCGCCTCGAGCGGTTCCTCGACGGTACGCTCCTTTCTATTTCTCGCGGCCTGAGGTTTCTCACGCTGTTGCAGCTCGCCGATTCGTTGACGTCGCTCGATTTGACGTTTCGAACCGGCGGTCCTGCTCTGAGAGGATCAGATGGCGCGGACCGAGAATCACTCGTAGCGGAGCGATTCGATCGGATCGAGCTCGGCGGCGCGGCGCGCCGGGTAGAAGCCCGAGATCATGCCGACGGCGACCGCGACCCCGACCGCGAGCAGGATCGACCAGGGGGTCACCACCGTCGGCCAGCCGGCCGAGGCCGCGATGCCGCGCGCGATGCCGAGCCCCATCAGGACTCCGATGGCGCCCCCCAGCGCGCTGATCGCGAACGACTCGACCAGGAACTGCTCGAGGATGTCCCGGCGCCGGGCGCCGACGGCGCGCCGCACGCCGATCTCGCGCGTCCGCTCGAGCACGGTCGCCAGCATGATGTTCATGATGCCGATGCCGCCGACCAGCAGAGAGATGCCCGCGATCGACCCCATGACCAGGCTGAACAGCCGCTGTGTGCGGCGGCTCTGCTCGAGCAGCGCCTCGGGGACCACCAGCTCGTAGTCCTCGGCGCCGGCGTGCAGCTGCCCGACCAGCCGGTCGATCACGCGGGCGGCGGTGCGCGAGTCGGCGCCGCTCGCATCCGTGCCCGGCCCGGAGGAAGCCAGCCGGACGACGATCTCCGAGAGCGGGGAGTCGAGGGGATCGCGATCGAACTTGCTCAGCGCGGTGGTCACCGGCAGGTAGACGACCCGGTCGGTCGAGCCGATCGAGACCCCCTCGAACGAGTCGGACTCGGAGCCGGTGCCGGCCAGCACGCCGACCACCTGGAGCCAGACGTCGTCGACCTTGAGGTCGCGCCCCAGCGCCGGCTCGTAGCCGAACAGGTCGCGCGCGACGGCGGGGCCGATGACGGCGACCTGCTCGTGGGCGAGCAGATCCATGCCGTCGAGGAAGCGGCCGGAGGCGAGCTCGAGGCTGGCCAGCTCGCGGTGGCGATCGGTGACGCCCAGGACCGTGGCCTGGGTCTTGGCTCCGGCGGCGATGACCTGCCAGGGGTCGATCTCGACCTTGGGCGCGATCAGCTCGACGCCCGGGACCGCATCGAGGATCGCCTGCGTGTCGCGCAGCGAGAGCCCGGGCGACTGCTTGCGGATCTCCTGCGCCTCCTCGCGCTCGAAGGTCTTGGCGCGCAGCAGCACGTTGCGCAGCCCGAGGCGCGAGATCATTTCCATCGCCTCGCGCTCGGCCCCGGCCCCGATCGACAGCATCGAGATCACGGCGCCGACGCCGAAGACGACGCCGAGCATGGTGAGGGCGGAGCGGAGCTTGTGGCCGGCGAGGTTGGCCAGCGAGGTGGCGAGGGCTTCCTGGAGGTTCATGGGGTGGAGGGGCGGAGCGGGCCTGCTAGCAGCCCGTGGTGGAAGTCAGTATGGCCGCATTGCGAGCGCCGCAGGTCCAGATGCAAGGCGGACCGACGGAGGCGATGCGGGGACATCGGCGAGGAGGTCCAACGCAGCAGATGGGCCTGCGCCGCCGCAACCCGAGGGGCGACAAGGACTTGCAGCGGAGCCGGCGGCGAGAAGCCCACCGAGAGAAAGCCAGCTCCCGCACTCGCAAGACCGGCTTCGTGGCCGCCGGTGGAGCGGAAAGACCTTGTCGTGCGGGCGTGCTGAGTTTCACCACGGGCTGCTAGGCCCCCGTGGCGCTCGGGATCGCGGTGTCCGCTTCGGGCGCCGGCGGCTCCTCCGTGGCCTCCGTGGCCTGCGGCTGCGCGGGCTCGAGCGCGATGACGTCGCCCGGCTCGAGCCCCTCGGAGACGACGAGCTGGGCGGCCGCCTGCGGGCCGAGCGTGACCCGGCGCGCGACGAAGCCGCCGCCCTCCCGCAGCCAGACGTAGGGGTCGTCGCGGTCGGTCATCAGTGCCTGCCTGGGGATGACCAGCGCGTCGTCGAGGTCCTGGATCAGCAGGGTCGCCGTGACCCGCTGCCCGGGGCGCAGGCGAGGATCGCCGGCGACCTCGTCGGCGAGCGCCAGCTCGACGCCGAAGAACTGGAGCGGAGTGCCGCGGTAAGGGGCTTTCGCCACCGCATCGACGCGCACCACGGTGGCCGGGAGCGCGGTCTCCGGATGAGCCTCGACCCGGACCAGCGCGGTCTGACCGGCGGCCAGCCCGCCGGCGTCGGCCTCGAGCACGAAGACCTCGGCCTTCATGCGCTCGAGGCTGGGGATCTGGGCGAGCTGCTGGCCGGCCCAGACCTGTTGGCCGACCTGGGGGATCTCGCCGCGCCAGTCGCGGCTCCAGGTCAGCAGGCCGCTGTGCGGGGCGCGCACCTCGAGCTCGTCGAGGCCGACTCTGGCCTGCTCGATCCGCTGGTTGGCGCGACGCGTCTCGATGTCGAGGAGCGCGGTCTCGGCCTCCGAGAGGTCCCGGTGGATCGTCTCGAGCTCGGTCGCGAGCTCCTTGCGCTGTGCGGCGAGGTCGGTGTCGATCTGCGACTCGATGATCTCGTGCCGGGAGTAGATCGAGTCGTCGGACTTCTCGAACCGCTCGGCGACGCCGAGCTGGAGCTCGGCCTCGGCCCGCTGCCTGGTGACGCCGTGGGTGCGCTCGGCGCTGGTGGCGTCGGCCTTGGTCCCCTTGAGCCGGCTCTGCCTCAGGTCGGCCTGCCCCTTCTCGAGCTCGCGCTCCATCTCCAGCGGGTCGAAGCGGACGACGACGTCGCCGGCCTCGACCGCGGCGCCGTCCTCGGCGCGCCAGGCGACGCGGACCGCCTGGCGCACCTGGGTCGGGACCGAGATGCTGGTCGCCTGGGTCGGCGCCAGGTGACCCTCCGCGCGCACGCGGTGGACGAACCGCTGCCGCTCGACCCGATGGGTGGCCACCTCGGGCTGCCGGTCGCAGGCGAGCGCCGCCAGCAGCAGGCTCTGGCTGGCGAGCAGGATCGCCATCGGGCCTGCTCGGCGGAGGATGGGACGAGCCCGCGTCAACGTCCCCTGGCCTCCGGATCGAGCAGGACCCGATCCCGCGCGTCGAGGTGGGCGAGGACCTCGACGTGCTGGCCGTCGCGGCGGCCGAGCTCCGGCTCGACGATGGCCTCGCCGAGCGGCCGGTCGACCAGGACGGCCGGGCGCCCATTCCGATCGAACACCGCCCGCAGCGGGATGGCCAGCACGTTCTCGACGCGCTCGACCGTGAGCTCTCCGACCAGCCGCATCCCGGGCCGCATGAGGACCGGGTCGGGGTCGAGCAGCTCGAGCTCGATCTGCATCACCTTGGTGGGGTCGCGGAAGGAGCGCATCTGGATCGCCCGGTGGATGCGGGCGACCTTGGCGCGGAAGGTGCGGTCGGGGTGCGCGTCGAGCCGGAAGGTGACAGGTTGATCGAGCGCGACGTCGCCGGCCGCCACCTCCTCGATCTGGGCGGTCGCGCGCAGCCGGTCCAGGTCCGGGATCTGGAGGATCGACTCGGCCCACCAAACCGTGTCGCCGACCTTCTTCTTCTCGCCGTTCCAGTTCGTCTTGTAGACCACGGTACCGGCTCGGGGGGCCGGCACCTGGAGCTTGATGATGGAGCTCTCCAGCTCGGCGACCCGGTTGCGCGAGTACTCGAGCTGACGCTCGAGCGCGGTCAGCTCGGCCTCGGAGCGGCGGGTGAGCCCCGCGAGCTGCTCGGCGCGAAAGGCGGCTTCGCGCTCGGCGATCGCGCGGTCGACCTCGGCGGTGCGCAGCTCGATCGAGGCGACCACCTCGCCGGGGACCTCGGTCTTGAGCGTCGCCTTGCGCAGCTTGGCCTCGGCCTCGGCGAGCGCGAGCTCCGCCCGCTCGCGCTCGACCGCGAGGTCGGTGGTCCGCTTGTCGAGCGTCTTGGCCGCGGTGTCGCGATCGGCGATCGCCGTGAGCAGGTTCTGCTGGATCTCGGTGCCGTCGAAGCCGAGCACCACGTCGCCGGCTTCGACTCGCGAGCCCTCCTCCGCCATGAACGCGAGCTTGAAGCGCCACATCTGCGGCAGTCGTGGCGCCGTGAGATCGCTGCTGTCGACCGCCTCGAGCACGCCCTGCACCTCGACTCGCCGCTCGAGGTCCCGGCGCTCGACCCGCTTCCACTGTGCGCCGTCGTCGCGATCACGGGCGAGCGCGATCCCGGCCCAGGCCACGAGAGCGAGGAGGGCGAGCCAACCCAACAGGCGGCGCCAGCGACGGCCGGTGCGGCTCATGACTCCGTGCCCGGTCGCGCTTGCAGCCGGGTCCCCGGCTCCAGAACCGACGCGCCCTCGCCGTGCGCGACGATGCAGTGGGTGACGTTGCAGCGATCGACGTCGACCTCCCGCGTCGAGCCGTCGGCGAGATGGAGGAGAGCCCGATGGAGCGGAACTGAGCCCTTCAAGCCTGTCGAGCCCTTCGAGCCCGTCGAGTCGGTCGCGGCGAGCTCGCCGCCGGCCGGCGCGCCGAGCAGGTCGCCGCGAATCGAGAGTGCCCGGCGCGGCGCCAGCAACGGCTCGCAGCCGTGCTCGTCGGCGCTGACCGTCTCCTCGACGGTGATCTTGGCCGACATTCCCGGCAGCATGAGATCGAGGTCGATCGCGCCGAGCTCGACCAGCACGTCGAACGTGCGCCGGGAGGATCGGCGGCTCGGCTGCTGGGCGATCTTCTGGACCTCGCGGATCACCCCTTCGAACCTGCGCTCGGAATAGGCGTCGAGGGTGATCGAAACCGGCGCGCCGGTCCGGAGGTCGCCTTCGTCCACGTCGAACAGCCGCGCGCGCACCCGCAGCGTCTCGAGGTCGGGGAGGCTCGCCACCGCCTCGCCCGGCTGCGCCGCATCGCTCGATTGGAAGGTCCGATCGAGCTGGCGGTTGTTGTGGACGACCAGGATGCCGTCCTCGGGCGCCCGCAGCACGACCTGCTCGAGCGAGTGCTCGGCGTGGCGCAGGTCCTGCCAGGCGCGCTCGAGCTCGACCTCCTTGATGCCGATCTCGGCCCGCGCCGCCTCGCGGGTCGACCCGAGCGAGGCCCGCGCTTCCTCTTCCGCCAGCTCCGCGCGCCGCAGCTCGAGCTGCAGCTTCTCGTACTCGATGTCGGCCTTGAGACCGGGGGGCAGCGACGCCGAGATCCGGGCCTTCTCGGCCTCCGCCTTGCGCTGTTCGAGCGCCAGCTCCTTCTCGCGCACCTGCTCCGCCTGCAGCGAGCGCGTGGCCTCCAAGTCGGCCTGGGCGCGGATCACGGTGCCCTGCTGGTTGTCGAGGGTGGTCAACAGGTTCGAGTTGTCGAACTCGACGACGATTTCACCGGCGCGCACGCGGGCGCCGTTGGGCAGGAGGCGCTGGACCTGCAGCGGCCACATCCCGACGTTGGGGGTGATGAACTGGACGGCCTCGGCCGCCTCGAGCTCGCCGGTGAGCAGGTGTCGGATCCCCAGCGGCCCCGTGGCCAGCTCGAGGCGGTCTCGCACGACCGGATCGTCGGCGCGGGTCGGCGCCGGCCCGCAGCCGAGCAGCGGGCCGGCCATCGTCGCGATGAGCAGGCCCAGCGCCCGCCAGCGCCGCCGGGGCCGCTGCTCGAGCCGGCCGCTTGCAGCCGGTCTCCAAGCCGGCCGATCGCGGTTCGCCCGATGAGCGCGGCAGCTCGAGAGGGTCCGCTGGCGCATCGAGAGGGCCGTTCTCCGGACGATCACTGGCAGGACAGTCGAAGGTTCCATTGCTGTCGATTACTTTACGAAATCCCTGCTCCTTTCGTTTGACCATCTTTCCCGGTCTGCGGTTCCGCGGCTCAGTCGGCGCGAACAGCCTCCAGGGGGTCGAGCCGGCTCGCTCGCCGTGCCGGCCACCAGGCGGCCGCGCCGGCAGACAGGCAGAGGACCACGACCGCGGCGCCGAGCGCCGCAGGGTCGGTGGGCGAGACGCCGTAGAGGTGACCCTCGAGCAGACGGCCGAGCGCGAGGGACAGCATCAGTCCGAGCCCGATGCCGGCGGCGGCGAGCGAGAGCGCATCGCGCAGCACCAACGACACGACCTGTCCTCGCGACGCTCCCAGCGCCATGCGGATCCCGAGGTCCTTCCGGCGCTGTGCGACCACCAGGCTCAGCACGCCGTGCAGGCACAGAGCACAGAGGAGGAGCGAGAGGGCGCCCGTGGTGCCGAGCACCCGACCGGCGAGCCAGGTCGGCGTGAAGGTCCGGCGCAGCCGGGCGGTCAGGACCTCGGCCTCGGTCACCGGGAGCTCACGGCTGACCGCCTCGATCTCGCGGCGCAGGGCCGCCAGCATCGACGCCGCGGGCCGCTCGGTGGCGACCATCATCCGAGCATCGACGAGGCCCGGGTCCTGCCAGTACGCGGTGTAGAGCTGGGGCACCGGCGCGTCCGGCGGATCGAGATGGACCGGATCGTCGTCCACCACGCCGATCACGCGGAACCGGCGGTCGAAGGCCGACAGCGTCTCGCCGACGGCGGCGCGGTCGGGCCACAGCGACGCCGCCAGTGTTCGGTTGACGACGGCCACGGGCTCGCCGCCGGGCCGGTCGCCGTCCTCGAAGTCGCGTCCTGCGAGAAGGGTGATCCCGACCGTTTCGAAGAACCCCGGCGAGACCGGCTGGGTCGAGGCCTGCAGGGTCGAGGCCTGCAGGGTGGAGGCCTGCAGGGTCGCTCGCGGCGGGGCGCCGCCGTGCCGGGCGACGGCAGTGAAGTCTCCCCTGCCGGGCGTGAAGTACCTCGACAGCGAAGCCGAACGCACACCGGGCAGCTCAGAGACTCTCAGCAGCACCTCGTGCGTCAGTGCCTGGGCGCGAGCCGCCTCGAGGCCGACCAGTCGTGGCCGCAAGCGGAAGGTCGCCACCCGCTCGGGATCCATGGCGCCGGCGTGACGAAGGGTGTCGATGCTCTCGAGCAGCAGACCCGTCCCGGTCACGAGGACCAGGGCCAGCGCCGCCTGGGCGACCACCAGGCCGCCGAGCACGCGCGGCCTGCTGCCGGGACCAGCCGAACCGCTGCCGCGCAGGGCGGGGACCAGATCCGGCCTCGAGGTCTGCAGGCCCGAGACGAGCCCGAGGGCGAGACCGACCGTGACCGAGAGGACCGAGGCGTACAGCAGCGTCTGGCTCCCGAACCCGAGATCGAGAGGCTCGCTGCTGCCGTAGAAGCGCGAGATCAGGCCCTCGAACCAGGTCGCCGTGACCAGGCCGAGGACACCACCGGCGAGACCGATCAGGAGCGTCTCGGCCACGAACAGCCTCAGGACGTCGGCGCGCGAAGCCCCCAGGGAGAGGCGGACCGCCACCTCTCGTCGTCGCCGCAGGCCGCGGGCGACGAGCAGACCGCTCAGGCTGGCGCCCGCCACCACCAGGAGCAGCGAGACCGCGAACAGCAGCGTTCCCGCCAGGCGCAGCGAGCGATCGCGGTCTCCCGGGTGCATCGCACTCAGGGGAGCGACGGTGATTCCGCGCTCCTGGCCCTCGCCCGAGGGATGCAGGGCGCGCAGGCGCCCGGAGATCAGCTCGAGCTCGGTCCTGACATCGTCGATCCCGGCGCCGGGCGCCAGCCGGCCCACCAGCGACATCCAGGTGCAATCGTGATCGAGCGCATCGCACCACCGGTAGCCCACCGCCGCCATCGAGGTCGGAATCCAGGCGTCGATCGCTGACCCGAGCCGAAGCGAGGAGCGAGCGTCCTCGGGTGCGACGCCCACGATCGTGAAGCTCGTGTCGTTGAGCGAGAGCGGCCGCCCCAGGACGCGGCGATCGAGCCCGAAGCGTTCCCGCCAGAGCTGGTGGGAGATCACGGCGACGGGCTGGCGCCCGGGGCCCGCGTCCTCCTCGTCGATGAAGAAGCGACCGAGCTCGGGCTCGAGACCGAGCACCTCGAAGGTATCGGCCGAGACCACCGCCCCTTCGATCAAGGACGACTCGTCGCCCAGGCGCAGCTCGAGCGGCGCTCCCAGGTAGGCGGCCGCCAACCCCGCGCAGCTCTCGGTTTCCTCGCGGTAGACCAGGAAGTCCGCGTACGACAGCGGGTGGTAGCCGGCCCCGTCGCGGCTCTCGTAGACGCCGACCAGGCGTTCGGGCTCCTCGACCGGAATCGGCTCGAGGAAGAGCACCTCGACGAGGCTGAACATCGCGATGTTGGCGCCGATCGCCAGCGCGAGCGTGCCGACGGCGACCAGGGTGAAGCCGCGCGCGCGCATCAGCCGGCGCGCGGCGAGCGGCAGGTTCGAGGCGATCGTCGGCATCGTCTGAGGGCTCCTCGCGGCGTGCGATCTACGGGCGGCGAGTGTTCTCCCCAGGTCTACGGTTTCGACCATCCCGATGTTCGAACCCGGGCGGGCCGATCCTCCACGCTCGTCGTCCGACCGCAGGTCGGCCGCTGTCGTCCGACCTCGTCGGGTGTCGTCGAGTGTCGGCGGTTCGATGCCGGCGCTGCGAGGAGTCGCCTGATCGTGCGGTGGCCGCGATGCGCCGTTCGCCTCAGCGAACCGCCGGAGCCACCTCCTCGATGAACCGGTCGAGGATCTCGATCTGCCGCTCCACCGGCCCCAGGTTGAAGCCGGGCACGATCCACTCGTCGACTCCCGCGTCGCGGTAGCCGGCGAGCGTCTCCGCGACCTGCGCCGGGGTGCCGATCAACGACGGCATCGGCATCGTTCGCTCTCGAAGAGCGTCCAGCTTCTGCTCGTCGTCCTCCAGGAACAGCAGGGCCTGGGCGGAGCGTTCGATCTCGGCGGGGTCACGCCCCAAGCGCTCGCAGTGCCGCTCGAGGAGCGCGCCCTTGTGCCGGAGCGTCTCGACCGTCCCCCAGACCTTCCACTCGTCGGCGTGCTCGGCCGCGATGCGCAGGGTCACCTTCTCGCCTCCGCCCCCGACCAGCAACGGCAGCCGGCCGATCGGCTTGGGCTCGAGCGGAGCGTCGGCGAGCCGATAGTGCTCGCCCTCGAAATCGCTGGTGGCGTTGGCGAGCAGCGAGCGGATGACCCGGCACGCCTCGTCGAGCCGGCGTAGGCGACCCGGCACGTCCGAGAACTCGATGCCGTAGGCGCGATGCTCGTTCTCCTGCCAGCCGGCGCCGAGGCCGAGCACGGCCCGGCCGCCCGAGACATGGTCGAGGGTGACCGCCATCTTGGCGAGCACCGCCGGATGTCGGTAGGTGTTGCCCGAGACCAGCGGGCCGATGCGCACGCGGGGCACGGCGGCGGCGAGGCCGGCGAGGGTCGTCCAGCACTCGAGCCAGGGCGTCGAGGTGTCGGACTCGCTGGGCATGAAGTGGTCGGCGAACCAGAGCCCGTCCCAGCCGGTGCTCTCGCAGTGGCGAGCGAGCTCGAGGACGTCTTGCCAGGGAAGGGTCGGACGGGGCCAGAAGCTGAAGCGCACGGAGTCTCCTCGTCGGTCATTCTTGGCGTCCCATTTTGTCCCGTGCGGAGTCCGGCGGCTGGCCTTCGCACAGGAGCTCGCTGGAGCAATCTCCCAAGACTCCCCGCCGTGATCGATCGGGCCGCTCCCGGTCCGAGAGCGGAACGGAGAGGCGGCGGCGCTACGGGTCGGGTGGGGGTCGAGCCACCACTCCAGGCTCTCGACACGGGCTGCTAGCAGCCCGTGGTGGAAGTCAGTATGGCCGCATTGCGAGCGCCGCAGGTCCAGATGCAAGGCGGACCGACGCAGGCGATGCGGGGACATCGGCGCGGAGGTCCAACGCAGCAGATGGGCCTGCGCCGCCGCAACCCGAAGGGAGACAAGGACTTGCAGCGTAGCCGGCGGCGAGAAGCCGACCGAGAGAAAGCCAGTTCTCGCACTCGTCTCTCCGGCTTCTTGGCCGCCGGCGGAGCGGAAAGACCTTGTCGTGCGGGCGTGCTGAGTTTCACCACGGGCTGCTAGAGGCTGCGGGCGACCTCGAGCAGCTCCTGCTTGCGCACCTTCGAGATCTGAAGGTACTCGAGCGGGTTCTCAGTCAGCCGGTCCTGCAGGTCCTCGGCGCCGGGGACGCGGCAGGCGTTTCTGGTGCAGGCTGCTTCGTCGCGGCCCTCGACCGAGTAGACCCGCTCGGGCTCGATCATGGGGGCGATGGCGGTCCCCTCGGCGACCTCGTTGTGGCTTTCGACGATGACCTCGGCCGGCGTCCGGCGAGTGCGGCGGACGTCGTCGATCACCTGGTTCCACGCATCCCAGTAGGCCTCGGCGCCGTTGCGTGGCAGAAACAGACCCTCTTCGACGGCCTGGGCGCTGGGCGGGAAGAAGCCGGGCATCACCGACATGTTGCCGTCGGTGTCCCGGCGGAACGATTGCACCCCGTTGAACAGTCGGTCGACGGTGTCGGGCCGCGTCTGCGCCCAGTACTCGTGAGCCGACCAGTAGACGTCGAAACCGTAGCGCTCGTGCAACCTTGCGTTGAGCTCGTCGAGCAGTCCGGCTGGCGCGCTGCGCGCTCCGGGGATCCACCACAGGTAGACGAGCACGCGCCCGTCCTTCCAGGTAAGGTCCTCGGGACCGAGGAAGGTGAAGTGCAAGTCGAAGAAGCGGCTGAGCTTCTTGAACAGAGTGTCGCGGATCTGCGGCTGGTTGAAGTCCTTGTGTACACCGTAATCGCGATAGCTGGCCGCCTCGAGGAAGGGAGCGACGGTCGGGATCGGCCCCTGCCGCTTCAGCTTGCTCAGCGCCCTGACCTGGGTGCGTTGAGTGCGGCGCCAGCCGTAGGAGTGCTGCAAGACGAGCAGATCGAAGCCGTGGGTGATCAGGCTACGCAGATGGCGCTCGTGGTAGGCGACGGAGCCGGTCCAGGCGAGCATCCCGGCAGGGATCCGGCGCTGACCGCTACCGCCCGTCTGCAGGATCGCGTCGTCGGGAATCCACGGGCCGGGGAGCTGCCCGGTCTGACGGCGGTTCGCCACCCCGAACCAGCTGAAGCGGACGATCCCGAGGCGGGGCAGGCCGGGCTCGTGGAGGGTCGAGAGGTGGGAGCCGACGGTGGCTCGCGCCCACGCCCGCACCGGCTCCGGGTCCGCCAGGTCGGGAGCGTAGCGGGTCAGGTCCAGCGGCCGCCGCGCGAGGTAGAGCAGGGTTCTCGTGTCGCTCGTGCGCGGTCCGAGCGCCTGACCCGGCGCCGGGGCGAAGAGGCCGTCGCTGAGGGCGAGGGGCGCCAATCCGAGACCGTGAAGGAACCTCCGTCTGGAGATCATCGTCTGGAGATCATCGTCTGGAGATCACGTGCTGTCCATCCTTTGACCGTCGGCACCATATCCCTGCGCGCGGCGCGGGTGAAGAGGCTTTGCCCACGACCGCCGGTCGTGCCGGAGACGGTACGCCCAGCCCTCGGGTCCCACCGGAGATGCCTGCGCAGCCCCTCACTTCGTTTGGAGGTGGGGTGTTGCGCGCGACGGCGTCCGAGCGGCACGCTTCGAGGGGTGCGGTCCTCGGCCGGGACGGAGCCTGGCCGCTGTTAGAGGCCGCGGGCGACGTCGAGCAGCTCCTGCTTCCTCGCGCGCGAGATCCGCAGGTACTCGAGCGGGTTGGTGCTCAGCCGGTCGGCCAGGCCTTCGGCGCCGCGGACCCGGCAGGAGTTCAGGGTGCAGGCGACCTCGTTGCGGCCGGTGACCGAGAACACCCGGTCGGACTCGATCATCGGCGTGATCGCGGTTCCCTCGCCGACCTCGTTGGCGGTCTCGACGATCACCTCGCCGGGGGCTCGTCGTCGCTGACGGACGTCGTTGATCACCTGGTCCCACGCGTCCCAGTAGGTGTCGGCGGAGTTGCGCGGCAGGAAGTGGCCTTCGCGCACCGAGAACTCGTTGGGCGGGAAGAAGCCGGGCATGATCGTCATGTTGCCGTCATCGTCGCGGCGGAACGACCGGACGCCGTTGAACAGCCGGTCGACCGTGTCGGGGCGGACGTCGGCCCAGTACTCGTGCGCCGACCAGTAGGCCTCGAAGCCGAAGCGCTGGCGCAGCCGCGCGTTGAGCTCGCCGAGCATGCCGAAGGGCGCGTTGCGCGCTCCCGGGATCCACCAGAGGTAGATCAGCGCCCGACCGTCCCTCCAGGTCAGGTCCTCGGGACCGAGGAAGGTGAAGTGCATGTCGAAATAGCGGCTGATGATCTCGAACAGCGCGTCGCGGTAGATCTGCCGGTTGAAGTCCTTGGGCACGCCGTAGTCGCGGTAGCTCGCCGCCTCGAACATCGGCGCCAGAGTCGGGATCGGCCCCTCCTTCCTCAGGTTGCGCAGCGCGCGCAGGTGGTTGAGCTGGGTGCGGCGCCAGCCGTACGGGACCTGGAACACGATCAGGTCGAAGCCATGATCGACGAGGCTGCGGAGGTGACGCTCGTGGTAGGAGACCGAGCCCGTCCACGCCAGCATGCCGGGCGCGATGCGCGCGCGGCTGGCGCCGTTCGCCTGCAGCGCCGCGTCGTAGGGGATCCAGGGTCCCGGCAGCTGGCCGGTCTGCCGGCCGCGCTTCACCTCGAACCAGTTGAAGCGCACGATCCCCATCCGGGGCAGGCCGGGCTCGTGGAGGGTCGACAGGTGCGACCGCACCGTGGCGCGGGCCCACGCGCGCACCGGTTCCGGATCGACGACCTCCGGACCGTAGAGGCTCAGGTCGATCGGTCGCCCGTCGAAGTCGAGCAGGCGGCTCGGATCGATGCTCCTCGCACCGGCCGCCCGGTTCGGCGCGGCGTCGACCTGCGCGCCTCGAATGGCGAGCGGAGCCACACCGAGTCCCTGGAGGAACTTCCTCCTCGAGAGCATCCCGATTCCCTCTCCTGAGTGAGTCGCGCGACCCTATCGAGTCTCGACGCCGACGGGAAGATGCTCCTAGGTCGCCGCCCGAGCTTCGCCTTCCCGGTTCCGCCGACCGGAAGATCGAGGTCGGCGGGTCGGCCGCTGCAGTTCAGCGCCAGGTCCGCGATCGCCCGGCTTCCTCGTAGCGGCCGACCCCCTGGTCGGCCGATCGCGCGACCGAGGCGTCCCGTGGCCGCTATGCCGTCCCAGCGGCCGCCGCGTCCGTGCCGGCTGTATGCCTGACGACGAGCGGCCGCCGAGAACGAGCCGGCGCCCCCCCTGCGTCTACACGTTCAGCGCCTACGCGCTCAATCGGACACCACGCGAGATCCCGCGCCGGCCCACCGCAGCCGGACGCTCAGCGTGATCGCCCGCGGCTCGCCAGGCGTCGAGAAGCGGGGATCGTCGAAGCGCTCCCCCGAGCCATCGCCGGGATCGCCGCGATCGCCGAGCACCTCGCTGGCGTCGCCCAGCGCGCCGAACGTCTCGACCTCCCGATCGAACACGTTGTCGATCGCGAGCCGGACCTCGACGCGGGGGCTCGGCGCGTAACGCACCGCGAGATCCGCCAGCCAGTCGCCGGGGACTGGATCGAGCAGGTTCGCCTCGTCGCCGCGTCGGTAGCGGCTCGAATCGTGACGGAGCGCGGCGTCCACGGCGATCCTCCGGGTCAGCTCCGAGCTCACCGAGCCTCGAAGCTGATGGCGTGCGACGCCGGGGAGCCGATCGCCGGCCTCGACCTCGATCTCGCCGTCCTGGGCCAGCGGATGGTGGGGGCTCGCCAGCGTCAAGTCGTCCTCGAAGGTGGCGTCGACCAGGGTGTAGGACGCCCGCCACGAGACGCCGCGCCGGCGCCCCCGCGCCCACAGCTCGAGGCCGGAGCGGCGCGTCGAGTCGACGTTGCGGAAGAAGCCCTGGCTGGTCGACGCTCCGCTCGACACGAACACGAGGTCGTCCCTGCTGTCGCTGCGGAAGTAGGCCGAGCTCCACTGGGTCGCGCCGGCCGCGCCGCGCAGCCCGAGCTCGCCGCCGGTGGTCACGACCTGTTCGAGCGGCGGGTCGGAGACGAAGGCGTTGGGCAGCCGGCAGGGCGCCTCGGGATCGGCGCAGGTCAGCTCGACCGGGGTCGGGATCCGCGAAGAGCGGGCGACGCCCCCGAACAGGGTCAGGCTGGAGCGCGCCCGTTCGCGGAGCTGCCAGGCCAGGCCCAGCGACGGCAGCAGGCGGTCGTAGGAGTGATCGCCGTCGAGGGCGGCCCCGAGCTGGTCGAAGAGCTCGAGTCGGCTCGTCGAGTAGCGCGCCTGGGCGGTGATCGCGAGGCTCGGCAGCGGGCTGGCGTGGAACGCCGCGAAGAGGCCGAGGCGCTCGGTGTCGGCGTCGACCTCGACCCGCGAGCCCGGCAGCAGCATCCCACTCGGGATCGTCGTGCGCGTCGGCGTCAGCGTGGCGAGCTCGCTCGACGACGCGAACTCGGCGCGGCCCGCGTCCCAGGCGACCCCGGCGAGCCAGCGGGCGCCGGAGGGGCTCTGGGGCCGGGCGCGACCGAGCTGGAGCGAGAGGCCCCAGCCCTGCTGATCGGTGCGGCTGCGGTTGTCGACGGCGTCGAGCACGGGCTCGTCGCCGGCGGTCGCGGCGGCTGCGCGGATCACGCCGATGGCGCGGGTCGCCGGGATCCCGCCGGGCGCCGGAATTCCGCCGGTCGCCGCGATCAGGCCGCTCGACGCACCGGCGAGGAGGCTCGCCCCGCCGACCCTGCCGTGATCCGATCCGCCAGCTTCGTCGACGCCAACCTCGCCATCGCCATCCTCGTCGCCATCATCGCCATCGCCATCGCCATCGCCATCGTCGTCGTCGTCGTCGTCATCGAAGGCATCCGCGTTGAAGGTGGTGATCCGGTTGCTCCGAAAGTACGCGACGCCCTCGAGGCTGAAGCTCGAGCCGAGCTGGCGGTCGACTCGCCAGCGCGGGAACACCAGCCGGTTCTCGGTCTGGTCCGGGTGCGTGAACACCGCCGCGCGGTCCAGCTCGAGAAGCTGCACCGGCGTGCTGCCGTTGCCGATCAGATCGTTGTCGGCGAGGCCCGCCGTCAGGCTCCACTGGCCGCGCCCGGTGCGGCGGCTGAGCTTCGCCAGGCCGTGGCGCGTCTTCGAGGGCGAGAAATCCCGCCAGCCGTCCTCTGCGAACAGCCGCGCGCCCCCCCACAGCGCCCAGGACTCGCCGCCTCCCCCCGCCGACAGCGCCCCCCAGCGCCGGCGCCACGAGCCGCCGCCGAGATCGGCCTCGACGCGGGGGTGGTCGAAGCCGCTTCGCGTCACCACCGCGATCGCGCCGCCGAGCGTGTTGAGGCCGAACAGCGGGTTCGAGCCGGGGGCGAGCTCGACGCGCTCGACCGCGAAGGCCGGGATCGACGCCCAGTCGACGACGTCGCCGAACACCTCGTTGACCCTCACCCCGTCCTCGTACACCGACAGCTCCTGGCTGGCGCCGAGCAGCGGCGAGCTCGAGAAGCCCCGGTAGAAGAGCTCGGGCTGCAGCGGGTTGCCCTGCGCCGAGCCGAGGCTGACGCCGGGGAGCGATCGCTCGAGCGCGGAGGCGAGATCGCCGCCGGCGCCGCCGAGCTCGTCGCGTTCGAGCCGGTGCTGGGTCCAGGGTGCTCGTTCGCGTGCCACGCCGAGCCCGTCGATCGGGGTCAGGCCGACCACGTCGATCTCGATCTCGATCTCCGGCTCCCTTTGCGCTTCGGGTTGGGCTTCGTCTTGGGCTTTGCGCAGAGGCTCCTCCTGAGCTTCCTGCTGCTGGGCTCCGGGCCTCGCCTGCTCGCCCTCCTCGACATCTTGAGACTCGGCATCCAGAGACTCGCTCTGGGTCTCGGTCGCTGAGGCGTCCGCGGGCCGGGAGATGCCGGGCGGCGCCTCGGGTTCCCCGTCCTGCGCGCCGAACGCGCCGGGCGCCAGGATCGGGATGGCGAGCGCCAACGCCCACGTCAAACCCGGGGGGCGAGAATCATTGCCTCGAGAGATACTGCGCAGCGCGACCAAGTCGCCCTTGCGGCGCGCGCGACAACCCCCCATCGCTCCCTCCGTCATCATCGTTCGATGCTAGCCTCCCAGGTCGCCGAGCAGCACAGCAGCACGGATCCCCGTCGGGCCGGATCTCGCCTCGCGCAGACGCGGTCTCGACGCGTCACGCGCGTCGTTCCGACAGGAAGCACGCCCCGCCCCGTGGCTCCCGCGCATCTGAACCCTTCGTCCCGTTTCTCCCCCTTGGCCCCAGGAGACCGCATGCCCACGAGACCGAACCGCGGCCGCCTCGTAGCGACCGCTGCGCTCCCGATGCTCGCCCTGATAGCGAGCGCGCTCGTCGCGCAGGAACCCGGACCCGGCTACCGCGACTTCGCCGCGCTCACCGCCGAGCTGCGCGCGCTCGCCGACAGCTCTCCCGCGGCGACCCTGCGCTCGATCGGGTCCTCGCACGAGGGCCGCGAGATCTGGCTGATGGAGATCGGCGATCGGAACGGTGAGCCGCTCGACGATCGGCCCGGGCTCCTGATCGTGGCCAACCTCGAGGGCGATCACCTGCTCGGCAGCGAGCTCGCGCTGGCGACGATCCGGCGCCTGCTCGAGGACGACGGCGACGACGACGCGCCGGCGGCGGACGCGCGCGCGCAGCAGGTGGTCTACGTGGTGCCCCGCCTCAACCCCGACGGCGCCGAGCAGTGGTTCGCGCAAGTGCGCTGGGATCGGCGGGGTAACGCCGCCCCCTACGACGACGACAACGACGGCCGGGTCGACGAGGACGGGGCGGAGGACCTCGACGGCGACGGCCTGATCACCGTGATGCGCGTGCCCGATCCCGAGGGCGCCTACCTGGCCGATCCCGACGAGCCACGACTGCTGAAGCGCGCCGAGCGCGCCGAGGGCGAGAGCGGCATCTTCGCCGTCTACCTCGAGGGGCGCGACGACGACGGCGACGGCTTCTACAACGAGGACGGGCCGGGCGGGGCCGACCTCAACCGCAACTTCCAGCACGCCTACCCCTACTGGCAGGCCGACGCCGGCGTGCACATGGTGAGCGAGCCGGAGTCGCGCGCGCTGATGGATTTCATGATCGCCCACCGCAACGTCGGCGCGATCCTCACCTTCGGCCACTCCGACAACCTGGCGACCTCGCTCGACCGGGAGGGCAACCTCACCGGCTTCACCACGGTCGCGCTCGCCGACTTCGCGGCGCCCCGCTTCGACGAGATCTACGAGGTCGGCGACTTCAGCGAGCGCCGGGGTGGCGGCTTCGGCGGTGGGTTCGGCGGAGGTTTCGGCTTCGGCGGCTTCTTCGGCGGCGGCGACCGCCTGCGTGGCGCGCAGCGCGGGCGCAACAACGACCCGAGCTCCGGCGAGCGCCCCGCGACCTCGGTCCACGCCGACGACCGACCCTACTTCGCGGAGGTCGCCGAGGCCTACCGCGAGATCACGGGCGTGCGCGAGACGCTGTTCCGACGCAGCCCGGCAGGTGCGTTCTTCCAGTACGGGTACTTCCAGTTCGGCGTCCCCTCGTTCATCACGCCGGGGTGGAGCTTCGAGACACCGGAGGAGCCTGAGGAGCCCGAGGACGCGGACGCTGAGGACGCTGAGGACGCGGAGAACCGAGCGGACGCGGAGGAGCCCGACAACGGCGACGAGGCCGGTGTGGCCGGTGCGGCCGGGCAGCAGCGGGAGGCCGGGGAGGAGCGCGCGGCGGCGCCGTGGTCGCGTCGGGGTGCCGCCGGATCGCCGCAGGCGGGCGGGCGCGGGGGAGGCCGTGGCGGCGGCCGCGGAGGAGCGGGCGGTCCGGGCGGCGGCCCGGGTCGCGGCGGGCCGGAGAGCACCGCCGAGCCGATCGACGCGAAGCTGCTCGAAGGCTTCGAGGCGGCCGGCATCGACGGCTTCGTCGCCTGGACGCCGTTTCAGCACCCGCAGCTCGGCGCGGTCGAGATCGGCGGCTTCCGCCCCTACGCCGCGACCAACCCGCCCCCCGAGCGCCTCGCCGACCTTGGCGACAAGCACGCGGAGTTCGCGGTGAAGCTCGCCTCGATGCTGCCGCGCATCCAGATCGTCGACACCGAGGTCACCGACCACGGCGGCGGCGTGTTCACGGTGAGCGCCGTGATCGAGAACCGCGGCTACTTCCCGACCTCGCTCGAGCACGGCGTCGTCTCGCGCTCGGTCCAACCGACCACGATCCAGATCCAGGTGCCCCCGGAGTCCGTGCTCACCGGCGGCCCGAAGACGATCACGGTACGCAAGCTCGACGGCTCCGGCGCGCGCGAGGAGGTGAGCTGGGTGATCCGCGGCGAGCGCGGAGACACGGTCGAGGTCACGGTCCGGGCACAGAAGGGCGGGCGAGACACCGCGACCGTGGAGCTGAGGTGAGCGCGATGACGAACACGACCACTGCGCCGACCGCGATTCCGACCACGATGACGCCCGAGATCCCGACCATTCCCACGACCGCGACCAGCATGACGTCCAGGACCACGACCACGGCCATGACGCCAACCAGGACCACGTCTCCGACGACGAAGCCGGCCCCGACGAGACGACCCAGCCTCGCGGCGGAATACGTGGCTCCTCTCTTGGCCCCTCTCGCGGCCCCTCGCGCGGCGGCGCTCGCGCTGGGCGTCGCGCTCACCCTCGCCGCCTTGCTGGCCGGCGCCTCGGTCGCCGCGCCCGCCGGCGCCCAGGAGCTGCGCGGCTCCGACCCGCCGCACCGCCTGCCGCTCACCTGGGACCGCTGGCTCGACCACGACGAGATCGGCGAGCGCCTCCAGCTCATGGAGCAGACCTGGCCCGAGCTGCTCGACCTGCAGTCGATCGGCACCAGCCACGGCGGGCGCGAGATGTGGCTGATGACGATCAACAACCCCGAGACCGGCGCGGAGTCCGAGAAGGCCGCGATGTTCATCGAGGCCAACGTCCACGGCAACGAGATCCAGGGCGCCGAGGTCATCCTCTACACCATCTGGTACCTGATGGAGAACTACGAGCGCATCCCCGAGGTCCAGCGCATCGTCGACGAGCGGGTCTTCTACCTGCTGCCCAGCGTCAACCCCGACGGCCGCGACTTCTTCCTCGACAACCACGGCTCGGGCGCGCGCACCGGCCACATCCCGGTCGATTCCGACGGCGACGGCCTGTTCGACGAGGACGGCCCCGAGGACCTCAACGGCAACGGCGTCATCGAGATGATCCGCAAGCACGTCCCCGGCGAGGGCAACCTGCGCATCAGCCACGACGACCCGCGCCTGCTCGAGCCGGTGCCGCCGGGCGAATTCGGCGACTGGGTGATCCTCGGCCAGGAGGGGATCGACAACGACGGCGACGGCCGCGTCAACGAGGATCCGATCGGAGGCTACGACCCGAATCGGAACTACGCCTCCGATTGGCAGCCCAACTACATCCAGGGCGGGTCGATGGACTACCCGTTCCAGCTCCCCGAGGCGCGCGCGATCAACGACTTCATGATGGCGCACCCCAACATCGCGGGCTTCCAGAGCTTCCACAACTCGGGCGGCATGATCCTGCGCGGCCCCGGCATGGCCTGGTACGGCGACTACCCCCAGGAGGACATCCGCGTCTACGACGAGCTCGGCGAGAACGGCGAGCGCATCCTCCCTTACTACGACTACCTGATCATCTGGCAGGGCCTCTACACCGTCCACGGCGGCTCGATCGACTGGACCAACGACGGCCTCGGCATCGTCTCGTTCTCCAACGAGCTGTGGAACGGCGACCAGTACTTCAACAGCCCCCTGCTCCAGAAGCAGCAGCAGGAACCCGACCAGCCGATCGCGGGCCGCAAGGGCCAGTTCTTCTTCGACGACCACCTCGAGTTCGGCGACCAGTACATCGAGTGGGCGCCGTTCGATCACCCCACGTACGGCCCCGTCGAGCTCGGCGGTTGGAAGAAGCTCTCGAACCGGGTCAACCCACGCTTCATGAGCATGGAGCTCTTCCACCGCAACATGGCCTTCACGCTCTACCACGCCGACCAGATGCCAAAGCTGGCGGTGGTCGGGGAGCCCGAGGTGGAGGAGCTGGGGGGCGGGTTGTATCGGGTGCGGGTGTCGTTTCGAAACGAGAGGCTGATCCCGACGATCACGGCGAAGGCGCGCGAGAACCGGGTGGTGCGGCCCGATCTCTTGACGGTGGAGCCGGGCGGCGAGGGGGTCGAGGTGATCGCGGCGGGGTGGGTGACGGATCGGTACGGGAACGGGCCGACGCAGCGGATCGAGCAGGAGGATCTGTCGCGGATCCTGGTGCGCTCGGGGCTGGCGGGGAGGACGACGCGGACTGTGGAGTTGTTGGTGCGGGCTGGTGGGTCCGGTGCGGGTCGGCGGGCTGGTGCGGGTCGGCGGGGGCGGGGGGCGGAGGGTGGGAGGTTGGTGGTGAGTTGGGATGCGATGAAGGGGGGAAGGGTGAGTGTGGGAGTGTTGGGGGGTGGGTAGGACTGGTAGCCTGACTGAAAATCAGGGGGTCACTGGTTCAAATCCGGTCCTGGGCACCACCGAAAACGGTTGAAAACAAAGGCCTGGCTTTCAACTTCTTTGTCACCGCCGAGCATCTGCCCGACTGGCTTGGCAGCAAAGGCCACAAGAACCAGCTGCTTCCCAAGCTCTGCAGCGACGTGGCGAACGGAGCAAAGCACTTCCGGCGCAATCGGAACAAGGAGAAGAAAAGCGCCGTAGCCAGGACCGAGAGTAAGCCTGGCTGGGTCAAGCCTGGCTGGGTCAAGGAGGGCTGGGTCAAGCCGGCGGAGCTGGTGGTCGTTCTGAAGCCGGAGCAAGTGCGCGAGTTGGGTTGTTCTGAGATGGGCGCCCTTGACCTGGCGAAGCGGGTGCTGGACTACTGGGAAGCAGAGTTTCCGAAGGTGAGAGCGCGACGCCCTCCGACAGGCTAGGCCGTACTTCGAGATCTTGATTCCTGCGGTCGCTCGTCGGCAGCAACCCTGGAAGAGAGGCGGCACGTTACGATGTCCCTGCGATGACGAAGGAGGGTTCCGCTCGACGCCTACCGTGGTGGGGGCAGCTCCTGGCTGGATGGAAGTCTGGCTGGAAGATCCTCGGCACGCTCGCGGCCATTCTGGTTGGCGCGCTAGGTGTCTGGGCCTTCCCCAACTGGATCGAGGCTGAGGCGCAAAAAGCCACTGACGCGAAGCTCCAGTCCGCCGACACTCTCGCCCGGCTCGCACAGCAACCCGAACTACTACGCGAGGTCGCGCGCTGGTTGCGGCCCTCCGTAGTCTTCGAGTTCCCCAACGGCAGCGAGCGTGCTGCGATCCTCGCCGACGATGGTGCATGCGCGATCATCCGATGCGACGAGATCACAATGCGCAAGATCTTGGTCGAAGGTCTGGGTGATCCGGTCCAGCTTACCGAGATCACCATCAACCCCTACCCAACGCGGGTCATTGAGCGCACCCCGATTCCCTACTCCCTCGACCGGGGCGCCGTCGACACGGACGAGTCCCAGCCGGGCGGCCTGGAATGGCGCTTCCGGCTCCAGGGCTGGCCAACGATTTCAATACCGTCTAAGCGACATGTTAAAGGCCGTGACCGCTACCGCCTCGACCTGAGCCCGGTCTTGCCCTACGTGGCGCCCTAGAGCGGCTCGTGCACTTCCTGTCAGCCAAGGGGAAGACCTCGTTCCGCTGCTGCTGGTCCGCCAGGTAGTGGGCCGTTGAGCTCCGACACGCCCAGACGATACGAGTTCGGTTCGCTCGCCGTTGACGCCCATCGCAGGACCGTGCACGACGAGCGCGGTCGCGTCGTGGAGATCCCGGCCAAGGCGTTCGACGCGCTCGTCTACCTAGTCGAGCACGCCGGCGTCGCCGTGAGCCGCGCGGAGCTGCTGGACGCGCTGTGGCC
>DATKBT010000100.1:0-14712 GCA_035546295.1 Thermoanaerobaculia bacterium | reverse complement strand
AGTGCTGCCCGAGATGGCGCGGGAGGCGCTGGATCTTCCACCACATCTCGGCGAAGGTCCGGATGCGCGGTTCGACCGGATCGAACCCGGCCTGGCGCAGCTCCACCTCCATGTCCTTGGCGTCGCCGCGGTGGACGTCGTAGCCCCAGCTCCCGAGCTGCTTCGAGAGCAGGCCGATCTGGTCCTCGGAGTAGCCGAGGACCTTCGCCACCTCACGTGCGGCCATGCGGTCGCGGTAGGTGATGACGTTGGCGGTCATCGCGGCGCCGCGCACCCCGTAGCGCCCGTAGAGGTACTGAATGACCTTCTCGCGCTGGTCTCCCGACGGCAGATCGAGATCGATGTCCGGCCACTCGCCACGCTCCTCGGAGAGGAAGCGCTCGAACAGCAGCTCCATCTTCACCGGGTCGACCGCGGTGATGCGCAGCGCGTAGCACACCGCGCTGTTGGCGGCCGAGCCCCGCCCCTGGCACAGGATGCCCTGCTCCAGGCAGAAGCGCACGATGTCCCAGACGATCAGGAAGTAGCCGGCGAGGTCGAGCTTCTCGATCAGCGCCAGCTCGTGCTCGAGCTGCCGCTGGGCCCTGGCGGTGAGCGGCCGGAAGCGCGCCCGCGCGCCGTTCCAGGTGAGCTGGCGCAGGTAGGAGATGGGCGTCTCGCCGGGGGGCAGCGGGTAGTCGGGGAAGCGGTAGCCGAGGTCCTCGAGCGTGAAGTCGAGCGCGGCGGCGAGCTCGCGCGAGCCGGCGAGCGCCGCGGGCAGGTCGGCGAAGCGCTCGCTCATCGCGCGCGCGTCCTTGACGCAGCGCTCGCGCTCGCGGGCGAGCAGGGCGCCGGCGGCGTCGATCGTGGTGTGGTGGCGGATCGCGGTCATCGTGTCGTAGAGCGGCTGGTCCGAGCCGCGGGCGTAGCGCACCCCGTTGGTGGCGACCAGCGGCAGGCGCAGGCTCTTCGCGAGCGGGACCAGCGCGCGGTTGCGGTGCTCCTCGTCGCGCAGGCCGTGGCGCTGGAGCTCGACCGCGAGGCGCGCCCGGGTCTCGCCGCCGAACAGCGAGCGCAGGCGGTCGAGCTCGCGCCGCGCGGTCTCCACCCCGCCCTCCTCGAGCCCGCGCCGCACCGGGTCGTCGCCGCAGCCGGCGAGGCACCACAGTCCCTCGGCGTGGCGCGCCACGTCGTCCCAGGTCACCCGCGCTTCGCCCTTGGGATGGCCGAGCGCGCCGGCGGTGAGCAGCCGGCACAGGTTGCGGTAGCCGGTGCGGCTTGCGACCAGCAGCGCGAGGCGGGTCTCGGGCCAGGCCGGGTCGGAGCGCTTCAGCTTGCCCTGCCCGAGCGCGTCGGCGCGCTGCTGGTCGTGCTCGGTCTCGAGCACCACCTCGGCGCCCACCAGCGCCCGGATCCCCGCGGCGCGGGCCGCCTTGAAGAAGCGGGGCGCGCCGTAGACCCCGCCCCGATCGAGCAGCGCGACCGCCGGCAGCTCGCACTCGGCGGCGCGCTCGACCAGGTCCTCGGGCTGCGAGGAGGCGCGCAGGAACGAGAACGACGAGGCGGCGTGGAGCTCGCAGTACGGATCGGGGCGGTCGGGCCGGCGGCGTCCGACCTTCCGGAAGTCGCGTTGGCGCAGCTGCTCCTTGCGCGCGCCCGGCGAAAGGTAGCCGCGCTTGCGCACGGTCTCCCAGTCGCCGTAGCCCCAGGTGCCCCCATCTCCAGGTCCGGGGCTGTCCTCCGGGTCCCATCCCAGGTCGCGGCTGCCGGAGGTGGGCAGTGTTTCGGCCGGCCGTGTCGGCTCCTCGGCGCGCGCGGGGCGTGCGTCGGATCGCCGATCCCGATCGTTGCTCTCGTGGCCGCTCACTGGTCCGTGCCTTCGTATGCGCCGTCGTGCGTCGGCCTCGGCCTCCCAGCTTCCCCCGTCGTCCGAGCTCTCTGGCGCAGCGTAGGCGCAATCAGAGCGTAAATCAACCGGCCGGTGCCTCTTCTTCGGCTCCGAGTCCACGGGGCCCTGAGGTTCAGCGCTCTCCCGGGCGTGCCGGGAGGACGAGCCGATAGCCGGTCGGGACGAGCTCGGGATCGGTGATCCCGGGATTGGCGCGGAGCACGAGGTCGAGCAGCTCCCGGTCGACCACCCCGTAAGCGCTCAGGATCTCGCGCGACAGGTTGGACCCCCGCTGGACCACTACCACCCGGGATCCAGCGGACTCCGCTGGATCAGGATCCGCTGGCGTCGGGTCGGAACCGTCCTGCTCGAGCCCGCCAGCGGCAGTCGGCGAGCGGAAGGCGTCCGCCATCTCCGGGGAGCCCGATGGCGGCGGTCGGGTAGCCACTCCGATCAGGATCCCGATCACGACGCCACCGACCAGCAACCCCGCCGCGACCGGCCAGAGCCCAGGCTGTCGTTTGCGATCGAGCCGGACCAGGTGACCGCCGCGTCGCTCGACGATCGCGGTCCTCGCGTGCCTGGGCTCGACCCGACGGCTGGCGTCGCCGAAGGCGAACAGGAGGGCGTTGTGGCACAGCACGTTGAGGGAACGCGGAACCCCCTGCGCCTCGCGCAGGATCGCCCGCAGGGCTCCCTTGGTGAAGAGGTCGGGGCTCCCCCCGGCGCCGAGCAGACGGGTGCCGAGGTAGTCCAGAGCCTCCTTGCGCGAGAGGGG
Source organism: Thermoanaerobaculia bacterium (assembly GCA_035546295.1). GTDB lineage: Bacteria > Acidobacteriota > Thermoanaerobaculia > Multivoradales > Multivoraceae > DATKBT01. The sequence continues at coordinate 12,067 of DATKBT010000100.1, read as the reverse complement.
ATTGAGCACGCACCGGACCGCGACGCGATCGGCGAGGTGCCTGAGGCGGGGATCCGCGAGGCGATCGCTCAGCTCGGGCTGTCCGATCAGCACGAGCTGGAGCAGCTTGGCGTGCTCGGTCTCGATGTTGAGGAGCTGCCGGAGCTCCTCGAACGCCTCCTCCCCGAGGTTGTGCGCCTCGTCCACGATCAGAGCGACGATCCTGCCGCGTCGATCGGCGATCTTCAGCAGCTCGGTGAGCTGCCAGATCGTCTCGGCCTTGCCGTCGGCGCCCTCGACGATCCCGAGGCCCTTGAGGACCGGTTTCATCATCTCCTGGAAGCTGAGCGTGGTGGTGGCGGTGTAGCCGATCATCACGCGCTCGCTCATCTGCCGGATGACGGCGTGGGCGAGAGTGGTCTTTCCCATCCCGACCTCGCCGATCAGGGTGATGAGCCCGCGTCGCTGTCGGATCCCGAGCTGGAGGCCTGCGAGGGCCTCGCCGTGCTGCTGGCCCAGGTAGAGGTGCTCGACGCCCGGACTCAGCCCGAAGGGCTGGCTCCGCAACCCGAAGAACCTGAGGGAGGGATCGGGGCGGAGCTGGGCGGAGCCAAGCGTCGATGGGTCCTTGTGCGCCACGGGCTACGACGGGCCCGGGCGCTCTGGCAGGACCACCCGGAGCCCAGGGAGGACGAGGTCGGGATCGACGATCTCCGGATTCGCCTCCAGCACGCGTTGGAGCAGGCCCGGATTGTACTCGCCGTACTCGTCGACGATCAGGCGGTAGAGGCTCGAGCCGCGTTCCACCACGACCACGCGTCCGGCCGCGGCCGTGGTCGCGCTGGTGGCCGCGGGCGTCGCCGGCGGGGGCGCAGCCGCGGATGGAGCTTCGACGCCGATTGCGGGTCTCCGCTCGCTCTGGACACCTTCCGCGGGGGCGGGACTGGCGGGGGCGGGGCTGGGCGTCGCGGACGGGACGCTCGCCGCGCTGGTCTCCTCGGGTCGCGGTGCGGCCGTCGGCTCGCCATTCGGAGTCGGGCCGCCCCCGGGAGTGGGTCCGGTAGCTGCGCCGGCGGCGGAGCCGGTCGCGGGCTCGACGGCTCGCGCGGGCTCCGCGGGCGGGTCCGGGCTCCCGCTGAGAGCCCGGAAGGCCAGCAGGCCGACGAGGAGGCCCAGCGCGACGCCGGCCGCGACCAGGCCAATCTGGCCGACCGCTCGGGTGGGGCGCCACCACTGGCGATCGAGGCGCTGCAGCCGCCCCCCCCGCCGCTCGCCGATCGCCGCCTCGGCATGCCTCGCCTCGATCCGGGGCTGGTTCTCGCCGAAGGCGAACAGGAGGGCGTTGTGGCAGAGGATGTTGATTCGACGCGGGACCCCCTTGGCCTCGGCGACGATCATGCTCAGGGCCTTCGGCGAGAGGAGGTCGAGGCTCGCTCCCGCGCCGATGAGCCGGCTCTTCACGTACTCCCGAGACTCGTGCGGCGACAGCGGATTGAGCACGCAGCTGACCGCCACGCGGTCGGCGAGATGCCGCAGGTTCCGGTTGGCGAGCCGATCCTCGAGCTCGGGCTGTCCGATCAGGACGAGCTGGAGGAGCTTGGCCTGGAGGGTCTCGATGTTGAGCAGCAGCCGGAGCTCCTCGAAGCACTCGTCGCTCAGGTTGTGCGCCTCGTCGACCACGATCGCCACGACCTGACCGCGCCGGTCGGCGATCTCGAGCAGCTGGGTCAGCCCCCAGATGAGCTTGGGCTTGCCGCCGAGGCAATCCTCGAGGCCGAGGTCCACCATCGCCGGCTTCATCATGTCCCGGAAGCCGAGAGTGGTGGTGGCGGTGTAGCCGATGTGGACGCGCTCGTCCATGCTCCTGATCACGGCGTGGGCGAGCGTGGTCTTGCCCATGCCGACCTCGCCGATCAGGGTGATCAGGCCACGCCGGTTGTGGATGCCGATCTGGAGTCCGGCGAGCGCCTCCGAGTGCCCCTTGCCCAGGTAGAGGTGCTCCACGCCCGGAGCCAGGCCGAAGGGCTCACGGCGAAGACCGAGGTGCTGGAGGTAGGGGTCCTGGGTTGGTTCTGCGGGCGCTGGTGTCAAAGGGCCACCCCCGTCGCGGGTCGAGAGGCATGGGGCACGCCACCTCGACCGCGGCAAGTGAAGCGAAGCCTGATTCTAACCTCGACTTCTTTCTTTCGGGGGTGGCTACCCGCGAAGACGGGAGGGAGGGCGTTGTCCGGTTCCGTTCACCCTTCTCGTAGAACAAACAGAGGCGGGAGAACGAGGAATCCTAGGAGGAGGTCCGTCAACGACAGAAGGTCCAGAATCCTGGATCTTCACCGATTCGAAGGCTTTCTCTTCACCCCGTCAGTGCTATGATGTCTGCTAGAGTGTCTGTTTCTGGACTCGCCACTTCTTGAGGTTGAGGAGAGACATGGACGCGTCCGCGCGGGTATCCCGGCAGCTGGCAGTGGTCAGCTCCTGCCCGGCGCTCAGGGATCAGGCCCAGCGGAAGCTCTCGAGCCTCGGGTATCACGTCGCCGCCGGCGCGCGGACGACGGACGTGGTGCAGGTGTCCGGCGGCGCTCCAGCGGCGATCCTCTACCGCTCGGAGTCCAACTCGGACGCTTCGATCTCCCAGCTGCGCTCGGTCGTCCGGGAGGCCGGTGAGATCCCGGTCATCCTGCTCTCGAGCGGGCTCGACCCGGGGATCGCGGCGCGCGCGGCCCGTCTCGGCGCCGCCGACTGTCTGAGCGGTGACGAGAGCCCCGCCCGGCTGTCCGCATCGATCGAGGGGGCGGTCGCCCGCTCCGCCAGGATCGCGGCTGGGGTCGGAGCGGGTCTCGAGGAAGAGGAACCCCCGGTGATGGGAATCGAAGAGGATGCGGGCGGGGACGGCCTTCTCGCGGCGTCGCCCAGCATGTTGGCGCTCAAGAGAACGGCACGGCGGATCGCGTCCTCGGACGTCACCGTGCTGATCCAGGGGGAGAGCGGCGTCGGCAAGGAGGTCGTCGCGCGCTACATCCACCGTCACTCTCCAGCGGCCAGCGAGCCGTTCGTCAAGGTCAACTGCGCCGCGATTCCGGACGAGCTGCTCGAGAGCGAGCTGTTCGGTCACGAGAAGGGCGCCTTCACCGGCGCCGTGAGCGCCAAGCCCGGAAAGTTCGAGATCGCGAAACGCGGCACCATGCTGCTCGACGAGATCTCCGAGATGCGGGTCTCGATCCAGGCGAAGCTGCTCGGCGTTCTCCAGGACGGAGAGTTCATGCGCTTGGGTGGAACTCGTCAGGTCCGCTGCGAAGCGCGGATCTGCTCCACCGCCAACGTTCACTTGGAGCAGGCCATCGAAGAGGGCCGTTTTCGCGAGGATCTCTACTTCCGACTGAAGGTCATCGACCTGTACGTCCCGCCGCTGCGCGATCGCCGGGAGGACGTTCTCCTGCTCGCCCAAGGGTTCCTGGAGACCTTCGCGCAGCAGTACCGGCGACCGCCTCTGCCGCTCACCGAGGCGCTGAAGCGCAAACTGCTGGCGCACCCCTGGCCGGGCAACGTGCGAGAGCTCGAGAACTTGCTGAGGGCGGCCGCGGTGATGGGGGAGGTGGAGTGGGCGATGAACCAGCTCGAGCAGAGGTCGCCGACGGGACGTCAGCCTGCGTCGGTTGGTCCCAAGGCGTCGACGGAGGGCCTCAGTCTCCGAGACGTTTCCGAGCGGGCCCGAGCAGAGGCGGAGCGGGCAGCCATCCTCGAAACCCTCGAGCGCGAGCGCTGGAACCGACGGCGCGCCGCGCGGCGTCTCGACGTCAGCTACAAGACCCTGCTCAAGAAGATCCGCCTCTACGACGTCGTCGAGCCCGGAGAGCGCCAAGCCTCGCTCGTGAGCTCAGGGGCCAAGCTTCGCTCGTGAGCTCAGGGCAGGCGCAGACCTAGCTCGGCGCTGGCGACGTGCATCTTCTCGCGCAGCACGAGGCGCGCTCGCCGTTCGCCTTCGGTAATGAAGCTGTAGGCGCCCTTGGTGATCCGGTGCAGCTGGTCGATCTCGGTGCGGCTCACAGAGAAGACGTGGCGCTCGCCCTCGCTCGTGGCCTCGGCCAGCAGCGCGGCCAGCCGGTCATGCAGTGCCTCGCGGACATGCGGCGAGTAGTCCAAGTCGCGGGGGTACCCGTTGGTGACCTTGTTCAGGAACGCGACCTCGGCTCCGGAGAGCACGATCATCGCGTTCGGCTCTTGCTTCTTCTCTCGAGCGGCCATCGGTCCACTGCCACGGGCGACTCAGAGGGGACCCGTCGATCGGGCCACAGGACCAGGATGCCGAGGAACGGGGCGATAGTGCCAGATTCCGGGGCGAAGTCAATCGCCTGCGATCGCCGGTAGTGGCTCAGTATGAGCCACTACCCGATCGCCGCGGCGGGGAGCGGCGGGCATGGAGAGCTGGCACCTGGAGTGAACGTCTCGGCCGGGCCGGGAGCTGGGACCACCATCCCAGCTCCGGGGGCCACGGAGCTGCGGTCTACGCTCTGCCTTCTCGAGCCCTGCCTTCTCGAGCCGATTCGGCGCGCCAGGCCCGGCGGCTTCCGACCGGCGCCCACGCGGCGACAGCCGCCGTTCTCGAGAGGTTTCCCCGCTTGAAACTCGTAGAACGAGTAGGAACCGTCTTCTTCGTCTAACACGTTCTTCTGCACTCTCCCATTGCCCACTCTTGGGAAGCGTTCTACCGACTTCGGAGACCGCTCGGCCGAGAGACTCGACTGCCACGCTCGCTCACGGCGAGACGTGTGTCGATGATTTCAAGGGTCTTGCGGCCACGGAGGGCGGACGTCGGAGGGACCTGGCAGCGAGCTTGCTATGAACCTTGTCCGGGTATGAGTGTACTCGTCCAGCGCGTTGGCGACTCGGGGCGAAGGCCGGCGCGCGCTGGCTCGGGCCCGGACCGTGCGACGTCGACCGGGAATCCCGAAGAGCTCGGCGCCCCCCGGTCCGCGGCCGTCGTACCGCCGCCGGCGTCCTCGCCCGGGTCGGCCTTGCCGTCGGTCGCCGCCCCGCTGCTGGACCGCTCCGGAAGCGACGGTGGGGTGGATCGGGGCGGAGCGGTACCGCCGAGGCCGTTGCCTCGCCTGGCGTCCCTTCGGACTTCGGAGACGCCTTCCGCCCTCTCCTCGCGAGGACTCCGCATCGCCTTCATCGGCGCCCGCGGGGTCGGCGGCACCTACAGCGGCATCGAGACCTACTACGAAGAGGTGGGTTCCCGCCTGGCGGCGCGCGGGCATCAAGTCACTGCGTACTGCCGGAACCACTTCACGCCCGCAGTGAGCCACTACCGCGGAATCGAAGTGCGCCGGCTGCCCACCCTGCGCACCAAGCACTTCGAAACGGCCAGCCACTCGTTGCTCAGTACCGTCGATTCGCTTCGGCGCGGGTTCGACGTCGTCCAGTACCACGCCATCGGGTCGGCGCCTCTCTGTTTCCTACCGCGCCTCGCGGGCGCCGCCACCGTCGTCTCGGTGCGCGGTCTGGATTGGCAGCGCGCCAAGTGGGGATGGATGGCGCGTACCGCTCTCCGGATGGGCGAGTGGGCGTCCGCCCGCCTGCCCACTGGAACAGTGGTGGTCTCGGACACGCTCCGGAGCCACTACCGCGAGGTCCACGGCCGCGAGCCGCACCTGATCCCGAACCCGGTTCCGCCGGTCGAGCGCTGCGGTCTGGGGGGCTTCGTGGACCGGGGGCTCGAGCCCCGGAGCTACCTTCTCTTCGCTGGGCGCGTCTCTCCCGAGAAGCACGTGCACACGCTGATCGAGGCGGCGGCACCGCTGCTCGACCGCGTGCAGTTGGTCATCGCGGGCGGCAGCAGCCACTCCGACGCGTACGTGAGCGAGGTCCGCGCTCTCGGCGGCGACCGCGTGCACTTCCTGGGGCAGGTGGATCGGGAGGCAATGCGCGCGTTGCTCAGCAACGCGTTCGCCTTCGTGCTCCCCTCGGCGCTGGAGGGGCTGTCTATCGGCCTCCTCGAGGCCCTGGCCTACGGCAACTGCATCGTCGCCAGCGACATCCCCGAGAACCGCGAGGTGGTGGGGGGCGCCGGCCTCTACGTTCCGGTCGGCGACGCCGAGAGCCTGCGCGAGACCCTGGCCCTCCTGGTGCGCGAGCCGGACCGCGCGGCGCGGCTGCGCCGCCGCGCGCTGGAGCGCGCTGCAGAGCTGCCCGACTGGGACCGCGTCGCAGAGCTCACCGAATCGTTTTTTTTCTCTTGTTGCCGCCCAGACAGAGTTTCGCGAGGGAGGAAGTGAGATGTTGGATCGACGAAAGCTCCTGGTGACCATCCTGCAGGTCGGGGACCTGCTGGTGATGCTCTGCGCCTTCGCCTTGGCGATGGTGGCGTCGGGCTTGGCCTCCGACGGGCCCGACCGGTTGCGCCAGTTCTTCGCGGTACGCGTCAGCGTCGGCAACGTGCTGGGGCTGGCCGGCTTCGCGTTGTTCTGGCACGTGGTCTTCCGCAGCCTCGGCCTCTACCGCTCGCGCCGCATCGGATCGCTGTTCCGGGAGTGGGTCGGCATCTTCAAGGGCGCCCTGCTCGGCTTTCTGGCGCTGCCCGCCCTGGCCCTGATGTTCGACGTCACCGCCATCGACCGGCGCTTCCTGGCAGTCTTCTTCGTCGCCGTGGTGGTCGCCACCTGCCTCGAGCGCGCCGTGATGCGCTCCCTGCTCAGCGAGGTGCGGCGCAAGGGCCGCAACCTGCGCAACGTGGTCATCGTGGGCTGCGGCGAGCGTGGCGCGGCGGTCGGCCGGCAGCTGCGGCAACGCACCGATCTCGGCTACCTGCTGCTCGGCTACATCGACGACCTCGCAGCCCCCGACAGCCCCGCCCACGGGGGCAGCGAGAAGCTGCTGGGCCCGCTGGAGCAGGCCGAAGAGATCCTGGCTGCCGGGGAAATCGACGAGATCTACGTGACTCTGCCGATCAAGACCTACTACCAGCGGATCGCCGAGATCATCTCCGCGGCCGAGGACCTGGGCATCAGCGTGCGCATGCCCGCCGACTTCTTCAACCTCGAGGTCTCACGCGCCGAGGTCGACTATCTCGACAACCTGCCGATCATGACCATGACCTCCCCCGCTCCGAGCGCCGGGGCCCTGCTGCTCAAGCGCGTTCTCGACGTGGCGGCCGCGACCGTCGCGCTCGCGGTGCTGTCGCCCCTGCTGGCGCTGGTCGCGGTGGCGATCCGGGTGGACTCGGCCGGCCCCGTCTTCTTCACCCAGAGCCGGATCGGGCAGGGTCGGCGCCGTTTCCGGATGGCCAAGTTCCGCACCATGGCGGTCGATGCGGAGGCGCGGCTGCAGGAGGTCGCCCACCTCAACGAGTGCCGGGGCGCCGCCTTCAAGATGGAGAACGATCCGCGGATCACCCGGGTCGGTCGCTGGCTCCGACGGTTGAGCATCGACGAGCTGCCCCAGCTCTGGAACGTGCTGGTCGGAGAGATGAGCCTGGTCGGTCCGCGTCCCTTGCCGGACCGTGACGTGCAGGGCTTCGACCAGCGCTGGCTGAATCGGCGCTTCAGCGTCAAGCCCGGGCTCACCTGCCTGTGGCAGGCGAACGGCCGGCACAACATCGACTTCGACGAGTGGATGGAGCTCGACCTCCAGTACATCGACCAGTGGTCGCTGAGTCTGGACTTCGAGATCATGCTGAAGACGGTGCCTGCGGTCCTGCGCGGCACTGGTGCCAGCTGATGGCCGTCCGCACGGCCTCGATCCTGACGCCCGAGTTCGGCTGGCGTGGCAGCCCGGCGCTGCCTTCGGACTGCAACGCCAGCGGCCGCTCGCTGGGCTGGGAGGAGCTGGCGGCGGTCCGCGACGCGCTGAGCAGCGGCGTCCTGAGCGGCGGTGGCGGGCGGTGGGTCAGCTTCCTGGAGCAGGGGTTCTCCAGCGTGCTCGGCACCCGGTACGCCTTTGCCTCCGCCTCGGGGAGCAGCGCGGTCCAGGTGGCGATCGCGGCGATCGACCCCGAGCCGGGCGACGAGATCATCGTCTCGCCGATCGCCGACATGGATGTGTTGATGCCGATCCTCTACCAGGGCGCCGTCCCGATGTTCGCCGATGTCGATCCGCTGACCGGGACGCTGACGGCCGACACCATCCGGGGTCGGATCTCCGCGCGCACCCGGGCCGTCCTGGTCACCCACCTGTTCGGACAGCCCTGCGAGATGGCGCCGATCATGTCGCTCGCGGCGGCGCACCGGCTCCCGGTGATCGAGGACTGCTCGCAGGCGCTGCTGGCGGAGGCCGAAGGCGCCTACACGGGAACGCTCGGGTTGATCGGCTGCTTCAGCCTGCACCAGGATCGGCACCTGACCTGCGGCGAGGGCGGAGTGGTGGTCACCGCCAACGACGAGGTCGCGAGGCGGCTGTCGCTGTGCATCAACCAGGCCTTCGAGATCGGCGAGGAGCGCCCCGACTGCCGGTTCCTGGCGCTCCAGAGCCGGATGACCGAGCTGCAGGCCGCGGTCGCGGTGGCGCAGCTCGAGAAGATGCAACGGCTGGTCACGGAACGCATGGCGCGCGCCGCCCAGCTGTCTGCACAGCTCGAAGAAGTGCCCGGGATCACCCTGCCGAGGCCGCCGCAAGGCGCGCGGCACTCCTACTGGCGCTTCGCTCTGCGGGTCCACCCCGACGAGGTCCCGGGCGGCGCCGCGGCCCTCGGAGAGCTGCTGGCGGTCCGCGGCGTCCGGGGGTCACCACGCTGCGTGAGCCGGCCGGCCTTCCGGCACGGAGTGTTCTCGGACCAGAAGACCTTCGGGAACAGCCGCTACCCGTTCAGTCTGGCGCGCCCGGAGGCGCTCGACTACCGCTCCGAACGGTACCCCGGCACCGACCGGTTCCTGCGCGACGTGCTGGTGGTTCCCCTCAACGAGCGGTTCGCCGACGAGGACGTCTCTCGTGTGGCTGCGGTAATTCGCGACTCGGTGGCCGAGCTTCGCGCGGGAAACGCGTTGTGAGATGATGATTGATCACCCTGGCGACGACTCTGCTGAAGACGTTGCTGAAGAATGCTGAAGAAACTGTCGAGAATCCAATGAGAAAAAACCGAGCAGCATCCCACCTCCGCCGGCTCCTCGAGGCGGCGCTCTTCCTGCCGCTGCTGGCTCTGCTGCTCGCATCCTGCGCCGGGCGCACTCCGGTCAGGGTGCCGGCGGTGAGCGTCAGCCCGCTGCCCCCGGTCGAGGTCGGGACCTACCTGCTCAAGGTGGGGGACGTGATCGCGGTCCGGTTCTGGGGCAACGAGGAGCTGGACGACGAGATCCGGATCCGCCCCGACGGCATGATCTCGCTCCCGTTCGTCGACGAGGTGCGGGCCGCCGGGCGCACGCCGGCGGAGCTCGACGAAGCTCTCACCGAGCTCTACATAGGGGAGCTGACCACCCCACAGATCACGGTCGTCCTGCGCGAAGCGGCCAGCGAGCGGGTCTACATCGGTGGCGAGGTGGGCGGCCAGGGGATCTTCGAGCTCGCGGGGCCGGTGACCCTCATGCAGGCGATCTACGGGGCTGGTGGGTTTACCGATGCGGCGCGTCGGAGGCAAGTCCTGCTGATTCGCACCACGCCCGAGGGGCGGGTGGCCAGGGCGATCAACACGCTGCCGATCATGGATGGCAGCGACCCGGACTCCGACATCCGTCTGCAGGCGTCGGACATCGTGTTCGTGCCACGCACCCGGATCACCAACGTGGAGCTCTTCGTCGAGAAGTACGTGACCGGACTCCTGCCGATCCGGCCCGTGGGCTCCGTCAACGTTCTGGGGGACAATCGCAGGCGGTGACTACGGCCATGGCGTAAAAGCGGAGACTGTACCGATGGTGAACGAAAAACCCCTTCCGTGGATGGAGTGGCTCGAGGCGCTTTTCCGGCGCCGCCGATGGATCCTCGCCGGGACGGCGCTGGGCCTGTCCTACGCGTTGATCTCGATCTGGGCCCAGCCGGAGCTCTACCGGGCCAAGGCGCGGATCCTGCTCACCGCCCAGGCGGTGCCCAACGTGCGCGACGCGGCCATGCCGGTGCGCCAGATCACCGCCGAGATCGCCCTGATGAAGAGCCCGAAGCTGGTGCGCTCGGTGCTCGAGAATCGGGGTGTGATCACCGAGGTGCAGTCGCCCGAGTCGACCAACCCGATCCACGGGATCGCTCGCAAGGTCTTCCCGCGCAGCCGCTCGCTCGACTCGAGGGCAGTTTCTCTTTCGCGCCGCATCATCGCCGAGCCGGTGCAGGGCACCAACCTGGTCGACGTGGCCATGGTCGACGAGGATCCGGTGTGGGCAGCCGACTTCGTCAACGACCTGCTCCAGCATCACGTCCAGCGGATCGGCGACATGGGCGACCAGCCGCAGGCTCAGGGGTTCTACGGCGAGCAGCGCGACCTCCTGGCGGAGCGCTGGCGGCAGGCCCGCGCCAACCTGTCGGCGTTCCGCGCCCGCCAGGGCGACAGCGCGCTCTCCGGCGGCTCCGAGCACCTGATGGGGGTGGTCACCGGCCTCGAGAACCAGCTGGTGGCTGCCCAGACCCAGGCGCTCGAGCTCGAGGCCCGGGCGCGTTACCTGCGCGAGGAGATCCAGCGTCATCCGAAGCTGGTGGCCTCCGAGTCCCGCGTCACCAAGGACGACTCGGTGGGCATGCTGCAGAACCGCCTGCTCGAGCTCGAGATCGAGCGCAGCGAGCTGCTGTCGCGCTACACCCCGGAGAGCACCCTGGTGCGTGACCTCGACCGTCGGATCGAAGAGGCCCGCCGGCTACTCCAGAGCAAGGAGGGCGACACTCTTTCCGAGGAGCTGACCTCGATCAACCCCTCCTTCCAGGCGCTCGAGGTCGACATCGTGCAGACCGAGGCCTCGCTCACCGCGGCGCGAGCGCGCGTCGAGGCGTTGCTGTCCCAGGGCGGGAGGTACCGCACTCAGCTCGCCTCGGTCGAGGACGTCAGCGCCGAGCTCGAGCGTCTGCAGGCCGAGGTCACGAGCGCCCAGGAGGCCTACAACAACTACACCCGCCAGCAGGAGGCGGCCCGCTTCAACAGCGCGATCAGCGAGTCGGGCATCGTCAACGTCAGCATCGTCGAGGCCGCCGAGGTGCCGACGTCGTCGGAGCCGAGCAGGTCGCGCGTGGTTCTCGGGTTCTGGACCCTGGTCGGCCTGGTCGCCGGCACGCTGCTCGCCGTGGTTCGCGACCTGCTCGACCCGACGGTCCAGAGCTCCCGGCGGACCGCCCGCGTCACCGAGCTCCCAGTCATCGCTGAGATCCCGTCGGTCTGACCCTCATCAACCACTGGAAGAATCCGGCACCGACCTTTCCATTGACTGCGGGCAGCACCAGCGGCCCGATCGACTCCGAGGACGAGCTCCCCGATGACCAACTATTCGATGGCCCTCGATCGGCTGCGGCGCGAGACCAGCGAACGCCCCACGGCGACCCTGGAAGAGCACGAGCCCGCGATCCCGGACTCCGCCCAGGACAACGAGGCAAGCCTGCTCGAGCCGGCGCGGAGGCGCTCGGCGGGGCGCTCGCTCCGCGAGATCGTCGAACATCCGGCCGAAGAGCGATCGCAGTCGCCCCGAGCCGGCGTCTTCGACGCCCTGCCGTTCCTCAGCGCCGCCCAGCGGGAGGCCCACGCCGGGCTCCTCGACGCGATTCGGAGCATCCGCCAGATCCGCGGCGAGGTGCCGTGCGTCGTGCTGTGCGGCGTCTCGCGGGCGGAGGCCGTCGACCGCATCATCGGCGGGCTGGTCGAGGCCGGCGCCGGCCGCGGCCTCCACGTCGTCGCCCTGGAGCTGGCGACGACCCACTCCGGTCGGCAGCTCCGTCCCCACCCGGTCAACGGTCTCGGCTCCCCGATCGCGGATCTCGCGCCCTTCGAGCTCTCTACCCCCCGGCAGACCCAGGAGGTCGGCGCCTGGCTCTCCGACGGCGGCGTCCGAGTCGACGTGGTGATCGTCGAAGGGCCCGCCCTCTCCGACTCGGCCGACGCCGCGCTGCTCGGCAGGGTGCTCGACGGTCTGTTCGTGGTGGTGGAGCAGGGCCGGACCCGCAGCGACCTGCTCACCACCGCGGCGCAGCGCGCCCG
>DATKBT010000099.1:0-74181 GCA_035546295.1 Thermoanaerobaculia bacterium | reverse complement strand
GGTGGCCAACCTCTGCTGGGCGGGACTCGAACCCGCTGGGTCCCCGCGAAAGGTTTCTGCTTCGCCTCAGCTTCTCGCTGCTACATCGCTTCCCCCTTTCACAGGCTTAACTGGCACACGCCGAGCAGGAGCTCGGCCGCTCCAGAGAGACGATGCCGGCGGGAACGGAGGACGCGTTCCGGAGAAAAGTCAGCGGGCAGCGGGGACCGCGACGGGGCCCCGCTGGACGGCCGCCTCGAGGATCTCGAGCACGCGCCGGCGCTCGCGGAAATCGGGGACCACGGCCTCGGCCCCCAGGACCCGCAGTCGCGCCGCCGTCCGCAGGGGCGCCACCCCGACGAAGGCGATGCCGAGGCGACGGGCGGTCCGCGCGTCCCAGGCGGCGTCGCCGACCAGCACCGTGCTCACGCGAGAGCCGCCCCCTCGCGCCATCGCCAGCGCCACGATCTCCTCGCGCGAGAGGGCGTCGTCGGCCGACGCGAACCAGCGCTCCCAGACGATGCCGGCGGCCGCGAGCTTGAGCCGCGCGGTCGCCGAGAAGCCGCCGGTCGCCAGCTCGACCCGCCACCGGCTCGACTGCCGCAGCGCGTCGAGCAGGCGCCCGGCGCCCGCGATCGGCCGGCAGCCGGCGGCGCTCAGCTCGCGCGTGATCGCGGCGCCGAAGCGCCGCACGAAGGTGTGGACCTCAGCGGGGGAAGGGCCGCGGCCGAAGCGCTCGAGGAACAGGTCCTCGAGGATGCCGGAGTCGGTGACGTTGCGGAAGGCCGCGAACGCCCCAGCGCCGGGATCGAGGCCGTAGACGGACGCGAGCGTCGCGCGGTAGACCCGGTCATCGAGCTCGACCGAGTCGGCCAGGGTGCCGTCGACGTCGAAGATGACCAGCGGGCGTTCCATCTCGACCGACGATAGCGCCGTTGCGAGACCGGTGAAAGAGGATCATCAGGAGGCGTCCGAGCGTTCTGCGGATGAGTCGATCGCTGGACCTCGCGGATCCCCGACCGTGCAACCCGAGAAGGCTCGGGCTCCTTGGGGATACGCGTCGAAAGCTCTGTCGAGCTGCGCTCGACAGAGCTTTCTTTGGCTACAGCCTGGCTCTCTTTGGCTACCGCCTGCCCGCCCGCCGCAACCGCGCGCTCAGGTAGTCGCGGTTCATGCGCGCGATCCAGTCGATCGAGATCCCCTTCGGGCACACCGCCTCGCACTCGCGGTGGTTGGTGCACGAGCCGAAGCCCTCCGCCTCCATCGTCTCGACCATCGCCACCGCGCGGTCCCAGCGCTCGGTCTGCCCCTGCGGCAGCAGGCCGAGGTGCGAGACCTTGGCGGCGGTGAAGAGCTGGGCGGCGCCGTTGGGGCATTGGGCGACACAGGCGCCGCAGCCGATGCAGGTCGCCGCGTCGAACGCGGCGTCGGCGACCGGCTTGGCCACCGGCGTCAGGTTCGCCTCGGGTGCCGCCCCGGTGGAGACCGAGATGTAACCGCCGGACTGGATGATGCGGTCGAAGGCGGAGCGGTCGACGACCAGGTCGCGGATCACGGGGAAGGCCGCGGCGCGCCAGGGCTCCACCCTGATGGTGTCGCCGTCGGTGAACTCGCGCATGTGGAGCTGACAGGCGGTGGTGCGGTCGCGCGGTCCGTGCGCCACGCCGTTGATCATCAGGCCGCAGGTGCCGCAGATGCCCTCGCGGCAGTCGTGGTCGAAGGCGATGGGGCGATCCCCCTCGGTCTCGAGCCGCTCGTTGAGGGCGTCGAGCATCTCCAGGAAGGAGGCGTCCTCGGAGACCTCGGTCTGGTAGCGGACCATCCTCCCCGCATCGCGGGGACCGTCCTGCCGCCAGACCTCGAGCGTGATCTTCACTTGTAGCTCCTCTGGGTCGGCACCACGGCCGTGAACTCGAGCGGCTCGCGATGCTCCACCCAGTCGCCCGGTCCCTCCATCTCCCAGGCGCTGACGTGGGTGAACTCCTCGTCGTTGCGCCGCGCCTCGCCCTCCTCGGTCTGGTGCTCCTCCCGGAAGTGCCCGCCGCACGACTCGTCGCGACGCAGCGCGTCCAGACACATCAGCTCGGCGAGCTCGAAGAAGTCGGCGACGCGACCGGCGCGCTCCAGCGACGAGTTGAGCTCGGCGCCGCTGCCCACGACCTTGAGGTCCGACCAGAACTCGTCGCGCACCTCTCGGATCACGCCGATCGCGCGCTCGAGCCCGACGGCGTTGCGCGTCATGCCGCACTCGTCCCACACCACCTTGCCGAGCTTGCGGTGGAAGACGTCGACCGGCCGGGTGCCGCCGACCGCGAGCAGCCGCTCGACCCGCTCGCGGGTCTCGCTCTCGGCGGCGTCGAAGGCGGCGGAGTCGACGGCGACGGCCTCGCCGAGGTGGCCGGCGAGGTAGTTGGCGATGGTGTAGGGGGCGACGAAGTAGCCGTCGGCGAGACCCTGCATCAGCGCGCTGGCGCCGAGCCGGTTGGCGCCGTGATCGGAGAAGTTCGCCTCACCGATCACGAACAGGCCCTCGAGGTTCGACATCAGGTTGTAATCGACCCACAGCCCGCCCATCGAGTAGTGGGGCGCCGGGAAGATGCGCATCGGCGCCTGGTACGGGTTTTCGCCCGTGATCCGCTCGTACATCTCGAACAGATTGCCGTACTTCTCCTCGATGCGGTCCCTGCCCTGGCGCTCGATGGCGTCGGCGAAGTCGAGGTAGACGCCGTTGGCGAGCGGTCCGACCCCGCGGCCCTCGTCGACCACGGCCTTGGCGTTGCGCGAGGCGACGTCGCGCGGCACCAGGTTGCCGAAGCTCGGGTACTTGCGCTCGAGGTAGTAGTCGCGCTCGCCCTCGGGGATGTCGCGGGCCCGCCGCGTCTCCCCCTCGCTCCTGGGCACCCAGATGCGGCCGTCGTTGCGCAGCGACTCGCTCATCAGGGTGAGCTTGGCCTGGAACTCCTCGGAGGCCGGGATGCAGGTCGGGTGGATCTGGGTGTAGCAGGGGTTGGCGAAGAAAGCGCCGCGCCGGTGGGCGCGCCAGATCGCAGTGACGTTGCAGCCCTTGGCGTTGGTCGACAGGTAGTAGACGTTGACGTAGCCGCCGGTGGCGAGCACCACGGCGTGGCCGGCATGGCGGCTCCACTCGCCCGTAATCAGGTTGCGCACGATGATGCCCACCGCGCGACCGTCCTCCACCACCAGCTCGAGCATCTCGCTGCGCGGGAACATGGTGACGGTGCCGGCGCTGATCTGGCGCGCCAGCGCCTGATAGGCGCCGAGCAGGAGCTGCTGGCCGGTCTGTCCCCGCGCGTAGAAGGTGCGCGCCACCTGGGCGCCGCCGAACGAGCGGTTGTCGAGCAGACCGCCGTACTCGCGCGCGAACGGCACCCCCTGGGCGACGGCCTGATCGATGATCTCGACGCTGACCTCGGCGAGCCGGTGGACGTTGGCCTCGCGCGAGCGGAAGTCGCCTCCCTTGATCGTGTCGTAGAACAGCCGGAAAACGCTGTCGCCGTCGTTGCGGTAGTTCTTGGCGGCGTTGATCCCGCCCTGGGCCGCGATCGAGTGCGCGCGGCGCGGCGAGTCCTGGTAGCAGAAGCACTGGACGTTGTAGCCGGCCTCGCCGAGCGACGCCGCGCAGGAGGCGCCGGCGAGCCCGGAGCCGACCACGATGACCTGGAACTTGCGGCGGTTGTTGGGAGCGACCAGCCGCAGGTGATCCCGGTGGTCGGTCCACTTGTCGGCGAGGGGCCCGCCCGGGACCTGGGCGGGCGGGAGTCCGTCGAGGCTCACCTCAGGTCCCCCCCTCGAGCCCGACGACGCCGCTCAGGACCGCGATCGGCACCGCGATGTAGCCGAGCGTGATGCCGACGGCGAAGATCGCGGCGAACGGTCGCCGCCAGGACTTGACCGCGGGTTGGGCGATGCCGAGGCTCTGGAACATGCTCCACAGCCCGTGGTAGAGGTGGAAACCGAGCGCCACGTTGGCCACGATGTAGACCAGCGCCACCGGCCACTGGCGAAACGCCACCACCAGGTTGTGGTAGACGTCACCGGGAATGAAGTCCGTGTGCGCATTGCCCCAGGTCAGGTGCATCAGGTGGTAGATCACGTAGAACAGGATCAGGAATCCGCTCCACCGCATCGTGCGTGAGGCGTAGTCCATCTCGACCGGGCGGCGGAGCTCGTAGCCGCGCGGGCGCGCGCGGCGGTTGATCAGCGTCAGCTGGATCGCGGCCGCCGTGTGCAGCACTACCGAAAGCAGCAGCGCGATCCGCAGGCCCCACAGCGCGGTGGTGCGAGGGAACAGCGGATCCCCCATCACTCGCAGCCATTCTCCGTAGTGGTTGATCGCCTCGGGACCCAGGAAGATCTTCAGGTTCCCGGTCATGTGCGACAGCACGAAGCCGAACAGGATGATGCCGGTGATCGCCATCACCGCCTTCATCAGCAGCGTCGACTGGAACAGCGTCGGAGCGCGCTTCATCCCTTCCCTCTCGAGTGGAGGCTCAGAGGCTAGCAGAGGAGGCGCCGAACACAGGACCGTTCCGGCGGACGGTTCCGCCTGCTCTTCGAGCTCCGGGAGGCCGCCTGCAATGAGCTCCCGATCGCTGCGTCTATCGACCCGACGAGCTCGACCCGCCCGTCCCCGACACCGGCGTGCCCACGAACTTCCGGCCCTGTCCGCGGACCTGCTCCACGTTGTCGGGGGTCAGCTCGCGGCCGAAGAACAGCTCCCCCTCGAGCCCCGTTTCGGTGGGGCGCGCGAGCAGACCGAGCGGCATGCGCGTCCCGCCGCCGCTGGTGATCATCGCCGCGTTGAGCACCAGGTCCTCGCCCGCGACGAAGGTGTTGGGCAGCGAGGTCGAGAACATCAGGCTGCCGAAGGACACGTAGAAGCGTCCCTCTTCGCCCTTCTCCTCCGCGGGCAGGACGAGACCCATCGGCCCGCCGAAGCCCATGCCGTCGACGAGGATCGCGTAAGCCTCGGCGTCCTCGTGCCGCGACAACAGGTCGGTGATCCGCTCGTCTCCGCGCACTCCCCGCGGCCTGATCCCCTCGTCGACGACGAAGTCGAAGAAGGCGACCAGCATCTCGTTCGTGGTGCCGTCGCCCCAACGCACGTCGATCGACGGGTCCGGGTTGGCCTCGTTGCCGGCGGAGTTGTCCCACACCGCCTCGACCTCGAGCAGCGCGCCGGCCTCGACCGACACCGGCTCGGCGAAGCGGTAGATGTTCTGCCAATCGTAGTCGTACTCGGGCACGTCGAGCAGGACCTCGCGGCTGCCGTCCGCTCGCTCGAGCGTGTAGCGCATCGCCTTGCCCCGCTGGTGCATGTGGGGCAGCAGGGACAGGATCTGGCCGTCCTGCGCGAAGAGATACGTGGCCGTCTCGCGGTGCTCGGCGGCGCCGGCCGGGATCAGGATCCCGGGGTCCGCGGCGAAGGCGGTGGTGATCTCCTTCTCCATCTCGCCTTCGCCGAAGTAGAAGCCGAGCTTCGAGCGATCGCTGCCGGCGACCCCGGTCGGGTGGAAGTGCATGTTGAGCGAGACGAGCTGGTTGGCGTCGAGCGGGTGGCCGATGCCGGGCGGGAACTGGGTCGGCGGGCTGCCGGCCACCCACACCGCGCCGACCGACGGCGCCTCGGCCATGCCGATCGGGCGCTTGGCAGCCTCGTTGAGGTAGATGGTGCGAAAGATCCCGGCGTTGCTCTCCTCGTTCTCGTCGGAGATGCCGAACGGCCCGAGGTAGGTCACCACGTGGTGCAGCACCTGGGTGTTGCCGGGGAGCAGCTCGATCGCCTGCACCCACTTGCCCTCGGGGATCTCCAGGCCGACCACCTGCGAATAGAAGAGGTCGGGCCCGTCGGCGGGCACCTCGACCTCGGCGAGCTCGACGACGACGTCGGGCTCGCGCCCCATCCTCCAGCTCCCGGGCGGCGGCACGGCCGGCGGCTCGGGCATCGCGGCGAGATCGCCCGGGCGGGCGCCCTGCTGCACCCAGCGCTTGATCGTCTCGACCTGGGCCTCCGAGAGGCTGATGTCGTTGGCGAAGTCGCCGTATCTCGGATCGGCGTCCCATGGGGGCATCTCGCCGGAGTCGACGACCCGCTGGATCGACTTCGCCCAGGGGCGCGCCTCCTCGTAGCCGAGCAGCGACATCGGCGCGACGTCGCCCGACCGGTGGCAGGAGATGCAGTGCGAGAAGAAGATCGGCGCGACGTGCTCGGCGAAGGTGACCTGCTCGGGGACGTCGGTCGAAGCGGCGATGCCGGCGGGCGCGAGCGTCACGATGAGCGCGGTCGAGAGAGCGCGCGCGGCCGCAACGGAGGGGCGCGCCGGGACGGAGCGAAGTCGGAGAGAGCTGGAGCGCACGAGCATGATGAGGATCCCTTTGGTCCGGTGATTCTGGAGCGGACGCGACCGGCCGACCGGTCAGCGCTGCGACGAGTCTACGACGAGTCGCCTCACCGCGTCTCGGCGGCGCGCCGGTAGATCGCGTCGAAAGTCGTCCGCCAGCTCTTCCCCTGGTTCTCCGGACACCTCGATGTGCTGCCTGACCTCGCCGTCAGCCAGCGGCGTCAGGGTGGTGCGGTCGAGGTAGGTCGACCCGTCGGGAAGGCGGATCTCCCCCTGGAAGCGCACCGATCCCTCCGCCGGCGCCGACACCTCGCGCTTCTCCTTCAGCCCGCCGGGAGCCGTGGCGTTCTCGGTCACCCAGACCTGCCGCCAGCCGTCGAAGTGCGGCGCGTAGGAGAGTGGTGAAAACCACGAGCCCGCTAGCGCTTGCGCAGCACGATGCCGAAGCTGACCTGCGGGCCGTCGATCCCGATGTCGATGCCATCGAACTGCTCGAGGCCCGGGATCTCGGCGCTCGAGATGTTGGCCTCGTCGGCGAGGCGATACATGCCCTCGACGAAGAACGCCGGCCCGCTGGCGCCGCCGAAGATGGCGCCCACCATCGCATAGAGACCGAACTCGTCGTCGATCTCCTGAACTGCGTCGAGGAGGTAGTAGCTCACGCCGGCGCCGACATAGACGGTGCCGGTCGGGTTCTCGGGACTGAAGTTGTAGCGCAGCCCGATGTCGATCGGGTGGATGTCGACGCCCGCGTCGAGCTCGGGCAGGTCGATGTTCTGGAACAGGCCCTGGAGGGAAGCCGAGTCGGCGGTGTCGAAGAAGGTGGCGCGGAGGTCGACGTCGAGGGGACGCGCGATCCTGAAGCCGTAGCCGAAGCCGATGCCGACGGTGTCGCCGTCGAGATCGGGCTCGAAGTACGAGCCGAAGAGCTGGAAGCCGGCGGCGCGGGCCGGGGACGGGACGGCGGCGACGACGACGAGCAGCACGAGCGTGACCGCGCTCGCACGGATCACGGCACCAGAGAACGAAGATCTCACCGCAAGCCCTCCTTGTTCACTCGCAGATCCGGGCCCAGGCCTCACGGCCCGGCGCCTCTGCGCCAGCGTGAAACACCCTCTCCGTCCGAAAGTTTCAACGGCTCGAAGTCGGGCGGATGGTAGCACCGGAGGAGGAGGACGCTCTGCGCTCAGCCGTCGCCCGGGTCCTCGCCGTCGCTCCCGTCCGGCTCGAGAGTCGCCGGCTCGGCCGTCGCGTCCTCCGCGCCCTCCGCGCCGAACCCGGCCTCGACCCCCGCGATCAGCGTGGGCAGACGGCGCAGTGTGGACTTGACGTCGGCGTGGAACGAGAGGATCGGATCGACGCGCTTGGGTCGGATGTCGAGGTAGTCCTCGCACTCGCGGCACAGGAAGTGCGCTTCGTCGAACGCCTCGATCGAGGCCGCCACCTGCTCGACCTCCTGCTCGAGCCGGCCCGCATCGATGCGCTGCTCGCTGATCTCCCGGCGCAGACCTGCGCCCGAGATCTCGATCCCCTCGAGGCGCTCGTTGGCGATGTCGAGCGATCCGCGCACCTCGTCGAGGCGGGTGGCGATCTGCGTGTACTGGACATCGATGCGGCCGAACTGCCGATCGAGCGTCGCCAGCAACGACTCGAGCTCCCTCTCGAGCTGCTCGCGCACCAGCGGCGGGACCTGGTCGGCGACGCTCGAGCGGACCACCTCGATCTGCTGCTCGACGTCCCCGCGCAGCTCGCCGGTGACGCTCTCGTTTGCGGGAGCGACCGCGAATGACCGCAGCACCTCCCGGTAATCGCCGCGCAGGTCGGTCAGGTCCTGATCGAGGCGGGCCCGCTCGGCCTCCGCCGCGATCAAGCGACTCTGGCACTCCTCGAGCTCGTCGCGCATGCCGCAGCCGGCGAGGGCGAGAGCGGCGCCGGCCGCCAACGTGGTACCGATCCACTTCTTCATCCACCTCTTCATCATGGGTTTCGAGATCACAGGGATCGAGATCATCGACTCCTCCTCCTGGTCGGGGCTCTCGCGAGTCTCCGCCGGCCATCGAAAGTTCTCGAAGGAACGCTACCACCGGCGCGGTGGCGAGCCGGTCCTGCGGTGCCTCCGATAGGCTTGGCGCCGGCCGGTAGGAGTGACCCCATCGACCGAGGAGGGCCGTCATGCCAGTGAAACGAACGCTCGTCACCGTCGCGCTCGCAGCGCTCGCCTGCCCCCTCCCAGCCGCCCGCGGCTCCGCTCAGCAGGGCTTCGAGCCGCGATCGGGCGACGATTTCGAGGGGGTTCGGCCCTGGCAGGTGGCGATCACGCGAACGGTCACCGGCGCGGTCTTCTCGCCCGACGGCTCACAGATCGCGTACACGCTGGCGGTTCCGCGGCGCCCCCTGGCCGAGGACAGCGGGACCTCCTGGGTCGAGCTCCACGTGATGTTCGAGGACGGCGAGTCGGTGCCCTACGTGATCGGCCAGGAGCGCGTGAGCGACGTCGCCTGGCGCCGCGCCGGCGAGATCACCTTCCTCGCCAAGCGCGAGGGCGACGAGCACGAATCGCTCTACTCGATCGCCACCCGCGGCGGTGAAGCTCGCAAGCTCCTCGAGCACGACACCGCGATCTCGACGTACTCCTGGAGCCCCGACGGCGCCCGCGTTGCCTTCCTCGCCAAGGAGGACCTCGACGAGCTCCAGCCGTCGCGCGAGGAGCTGCGCGAGAAGGGGTTCGACCAGAAGATCTACGAGGAGGACGTGGCCTTCACGCGGCTGTTCGTCGCCGAGGTCGGCGACGGCAGCCTCGCCGCCGGCGCGGAGGCCCCCGAGCCCGAGCAACTCCCGGTCAAGGGCTCGGTGCGGGCGGTCGAGTGGAGTCCCGAAGGCGACCTGCTCATGATCACCGACACGCCCACTCCCCTGATCGACGACAGCTATACCCGGATCAAGGTGAGGCTGCTCGACGTCGAGGGCGACCTGGTGCGCACCGTCGAGAACCCCGGCAAGCTCGGTGACGTCCGCTTGAGCCCCGACGGGCGCCATCTGGCGATGATCTCGGCGGCCGATCTCAACGACCCTGCCGCCGGACGGCTGATGGTGGCCGAGACCGGAGCGGGCGCCCTGCGCGACCTGCTGCCGGGCCTCCCCGGCCACGTCTCCTCGCTCGCCTGGGTCGACGGCGACACCATCGCCTACACCGCCGACGTCGGCACCGAGACCGAGATCGGTCTCGTCGACCTCGCCGGCTCGAAGCGAGTCCTGGTGCCGCCGGGGCGCATCGTCACCACCCGCCTCGAGGTGAGCCCAGGCGGCGATCGCGCGGCCCTGCTCGGCGAAACGCCGACCCATCCGCAGGAGCTGTTCACCCTCGACCTCGGTGACGGCAAGCTGGCGGCCGGCGCCCTGGTACGCCGCACCGAGAGCAATCCGTGGCTCGAGGAAGTGCGCCTGGCGCGCCAGGAGACGATCACCTTCGAGGCACGCGACGGGCTCGAGCTGCAGGGCATCCTGATGGTCCCGCTCGAGCACCGGGAGGGCGAGCGCCACCCGCTGATCATGGTCGTGCACGGCGGCCCCGAGAGCCACTATCGCAACGGATGGCTCACCGGGTACTCGACCTCCGGCCAACACGCCGCTGCGCGCGGCTTCGCGGTGTTCTACCCGAACTACCGCGGCAGCACGGGGCGGGGTGTCGAGTTCTCGAAGACCAGCCAGGCCGAGGCGACCAACGAGGAGTTCGACGACGTGATCGACGGCGTCGACCACCTGATCGAGATCGGTCTCGCCGATCGCGATCGAATCGGCATCACCGGTGGCTCCTACGGCGGCTACGCCTCGGCCTGGGGCGCCACCTACTACTCCGAGCGCTTCGCGGCGGCGATCCCGTTCGTGGGCATCTCGAACGCGATCTCGAAGGTCGGCACCACCGACATCCCCCAGGAGATGTTCGACGTCCATCACCGCAAGTGGCTGTGGGAGGACTGGGACTACTTCGAGAAGGCGAGCCCGATCCGTTACGTCGAGCGCAATCGGACGCCGACCCTGATCCTCCACGGCGAAGACGACCCGCGCGTGCACCCATCGCAGTCGATGGAGCTCTACCGTCATCTCGAGGTCCTCGGACAGGCGCCGGTGCGCCTGGTGTTCTACCCGGGCGAAGGGCACGGCAACACCAAGTCGGCGGCGCGCTTCGACTACATGCTGCGCACCCTGCGCTGGATGGAGCACTACCTCGGGGGGTCCCAGCCGGGGAAGGCCGCCGGCGAGCCGCCGCCGATGGAGATCGACTATGCGGAGTGGCTGCCCTGGCCGGCCGACGACGAAACGGACGAGGACCAGGAAGAGCAGGACGAGACGACAGAGTCGCGCCAATAGGCGGCGCGCGCGCTCGGCGCGGTCGGTCGGCTCAGATCTCGGAGACGAGACTCCAGATCACCGGGCTGTGCTCGGGATCGAACTCGGAACGCTGGTAGTCCCCCCACAGGCCGGCGGCGACATCGCAGCTCATTCTGACCCAGCTCGGCACCGGTTGGTGGCAGTGAGCCCGTCCCCACACCCGCAGCTCGATCTCCCCACCGCTCCGCCGTGACCGTTCTGCGCACCCGCCGGCTCGTCCTCGGCCCGCTGACCGCCGACGACGCCTCGTTCCTGGTCGAGCTGCTCAACGAGCCGAGCGTCCTCGACAACATCGGCGACCGCGGCGTGCGCACCGAGGAGGACGTCGAGCGTTACCTCGCGCGAGGTCCCCACGCCAGCTACCGCCGGCACGGCTTCGGCCTCTACCGCGTGGGTCTGCGCGAAAGCGGCGAGGCGATCGGCATCTGCGGCCTGATCCGGCGTTCAGGCCTCGCCGACGTCGATCTCGGCTTCGCCTTTCTCCCCCGCTTCTGGGGTCGCGGCTACGCGCTCGAGGCCGCTCGCCGCGTCGTCCAGCACGCGCGCGAGGACCATGGCCTGCGCCGGCTGGTAGCGATCACCAACCCCGGCAACCAGGCCTCGATCCGGGTGCTCGAGAGGATCGGGATGCGATTCGAGGGCATGGTGCGCCCGACCGGCGACGACCCCGAGCTGAGGCTCTACGGGCGCGCGCTCGACTCGGCGACGCGCGCTCGCGCCAGCACCAGGTGATCGGCTTACCGCGGCGCCAGCGCCCGCTCGAGCGCTGCGCAGCCATCCGCCACCGCGCGCCGGCCGTCGTCGAGCAGCGGGTGGAGCTGGAAGAAGACGTGGATCATGCCCTCCCAGCAGGTCGCCTCGACCGGCACCTCGGAGGCGCGCAGCGCCTCGGCATAGGCCATCCCTTCGTCACGCAGCGGGTCGAGCTCGGCGGTCGCGATCCAGGCCGGAGCGAGTCCCGCGTGGGAGTGGGCGAGCAGCGGCGACAGCCGGAAGTCGGTGAGCACGCGGAAGTGGGCGGGATCGTTCTGGGACGACAGATAGTGAGCCCGGAACCAAAGCATGTGCTCCTTGGTCAGCACCCAGCCCTCGGCGTTCTCTTCGATCGAGGCGTGCTCCATCCGCATGTCGGTCGCGGGGTAGATCAGGAGCTGGAGCGCGAGCTCGGGCGCGCCGGCGTCGCGCGCGATCAGGGCGACCACGGCGGCGAGGTTGCCGCCGGCGCTGTCGCCGCCGACCGCCAGGTGCTGCGGGTCGCCGCCGAGCTCGGCGGCGTGATCGGCCACCCACTGGAGCGCCGACCAGGCGTCGTCGACCGCGGCAGGGAAAGGGTGCTCGGGCGCCAGCCGGTAGTCGACCGAGACGACGACGCAGCCGGCGCCCTTGCAGAACGCGCGGCAGAGGTGGTCGTGGGTGTCGAGGCTGCCGATCACCCAGCCGCCGCCGTGGTAGTAGACGAGCACCCCGAACGGCCCCTCCCCCTCCGGGGTGTAGATGCGAATCGGGATTTCGCCCGCCGGCCGCGGGATCCTCCGGTCCTCGACGGCGGCGACCGTCTCGCCCGGGCCCAGCAGCTCGGCGAGCGCGCGATAGCCGGCCCGGGCCATCTCGGGGGACTGCTCGGAGATCGGCGGGATCGGCGGGTCCGCCTCGGCGAGCGCGGCCGCCTGCATTTCGAGGAAGGCGAGGACCTGGGGGTGGGCGGGCATTGGTGATCTCCACTCGACCGGGAATCGGCGAGAGCTCTACAGCCAGTCGCGGTCTCGGATCTTCTTCGGCAGGTACTCCTCGGTCACGAACGAGAGACCCTTGTTCGACAGGGCCTCGAGCTCCCACTTCACGCCCTCGGCCAGCATGTGCTCGATCTCGCGCTGCCACTTGCGATCGGCGAACCACTCGTAGGCGAGGATCTCCTTGGCGCGCGCCCGGTCCTGATCGTTGAGCCGGATCGAGACCTCGCTGGAGATCCCGAAGCGAGCCGGGTCGTAGGCGGAGAGCCCGAGGAAGCGGGCGTCGGGGATCGCCATGCGCGCCGACTCGAAGGCGAGGTTGATCGAGCCCTGCTTGACCACCGAGTGGATGTAGTAGCCCCACGGGTCGTTGTCGACGAACACGTAGAGCGGCAGCTTCAGCTCGTTGACCATCCGGTGGAGGAGCCGGCGCACCCCACGCGGCGGCTGCCCCTGGCCGGTGACCAGGATGCACTGGTGCCGCTTCCAGAACTTGTCCTCGTTGAGGCGCGCCCAGACCGCCTCCTTCTCGACCAGCAGGATGAACTTTGCCGCGTGCTCCTCGAACTGGACGACGTCGTCCTCGACGATGCCGGGCACCGACCACCCCCCCGAGCCCATGCGCGAGAGGTCGATGGTGTCGCCGGCGTCGACCAGGATCAGCGGCCCGACGGCCGAGCCCCTCTTGGCCGCGAACAGGTGGAGCTCCTCGCGCAGCGCGCCGAGGGTGACCTCGAGATCCTCGATGATCGGGTCGGACTCGACCTGGTCGTCGAAGGTGTTCTCCCGGCTCGAGCCGAGCGTTCGCTTCGACATGTAGTAGAGATCGCGGATGCTCGTCGTCTTGCCCTCGCGCAGGAGCTGCGCGCAGCCCTTGGCGACCACGAAGGTCTGCATGAACTTGCGCGCCTGGTTCATGTTGAACAGCGACCGGCGCTGGGTCGCGTCGCCCATCTCGATGATCCGCTTGCGCTTCGAGAACGCGACGTTGGAGAGCGTCCGCGTCGGCACGTCGACGAACGGGTCGACCTGCTTCGACGCGAGGACCATCGCCTGGCTCGCGAGGTGACCGATCTTCTCCTCGGTCGACAGCTTCTTGGGGACGCGCCTGGTCCTCACCCGCGCGTTGTCGAGCTTGCGATCGAGCTTCTCGGCCTGACGCTCGACGCGGGCGCGGGTCGGCTTGCGCTTGCGGCTCCTCGTCGCCGCACCGTCGGCACCGTCGGCACCGTCGGCGACGTCGGCAGCCGATGCCTTCTTCTTTCGAGCTGCCATGGCGCCTCTGGAGAGATCAGGCGAAAAAGGGGGCCGGCGAGCCGGCCCCCCGCCGAGGTCATCGCGAGCCCGGGCTCAGCCCGAGATCTCGAACGGAACCGCCAGCTTCTCCCAGCGCAGGACGACCTGGTCGCCGTCGATCTGGTAGTCGAGTGCCTCGACGTGCTCGGCGGCTTCTGGCGTCACCGTCACCCGCAGGGCGTCCTGCGCTTGGTCGTAGCTGAAGGCCCCCCACTGCTCGGCGACCTTGTTGAAGATCAGCGTCCACTCCGACTCGCCCGGGATGGCGAAGAAGGAGTAGGTCCCGGCTGGGATCGGCTCCCCTTCGATCTCGGCGTCTTTGGACAGCGCGATCGTCGTCGCCTCGTCGGCGCCGGTTCGCCAGACGCTGCCGTAGGGCACCAGCTTGCCCCAGATCTCGCGTTCGTTGACGCTGGGGCGGCCGTACTCCATGGTTACGCCGACGCCGCCGACGGTACCTTCGAGCTTGCCGTTCTTGCTCCGGCGGCCGCTGTCGTCGCCGCGCTGGGCGAGCGCCGCCGAGGCTGTGAGGACGAGGACGAGCAGCGCCAGGGTGCTGCGGAGCAGGACGCGATGGAGAGTGGTTCGATGCATGGTTCTCGGGTCCTCCGATTCTGTGAGCTTCCGGCGGGAGCCGGTCGACCCGACGAGGGGTCTCCCGCCAGGTCGACGCATTCTACCGATCCGGGGCCCCCGCGTTGCGGCAGTCGCGCTCCTCAGGCGCCCCGGCGCGCGCGCACCCAGGACCCGAACACGATCACGGGAACCAGGAGCGCGAGGAAGACGACGTGGAACCAGAGCGGGATCGTCGTCCAGTAGGCCGACTGCACGGCGATCCCCACCAGCAGGTTGACGGCGCCGAGCACAAGCCCATGCTGGAGCCGGGAGCTAGGAGCGAGCGCCGCGTTGACCCAACCGGCGACGAACGAGGCGACGACGCTGGCCAGGAGCACCAGGAGCAGCGCCGCCGGGTCGCGGGTCGACCCGTCCTCTGCGAACCGATCCGCGAAGGCCGCGACGATCCCCTGGTTGGAGCCGAGGTAGATCGCGGTCCAGACGACGAAGCCGGCGACGATGGCGAGCACGCTCTTCATGTTTCAGCTCTCCCGTGGTTCCGGCTCAGGCGGCGCTGCCGGAGCGTGAAGCGAGCGGCCAGTTGCTCGAGCGGCAGCGCTTGGGCGTCATCAGCGGCGCGAGCGCGCCCATCACGGGATAGAGCACGCGCGCCATCAGCGGCGGCTTGCCGGTCTCGACCACCGACTTGAGGACGTTGCAGATCCAGGGGCCGCCCTGCCGCATCTGCTTGGCGGTCTTGGTGCCCTCGGGCAGGTTCTCGATGGTCAAGGTGAACTCGACCCCGTCGTCCTTCTGCTCGAGGTCGTAGATCACCGTGCACTCGGGGTCGTCGTAGTTGGTGAAGCGGAAGGTGTGGGAGAAGCGCAGCGGCTTGCGGCACTCGACCACCTCGCCGACCACGGCCGTGTACTTGCCGTTGGGCGAGCGCATCCGGATCGGCGCCCCGGGCTCCAGCCCGGGGGTGTCCAGGCGCGAATTGAACATCGCCTTCTGGACCTCGTCGGTCTTGGTCAGCTCCCGCCACACCTGGTCCATGGTGCCGCGAATGAAGACCCTGAACTTCGCGGTCGCTTGCTTGCCGGTCTCGGTCATCTCCATCTCCTCGTTGCTCTCGAAGCGATCGTGATCCCAAGCCGTCATCACGACTCCGCGTCGTCGCTGCTCGACTCGACGCGGTACTTGAGGTCGGTGAGCCGCCGCGCCCACAGCGCGCTCAGCTCGGTGGTCCAACGGTCGTAGATCATCTGGATCGGCACCACGTTGAAGTGCAGCTCCCGGGTCCGCCCCACCTTCTCGGAGAGCACCAGGTCCGCCCGCTCGAGCACCTTGAGGTGCTTCATGACGCCGATCCGGCTCATCTCGAAGTGGGAGCAGACCTCGGCCACGCTGCAGCCGGGCGACGCCTTGAGCACGTCGAGGATCCTGCGGCGCACGGGGTGGGCGAGCGCCATGAAGACGTGATCCTGGTCGAGCGAGGCTCTGTCATCGGTGGGCTGCATCGGGCCTTGCGCGTCGATCTCCCGAATTAGTAACCATACGGTTACATATCGGCCCGGTTCCGTCAAGGCGGGAAGGCCCGCTCACGGATCAAGACCGCACGAAGACGGGCGCCCGCTTCTCGAGAAAGGCCGCCACCGCCTCCCGGTGCTCGGGAGTCCGGTAGGCGAGATGGAGCTCGGCCATCTCCCGCTGCTGGACCAGGTCGAGATCCTGCTCGGCCGCGTTCGCGGTCAGCAGCCGCTTCACCGCGCGCAGCGAGGAAGGCGCGTTGGCCGCGATCTCCTCGGCGACCGCGAGCGCCCGCTCGATCAGCTCGCCGGGCTCGACCACCGCGTTGAACAGGCCCCGGCCCTCGAGCTCCCGAGCGTCGTAGAGCCGGCCGGTGAGGCACATCTCGCTCGCCAGGGCGAAGCCGACGCGCTGAACCAGGAGCTGCGAGGACGCGAGCTCGGGAACCAGTCCCATGCGCACGAAGAACATCCCGACCTTCGCCTCGGTCGAGGCCACCAGCACGTCGAAGGGCAGGATCTGGGTGATGCCGACGCCGACCGCGACGCCGTTGACGGCCGCGATCAGCGGCTTCGACTCGCGCACGAGCCGCACCCAGTCGGGACGGACGGCATCCGGGCTCCCCGGCGTCGCGGGCTCGCCGTCGATGCCGGCCTCGAAGACCGCCTCGATGTCGGCGCCGGCGCAGAAGCCCCGCCCGGCGCCGGTGAGCACCGCGGCGCCGAGCGCGGGATCTTCGTTGATGCGGGCGAGTGCGTCACACAGCTCCGAGCGCATGACCTCGGTCCAGGCGTTGAGCTTCTCGGGCCGGTTGAGCGTGACGAGCGCAACCGTGCCCCGGCGCTCGAACAGGATCTGTTCGTACGACATGACCTCGACCTCGTGTCGTGTGGGCGCCCCCATCATGACACGACCTCTGCCCGGGGCTGTCGATTCCAGGCAGCCCCGTTCGTCGATCTGCGGGGCCCGGCCGCTGCCGGACCCCGATACGCTCGCCACGAGAAAACCGGAGGAGCTCACGCC
Organism: Thermoanaerobaculia bacterium; assembly: GCA_035546295.1. GTDB lineage: Bacteria > Acidobacteriota > Thermoanaerobaculia > Multivoradales > Multivoraceae > DATKBT01. Next base: position 57,317 of record DATKBT010000099.1, on the reverse strand, counting down.
GATGTCCAAGTTCCTGCTGCTGCTCAACGAGAATCCCGCCGACAATCCCGACTGGAGCCCAGAGGAGATGCAGACGATCATCGACCGCTACCGCGCCTGGCGCGAGAGCCTCGGAGGGCGCGTCGTCGGCGGCCAGAAGCTCAAGGACGAGGGGGGCAAGGTCCTGCGCAGAAACGAGGCCGAGGTCCGGGTCCTCGACGGCCCCTACACCGAGGCGAAGGAGGTTCTGGGCGGCTTCTTCCTGGTCGAGGCGGAGAGCTACACAGAAGCGGTCGAGCTCTCACGGAGCTGCCCGCACCTCGAGCACGGCTGGATCACCGTGCGCGAGATCGACGAGGTGTAGGTCCCCGAGATGCCCCCGACCGGCGCGTCCTGGCTCGAGCGGCGAGGGCTCGTCAGCGCGCCCCGGCTGCTCCTCGTGGCGCTGCACACGGCGGTCACGCGGCAAACTGCCCCGCGACGTAATCGCCTCGTCCCACCCCCTCGGGTGGTCGCAACGCGATCGCACGGTGCCAGAGTCGTCGCGGCGGTCAGCAGTCCCGAAAGGAACGAAATCATGACCACCGAAACGATGACCCCAGCAAAGAGCAAGATCACGTCGAAAGCGCGCACCGCGGAGGACGTGATGACGCGCGAGCTCCTGTTCGTCGACGAGAACCTCACGCTGTCCGAGCTCGGCCGCGGCCTCCTTCAGCCGTTCACGAACGGTTCTTCGCTCAGCAGAACTCATCCCTGATCCTCCTCCGCCCTTGCCGACGCCTCCCCCGCCGGTCTCACACCGAAAGGCGTGCATCGGCTTCACGCACGCCGCAGACTACGCGTCCGAGGGCGTTGGCTCACCACCCCGGCGGATGGCAGGCTCCCCACGTCAGCCACGGCACCCCGACGACACACCTCCCGAGCCCGTGAACCCAGAATCCACCGGATCCACCTCGATCGAGCCCCTGGTCGAGCATCTGTTCCGCCGCCAGTCCGGCAGGATCGTGGCGGCGCTCACCCGCTCCTTCGGCGCGAGCGAGCTCGAGCTGATCGAGGACGCGGTGCAGGAGGCCCTGCTCTCGGCGTTGCGCCTGTGGCCCTATCGCGGCGTTCCCGGGAAGCCCGAAGCCTGGCTCATGACCGTCGCGCGAAACCGGGCGCTCGACGCACTGCGCCGACGCAAGTCGTGGCGCGACCGCGAGGATCGAGTGACCGCCGACCTGCACTCACGATCCGGAGACACCGCCGCAGAGCCGGAGCTGGACCGCCCGGCCGACGACGAGCTGACGATGGTCATGCTCTGCTGTCACCCGGCCCTGCCGCGCGATGCCCAGATCGCGCTCACCCTCAAGAACGTCGCCGGCTTCGGCGTCGCCGAGATCGCGCGCGCCTTCCTCGCCAGGGACACCGCGATCGCGCAGCGCTTGGTGCGCGCCAAGCGCAAGCTCCAGGAGATCGACCCTCCGTTCGTGGTGCCGCCGCCCGACGAGCTCGCCGCCCGGCTCGACGTCGTCCTCGAGGTGCTCTACCTGGTCTTCAACGAGGGCTACGCTACCCACCAGGGGGACGAGCTGGTGCGCCGCGACCTCTGTCACGAGGCGATCCGCCTGGTCGAGCTGCTCACCGGCGATCCCCGCACCTCGACGCCCGAGGCGAGCGCGCTCGCCGCGCTCTTCTGCTTTCAGGCGGCGCGCCTGCCGGCCCGCGTCGACCACGAGGGAGAGCCGCTGCGCTACGACGAGCAGGACGCCGGGCGCTGGGATGCCGGGCTCGTCCGTCGCGGCCTCCGGCACCTCGATCGGGCCGCGCGCGGCGATCGGCTGACCCGCTATCACCTGCTCGCCGAGATCGCGAGCTGCTACACGCTGGCGCGGCCGGCGGGGGCCGTCGACTGGCCGCGCATCGTCACGCTCTACGACGAGCTGCTGGCGATCGCGCCGTCGCCGGTGACCGCGACCAACCGCGCGGTCGCGCTGGCCGAGGTCGAGGGGGCGGAGCGCGGTCTCGCCGAGCTGAGCCGTCTCGAGGCCGAGCCGCTACTCGAGAGCTACGCTCCCTTCCACCTTGCCCGCGGCGAGCTCGCGGCGCGGGCCGGCCGCCCCGACGAAGCGAAGCGCTACCTGCAGCGGGCTTGGCAGCTCAGCCGCAGCGAGCCGGTGCGGCGACGCCTGGCGCGTCGGCTGCGCGAGGTGTGAGCACGGTTCTCGCAAGCCGACGCCACCCCGGCGTCCGAGCTCACGCCTGCTCGTAGGCCTGCCGCAACCACCCGAGGAGCTCGGCGTCGACCTCCTCCGGCGCGCTCAGCGCACGCGATGGCTGACCATCGCGTTGAAGCTCCCCGACGCCTCGAGCCGCCCCTCGGGCTCCTTGCCCTTCCAGTTGATGCCGACGTCGACCCGGGTCTTCGTCGAGGGCTGGATCAGCCCGAACTGCTTGTTGCGGCGCAAGCTCACGTACGTCTTCTTGGGCGAGAGCTCGACGTCGCTGCCGAGCCTCGAGACCTCGGCGGCGAGGCGGTCGTAGATCGGCCGCAGCGCAGCCTTCGGTCCCGAGTACTGCGCGTCGACCAGATCGTCCTGCGAGGCCGCCGAGCCGGCATCGCTGGCACGCGCCTGGTGGGCGATCAGGTTGGCATAACCGTGGCCGACGCCGTGATCGGCCTTGAGCATCCTCACGATCTCGCCGTGCTTGTCGAGACCGATCTTCGTGACGATCGCCACACACCTCTCGAGCGGCCTGCCGGTCTTCTCCTCGAGTGACGCGATCATCGTCGCCGCCACCTCCTCAGGTGACTTCGCCATCGGTCGTGCTCCCTTGTTCCCAGTGACGACCGAGACGCTACAAGAAGATCGGGGACAGTACCGATCTATTCGGTACCTGTCCCCGATCTCGTGGTCGTGCTCCACACCGGCTCTCCCAGCACGTCGTCGCGCACGCGCAACCCCAGCCCCGGCTCGGTCGGCGCCGCCATCCTCCCCTGCTCCCGTCGCGGAGCGCTCTCGGCGGTCGACACCGTGACGTAGGAGTTGAAGTCGGTGGCCGTGAACAGCAGCTCGGGGGGCGTGCTGTGGGCGAGGTGAGCGATCGCGGCGGTCGCCACGTCGCCTCCCCAGGAGTCCTCGATCGTCATCACGACGCCCAGCTCGACGCACAGGTCGCGCGCCAGCTTCGCCGGAGTGAGTCCCCCGAATTTCGAGATCTTGAGGTTGACTGCGTCCATCGCGCCGTCCGCGTGAGCGCGCAATAACGCGCCGAGCGAGTCGATCGACTCGTCGAGCACGAACGGATGGTCGGTCCGCCGCCGGATCGAGAGGCACTCCTCGTAGCTCGGGCAGGGCTGCTCGATGTAGACATCGACGTCGCGCACCGCGCGCACCACGCGCGCCGCCTGGTGCTGGAGCCAGCCGGTGTTGGCGTCGGCGACCAGCACGTCACCGGGCTCGAGGGCGTCGCGCACGGCTCGGATGCGCTCGACGTCGGTCTCGACGTCGGAGCCGACCTTGAGCTGGAACCTGCGGTAGCCCTCCTCCCGGTAGCGGGCGACCTTCGCCGCCATCGCCTCCGGCTCTTCTTGCGAGATCGCGCGGTAGAGGGGGAAGCTCTCGCCGTAGCGGCCGCCGAGCAGGGTGCACACCGGCTGTCCACACGCCTGCCCCAGGAGGTCCCAGCAGGCGACGTCGATCGCCGAGCGCACATAGGGGTGCCCCTTGAGCGTCGCCTCCATCCGGCGCTGGAGCACCGCCGGCTGGAGCGGATCCTCGCCCAACAGGGTCGGCGCCAGCTCGGCGATGCCGGCTCGCGCCCCGGCCGCGTAGGCGGGTAGGTAGAACGGACCCAGCGGGCAGATCTCGCCGTGACCCACCAGTCCCTCGTCGGTCTCGACCCGCACGATCGTCGAGTCGAAGACCTCGACCGACTTGCCGCCCGACCACCGGTAGCTCCCCTCGCGGAGTGGCAGGTCGACCTGGTAGATGCTGATGCCCGTGATCTCCATCGCCGTCGCCTCCGCCACCCGCCGGTAACCTCCTCGCGGAAACCGTCTCCTCTGCTCACGCTCGGGTCGCGTGAGTCTGTCACGGACGCTGAGCCGCCCCGATGACCGATAGGCTCCGCCGACAGATGACCGCAGCGCAGGAGCCAGAGGCCGACGGCACCCGCCCGTCGGAGCGAAGGACCGCGGCCCGTCGCCAGCGGCGCCGCGCCGCGATCGCGGCGGCCCTGCTCCTGGTCTTCGTGGTCGGCGCCTGGCACCAGATCGAGCCGCTGCCGCCGGGCGTCCACGTGGAGGGTCCCCGCCGGATCGCCGACCGCGGGCAGGTCGAGCTGCTCTTCGACCAGACCTACGGGACACCCTCGGGTGACACGGTTGTCGGTCACCGGATCTGGGATCGCGTGTTCGAGATGATCGCGGGAGCGCAGCAGCTCGTGGTGCTGGATCTGTTCCTGTTCAACGACTTCGCGGGCGCCGCGGGCGACGGCTTCCGGCCGCTGAGCGACCAGCTCACGAAACGGCTGATCGCCAAGCGGCGCGAGGTTCCCGGCATCCAGATCCTGTTCGTCACCGATCCGCTCAACAGCCATTATGGCGGGCGGCCCTCCGAGCACGTCGAGCGGCTGCGCTCGGCCGGAATCCCGGTGGTGATCACCGACCTCGAGCGACTCCGCGACTCGAACCCGATCTGGTCGACGTTCTGGCGCATCGCGCTCCAGTGGCTCGGCAACTCCCACACCGGCGGCTGGCTGCCCAGCCCGTTCGATCCCGAGGCCGAGGTCACCCTGCGCACGTACCTCTCGCTGTTCAATTTCAAGGCGAACCACCGCAAGGTGGTGGTCGCCGACCACCCCGCGGGAGGCCTGGTCGCGCTGGTGACCTCGTCGAACCCCCACGACGCCTCGAGCCGCCACTCGAACGTCGCCGCGGTCGTGCGCGGAGGGGTGGCCCGCGACGTCCTCGTCTCGGAGCTCGAGGTCGCCCGCTTCTCGGGATGGCGCGGGCGGATCGCACCGCCACCCGCCGTCCTGGCGACGGCCACGCTCGAGACGGCAGCCATCGAGGCTGCGCCGTCGAGGACGGCTCCGGAGGCCGGCTCCGCTTCTCCGGTCGCGCTCCGCTACCTGACGGAGGGAGCGATCCGCGACAACCTGCTCGAGGAGCTGGCCGAGACGCGGGCCGGCGACCGGATCGACGTCGCGATGTTCTACCTGAGCCACCGCGGCATCATCGAGAGCCTGGTGGCGGCGGCCCGGCGCGGCGTACGGGTCCGCATGATCCTCGACCCCAACCGCGACGCCTTCGGCCGCGAGAAGGACGGCATCCCCAACAGGTCGGTGGCTCACGAGCTGGTGACCCGCGGCGGCGACGGCGTCGAGGTGCGCTGGTACCGCACGCAGGGGGAGCAGTTCCACACCAAGCTCACCGTCATCCGCACCGACCGCGAGGTCGTCGCGAACCTCGGCTCCGCCAACCTGACCCGCCGCAACCTCGCCGACTTCAACCTCGAAGCCAACGTCGAGATCACGGCGCCCGCCGGCTCGGCGCTCGACCGCGAGCTCGAGGAGGTCTTCGATCGCTGGTGGAGCAACGAAGGAGGCGAGCTCACCGACCCCTACGAACGGTGGGCCGATCCGTCCCGATGGCAGGCGTTCAAGTACCGGCTGATGGAGGCGACGGGGCTTTCGACGTTCTAGGAGCCGCGGGGATGGCTCCCTCACCACTCCTTGACCCCGCACGGAGAACCCCCCTTCCGTGAACACTGCGCGCCCCCCGCGATCTCGCGGACGAAGGGATCGCAGCCGGGCTCCCCGGCGGCGAAGGCGCTGGCGGCTCCCCGCGGCAGGTCGCACTCCGCGCGTTCGATGCGGGCGGCGGTCTCGGTGCCGGCGAACAGCATGGCGAGGCGATCCTTCGGGCTGCCGCCGCCGATCGCACCGAGCCGAGGCCCTCGGTGTCTCGAGCCGCCGGCTGAAACCGGCGAGGCCTCCAGAGCGTTGTGTGAGCGGGGACCGACTCGCACCCAGGGAGCCCGATGCTTCGAGACGTCCGCTTCGCCCTTCGCACCCTCGCCCGGCAGCCGCTGGTCACTTCGGTGGTCGTGCTCTGCCTCACCTTCGCGGTCGCCGGCAACACCACGGTCTTCAGCATCGTTCGCAGCTACCTGCTGCAGCCGCTCCCGTACGAGGACGCCGACCGGCTCGCCTTCGTCTGGACCTCCCAACGTTCGGCGACCGACGACTTCTTCGGGCTCTCGGTCCCCGAGCTCCTCGAGTACCGCGATCGCAGCCGCAGCCTCGCCCAGCTCGAGGGGATCCAGCGCGGCACCCGCAACCTCACCGGCGACGGAGGTCCCCCCGAGCAGCTCATCGCGCCGCTGGTCACGCCGGGGCTGATCGGGATGCTCGGCTACCACCCGGACCTGGGACGCGCGCTCGTCGAGCCCGACTCGGCGCCGGGGGCCCCTCGCGTCGCCCTGCTCGGGCACCAGTTCTGGGAGCGGCGCTTCGGCGCGGACCCCGGCGTGGTCGGACGCAGCATCCTGCTCGATCACGAGGCGCACGAGGTGATCGGGGTGCTCCCCGAGGACTTCACCTTCCTGTTCTGGCTCGGCGTCGACGTCTGGCTGCCGCTCGAGATCGACCCGACCGACACCGACCGCGCGTCGCGCACCATCGACGGCGTCGCCAGGCTCGGGCCGGGCGTGACCAGCGCCGCCGCCAGCGAGGACCTCAACCGGATCGCGGCCGAGCTCGAGGCGCGCTTTCCGGAGACCAACCGCGGCTACGAGGCCGCGGTCGCGCGCTTCGAGGACCAGATCCCGGGACCCACCGACACGCAGCTGTTCAGCCTGATCCAGGCCGCCGGCCTGTTCGTGCTACTCATCGCCTGCGCCAACATCGCCAACCTGCTGATGGCGCGCGCCCGCGCGCGCCGGCGCGAGGTGGCGATGCGCGCTGCGCTGGGGGCCGGTCAGCCGCGCATCCTGCGCCAGCTCCTCACCGAGAACGTCGTCCTCGCGCTCGGCGGAGGCGCCCTCGGTCTCGCTCTCGGCGCGGTCGGCGTGCGCGTCCTGCGCTCCTCGCTCGCCGGCACGCTGCCCCCCTTCATCCTGCCGCGTCTCGACCTGTGGGTGCTGCTGTTCTCGTTCGCGCTCACCGCCGCGGCCGGCGTCCTGTTCGGACTGGCTCCCAGTCTGCAGGCGGTGCGCGCGAACCTCAGCGGCGAGTTGCGCGAAGGAGGCGCGCGCGGCGCGGCCGGAGGCCGGCGGCTGGTGACCACCTCCTTCGTCGTCGCCCAGATCGCGCTGGCGCTGACCCTGATCTGCGGCGCCGGGCTGCTGCTGCGCACCTTCGTCGACATCCAGTACGGCGACCCGGGCTTCGAGGCTTCGGGCCTGTTCGTCTTCGACCTCGCACTGCCCAACGACCAGTACCCAGACGAGGGCGCACGGATCGCTTTCCACGACCTCGTCCTCGACCGGTTGGAAGCGCTGCCAGCGGTGGAGCACGCAGCCGCGACCGGCGCGCTCCCGCGTGGCCGCTTCATGCCTGCAGCCAGCGTGCGAATCGCCGGCGACGAGCTCGACCCCTCCGAGCCCGCACCCGCCACCACCTGGCTCGCCATCTCGCCGGGCTACCTCGACGCTCTGCGACTCAACCTGCTGCGCGGCCGAAACCTGGGCTCCCAGGATCGCGCCGACGCTTCGCCGGTGGCGCTGGTCGACGCCGCCTTCGTCGAGCGCTTCTTTCCCGACGGTGAGGCGCTCGGCAAGCGGATCCTGATCCAGGAGCGCGAGCGCGAGATCGTGGGCGTGGTGAGCAGCATGCGGCAGCGCCGCATCGGCTTCATCGACGGCCCGGCGACGACGGTCTACCTGCCGTTCGCGCAGCAGCCGTCCCGCGCCTGGTCGGTGATGCTGCGCGCCACCGGCGTCTTCGACCCGGAGGGGCTGGCCGAGCCTGCGCGCGCCGCCCTCGCCGCCCTCGACTCCGACCTGCCGATGGGCAGCGCGATGACACTCGAGCGGTGGATCGACCTCCAGATGGCGGGCTTCGATGTCCTGCTCGCGATCCTCGGCGCGTTCTCGGTCTTCGCGCTGGTCCTCGCGGCGATGGGGGTCTACGGCGTGCTGGCCTACTCGGTGAGTCAGCGAACGCGCGAAATCGGCGTGCGGATGGCGATGGGCGCGCGGCGCCGGGACGTGCTCGGCATGGTGCTGCGCCAGGGTCTGAAGCTGAGCGTGATCGGACTCGTCCTCGGCGTCCCGATGGTCTGGGCGGTGGAGCGCGCGGTGACCTCGACGCTCGGCGCGCTGGTGCCCCAGCCGACCCTGTTCGTCGTCCTCGTGGGCGCCGGGCTGATGGCCACCACCCTCCTCGCCAGCTACCTCCCCGCCCGTCGAGCCTCGGGGGTGGCGCCGGCGGTCGCGCTGAACCGGGAGTGAGAGCAGCCCTTCGCGGTGTTACGGCCGAATAGGAGCCCGGGCGCTCCGGGCTCGGTGAACCGATCTCTGGGTGCACCGATCTCTGGGTGCATCGATTCTGGGTGCATCGATTCTGGGTGCATCGACATCTGGCACTCAGTCGCAGAGATTGCTGCTTTGCCCGAACCGCCGGGTGCGGGGCAAGATCCCTCATGCTCCACTCCAATGCTCTCTCTTCGCTTCGCATGGTCCGGGTGGGTCAGCTCGAGACCGACCCGCCCTTCGAGTGGATGGCCGATTCGATCCTCGCCGCCTTCGCTGGCGGTATCGACTCGGTCGACGTCGTCGACTACGACGCGCCCTCGTTCGATCGCATCGAGGCCGCCCTGCTCACCCAAGCGCTCGAGCAGGAGATCGGCGGGCACATCCTGGGCGTGACCGAAGCCGATCTGTGCAGCTCGCACGACGAGGACGCGACCTGCTCGATGTTCGGCGGCAAGGACCACCGCAACGACGTCGCGGTGGTCTCTCCGCGGCGGCTCGGGCCGGGGTCGGCGGAGCTGCTGCAGCAGAGGCTGTGCAAGGTGGCCCTCCACGAGCTCGGTCACAACTTCGGCCTGGTGCACCACTACGAGCTCGTGATCGCGCGCGACGACGGCTGCTGCCCGATGAGCAAGGGGCAGTACAACGGGTTCGGCGAGGTGGGTTACGTTCGCGCCGTGATCGACCAGCGCGGCTTCTCGTTCTGCGATGCCTGCCTCGAGTTCATCCGCCGGCGGCGCTCTCTCACCGCGTAGGCTGTACAAGTCCCTGGTGCCAGACTCCCGGTCGAACCGCGGTCCTCACCCGAAGGACGAACGCTGCTTCGCCGAGGACGAGGTGCCCAAGCTCCGTCGCGCCGTCGAGGAGCTGAGCTGGCTGCTCACCCGCGGCTATCCCGCCAAAGCGGCGCTGACGCTGGTCGGCAACCGCCACGCTCTGGTCGACCGCCAGCGCAAGGCGGTCCAGCGTTGCGCGGCCTCGGATCAGGCCGTCGCCGAGCGGCGCGCGAGGCTGCGCGAGCCCGAAGCGCTGGGCGGCCGCGAGCTGCAGATCGACGGCTACAACGTGCTGCTGACGATCGAGGCGGCGATCTCCGGAGGGCTCGTCCTCGAGGCGCGCGACGGCACCTTCCGCGACGTCGCCGCGATGAGCCGCCACTACAAGCGGGTGGCGTCGACCGCCCCGGCCCTCCGGCACGTCGGCGAGCTGCTCGCCGGATCCGGCGTCAGCTCGGTGCTGTGGCTGTTCGATCGCCCGATCTCCAACAGCGGACGGCTCGCCCGGCTGCTCGAGACCACCGCCACCGAGCAGGGCTGGCCGTGGCGCGTCGAGCTGGTGGCCAATCCGGACCCGCTGCTGCGGGACAGCGAAGAGCTCGTCGCCACCGCGGACAGCGGCATCCTGGACCGCTGCGGTGGCTGGGTCAACCTCGCGCGCTGGGTGGTGGAATCCGCGATTCCGGAGGCTTGGGTGGTGCGTTTCGGCGCCAAAAGCGGGCTGGTAGACTCTTTTCCCCGACGCACGCAAGACACCCGGAGGGAGAACCCATGATGAGCTCACACCGCGCCCGCACGCCCACCCTCTGGCTGATTGCAGCCCTGCTCGCCGTCGGGTCGGTGGCAGCCGAGGAGATCACGGTGGTCTCGACGCTCGAGTCCTCGGCGGTCAAGGCCTCGACCTCGACCACGTACATGGGGGAGGACAAGCTGCGCACGGTCGAGGGGGACACGGAGACGATCGTCGACTACCAGAGCGGTGAGATCGCCTTCCTCGACACCAAGAAGAAGAACTACTGGGTGACCACTCCCGCCGAGCTCGAGGAGCAGTTCGCCGAGCTCAGCCAGCTCCTCCAGGACATGCCGATGGTCGACCGGATCTTCGGCGAGGCCTCGGAGGTCGAGGTGACCGAGCTCGGCACCAGCCAGGAGGTCGCCGGATACTCCTGCGACGACTACCGCGTCTCGATGGGTGACGCCTACGTGTTCGAGATCTGCGCCGCGAGCGAGCTCGAGGTCCCGATGGACGTCAACGCCGCCCGCCGGCTCATGTTCGCCAACATGGGGCCGATGGCGGGCCGGATCGGCAAGCTGTTCGACGAGCTCTCCAAGATCGAGGGCCTGCCGCTGGTCTCCAGCTTCACGATGACCATGATGGGCCGGACGATCAGCACCGAGACCCGCGCGACCGAGGTCCGGGTCGGGCCGATTCCCGACAGCACCTTCGAGATCCCGGCAGGCTTCAAGAAGAAGAAGTCCCCCTTCGAGTAGCCAAGAAGCCACCGCCGAAGAGCGTAGCTCGGCGGTGGGTTCGACGCGTATCCCCAGTGCAGCCTGAGCCTGCTCAGGCTGCACGGTGGGGGATCTCCGCGCCCCGCATTGCTGCGTCGCAGCCACTCTGACCCAGCGCGCAAGCGCGAAGCCGAGGTTCACGAGTGCCTCGCTCCTCCAGCCCCTGGGGCTTCGGCATTTCTCGCTCGTCGACGAGCACCACCGGTGCGGCCTGAGCCTGCTCGCGCCGCATGGTTGGAGCTCCTTCCTCGACGAAGCACACCTCGGCGGGCGCCATCGGCGCCGCTCACCCGCCGACTCTGTAACCTTCCCCGCGGCCTCCAGTCGTTGAGGTTGCAGGAGGCGCTGGAGGCGCGGAATCCCCTGCAACCGGCGACCGCGAACCTTTCGGCATGACCCACCGGCCCCCGAGACCCAGCGCCTCCGGCGACCCCACCGCGATGTCCCCGAGCGACGAGGAGCTGATGACGATGGTCAAGGACGGCGAGGTCGGAGAGCTCGGGCCGTTGTTCGAGCGGCACCACTCTCGGCTGTATCAGTTCTGCCTGCGCATGACGGGCACGCCGGCCCTCGCCGAGGACCTCGTCCAGGAGGTCTTCCATCGGATGCTCCGCTACCGCCACACCTTCCGCGGCGACAGCCTGTTCCTTCCCTGGATGTACCGCATGGCCCGCAACGCCTGTGCCGACCACTTCCGCAAGACGGGCGCCGATCAGCCGCTCGGCGAGCGCGAGGAGAACCGCGCCGACGAGCGCACCGACGCGCTGGCGCGGCTCGAGGAGACCGAGGCGATCTCGCTGCTGCGCCAGGCGCTGCTCGAGCTGCCATTCGACAAGCGGGAGGTTCTGGTCCTCAGTCGCTTCGAAGCCCGTCGCTACAAGGAGATCGCCGAGCTGCTCGACTGCTCGGTGGGAGCGGTCAAGGTCCGCGTCCACCGCGCGATCGGCGAGCTCCGCTCCACCTACCTGCGCCTGCTGGCCGCCGCCGAGGCCGGCGACCTCGCCGGCGCCGGACCCGACCTGCGCGGCGCCGCCGCGGAAGGCCCAACGCCATGAGCACGACCGCCCTGCCCCCCGACGACGACCGGCTGGACTCCGAGCGCATCCTCGCGCGCCTCGCGCTCGAGGCTCAGGAGCTGGAGGCCCAGCAATTGCGGGCCGCGGAGATCGATCCGGAACGCTCCGGGCTCGGCGACGAAGCCGCCCTCCACGCCATCTGGCGGCGCCTCGACGAGGAGACGAAGCGCGAGAACCCGGTGCCCGCCGACCGCCTGCGCGCTCGCTTCTACCGCTCGCTCGCCGCTTGGCAGGCCGAGGCGCAGCGGCCCTCGCCGCTGCACCGCGTCGAGCGGTGGCTCGCCGGGGTCTGGCCCAAGAGCCCGCTGGTCCAGCTCGCCACCGCGGTCGCCACGCTGCTGCTCGGCGTCGTCGTCGGGCTCGCCATCGACCGCCAGGACGCCGAGATCGGAGCGTTGCGGGCCGAGCTGACCGGCGAGCTGCGCACGATGAACACGCGCGCCGCGCTCGGGCTGCTCGACGACGCGAGCGCCGCCGATCGGCTGCGTGGCGTCTCGCTCTCCGCCCAGGCCCTGGCCGACCCCCGCCAGAGCTCCCAGCGCATCGTCGACGAGCTGCTGCGCATCGCCACCGCCGACCAGAGCGAGAACGTCCGTCTCGCGGCGGTCGAGGCGCTGGCGCGGGTCGCCGACCAGGCTTCCGTGCGCCAGGGTCTGGCCGCCTCGCTCGGCCGCCAGCACTCCCCGGTGCTGCAGGTGGCGGTCGCCGACGTGCTCGCCGAGCGCGGCGGCGCCGACGGCGAGCGCGCGCTGCGCGAGCTGCTCGCGGATCCCGAGATCGACCCGGCGGTGAAGGCTCGCGTCTACGAGCTGGTCGCCGCCTCCTTCGGAGGAACTCTGTGATGACTCGATCGATCTCCTCGATTCCGGGCGCCGTCGCGCTGGCCGCGGCCGCGACCCTGCTGGCGGCCGACCCCGGCGCCGCTGCCGCCGAGACGCGCTCCTCGCGCACCTTCGAGGAGAGCTTCGCCCCCAGCGACGGTCCCTTCGAGGCGCTGGTGGTGGACAACGTCCACGGCTCGATCGAGGTCCGCGCACACGACCGCGACACCGTCGAGATGTCGGTCACCGAGACGATCATCGCGCGCACCGAGCGCGCCGCCGAGCGGGCGCGCGAGGAGGTGCGGCTCGAGACCAGCGGCCGGGACGGCGTCGTCGACCTGTTCGTCGACGGCCCCTTCCGCGACTCGCGGGACCGCGAGCGCTGGTCGGACCGGCGCGATCCCGGCTACCGCGTCGTCTACGACTTCGTCCTGCGCGTGCCCCGCCGGCTCGACATCGACCTGCGCACGGTCACCGACGGCGAGATCGACGTCGCCGGCGTCGAGGGGAGCTTCCACCTGCGCAATGTCAACGGCGGCGTGCGCCTGCTCGAGAGCGCCGGCGCCGGCACCCTCGAGACGGTCAACGGCGGCATCGTGGCGAGTTTCCTCGTCGCTCCGCGCGACGAGATCGAGGCGCACACGATCAATGGCGACATCGAGCTCGCCTTTCCGCCCGACCTCGCGGCAGACGTCCAGTTCAAGAGCATGAACGGCGAGATGCGGGTCGCGGCGCGCGAGCGCGGCGGCTGGGACCTCACCGCGGTGCCGCCGCAGGTTCGGGTCGAGGACCGCCACGATGGCACCCGCTACCGGCTCGACCGCTGGTCGACCTGGCGCATCGGCGCGGGCGGACCGACGCTGCGCCTCGAGACCCTCAACGGCGACGTGATCCTGACCGCGACGGACTGACCCGCAGCGGACCCGCCCGCTGACGCCCGACTCCCCGTTCGATTCCAGTACCGACTCCTCGAAACTGACTCCTGGAAACCGACTCCTCGAAGAAGGAGAACTCAGAGATGATGCGCTTTCTCTCCCTCAGTCTGTTCGTCCTGGCCACCGCCGCGCCGCTCGCGGCCGAGCGGATGGCGCTCACGATCGCGAACCCCGGCGAGCCGGTTCGCCTCGAGGTCTCCCTGCCCAACGGCTCGATCGAAGTCCGCGGCGTCGACACCGACGAGGTCGTCGTGGTGTTCGGCGAGGAGGACGAGCTCGAGCGCGGCGGCGAGCCCGAGAAGGTCGACGGCATGTACCGCATCCCCAACCGCAGCTTCGGTCTCACTGCCGAGGCCGAGGGCAACACCGTCGAGGTCCAGGGGGGCTGGGGCGAGGAGCTGATGGTCCGAATCGAGGTTCCCCGCCGCACTTCGATGACGCTCCACTCGATCTCGGGAGAGACCATGGTCGTGCGCGACGTCGAGGGAGACCTCGAGCTGAGCTGCGTCAACGGCGACATCGAAGCGACCGGGATCGCCGGCTCGGTCGTCGCGAGCTCGACCAACGGAGACATCGAGGTGGAGCTCACCGGTCTCGGCGAGCGCAAGCCGCTCTCGTTCATCACCTTCAACGGCGACATCGACGTCACCTTCCCGGCGGGCTTCTCGTCCGATCTCAAGATCAGCTCGATGCAGGGCGAGATCTACAGCGACTTCGAGCTCGAGATCCTGCCGACGAGCACCCAGGTCGAGCGCGACGCCGGCCGGGTCAAGTACCGCGTCGAGCGCGAGATCCACGCCACAGTCGGGGGCGGCGGCGAGGAGACCCGGTTCAAGACCTGGAACGGCGACATCTACGTGCGTCGAGCCGGGGCACGGTGAGCTCGGCCTCCGGGTCGTGCACCGCTCGTCGCGTGCCCGCTGCGCCGACGGCTCGCGGCCGGCGGCGCCAGGGGACGGATCGCGGCATTCATTGCGCGCCCGTTGACGATCAACTACCTCGGTAGTACTATCGCGGTCGTCATGAGCCGCAGCCAGCTCGGAGACCTCCAGCACGCGATCATGCAGATCCTCTGGGAGCAGGGGGAGGCCCCTGCCGCCGAGGTGTACCGGGCGCTGTGGAAGGAACGCCGGCTGGCGCCGACCACGATCGCCACCATGCTCGGCAAGATGGAGCGAAAGGGCGTGGTCACGCATCGCACCGAGGGGCGCAGGTACGTCTACCGGCCCACGATCACCGAGGCGGAGGTCCGCCGCTCGATGCTCGGGGAGCTCACCGACCGGCTGTTCGACGGCTCGGTCGCCGCGGTCGTCAGCCACCTGCTCCAGGAGCGCGAGATCGATCCCGACGAGCTCGAAGAGCTCCGCCGCCTGATTGCCCGGGCCGAGCATGCGGAGACCCGGGAGGGGGAACCATGAACACCCACGCGCGCCGTTCCGTACGACACAGCACGCCCTCGGAGCCCACTCCAGCCGCTCCCGATTCGACCGCTCCCGACTCGACCCTCTCGGGTCGGAGCTCCTGATCCCGCGCCGGCCAGCCCTCGAGGAGACATCATGCTCGACACCACGCAGCTCTCGACCGGTACATCGCTCGGCTGGGCGCTCACCTACCTGGCCCACAGCACGATCCTGCTGGGGCTCTGCTGGCTGTCGACGCTCTGGGCGCGCCGGCACGGATCCCTGGGGGTCGAGGAGCGGCTGTGGAAGCTGGCGCTCCTGGCCGGCCTGCTGACCACCGGCCTGCAGGCGACCCTCTCCGTCGAGCCGCTGGCAGGGCGGTTCGAGATCGGCCATCATCAGCCCTCCACCGAGCTGGTGAACCCAGAGCAAGTGAGCCCCGAGCAGGGGAGCACGACCGAGGCGACGCCCGGCGCCGCGTCCTTGCTCGGACCCGCCGAGCTCGCCGGGGCGACATCGCAGAGCCCGACGGCGCCGGTGACCGTGGCGCTGGCTTCCGAGGCGCCGGCGGCGCTCACCGCGCGAGCCGCCGTCGTCGAGACCGCGGTCCGGACCCTGCTCGCGCTCTGGCTCCTGGCCGCGGGCTGGCTGAGCGTCCGCCTGGTGATCGCCAGCGCTCGACTCCGCCGAAGGCTGTCGCACCGGGAGGTCCTCAGCGGCAGTGAGACGGTGGCGGCGCTCGAGCGTCTCCGAGAGGCGGCCGGCCTCCGGCGGCCGATCGTCCTCGCGGTCTCGGATCGCTTGAAGGTCCCGATCGTGCGCGGCTTTCGCCGTCCCGAGATCTGTCTGCCCTCGCGGGCCCTGGTCGAGCTCGACGCCGACGAGCTGGACGCCGTGCTCGCGCACGAGCTGGCTCACGTCGCGAGGCGCGACGCCGTCTGGCAGCTCGTCGCCCGTCTGTTCGAGATCCTCCTCCCCTTCCAGCCTCTCCACCGAGTGGCGCGCCGTCGTCTGGCTGCCCTGTTCGAGCTGGCGAGCGACGAGTGGGCTTCACGACTCACCGGCCAGCCCCTCGCCCTGGCGCGCGCGCTCGCCAAGGCCGCCGCCTGGACCGTCCGCGGCGGCGGCCGGAGCCGATGGCCGGCGCTGGACCAGGCCTACGGCGCTAGCACGCTGGCGGCGACGCCGTCGACGCTCGGCGATCGCGTGCGCCGGCTGGTCGCGGGCGGCCTCTCGCATCACCGGTCGGCCTCCCCCTGGCTGGCGCTCCTCGCGGTCGGCGCCGTCGTCACGATCTTCACGGCCCCGGCCTTCACCGGCACGACGATCACGGCGGCCTCTTGGGCGCCCCCGCCACCGCCGATCACGCCCCGACCGAGCGTCCGCCCGGTTCCGGCGCCCCAGCCGGCGCGGCCAACGACGCAGCCGACGACGCAGCCGCCGCAGCCACCCTCGTTGCCGGCTCCCCGTGTTCCGTCGCCGGCGGCCTTCACTCTCGCGTCGCCGGCGGCGCCCCGTCTCCCGGCTCTGGCGGCTCCCGGCGAGCCCGCAGAGCCCACGCCCGCGCCCGAACCCGCTCGGTGGTGGAGGCTCGACGCAGGCGAGCCGAGACTGCCGGAGCCCTCCCACTTCGAGCCTCTCGCCGCGCCACGTCCCGCGATCCCGGGCATGGCCCCGGCGCCTCGCGGCGTCGTGACGCCGGCGCCGCCGCCCGCTCCCGAGATTCCATCCGGGCTGCCGAGGATGGACGACGCCGTGCAGCCGGACGAGGCCGAGCTGCGCGCTCGGATCTACCACCTGGAGATCGAGATCGCCGAGATGGAGGCGGAGCTGGCCGCCGGCTGGAGCCGCCTCGCAGCCGGACGGAGCCCGCGCGCTGCGGCCGAGCCGCGTCCCGAGCCGAGGGTCGCGCCGGAAGCGGTCGCCGCCGCCGTCGAACGGCAGGCTCTCGCGCTGCAGCGCCTCGACGAGAAGCCCCGCCGAAGCAGCGCCGAGCGTCGAGCGATCGCGGAGCGCCGGACGATCGCGGAGCACCAGGCCACCGCGGAGCGCCGGACGATCGCGGAGCGCCAGGCCACCGCGGAGCGCCAGGCGACCGAGGCCGTCCGGCGAGAGGCGTCCGCTCGCCGCGCCGAGCAGGCGAGACGCTCGGTCCTCGACCGCGCCGAGGCCGAGCGCCGGATCGTGCGAGAGGAGAAGCGTCGCGCCCGACGCGTCGAGGTCGACGAGCGGCGGCGCGCCGAGGACCAGGAACGAAGGAGGATCGAGCACCGCATCCGCGAGGTCCGGCGCCTCGAGCCCCGCGTCGCGGTGCGGCCCGGGACGCCGCGCAGCGACGAGGCGCATCGGCGGCGCGAGGAGGTCCAACTCCGGCACATCGAGCGTCTCCAGGAGCGGATCGATCGGCTGCGGGAACAGCTCGAGGAGCTCGAGCGTGACCGCGCGCGCTCGCGCCGTCGCCCAGGCGTCGAGTAAGAAGCGATCCTCGGCGTGCGGCGAGTCGCCGCGTGAGGAATCCCTTTAGACTCCGAGCGTGCGATCCCTCGCTGCGCCGCTGCTCCTGCTGATCGTCTCGACCGCGCTGCCCTGCACGCGACCGGCGGCAGGGCAGACCCGCAGCACACCTCCCGGCGCCGGGTCGTCCTGGCTGGCGGTCGAGACGCCGGCGTTCACGCTGCTCACCGATCTCGACCGGCGCAGCGCCTCGGTCCTGGCCGATCGGCTCGAGCGCCTGCGCGGACTGCTGGCAGAGATCACGCCCCAGGCCGTAGAGAGCTCCATCGACACCCGCGTCTTCGTCCTCGGCGACCGCCGCGAGTACCTCCGTTTCGCACCACGCGTTGGCGACCGCGTTGGCGGCCGCGTCGGCGACCGCAGCGCCGGACGCGCCGACGACAAGGTCACCGGCTTCTTCCAGACCTCGATCTTCGGAAACCGCCTAGTGATCGACGCCAGCGCCTCGCCCCTGCCGCTCGAGACGCTGTTCCACGAGGCGCTCCACGCCTGGGTCCGCCGCAACCTCCCGTGGGCGCCGCTCTGGCTCAACGAGGGTCTCGCCGAGTACTACTCCACGGCCCGCATCGAGGAGGAGCGGGCGGTGCTCGGCCTGCCCAAGACCCGCCACCTCGACTGGCTGCAACGCGAGAGCTGGATGCCGCTCGCCGACCTGGTCGCCGTCGAGTCGACCACGGCGCTTGACCACGACCACGGAGGCGACCGCCGGGGCGCGTTCTACGCCGAGTCCTGGGCCTTCGTCCACTACCTCCTGAGCGCGACCGACCGGCGCGAGCTGCTCGGCCGCTACCTGCTCGAGCTCGCCGCGGGCGCCGATCCGAGCGACGCGTTCGAGCAGACCTTCGAGCGGACGTCTCTGGGGCTCGAGGCGGAGCTCGAGCGCTACCTGGACCAGCCCGAGCTGCCGGTGCTGGTGGTCCGCGCCGCGACCGGCTCGCCGCTGCCGGCGCCGCGCGATCTGACGCCCGGCGAGACGCTGGCGCAGCTCGGCGAGCTCGCCGTCCGGCTCGGCCGTTCCCGCGACGCCCGCTCCCTGCTCGAAGAGGCCCTGAGGCTCGATCCGTCGAGCGGTCTCGCGAGGGCGGGCCTGGGCGAGGTCGCGGACCTCGAGGGCGACCACGGCACCGCCGAGGTCTGGTACCGCGAGGCGGTCGAAGCGGCGCCACGAGAAGCGATCGCGCTTCATCTGCTCGGCGAGTCGATGCTCCGCCGTCTCCTGCGCCAGCAACGCGACGGCGTCGAGTGGAACGAGATCGACACCCGGGACCTGCTCGCTGCCCGCGCGCACCTGAGGCGGTCGGTCGCGATCGATCCCACTCGTGGCGCCGCGCTCGCCGCGCTCGGCCAGAGCTGGCTGATCTCGGACCAGGGCCCGCCGGTCTGGGGCCTCACCGAGCAAGGGCTGAGCGAAGCGATCACGGCGCTCGGTCGTGCCGCAGAGCTCCTGCCGGGCGAGCCCCAGGTCCTCCTCCACCTGGGCCTTGCGCTCTGTCGCAGCGGCGGCTGCGAGCGTGCTCGCGCGCTCGCGCCGCGCCTTCGCCGCTTCCGCCGCCCCGAGCTCCTGCACCGGCAGGAGGAGCAGCTCGCCACCACCGAGCTCGAGCTCGCCGGCTGGCTGGTCAACCACGGTGAGCTCGACCGCGGTCAGGCGATCGCCGAGCGCCTCGACCAGGACCTCCCGCCCGGGCTGCGCGGCCAGCTCGGAGCCGCGATCGACGAGATCGTCCGCGTGGCCCGCCACAACCGTGGCGTGAGCACGATCTCGCGGGCGATCGAGACGGCCCGGGGAGGCGGCGTCCGCGAGGCGATCGGCATGCTCGACCGGCTGCTCGAGCAGGACCTGGATGCCGAGATCGAGCGCACCGCCCGCGATCTCCGACGGCGCCTCCGATCCTCGCCGTAGGCTCGACGGCTCGCCGGCGGTGAGCCGGCCCTCGCTACGATCCGGTGGCCCGCCGCTGCTCGACGAAACTCCCGACCAGCGCCACCAGGGGATCGTCGGGCGCGAGGCGAGCCGCGACCTCCATCGCTTCCGCCGCCCGGGCCAGATCAGGTCGCGCCGCCTGCCGCTGCTCGGCATCAACTTCCTCGGCATCAACTTCCTTGGCACCCGCTTCCTCGGCACGCTCTTCCTGCGCGCCGCCCAGACGGAGGGTTCCGAGCGCGATCAGGAGCTGCGGCTCGTAGCGCAGCGGATCGAGGCGGACCGAACGCCGGCAGGGAGCCAGGGTCTCGGCGCTCGCCACGCCGCCGGCCACGGTTCGCGTCAGGCCCAGCGCGCATAGGCGATCGTAGACCCGAGGATCGCTCCTCCCCTGCTCCGCCGCCGCCCCGAGCGCTCTCGCGGCCTGGTCGCTCCAGCGACGGCGCTCGCTCTCCTCCGCCGCCTCTCGGGCCAGCTCGACCGCCGAGTCCGAGGCCAGGAGCAGGCTCTCGTAGCGCCAGGGCTCGCGTGCGGTCGCCTTTCGAACCTGCTCCAGCACGTCGCGGTGACGCCCGTCGAGCCAAGCTCTCTGCGCCTCCGCGAGCTCGTTCGGTACGCTTCCTCCGACCGCCGCGAGCACCGCTGCGAGCTGGCTCCGCAGGCCCTCCGGCAGCGCCTCCGGCAGCGGCGACGCGCCCGACAGGTCGACGATCGACGAGACCAGACCACGGCGCTCCGCCGCCGCGGCGACCAGCGACGACGCCACCTCGTCGGTGCGCAGCGCGCCCGCCCAGGCGGCGCTCAGGTGCTCGATCGCATCGAAGGCCGCCCCGAGCTCGAGCGCCGCGACCCCGAGGGCGTAGTGTGCGGCCGCACCGACGCGGGGAGCGGCCCGCTCCAGCTCCCCTTGGATGCTGGCGACGCGGAGCTCGATCTCGCCCCGCGTGGCGCGCAGATCGCCGACCTCCGAGAGGTGGGCCCTGCGCGCGAGGTTGGAGATCTGGCGCGCGGCCTCCAGATGCCCGGCGGCCTCTCGCCGGTGGCGGGCCTCGGCCACTCCGCGCCAGCTCACGACCGCCACGATCGTCAGCAGAAGCGCAGCCGCCGCGAGCGGCCAGCCGAGCGAACGTCGTTGCAGAGCGGCGCGCACCGAGGAAACGAAACCGGTGCGCCCGGAGAGCGAGCGCTCCGCCAGATAGCGCTCGAGCTCGGCGCCCAGCGTTCTCATCGAGTCGTAGCGGTCCTCGGGCTCCTTCGCGAGGCAGCGCTCGACGATCGCCGCGAGGTCCTCGCCGATCTCGGACACCGGGCCGCGGATCGGCTCGAAGGAAGCCTCGGCGATCGCCAGCAGCACCACCGCCGCCGAGTCCGAGGCACCCCCGAACGGCTGGCGGCCCGTGATCAGCTCGTAGAGCACGATCCCCAGCGCGAAGACGTCGCATCGACGGTCGACGAGGTGGGTGAGACCCTTCGCCTGCTCCGGCGACATGTACCCCGGCGTTCCCATGATCTGCCCGGTGAGCGTGATCTCGCTGGGACGCCCGTGGTGGGCGATTCCGAAATCGAGGACGCAGACCCGCCGGCCGCGCTCGGGATCCTCCTCCACCAGGAGGTTGGAGGGCTTCAGATCGCGATGCACCACCCCGCGCTGGTGTGCGTAGTGCAGCGCTTCGCACACCTGCACCAGGAGCCGGACGCGCTCGTCGATGGGCAGCTGCCTGCGCTCGCAGTACTCCACCAGCGGCACGCCGTCGACGTACTCGAGGACGAAGTAGGGACGGCCGTCAGCGGTCACGCCGCCATCGAGCAGCCGCGCGATGCCCGGATGCCTCAGATCGGCCAGGATCTGCCTCTCCCGCCGAAACCTCGAGTAGGACTCCGCCTCGACGTCGGCCTGCTCGTTGAGCACCTTGAGCGCCACCCGCTGTCGGTACTCGCCGTCCGCGCGCTCGGCCAGGAACACCCGCCCCATCCCGCCCTCGCCGATCTCGGCGACGATCCGGTAGACACCCACCATCTTGCCGGGCGCCAGCGCGGGATCGAGCTTCTCGATCGGCACCTTCTCGACCAGCCCCCGCGCCACCGCGTGCAGCGGCCGGTCGATCATCAGGTCCGGCTCCTCGGTCGCCCGGAGCAGCTCGAGCAGGCGCTGCAGGAGCGCCGGATCGTCGGATCCGATCTCGTCGAGGAACTCGCGACGCCGAGAGTCCTCGAGGTCCAGCGCCCGATCGAGCAGCGGCTCGACGCGCTCCCAGTCGCTCTTGGAGTCCGCCACGATCGTTCGGCCTCGGGATCGCCCTCGACTCGGCGGCCCTACTCGGCGGCCCTGCGCGCCCGTTCGCGCAGCTCCACCTTCCGGATCTTGCCGGTCGAGGTCTTGGGAAGCTCGCCGAAGACCACCGACCGCGGGCACTTGTAGTGGGCGAGGTGGTCCCGGCAGAACGCGATCAACGCCTCCTCCGTCGCCTCGAGGTCGACCGTCCCCTCGACGCCGCTCTCGAGCTCGACGTTGAGCTCCACGAAGGCGCAGGGGGTCTCTCCCCAGCGCTCGTCGGGGCGGGCCACGACCGCGGCCGCGGCGACCGCCGGATGCCGGTAGAGCACGCCCTCGACCTCGATCGACGAGATGTTCTCGCCGCCGGAGATGATGATGTCCTTCGACCGGTCGCGCAGCTCGGCGTAGCCGTCGGGGTGGAGCACTCCCAGATCCCCGCTGTGGAACCACCCGCCCGCGAACGCCTCCTCGGTCGCCCGCGGGTTGGCGAGGTAGCCCTTCATCACCAGATTGCCGCGAAACAGCACCTCGCCCATCGTCTCGCCGTCGGCGGGCACCGGCTCGAGCGTCTTCGGGTCTGCGACCGCGAGCCCCTCGAGCGGCAGCGAGCGAACGCCCTGGCGGGCGCGCAGCCGCGCCTGCTCCTCGATCGAAAGCTCGTTCCAGGGCTCCTGCCAGGCGCAGACGACCGCGGGCCCGTAGGTCTCGGTCAGGCCGTAGACGTGGGTGACCTCGATGCCGAGCTTCGCCATCCCGGCGAGCACCGCCGCGGGGGGCGGTGCCGCCGCGGTGAGCATGCGCACCTGCTGCTCGAACGGCCGCCGCTGCTCGGAGGTGGCGCCGAGCAGCATCTGCATGACGATCGGCGCGCCGCACAGGTGGGTCACACCGTGCTCGGCGAAGGCCCGATAGACGGCCCCGGCCTCGACCCTCCTCAGGCAGACGTGCGTGCCGCCCATCGCGGTCACCGTCCACGGGAAGCACCAGCCGTTGCAGTGGAACATCGGCAGTGTCCACAGGTAGACGGGGTGCTGCGCCATGCCCCAGGTCAGCACGTTGCCGAGCGCATTGAGGTAGGCGCCCCGGTGGTGGTAGACGACGCCCTTGGGGTTGCCCGTGGTGCCCGAGGTGTAGTTGAGCGAGACCGCCCGCCACTCGTCGTCGGGAAGCTCCCACTTCGACTCCTCGACCGGCTCCGCCGACGCCAGCAGCTCCTCGTACTCGACCTTCCCGAGGCGCTCGCCGTGCCCCTGGTCGGGCCCCTCCGGATCGTCGATGTCGATCACCTCGAGCTCGCGCCCGAGCCGCTCGCGCGCCTCGGCCAGGGTCGGCGCCAGCTCGGTGTCGGCGAGCATCAGCCGGGTGTCGGAGTGCTCGAGGATGAACGCGATCCCGGCAGCGTCGAGCCGATAGTTGAGAGCGTTGAGCACCGCCCCGGTCGCCGGCACGCCGAAGTGCGCCTCGAACATCGCCGGGGTGTTCGGGGACAGGATCCCGACCGTGTCGCCGCGCCCGATCCCGCGCGCCCGCAGCGCGCCCGCGAGCCGCCGGCAGCGCTCCCACTCCTCGGCCCAGGTCCGCCGGATCGCGCCGTGGATCATGGCCGGCCGATCGGGCCAGATCGCGGCAGTCCGTGGTAGGAAGGAGAGCGGCGAGAGCGGCGCGTGGTTGGCCGCGAGCTTCGGCAGCTCGTCGTACGGGGAGGGGTCCCGAGGCATGTGCGCGGACTGTAACAGCGGCGGCCCGGTCAGGCGGCCGGTGGTCGGGGTCCTCGGCAGCGGCACGGAGCCGCTGCGACGCGCCGTCGCCGAGCGCTGTCGAACGCTCGGCGAGCTCCTCGCGCGCCGCGGTTGCCACCTGCTCACCGGCGGCGGGCTCGGCGTCATGGCGGCGGTGTCACGGGCGTTCGTCGAGACCCCGGGCCGCGGCGGCCTCGCGCTCGCCGTCCTCCCCGGCGACGCCGAGACCGGTGAGCCGCCGGCGGGCTACCCCAACCCGTTCGTCGAGCTGGCGATCCGCACCCACCTCCCGGCGCGCGGCGAGCGCGGTGGGGACCACGACTCGAGAAACCACCTCAACGTCCTCTCCGCCGACGCGGTGATCGCGCTCGCGGGAGGTGCTGGGACGGTGAGCGAGGTGCGACTCGCGCTGCGCTACGGCAGACCCGTGCTGGTCCTCGTCGGCGATGTCCTCGTCGACGATGTCCTCGTCGGCGATGTCCTTGTCGGCGATGTCCTCGCCGACGATGTCGAGCGTGAGCTCCCGGGATGCCCCGTGGAGGTGCCGCGGGCGGTCAGCCTGGAGGCAGTCGAGGTTTGGCTCGATCGAGCGCTCCGATCGTGGATGGATGCGGAGACACCAAAACCGTTCCATCCTCCCGCGAGCTGAGTGTCGAGCGCGGTGGGCATCGATGGAAGGTGGGTGTTGCGATGCACGCGTCCCCGATCCCTTCGGCTGACCCAACGGTGAGCAGACCTGGGGTCTACAATGACGCCACGCACTCCGATCCGACCCGGGAGGTCACGATGAACCGACCACGCCAGCCGCTCGTTCCGCTCGTGCGGGGAGCCTTCGTCGTCGCCCTGCTCCTCGGCCTGCCGAGTCCTGCGGCGCTGGCCGAGGCCACCATCGAAGCGGCGATCACGACCGAGGACGCGACGGAGCAGCCCGTCGACGGCTTCCCCACCCTCGTCCGCCGCCCCGTCTCCTTCTGGTCCGACGGCACCCGGCTCGCAGGCGACCTCTTCTACCCGAAGTCGGCCGCCGCCGCCGAGACCGGAGACGACGGGGAGAAGCTGCCCGCGATCGTCCTCTGCCACGGCTGGGGAGGGACCAAGCAGCACCTCAACCAGCAAATAGCGCCGCAGTTCGCGGCGGCCGGCTACGTCGTGCTCGCCTTCGACTACCGCGGGTGGGGGGAGAGCGACTCGCGGCTGATCGTCGAGGGCCCGATGCCGAACCCCGACGACGACGGGTTCGTGACGGTGAAAGCGCGGGCGGTGCGCGAGATCGTCGATCCGCTCGACCAGCAGGAGGACATCGACGCCGCGATCACGTTCGTCGAGGGCGAGCAGATCGTCGATCCCGAGCGCATCGGCATCTGGGGCTCGAGCTTCGGCGGCGGGCACGTCGTCTGGCGCGCCGGCATCGACGAGCGGGTGAAGGCGGTGGTCGCCCAGGTCGGTCCGATGGACCAACGCTCGGGCCTGGTCGAGAGCTACGCCGAGCGGGGCGAGACCCTCGACGCGCTGCACCGCGAGAAGATCGAGCGCGTGCGCGGCGATCGCCCGCCGGTGCCGCTCGACGCCGACAAGCCTGAGGGGCTGCGCGGCACTCCGTACTACGAGCGCTTCGTCGACTTCGTCGCGCTCGAGCAGGTCGAGGGCATCACGGCGCCGGTGCTGTTCATCGACGCCGAGAACGAGCACTACTTCGACATCGAGGAGCACGCCGGCAGGGCGCACCAGATGCTGAAGGAGCGCGGCATTCCCACCGAGTACCACGTCTTCCACGACATCGGCCACTACGACATCTACCGCGGCGACGCCCTCGCGCGCGCGATGAAGCTCGAGATCGAGTGGTTCGACCGGCACCTCGGAGGGAAGGACGAGGGGTAGCAGACGCGTCCGCGGATTCCCCGTCGAGTCGTTCCTTCTTCTGTAGCGGCCGAGCTCCCGCTCGGCCGATCGTTGTACCGGCCGAGCCCCCGCTCGGCCGATCGCGAGGTCGACCCAACCCTCGTCTGCGCCGTCGCGCCTCACGTCAGCACCTCCGGTCCGATCCCCTCGCCCTGGAGAACTCCGGCGAGACGGCGGCGCGCTCGCAGCAGGAGGACCCGTACACTCGCTTCGCGCAGGCCCACACTCTCAGGTCCGCCAGCAGGCGTTGTTGGCGAACCCGCAACCCGTGCCGGAGGACACCGGCCACCGAGACGATGAGGGTGACGAAGATCACCGAGACGGCGATCGGCTCCAAGCTGTCGGGGCTCATGAGGTTCTCCTCGGTCCGGTCGCGAGCCGCGGATGCGGCCCGCCGCGATCTGAGATTCCAGAGGTCCAGACGCACGACCGTCCCGTTGGTGAACACCCTTGCTCCGGCCTCACATCGCTCGTGTCCGCGTCGCCTCAGCCATCCTCCGTTCGCACTCGGCCGCGTACAGGGGACCGCACAGCGGACAGTCCGGGTGGCCCGGCATGCGGACCGACTCGTACGACGAAGACTCCGTCACGGCTCTCCGGAGGGATCGAGCAGCCGCCCCTCCTCGTCGCGCAGCTCTGGCCCGTCCACCCGCGCCCGGCCGTCGCCGAAGCCGTCGTCGCGGCGCCGGAACGCCTCCTTCAGGCCTTCGCGGCGCACCGTCTCCACGAAGCCTCGGGCCGCGGCGGTCCGGTGCCCGCGCCCGTCGTACTCGGCGGCGAGTCGTTGAAGCGTGCGCGCGCCCATCAGCTCGAGACCCACGTTGAGCACCCGCTTGTTGACCGCCAGCAGGTGCGGGTCGATACGCGCCATGCGGTCGGCCAGCCCCTCGACCTCGGCCTCGAGATGGCGCTGCGGAACCGCCTTGAGCACCAGCCCGATGCTGGCGGCCTCGCGACCCGTGATCGTGTCGCCGGTGAGCAGCAGCCGCTTCGCCCACTGCGGTCCGACGTGGTAGAGCCACATCTGCGTCGGCAGCGAGCCGAGGTCGCGCGCCGGCGGGAACCCGAAGACCGCATCATCGGCCGCGATCACCAGGTCGCAGAGCAGCGCGACGTCGGTGCCGCCCGCCAGGCAGTGACCGTGGACCTGCGCGATGACGGGCTTGTGGACGTCGAAGATCGCCATGCGCAGGCGCTGGGCCCGCTCGAGCTGCCAGATGTCGTCGTCGAGCGCCTCCGAGCCGCGCCTCGATCCGGCGTCCGGCCCCGGCGATCCCATCCCCGAGAGGTCGTAGCCGGCGCTGAAGCAGGAGCCGGCGCCCCTGATGACGATCACGTGGACCCGGGTGTCGTCGTCGGCGCGCCAGAGCGCGTCGTGGAGCTGCTGGAGGAGCTCGAAGGAGAGCGCGTTGCGCTTCTCGGGACGATCGAGGGTCAGCCGCGCACGTCCGTTCTCCACCTCGTAGCGGAGAGGTGGCACCTCGCTCGAGGAGCGTTCGCTCATCGGCCGGCGCTCGAGCTCTCGGCGGAGCTGTCGGCAGAGGCCGGCTCGAGCTCGATGCGCAGCGTCGTCTCCGCCTCGATGCGATCCCGCGAGTAGAGCAGCGGGAACGCCCGATCCGCCGCCCACTCGGGGAACAGGTCGTCCCAGTGTGGGCTCGCCGGATCGCCCGATTGTCCCGGCGAGCTCATCGCCACCGAACGGTCCCAGGCGCCGACGTCGACGACCATCCGGAAGCTCGCCCCCGACCGCTGCCGGAAGGTGTCGGTCCGATACGAGGTGTTGCCGACGGTGTCGCCGCTGCCGCCGCGCGGCAGCGGCCCGACCTCGAGGCTCCCCCCGTCCGGCGCCGTCGACAGGTGCGCCAGGGGATGACTCAGCGCGACCCGGTGCAGCTCCCCCCAGGACCATCGTCGCGCGTCCTCGCCGAGCAGCGCCACGGACTCCTCCCAGGCGAGCTCTAGGCTGTCGGCGACCACCGTCTCGACCAGCGAGCGATCGAGACGGGCCCAAGAGTCCGGGACATGGCTCGGAACCGCGAGCTTCCCCTCGAGCACGTCGAGCAGGATCGCCGAGTCCGGCCGGCCCACCGCCTCGCGGACGGCCTCGTCGAGCTCGACGCGCTCGAGCAGGGTCTCGCCCAGGAACCTCCGGAACCAGATCTCGAACAGCGCCGCGGCTCCCGAGCCCGCCGACAGCACGCCGTCCCAACCTTGGAGCAGCGCCAGCGCGCGCGCCGCGGAGCTCCCCTCCGGCGCCGAGATCCCCTCGATCAGGGCGACCAGGCGGCGGGCGGGCACCGACAGGAAGTCCGTCTGGAGGGCCACGGCCTGCTCGACGGTGAGCGCTGGGGTGGTCTCGAGCACCTCCGCGATGCGCTGATGGCGGAACGGCGCCGCCCACTCGTAGCCGGTGGGATCCGAGAATCCCGGAGGCAGGTTCATCTGGTTGGCGGTCGCCACCCAGCCCCGCGCCGGATTGCTCTCGACCGGCAGCTCGTCCATGTCCCGGTACCCGGCCCACTCGTAGCGCCCGTCTCCGGGCACCGGCAACAGGCCGTCCCAGCCGACCCGCCGGGGGCTGCGGCCGCCCGGCTTCCAACCGATGTTGCCCGAAGTGTCGGCGTACACCTGGTTCTCGGACGGCGCCCCCCAGCGGTTCATGGCCGCCAGAAACTCGTCCCAGTCGCGCGCGCGCATCAGCTCGATGCTGCCCAGGTAGGGCGCCATTCCGGGCTCGAGCCAGGCAGCGCGCAGCGCATGAGCGCGCCGGCGGTCGAAATCCTCGTGCAGCACCGGTCCGTGGCGTGTGAAGCGGAGCTCGACCTCGACCGGTTCCCCCCCGCGCACGTCGATGCGCTCTCGGACGACCGTCATCGGCTCCCAGCGTCCCCGGTACCGGACGTCGAGCGGGTCCTCCGGCCGGGTCTCGTAGACGTAGAGGTCCTCCTGGTCGATCCCGAAGATCGTGAGCCCGAACGCCATCGTGCCGTTGTGGCCGATCGAGACGCCCGGCAACGCCGGCTCGCCGGCGCCGACGACGTCGACGCCGGGCGCGGCGAGATGCACCAGGTAGCGCAGCGACGGCAGCGACAGCGAGCGGTGCGGATCGTCGGCCAGCAACGGCCGGCCCGTCGCGGTGCGGCTGGCCGCCACCGCCCAGTTGTTGCTGCCGATCACCTCACGTCGCTGCTCCGGCGTGAGCTGCGCGGGATCCGCGATCGGCATCGAAGCCCGGGCGGCCGCGCCGCCGGGCGGCGCCAGCCCGAGAGTCGTCAGGAGGTCCTCGGGGAAGGTGACCCGGCGGGTGCCCAGCTCGTACACGTCGAGCACCTCGTCGGGGACGTCCTCGAGCGCCAGCCCGTCGGGGATCTCGAGCGGTCGTTCGGGCTCGAGCCGGTCGCGGTAGAACAGGGCCCGGCGGCCGCGTTCGAGCCCCAGGTCGCGCAGGGTCCGCGCCCGCCGCACCTCGCTCGAGACGTTGCGCAGGAGCCCGTGGCTGCGGATGCGCACGACGGTCTCGGGCGTCCAGCGGAGCGGCGGGTACTCGAGGGCCCGGAACTCGAACGGCAGCAGCTCGGGCTGCTGGTCGGTGAGCTCGATGAAGGCGTTCACGCCGGCGACGAAGGCGCTCACGATCCGCTTGGTGTCCGACGCGTAGGCGAGCCATTCGGCGTACATGTCGCCGCGGTAAAGCAGGAGGCGTGCCGCGCGGTCCTGTTCGACGAAGCTCGGACCGAAGACCTCGGCGAGCCGGCCCTCGCCGCGCCGCTTCCAGAGGTCGAGCTGCCAGAGGCGGTCGCGCGCCGCGTTCCAGCCCTGCAGGAAGAAGACGTCGTCGAACGACGCCGCGTAGAGGTGGGGGACGCCCCAGCGGTCGACCAGGATCTCGGCCGGCGCTTCGAGACCGACGACCCGATAGCTCTCCTGCCGCTGCGCCGCCGCCGGCGACGCCAAGCCGAACAGACCCGTCACCACCACGAGAGCACCCAACGTCGATGATCGCATGGACCCATTCTGTCCCACGCGGAGCAGGCTCGCGATAGACTCCGCGCGTTGACCATCGAATGAGGACAAGGCGCCGGTGAGAAATCGCTTCGATCGACCACGACTCGGCGAGCTCCTGTTGGAGGAGGGCCTGATCAGCGCGTCGCGGTTGCGCCAGGCCCTCGATCGCCAGCGCCTGGTGGGAGGGACGCTCGGCGCGAACCTGCTCGAGATGGGCGTGGTCGACGAGGCCGAGCTGCTGACCGCGGTGGGGCGCCAGCTCGAGACTCCGGTGGTCTACGGCCACGATCTGGCCCGCATCGAGCCGGCGATCATCCAGCGCCTGCCGGTGTCGCTCGCGCGCCGCTACGGCGTCGTGCCGTTCGCGATCCGCGGCAACACCCTGTGCCTGGCCTCCCCCCAGCCCGGCGACATCGCGATCGAGAACGAGATCGCGCTCGCCACCTCCTGCCTCACCCGCACCTTCCTGGCTCTCGACGTGCGGGTCGAGGCCGCGCTCCACAAGCACTACGGCGTTCAGTGCCCGGCGCGCATCCTCAAGCTGGTCGAGCGACTCGACCGCGGCGATCCGCCCGAGCCCGCCAATCAGGACACCTACAGCCCGCCGGCGCCGCAGCCCCCGGCCAGGGAGCCCTCCCCCGCCTCTCCCGGACTGGCGCTCCTGCGCGGACCGGGTCCCCGCGCCGCCTTCCCACTACCGACCTCGCCGGGGGATCCCGCGGTGCTCTCGACCGCCCAGGAGCCGATCGCGTCGCGCCCGCTGGGGCGGATCCAGCAGCTCCTCGGCGGCCAGAACACGGGCGAGACCTCGGCAATCCTCGAGGGACCGAATACCGAAGCCGTCATCGGGAAGCCCGACGACAACCTCGGCGATCCGATCCGCAAGGGAACCAACCGTACGATCCAGTGGCTCCACCAGGCCGACGACCGCGACTCGGTCGCGACCATCCTGCTCGGCGGCTGCGCGGGTCTGTTCCGCCGCCGGCTGATCCTGGCGCTTCGCGCCGAGCGCGTCCTCGGCTGGAAGGGAGACGGCCGAGGGATCGTCCCACGACAGCTCGCCGCCGTGAACTTCTCGGCTGGCACCTGCTCTCCCTTCCTATCCCTGCTCAAGGGCTCCGAGTTCTGGCTCGGGCCGCTCCCGCCGGGCCCCGCGGCCGAGCAACTCACCCGCGTGCTCGGCGGCAAGGCGCCGTGCGGCTGCTGCATCCTGCCGATCACGATCGGTGAGCGCATCGTCAGCTTCCTCTACCTCGACAACGGCGACGACGGGGTGGTCGGCGCTCCGATCGCGCAGCTCCTCGAGCTCACGCGCGCCGCCGGCGATGCGCTCGCCCGCAGCATCGCGAAGAAGAAAGCGCCGCCGCACGACACGAGGTCATCGACGGGAGGCTAGGTCGACTCGGCCAGCGGGAAGTTCTTGCCCGCTAGCTCAGCTCAGCCTACTCCTCCGCGACCACCGAGTTCTCCAGCACCCCCACCCGCTCGATCCCGATGCGCACGGTCGAGCCCGGCTCGAGGAACCGCGGCGGGCTCATCGCCACCCCGACCCCGCTCGGCGTGCCGGTGGCGACGACGTCCCCGGGCTCCAGCGTGCACGCCGTCGACAGCGTCGAGACCAGGGTCGGGACGTCGAAGATCAGGTGCCGGGTGTTCGAGTGCTGGCGCAGCTCGCCGTCGACCCAGGTGCGGATCTCGAGCTGGTGAGGATCGCCGACCTCGTCGGCGGTCACCAGCCACGGACCCATCGGGCCGTGGGTGTCGAAGCTCTTGCCGAGCGTGAACTGCGACGTACGCCGCTGCCAGTCGCGCACCGAGACGTCGTTGACAACGGTGTAGCCGGCGATCACGCCGATCGCGTCCTCGGGCGGGACGTTCCTGCAGCGGCGGCCGATGACGAACGCGAGCTCCCCCTCGTAATCGACCTCGCGCGAGACTCGCGGAATCACGATGTCCCCCCCAGGCCGATTGACGCAGGTGGGCATCTTGGCGAAGACGGTCGGATGCT
The DNA here is from genome assembly GCA_035546295.1 of Thermoanaerobaculia bacterium. Lineage (GTDB taxonomy): Bacteria > Acidobacteriota > Thermoanaerobaculia > Multivoradales > Multivoraceae > DATKBT01. The sequence goes on along the minus strand of DATKBT010000099.1, from coordinate 25,992 downwards.
CGGGGGCCGCGCGTCCCGTCTCGGCGGCGTGCTCGGCGTAGTTGAGGCCGATGCCCAAGAACTTTCCGGGGCGCGGGATCGGCGCGAACAGCTCGACGTCGGCGAGCGGCTTGCCACCGCCCGCGAGCGCCCGAGCCTGCGCCAACCCGAGCCCTTCCGCGCCCGCCCGCAGGAGCGCTACGAGATCGGGGTAGCCGTCGTCGCCCACCGACAGGTCGACGACGGTCTCGCCGACCACCACGCCGACCGCGAGCCGATCCTCGTCACGATAGGTGACCAACTTCACGGAGCGAAGATCACCGGGCGCCGGAGCTGGAGGTCGAGGTCGAGGTCGAGGTCGAGGGCTGTACCTCCGGCACCGCGAGACCGTAGAGCACCGCGCGCGGTCCGCCGCCCGCGGCGACCACGATGAGCTGCCGCCCGCCCGCCATGTAGCTCATGGGCGTGCCGCTCGGCGGCAGCTCGAGCTCGACGCCGTGGATCACCTCGCCGGTCGCCTTGTCGTAGGCCCGCATGACCGACTTCTCGTCGCGGTCGGAGCCCCGGCCGCGGGTCCCCTGCCCCACGAACAGCAGCGTCTCGGTGACCAGCGGCCCGGTCGCGTTGAAGCTGCCGAGCGGCCCCGGGTCGGGCAGGCCGAGGTCGATCACCTCCTGGCGAGGACCGTCGCCGTGCGGCTTCATCCAGGCGTGCTCGCCGGTGTCGAGATCGATCGCGGTGAGCCGGCCGTAGGGCGGCTTGGTCAGCGGCAGGCCCTGGGGCCCGCGCAAGCCCCGGCCGCCGCCACGGATGTATCGGAACGTCGAGCGCGAAGCATCGGGAGCCTGGAGGGCGATGACGATCGGGCTGGTCCCCGAGGGAATGTAGAGCATCGAGGTCTCGGGGTCGAACGCCGCGCCCCACCAGTTCGCGCCGCCCCCCCAACCCGGCATCGAGATGGTGCCCTCGAGCGACGGCGGCGTGTAGAGCGGCCCCCACTCGTAGTCCTCGAGGATCTTCTCGGCCTCCGCGCGCAGCTCGGGCGAGAAGTCGATCAGGTTCTCCTTGGAGATGCCCTGGTGCTCGTAAGGCGCCGGCTTGGTGGGGAACGGCTGGGTCGGCGAGGTGCGCTCCCCCGGAACCGTCGACTGCGGCACCGGCCGCTCCTCGATCGGCCAGACCGGCTCGCCGGTGGCGCGGTCGAAGACGAACACGAAGCCCTGCTTGGTGATCTGGGCGACCGCCGCGATCTCGCGTCCGTCGACGGTGATGTCGACCAGGGTGGGCGCCGCCGGCAGGTCGTAGTCCCACAGGCCGTGGTGCACGAACTGGAAATGCCAGACCCGCTCGCCGGTGGCCGCCTTCACACAGACCAGGCTCTCGGCGAACAGGTTGTTGCCCAGCCGATGCCCCCCGTACCAGTCGTTGGTCGGCGTCGACACCGGCAGGTAGACGTATCCGAGCTCGGGATCAGCGCTCATCAGCGTCCAGACGTTGGTGTTGCCCGTGAACTTCCACGAGTCCTCCTCCCAGGTCTCGACGCCGTACTCGCCCTCCTGTGGGATCGTGTGGAAGATCCAGCGCTGCTCGCCGGTCACGGCGTCGAACGCGCGGACGTGGCCGGGCGGCATCTCGGGGCTGGTCGGGCCGTCCGAGATCGACGAGCCGACGATCACCACGCCGTCGATGGCGAGCGGCGCCGACATGACTCCGTAGATGCGGCGCGAGACCTCGCGCCCCAACCCCTTCGTCAGGTCGACTTTGCCGCCGTCGCCGAAAGACGCGACGGGCTCGCCCGTCCCGGCGTCGAGCGCCCACAGCCAGGCGTCGTTGGTGGCGAGGTAGATCCGGGCTCGCTTTCCCTGCGGAGTGTCGACCTCCCAGTAGGCGACGCCGCGCTGGTTGAAGCCCAGGTTGTGCGGCCGTCTTCCCTCGGCGCGCAGCCCGGAGTCGAACACCCACCGCTGCTCGCCGGTCGCGGCGTCGATCGCGGCCGCCTGGTTGTAGGACGTGCTCGCGTAGAGCACGCCGCCCTTCATGATCGGCGTCGACTTGAAGCCGCCCGGCATCAGGCGCCGATCGTCGCCCACCATCTCGTTGTCCGGGGATTCCCACGTCCACGCGATCTCGAGGCGTGCCACGTTGTCGCGGTCGATCTGGTCGAGCGCCGCGTACTTGGTCGAACCGTAGTCGCCGCCGTAGTGCGGCCACTCGCCGGAGACGCCGTGCTGAGCCAGCGCCGGAGCGGCGAGCGCCGAGGCAGCGAAGAGGAGCAGGAGAGCGTTCGGGCGCGGCATCCGAGTCACGGAAGACCTCCGGAGAGTGACCGATCGGCCGATCATAGCGTCGCCGGTGTCCCGCCCCGTCGACCGCCGCGACTGGCCTCGTCCCCGAGCGACGCCGCGCGAGCAGCGTCGCGATCAGACGTGCGGCGGCGGGGCCTTCTGGTCACAGATCGTCGCGGGCGATGCCAGGCGCCGGCGCTCCTCCGCCGGCGCGCCGAACGACGGCATCGCCGCCGCCGCCGCCGCGGCGTCACACCGAGAAACCCTGCACGGAAGGACCTCCGCATGGCACCATAGGCGACGACCCAGCCATACGTAAGCACGCCACGCCTGATCCCGAACCCGTGTGAGCCAGCCCTCGACCCCCACCGCCTGGACCCGCGCCGCGCTCCACGAGGTCCGTACCGCGATCCGCTTCGGCCGCCGCTCGCGCGCCTCGAGCCTGGTCGCGATCCTGACTCTGGCGCTCGCCATCGGCGCCAGCACCGCGATCTACAGCACCCTCGAGCACGTGGTGCTGCATCCCCTGCCGTTCGAGCAGAGCGACCGGCTGGTGATCCTCTGGCGCAAGGCCGAGCAGATGGGCGGCAGCCTGATGGTGAATCCGTCGCGCGAGCTGCTCGATCACTGGCGCGAGAACGCCCGCTCGTTCGCCCAGATCGAGGGGATCGCGATCGAGCAGTTGACCGTCGACGAGGCGACCGGCGCTGAGACCTGGACTGCGCTGCGCTCCTCGCCGGACTACCTGCGCCTGCTCGGCCGGGATCTCGAGCGCGGCCGGATGTTCGCGGCCGCCGAACGGGACCAGCGCCCCGCGCTCATCTCCTACGCTCGCTGGCGCCGGGACTACGGCGGCAGCGACGAAGTGCTCGGGCAGCCTCTGCGTCTCGACGGCGAGCTGCACACGGTCGTCGGCGTCCTACCCGCGCACTTCCCGACGCCGATCGGCTCTCCCGACCCGGTCGACGTGCTGCTGCCGGTCGTCGACCTGGAGGCCTCGCTCCAGGGCATCGGCCGGCTCGCGCCGGGGGTCACGGTCGAGCAGGCGCGCGACGAGCTCGACCATCTCCTGGCGCAGATCGAGCTCGACGACGACTTCACCTGGAAGGCCGCCGTGCTCCAGCCCACCGAGTTGCTGGGAACCCTGCCCGAGACCCTCTGGACGCTGATGGCCAGCGTCCTGGTGGTGCTGCTGGTGGCCTGCACGAACGTCGGCGGCCTTCTCCTCGGTCGCCACGCGCGGCGTCGGCGGGAGCTGGCGCTGCGCTCGGCGCTGGGCGCCTCGAGGCGCCGCCTCGGCGTGCAGCTGTTCCTCGAGAGCGCCTGGCTGTCGCTGGTCGCCGGCGCCCTCGGCTTCGCGCTGGCGGCCGGAGGAGTCGAGGTCATCCGTCGACTCCGCCCGGAGGGGATGGAGGCGCTCGAGCGCGCCCGCGTCTCCCCCGAAGCGCTGGCGTTCGCCCTCGCCGCCTCGTTCGCGGCGGCGGCGCTGGCCGGTCTGGTCCCGGCTCTGCGCTCCGCTCGCCGGCTCGACGCCGGCGACCTGCGGGCCGGGCTCGGCGCCACCGCCGACCGCGCGCAGAACCGGCTGCGCGCGGCGCTGGTGATCGGCCAGGTCGCGCTGTCGTTCCTGTTGACGGTGGCGGGCATCCTCCTGGTCCAGCACGTACGAAACCTCCGTGCCCTAGACCTCGGCTTCGAGGCGGAGCGAATGGCGATCGCGCAGGTTCGCCTCCCCCAGCACTCCTTCGCCGCCGAAGAGGCGAGGCGCACCTACTGGCGCGAAGCGCTCGCCGCCGTTTCGCGCATCCCGGGGGTGTCGTCGGCGAGCCTCGCCGGCGGCGTGCCGCCGCGCTCCTCGATCAGCGTCGGGCGCTTCGCGGTCGACGGCGTCGAGCTGACGCCCGAGCAGACCCCGAACTTCCTGTGGTGGAACCAGGTCGACTCCGCCTACCTGCGCACCGCCGGCATCCGCGTGCTCGCCGGGCGCATCGACCCCGCCTCGTACGACGCCGGGAAAGGCGCCGAGCCCGTCTGCCTGATCAACGAGTCGTTCGCCCGTCAGATCTGGGGTCGCGCCGACGTCGTCGGCGAGCGGCTGCGGCTCGGCGAGGGCGAGTGGAGCACCGTCGTGGCCGTGGTCGACGACGTCCGGGTCTCGGGGCCGGGCTCCTCGCTCGAGGCGCCGCAGCTCTACAGCCCGCACCCCGGGAATCGCGAGCAGGCCTTCCTCGCTCTGCGCGCCAGCGGCGATCCGGCGACCCTCGTGGAGCCGCTCCGGCGGACCCTGCTCGACCTCGACCCGCGCGCCCTGATCGACACCGTGGCGACCGTCGACTCGATGATGTGGCGCTCGCTCGCCGAGGAGCGTTTCACGCTCGCCCTGCTCGGGGCGTTCACGCTCTGCGCGCTCTTCCTGGCGGTCGTCGGCCTCTACTCGGTGGTCGCCCAGGGGGTGGAGCAGCGCCGCAAGGAGCTCGCGCTGCGCCTCGCGCTGGGCGCCCCGGCGGCCGCGGTGCGCCGGCGGATCGCGGCCGGCGGAGCGATCCTGGCCGGGCTCGGCATCGCCCTGGGCCTCGCCCTCACGGTCGCCCTCTCACGCTTCAACCAGAGCGAGGTGTTCGGCGCCGAGACGCCGGGACCGCGCCTCTACCTGCTGGCGAGCCTGGTCATCGCGCTGGCGGTGGCGGCGGCCACGATTCGCCCCGCGAGAATCGCGGGCGCGATCGACCCGATCCGCGTGCTGCGCGAGGAGTGACCGGCGCCGCGATGGGCCTGCGCTAGCCTCCGATGTGCCCGCGCGCTCCGCGCGCTTTTTGGCACATCTCCGGCTAGCATTCCTCGCGGCTCCAAGCGCCTTCGGCGCGTCGCCGCGGACAGCCGTAAAACCGAGGACTGTTCCAGCGATCGCCACCAGTTACTCGGACGCTCCTACCGCAGCCGGTAGCGCAGCATCCCCCGAAGGTTGAGCAGCTCGTCGTCGATCACGCGCAGCAAGGCGGGGTCCTCGATCGGCATGCCCCGCCGGCGCCGGCGATCGAGCGGGCTGTAGAAGACCTCGGCGGCGAGCGAGAGCCTGCCGCTCACGCGCAAGGTCGCGCCCGCGGTCGCGGTGACGGTCGAGCCGGCGGCCAGCAGGAGGGTGCGGTCCTGGAAGTCGAAGGTGAAGGCGTCGATCTGGAACTCGAGATCGTGCTCGACCGCGCCGGCGCCGAAATGCAGCCGAAAGGTGTCGTTCAGCGTCACCGCGGCCACCAGCTCCGCCCCATAGTGCTCGAGCGTGACCTCGTCGTTCGACGGCTCCTGGCAGCCGAACCGGTTGCCGGGCGAGCCCGGCGGCGAGGCCGCATCTTCGCGGGTGCAGACCAGGTCCCCTTCGGCCGTCCCGGTCTGGCCGTAGAGCCGCCAGCCGAGGCTCCAGCGCTGGCCCGAGACGATCGGCCGCTCGATCGCCAGCGAGACCAGGTTCGCCTCGACGCCGTCGACCTCGACCGGCGGCATCCAGCCGGCGGTCAGCGAGAAGCGCCCGCCGAGGCCCACCGCGAGGCGGATCCGGCCGAACGCCGGCGACCGGTTGAGGTCCTCTTCCTTGTTCCCGCCGAAGCCGACGGTGCGCTGGTCCTCGGAGAGGTCCGGGACCGAGAGCGCCTCGAGCCCGAGCTCGAGCTCGCCGGCGACCCGGTCCTGCACCGGTCCGAGCGAGGTCATCAAGCTCGCCGACGAGAAGTACTTCATCGCCCACGACTCGGGATCGTCGAAGTCGAGGTCCTCGATCGGATCGATGACCTGGACCTGCGCGGCGGCCGGCGAGCCGCCGAACGGCAGAGCGAGCAGGAGGGCGAGCGCGGCCGGCGCCGGCGCCCGCCGCAGGCGGAGCGGGACGCTCACGGGCAGGTGTCGAAGGCTTCGACGTCGATGGTGGCCTGGGCCAGGTTGCCCAGCGCGTTCTGGTAGGTCTTCGACACGTCGGCCTCGGTGTCGCTCACGGTCAGCGTGAGCTCGACGTTGGTCGAGGCCGCGAACAGCACCCAGAACTTGTTGCCGAGCGACGGAATACAGGCGTCGAGCACCTTGACGTTCATCTCGATGTTGTCGGGCTGGAAGAAGTAGAAGAGCCCGGTGTCGCGCAAGGGCAGGTCGACGACCATGCCGGACCCGGTGTTCCCCTCGAAGTCACGCCAGGCGACTTCGACCTGGAAGCGGCCGCCGACTCCCAGGCAGAGCGTGGCCGGCCCCGGCGCGCACGGCGGGATGTCGGTGTCGTCGTCGGTGATCACGAGCGTGCTCTGCGACGGCTGGCCGATCGACACGCCTCCGACCGGATCGCTGAGGCCCAGAACCACGGTCTCGTCGCTCTCCACCAAGTCGTCGTCGAGCAGCGTCACGTCGAAGCTCTGGACGCCATCCTCGCCGTCGGCCCAGGCCAGCACCTGGTCGACCGGGGTGTAGTCGCTGTCGGGGGTCGCGGTGCCGCCGGTGCTCTGGACCCGCACCGAGACGCCGCCGTCGTCGCCGCCGGAGCGCTCGACGCCGAGCGAGAACGAGCCCGCACCCTCGGAAGTCTCTGCGTTGGCGCGGCGAAACGCGACGGAGCCGGCGTCATCGCCACTACCACCGCCGCCACCACCACCGCCTCCGCCTCCGCCACCACCGCCAGTTCCCTGGACGGCGAGCGTCCCTCGCATTCCCGTCGCGACGTGGGAGTCGCAGACGTACTCGACGGTGCCCTCGTTGTCGAAGGTCCGCGTGAACGACCACGAGTTGCTGGCCACGTCTCCGTTCCCGCCGGTGTCATCGCAGCCATTGGCGCAGCGGAAGTCCTCGGGACCGCTCGTGGTGTTGACGTTGTGGAACATGGACCCGTTGTTGGTCCAGGTCACCGTGTCGCCGACGCTGATCGTCAGGTTCGCCGGCGAGAAGAAGTTGTCGCCGACCTGGACGGTGAAGTCCTCGGCGGCGCCGGGCGTCGAGACGAAGAGCCCGACGAGCAACGCCGGGACCGCGGCTCGAAGAGCAGGGACCGCTCGCAGGGAAAGAAGACGGTGGAGGTCGGGCAGGCGATTCGTCATGGTCAGCTCCAGAAGCTCAGGGTCGTGGTGAAGGTTCGCTGGTCGGCCGGAGCGCACCCGGCCCCCGGCCGTCTTCGCACTCTGGGGTCGGTCTCCCGTTCCATCCCCGCTCGACGGCCGCCGCCACCAGCGCCGCGCAGGCGTCGACCGCGTTCGGCCCGCCGCCGGGCATCGGGCGGGAGGTTTCGCGCAGCAGCTCTCCGAGCCCGTCGAGCCGTCGCTGCGGCCGCGCGCGCGATCCGTTCTCGTGCTCGAGCAGGAGCGCGACCACACCCGCCACGTGGGCGGACGCGATCGAGGCTCCCCCGACGAAGTCGAAGCCGCCCCCCGGAACCGTAGTCAGCACCTCGACGCCGGGGGCGCCCAGCACGTCGGAGCGGGACCCATCGGGACTCGCACTCCCAGGCTGGGCGCCCGCATCCCCCGAAAGCGCGGCGACGCGGAGCACCTCTTCGGCGCCGTCGAGGAAGCCATCGTCGGGGCGCTCCCGAGCGGGCGCGACGAAGACCATCTCGCGCTCGATCCCGGCTTCGACGATGCGCTCGAGCAGGGGGTCCTCGGGGCCGCCGAGGCTCAGGTTGACGACTTCGTAGCGCGCGTCGACCGCGTGATCGAGCGCCAGCGCCAGGGTGTAGCTGCTACACACCGCCCGCGCCTCTTCGCCGTCGTCCCCCGATCGTGCCCGCCGACGCGGGTACCAGCAGGCCTTGAGCACATGGAGCTTCGCGTCGGGCGCCACCCCGAGGATTCCGACGCCGTTGCCGCGCGCCGCCGCGATCACTCCGGCAACGGCTGTGCCGTGGCGATCCGTGGTGAAGCCCTCGCTCCCGGCGACGAAGTTGTTCGCCTCCGCGACCTGGCCGCGCAGGTCGGGGTGGTCGAGCTCGGCGCCGGTGTCGACGATCGCCACCCGCACGCCACGCCCGGTGGCTCGCCGGTGCGCGGCGTCCAGCCTCAGCACGTCGCGCGCGTACTGGAGATCCGCGTGCGGGTCGGTCCCGGGCTGCCCGCGCACCTCGAAGGTGGCGTTGACCTGAGCCAGCTCGACCGCGGGATCGCCCTCGATGCGCCGCAGCAGCGCGTCGTCGACGCGCCCGCCGAGCACGTCGAAGACCACGCACTCGCGATCGATCGACTTCATCGGCCAGGCCGCGCGCGGAGTCAGCCGGTAGCGCAGGGCCAGCCGCTCGACGATCTGGGGCGTGGGGCGATCGAACGACGAGCGCAGCACGACCAGCAGGTGCCCGTCGTCGGCCTCCACCGCCGTGGAGCGCCCCGACAAGCCAGGGCTCACGGGCTGCCCGCCGGTGACCGTTCCGCTGCCGGCGCAGCCGAGCACGAGCCCGACGAGCGCCGAGATCGTCACCAGCGGCCCCGGCGCCGGCAACCAATGGCCCCGTCGCGCGTCCGGCTCGCTCACGGCCACCCCGCCACCAGCCGGACCCGCGGATCGCGGCGCAGGTGCTCCACCACGCCGGCCAACTCCGCGTCAACGGCCGCCTCCACCTCGAACGCCCCCACCTGGGACGGACCGGAGACGAGCTCGAGCCGCTGCTCGCGCAGCAGGTCGACGATCTCCCAGATCGCGACGTCGTCCCGGAAGACGATCCGGAGGCGATGCGCTCCGAGCGGACGCTCGGAGCTGCGGGTCTCGAAGCGAGGCGCCTGCTCGGCGTCCGGCACGGCTTCCGGTTGCCCTCGGCCCCCGGAGCTCATGATCCCGACCACCGCCAGCACCAGCACGACGTTGTGGGCGACGACCAGCGCAGCGATGCGCAGCCGTCGCGGGGTGAGCCAGCGCTCGACCCGCTCCCGCACCACCGATCCCAGCCGCAGCGCGCGCGTGCCGAGCCGCCGCCGCTCGGCGGCTTCGACCTGCTCCATCAGGCGAACGAAGCTCGAGGCGTGGGGAGCGATCCGCGGGGTCGCGGCCGCACGCAGCGCATCACGGAGCGCCCTCTCGGCCTCGACCTCGGCCCGGCACCCGGAGCAGACCTCGAGGTGAGCGGCCACCCTCTTCGCCTCCGCCGGCTCGAGCGCGTCGATCAGGAACCAGGGCAGGAGCTCGCGCACGTGGTCGCCGCCGAGGATCTCCATCTTCATTGCGCCTCCGCGGAGAGCAGAGCGCGCAGGCGGCGGCGCGCGTGGAACATCCTGGTCTTGACCGTGTTCACCGGGCACTCGAGGACACTCGCGATCTCGGAGTAGGGGAGGTCCTCGAAGTAGGCCAGCAGCACCACCGAGCGCTGCTCGATCGACAGCTCGGCGAGGGCCGAGAACATCGACTCGCGCAGCTCCTTGCGACCGAGATCCCGCTCGGGCGAATCGGGCGCGGAGAGCTCGTCGAGCACCCTCGCCGACTCGGCCGTCTCGGGCTCACGCCGGCGCCGCGTCAGCCCCTTGAGCGCGCGCCGGTAGGCGATGCCGAAGATCCAGGTGGAGGCCTTGGAGCGGCGCTCGAAGCCGCCGGCCTTCTGCCAGACCACCACCATGGTGTCGTCGAGCACCTCCTCGGCCAGCTCGCGGCTGCCCACGAGGTTGAGCAGATAGCCGAACAGCCGCGGGTAGTAGCGCCGATAGAGGGCCTCGAACGACCGTCGATCGCCGCGCGCGACCGCCGCGATCAATCGAGAGTCGGACGGCGCCTCGGCCCCGAGTCTTCGCTCGATTTTCCAGATTGGGTTGCTCATTCCAAGGATCGGTCCCGTCTGGTCGACCGAGGCGCCGTCCGCAGGTGAGTGCCCGAACGCCCCGGCCCGGTTCAAAGCCTCGACGGCGACGCGCGCGCGCGCCATCTGCCGCAGACCCTTTAGGATACGCAGCCGCTCCCCGCGCGGATCCTCGGAGGCGCGGGAACCCGGGCGGAGCTCAGCAGGCGATCACGGTCCGGGCGGGCCTATGCACCTCTCTCCCAGAACGCGAACAACACCAGCGCCGCGAACAGCAGGGCGGCCCAGAACGCCGTCTCCCCCGCCTGCCAGGGCTCCCCGAAGCGCCCCGTTGGGCTGTGCATCCACTTGGCGCGCCGGACCAGCGCCTCGATGCCGGATCGCACCCCGCCGATCGCGATCCGCCACGCCGCGGCCAGCCCCCGCAGCGGCGGACCGAGCGCGGCCGGCACCAGCCGTCGCGGGACCCAATCGGCGTCGAGGTTCACCGAGCGCAGCTCCGGCGGGTAGATGCCGGCCAGATTGAGCCAGGTGAAGGCGAGCGCCGAGAAGAACAGGAGCTGGACCTGCTCGAGGACGTGGCTGGCGGTGTAGGGCTGGTAGAGCACCTCGTACGGCAGCAGGCGATAGAGCGCCGCCGGCAGGCATCCGATGGCGATGCAGAGCGCCGCCGAGGCGCCCATCGCGATCAGCATGTTGGGCGGCGCCTCCTTCGGTCGCAGCCCGGAGTCGTGGGCGTAGAAGGCGAAGAACGGGATCTTGATGCCGGAGTGGTGGAAGACGCCCGCCGACGCGAACAGCAGGGTCAGCCACACGACGACCTGCCCCTCGTGGGCGGCCGCCGACAGGATCATCGACTTCGAGACGAAGCCCGAGAAGAGCGGAAACGCCGAGATCGACGCCGCGCCGATCATGCAGAAGGCGGCGGTCCAGGGCATCGTCTTGTACAGCCCCCCGAGCTCCGAGCCCTCGATCCTGCCGGTCCTCAGCAGCACCGCGCCCATCGACATGAACAGCAGGCCCTTGTAGAGGACGTGGGCGAACGCGTGCGAGACGGTGCCGTTGAGGGCGAGCTCGGTGCCGATCCCCACCCCCACGACCATGAAGCCGAGCTGGTTGATGAGGCTGTAGGACAGCACCCGCCGGAGATCGTTCTCGATCACGGCGTAGAAGATCGGGAAGGCGGTCATGATCGCGCCGATCCAGATCAGCTGCTCGGTCCCCGCGAACCCGCGCGCCAGGGCGTACACGGCGGTCTTGGTCGAGAAGGTGGCGAGGAAGACGGAGCCGGTCACCGTCCCTTCCGGGTAGGCATCGGTGAGCCACGTGTGGACGAGCGGAAACGCGCACTTGATGCCGAACGCCACCAGGATGAGCAGCGACGCCACGCCGTCGAGCTCCATCCGCTCGAAGCGCAGCGATCCCGTCTCGTGCAGGCGCAGCGTCGCCCCCGCCATCAGCAGCAGCCCCGAGGAGACGTGAACCAGCAGATAGCGCTGTCCGGCGCGCAGCGATTCGGGGGTCCGTCGCGCCCAGATCTGGAAGACCGAGGTGACCGCCAGCAGCTCCCAGAACACGAACAGCACGACCAGGTCGCCGGCGAAGACGGCGCCGATGGCGCTGCCGGCGTAGAGCAGGCCGGTGACCTGCTGGACGCGATCGCGCACGTGCAGGCTGTAGATCGCGGCGAGCAGCGCCGCCAGGTGGAAGAGGTAGCCGAACAGCAGCGAGAGCTTGTCGGCACGCAGGATCTCGAGCTGGTAGCCGGCCAGCGTCCAGGTGGCGCCGTCGCCCGCCGAGAGTTGAACGGCGTTGAGCAGGCCGAAGGCGGGCGCCGCCACCGCCACCACCGGCAGCAGGCGGCCGCGGGCGACCGCCGCCAGCAGGCCGCCGACGAGCAGCGGCAGCGCGGGGTGCACCGGCGGGAAGAGGCTCGACAGGGCCTCGATCGACAGGGCCTCGATCAAGGATCCCCCTCCGGGCTGCGCTCAGCGGCCTCCGGCTCCTCGCCGGGAGGACGGTAGTACTCCGGTTCGCGCATGACCAGACGGCGCAACAGCTTCGCCGCCAGCACCAGGCCCACGCAGGAGACGAATCCGTACCACGCGTAGAAGAACCAGGTCCCCTCGAGCGCCAGCTCGCCATGCTCGAACGGCGAGTGGCGATGGACGGCGAGATCGAGCAGGGCGACCACCGCGCACGCCGCGAACACGAAGACGATCAGCCGCCGCACGTTCTGGGGGTCGTCCCACACGTGACGCTTGCCGCGACCGGCCGACGGACGGCTCACTGCGCGATCCTCTCGAGCAGGGCGATCCAGGGGTCGATCCAGACGAAGACGACGACGCAGAGGATGGCGGTCGCCAGCAACGGTCCGACGCAGAGCCACGGGGCCTCGTGCACGTCGGCCGCCGTCTCGTCGGCATCGTCGGCATCGCCGGCATCTTCACCATCGTCGGCATCGCCGTCGTCGTGGTCCGGCCTCTTCGCGGAGGCCGCGCTCCCGAAGAAGGCGGCAACCGGGATCGGCAGCAGGTAGGCGACGTTGAGCAGCGAGCTCAGGAGCAGCACCCACACCACCCAGTCACGCTCGGCCTGGTACGCGCCGAGCAGCAGGAACCACTTGCTCCAGGCGCCCGCGAACGGCGGCAGCCCGATGATCGAGATCGACGCCAAGAGAAAGGCGAGGAAGGTGAACGGCATGCGGCGGCCGAGCCCCCCCATGCGACTGATCTCGGTCTCGTGGGCGGCGACCATGATCGCGCCGGCGCAGAAGAACAGCGTGATCTTGCCGAGCGCGTGGGTGAGGACGTGCAGGCCGGCCCCCAGCGCCCCCGCCGACGTCGCCAGCATGGCGCCGATGACGATGTAGGAGAGCTGGGAGATCGTCGAGTAGGCGAGCCGGCGCTTGAGGTTGTCCTGGAAGAGCGCGACCACCGACGCCGACAGGACCGTGAACGAGGCGACGAGCAGCAGCGGGCCGGTCCCTTCGAGCAGCCCCGTGCCCAGCTCACGCAGGCGCTCGAGACCGAACACGTAGAGCGCCACCTTGAGCACCGCGAACACGCCCGCCTTGACCACGGCGACCGCGTGGAGCAGCGCCGAGACCGGCGTCGGCGCCACCATCGCCGCCGGCAGCCAGCGATGGAACGGCATCAGGGCTGCCTTGGCGATGCCGAAGACGAAGAGCAGGAGCAGCGCCCACGCCGCGCGATCGGAGACGTCGCCGAGGATGCCGCCAGCCGTCAGCTCGAGCGTCCCGGTCAGCCGCCAGGTGGAGATCACGGCGAGCAGCAGGAACCCGATCGAGGTCGACACCAGCACGCCGAGATAGACGCGGCCGGCGCGGCGCGCCTCCTCGGTCTCGTGGTGGGTGACCAGGGGATAGGTCGAAAAGGTGAGGGCCTCGTAGAACAGGAACAGCGTCAGCAGGTTCCTCGAGAAGGCGATGCCGAGCGCGGCCGCGATCGCCGCCGCGAAACAGACGAAGAACCGGGTCTGGTTCTTCTCGTGATGGCCGCGCATGTAGCCGAAGGCGTAGATCGAGGTGAGGATCCACAGCCCGCTGGCGACCAGCCCGAAGAGCAGGCCGAGCGGCTCCACCGAGAAGCCCAGCGCCACTCCGTCGAGCATCGGCCACAGGTCGAGCTCGACCGGCTCCCCGGCCGCGACCGGCCGCCACAGCGAACCGACCGCGAGGAAGGTGACGATCGAGACCACCACCGTCCAGCCGTCCCTGAGGTTGGGCCGCGCGCCGAGCACACCCACCCCCGCCGAGCACAGAAGCGGCGCGGCGAGAGCCAGCGGCAGGGCGACGCCCGGCGGAAACAGCTCCGGCATCACAGCGTGCCCCCGAGCAGCAGCTCGACCGCGGGGCGCACGATGCCGACGGTGAGGTCTGTCCAGAACCCGAAGACCACGGTCGCTCCGATCAGCACGATCGTCGGAATCAGCATCCCGGGCGGCTCGAAGCGCGGCTGGGCGAGATCGAGCTGCAGCGGCTGGCGGAAATAGGCGACCTCGACGAAGCGCCAGACATAGGCGACCGCGAGCAGCGAGCTGATCAGCACCATCAGAGCCAGCCACCACCAGCCGCGCTCCAGCGCGCCGAGCACCAGGTACCACTTGCTGACGAAGCCGGCGGTACCGGGGACGCCGATCAGGCTCAAGCCGCCGACCACGAACGCGAACGCCGCGATCGGCGCCCGCCGGCCGGCTCCCGCGAGCCCGTCGATGCGCTCGCTGCCGAGCCGGTAGCCGAGGCAGGCGATGGCCAGGAAGAGCCCGCTCTTGGTGACGCCGTGGTTGAACAGGTGCACCAGCGAGCCGGTCAGCCCCTCGGCGTTGTTCAGGCTGATGCCGAGCGTCATGTAGCCGACCTGGGCGATGCTCGAGTAGGCCAGCAAGCGTCTCAGGTCGTTCTGGTAGATGGCGGCGAGCGATCCGATGAACATTCCGAGCAGCGAGAGCGGCACCAGGAAGAGCTCGAAGTGGAGCGACCCGAACACGAAGCCGGTCCCGAACACCGTGAACACCATCCGCACCAGGACCCAGTAGGAGACCTTGGTGGCGGTGCCGGCGAGGAAGGCCGAGACCTTGGGAGGAGCGAAGCTGTAGGCGTTGGGCAGCCACTGGTGAAGCGGGAAGACGGCGAGCTTGATCGAGAGGCCGACGGTGAAGAAACCGAACGCCACCACCGCCGTGCGCGAGCCCGCGATCGCCGGGAAGCGTGCCGCCAGGTCGGCGAGGTTGAGCGTGCCCGTCATCGCGTAGAGCATGCCGATCCCGAGCAGCACGAAGACCCCGCCGATGGTGCCAATGATCAGGTAGGAGAACGCGGCCGTCAGCGCCCGGCGCTCCTTCCCCATGGAGATCAGGGCATACGACGAGAGCGACGAGATCTCGAGGAAGACGAAGATGTTGAACGCGTCGCCGGTCACCGCCATCCCCAGCAGGCCCGCCAGGCAGAGCAGGTACGCCGAGTAGTAGAGATAGCGCCGATCCGCATCCAGGCGCGACGACGACGCCCGGGTGTCGAAGCCGAGCACCACCAAGCCGATGAACGAGACCGCGACCAGCACGAAGGCGTTCGCCAGACCGACCCGGTACTCGATGCCGAGCGGCGGCGGCCACCCTCCCACCGCGTAGGAGACGGTCCCGTGATCGAGCACCTGGCGCAGCAACGCGACCGCTCCACCGAAGGTCGCCGACGCCACAAGCAGCGACCAGACCCGAACCAGGCCGCCGCGGCGCACGAGCAGCGTCACCGGGGCCGCCAGCAGCGGCGTCACTACGACGAGGACCGGGAGGTGCTCGATCAAGAGCCCCCTCCGGCGCGCTCGATCTCGGCGACGCGAAGCAGCTCGGCCGCGACGATCTCGTCCTCCTCGGCGGTCCCGTACGCGCGGTGGATGCGCACCACCAACGCCAGCGCGAGCGCGGTGGTGGCGACGCCGACCACGATCGCGGTCAACATCAGCACGTGCGGGATCGGGTTCGAGTAGAGCGGAACCCCCGGCCCCTCGACGGGAGCTCCCTCGATCAGGATCGGCGCGGTGCCACCCTCCACCTTGCCCAGGGCGACGAACAGCAGGATCGCCGACGATTGGAAGATGTTGAGCCCGATGATCTTCTTGACCAGGTTGTCACGCGCAATCAGGATGTACAGCCCGGTCATCATCAGGGCGATGATCGCCCAGTAGATCCACAGCCCCTCGGTGGCCCACCCGGTGCCCATGGCTCAGTGCTCGGTCGCGCCGCCGCGCGCTCCGGCGAGCGAGGCGAAGGCGTAGAACAGCCGCGTCATGGTCGCGGCCACCGTGATGCCGACGCCGGCCTCGACCAACAGGATCCCGTAGTGCTGACCGTGGTCCTTCGACAGCGTGTCGTAGTCGAGGAAGCTCCCGCCCAGCAGCATGTTCACCACGCCGACACCTCCGAAGAGCAGCACACCGACCGCGATCAGGCATTCGGCGACCGACGCCGGCAGCACCCGATCGGCGGCGTCGACCCCGAACAGCAGCCCGAAGAGCACCAGCCCGGCGGCGAAGATGACCCCGGCTTGAAACCCGCCGCCGGGACCGAAGTCGCCGTGGAACTGCACGTAGAGCGCGAACAGCAGGATGAAGGGGATCATCAGCCGTCCGGCGCTGCTCAGGATCACCTTCTCGCGCATCCGCTGAGGCTCCTTGCCGGCGATCTGGTCCGGATGGACGCCCTCCTCCGCGGACTCCGCCCACGCCGACGCGGGACGAGCCCCCGGCCAGCCGAGCAGCATCAACACCCCCACCGCCGCGGCGAGGATCACCACCGTCTCGCCGAGAGTGTCGTAGCCGCGATAGCTGGCCAGCACCCCGGTGACCACGTTGGGGATGTGGATCTCCTTCGCCACCCCCTCGATGTACTCGGGCGCGATGTGGTGGTGGATCGGCGCGTCGGGATCACCGTAACGCGGCAGGTCGAAGGAGGCGTAGACCAGGGCGGCGCCGGTGAGCAGCACCACCAGCAGCGGACGCAGCCGCCAGGGCTGCTGGTTCTCCTGACGCGACGCAACCGACAGCGTGCCGAGGAAGAGCACGGTGGTGACGCCGGCGCCCACCGCCGCCTCGGTGAAGGCGACGTCGACGGCGTCCATCAGCGTGAACAGACCCGCGGAGAGCAGGCTGTAGATGCCGGCGAGCAGCGCCGCCGAGAACAGGTCCTTCAAGCGCGCGATGACCACGGCGGTCGCGGCCAGCAACACGAACAGCACCAGCTCGACCGGCACCGCGGCCAGGATCTCCTCCAGCCTCTCCATGTCAGTCGTGGTCATCCTCGAAGCGCAGCCCCGGTCGCAGCGACACGCCGACCTCCGGGCCCGCCGACGCGTCGTCGGGATCGCGCACCGTCTCGGGGCGCGGGATGTCGAGCTTGAGACCACCCGCGTACGCGGCCTTGACCAGAGCATGGGTCGCCGTCGGGCTGGTGATCAACAGGGCGAACAGCACCAACAGCAGCTTGAAGGTGATCTGCCCGAAGCCCGCCTCGAGAATGCAGCCCGAAAGCACCAGGGTGGCCCCCAGTGAGTCGGTCACCCCCGCGCCGTGGACCCGCGTGTAGAAATCGGGGAAGCGAACGATCCCGAGCCCCCCGACGATGCAGAACAGGGAGCCCAGGACGATCAGAGTCCAGGCCAGCAGCTCGAGCACGAGGCTCACGCTCCCCCCTCGCTCCCGCCCGCGCTCTCGCCCCGGCGGATCGTGTCGAGCGCCAGGTTGCCGAAGCGCACGAAGCGGCACACCGCGATGGTGCCGACGAAGTTGACCAGCGTGTAGAGCAGCGCCAGGTCGATCCACTCGGGACGACCGACGAGGAACCCGCTGACCACGATCAGCAGCACGGTCTTGGTCCCGAACATGTTGACCGCCACCAGCCGATCGAAGACGCTGGGCCCGAGCACCGCCCGGCTCAGGGCCAGCAGCATGGTGATGACGATCCCCACCATGGCGACGACGAACATCAGCGTCCGGCCTCCAGCCGGCGGACCGCGCGATCCAGCTCCCCCGAGACCACCGCCGCGGCCGAGACCGGGCCGAGCGCGTGGACCAGCAGCTCGTCGCCACGCAGATCCAGGGTGACGGTGCCGGGGGTCAGCGTGATCGAGTTGGCGTAGATCATGCGCGCGAGCTCGGTGCGCTGGCGCGCGCGCACCCGCACCAGGCGCGGTTTGATGGTGATCCGCGGGTCGAGCAGCAGGCGCGTGACCCAGACGTTGGCCCGCACGATCTGGACCAGCATGTAGGCGGCGTAGAACGGCGCGCGCAGGACCAACCAGAAGACGGCGACCGGAACTCCCGGCTCGCCGACGACGCGGTCCATCCGTCGCGAGACCCACAGCACGATCGCGAGCGAGAGCGCCGCGAACGCGAGGATCAGCGGCTCGGTGCTGTAGTGACCCGACAGGATCGCCCACTGCCCCGCGAGCAGCACCGCCAGGGTCAGCGACTCCCTCATCGCCTGCACCGCCGAGGTCGCACCGGGCGCGCCGGGCTCAGCCGTGGCTCCGCACGGCAAGGGGCGAATCGGTCGAGTCGGTTCGGCATCCGATCTGTCGCGTCCGGCTCATCCTCTCCTCCTCCGCTCGACCGCCGCTCGAGCGAGCGGCGACGGTGCGTCCCTTGCGGCGAACGACCGAGAGTCTATCTATCCTCTCGCCGGGCGGCTGGAGCAGCGCTTCGGGGGCGGCGTCAGCGAGGCCGGCGCGGCGCGGCGCGAAGCGTCACCGCCTCCAGAAGCGGCCCGGTGTCGCGCGACAGACGTCGCGCGATGACCGCGAAAGCCTCGATGCTACTGTGGCGGCTCTTCCTCACGCACTCCGACCGGGGCGAAGGGAAAGCGAGGAGTCATGGCCGCCGAGCTGATCTTCTACACCAACCCGATGTCGCGCGCCCAGATCGTGCGCTGGATGCTGGAGGAGGTCGGCGAGCCCTACGACGACGTCCAGCTCGAGTACGGGAGCACCATGAAAGCCGACGAGTACCTCGCCATCAATCCGATGGGGAAGGTGCCCGCGATCCGGCACGACGGGAAGGTGGTGACCGAGGCGGCCGCGATCTGCGCCTACCTCGCCGAGGCCTTCCCCGCCGCGGGCCTGGCGCCCGAGCCGGACGAGCGCGCCGACTACTATCGCTGGCTGTTCTTCGCCGCCGGTCCGGTCGAGCAAGCGATCACCAACCGATCGGTGCTCGGCTCAAGCCCCACCTCCGAGCAGGAGCGCATGGTCGGCTACGGCAACTACGACCGGGTCGTCGACGTGCTCGACGGCGCGTTGACCGGGCGCGACTTCGTGTGCGGCAGGCGCTTCACCGCCGCCGACGTCTACGTCGGCGCGACCGTCGACTGGGGACTGCAGTTCGGCACCCTTCCCGATCGCGCGACCTTCCAGAGCTATGCCGCACGGCTGCGCGAGCGTGATGCGTACCGACGCGCGAAGGAGATCGACCGGGCCCTGATGCCGGAGAGGTCGAGCTGACCGGAGCTCGCGCCGAGGGAGCCTACGATGGAGCCGGACTGCTGACCGGCGGCGCGCGATTCGGGGCCGATCGGGGCACCAATCTTGCAATGCAGTTCGGCAACACACGACCTGGTTCGACCAGGGGGAGGCACCCGCATGGCTGAAGCACCCAGAATCGATCCCGAACGCGCGCGACGGCTCCTCGCCGAGGACGACGCGTTGCTGGTCTGCGCCTACGACGATCACCAGAAGTGTCAGGGGTTGAGGATCGACGGCTCGATCTCCTTCCCCGAGCTGAAGCAACGGCTGGACGGGATCTCGAAAGACCGGAGTCTGATCTTCTACTGCGCGTGACCGAAGGATGCGACGGCTGCCGGTCGGGCAGCCGAGCTCCAGGAGAAGGGTTATCGGAACGCCGTCATCCTCGACGGCGGAGCCGAAGCCTGGAAGAAGACCGAGGCCGACTGAAGTCGGACCGGTTTCGGACCATCGAGCGCAGCTCGCCGTTCCTGGGGGTGGAGCTCCGTCACCGACCCGGTCACGGTGTCGCGATCTCGCCGCCGGCGTTCTGAGCGCTCAGTCCGAGCGCTCAGGTGTTCTGAGCCGTCATCCCGCCGTCGACGGGCAGGATCGCGCCGTTGACGTACGACGATGCGGGCAGCGCCAGGCTCAGGATCGCGTGGGCGATCTCGACCGGCTCGCCGTAGCGCCGCAGCGGAACCCGTCGCCGCGCGAACTTCTGCTTCGCGTCGTCGGGGATCTGCGCGGTCATCCCGGTGCGGATCGGTCCCGGACAGACGCAGTTCACGGTGACCCCGCGCGACCCCAGCTCGACGGCCAGCGAGCGGGTCAGCCCGACGACCCCGTGCTTGCTCGCCGTGTAGGGCGAGATCCCGGCGGTCGCGCCCAGCCCCTCGGTCGACGCGACGTTGACGATCCGCCCCTGCCCTTCGCGCAGCAGGTGCGCCAGGCAGGCGCGGATCAGGCGCACCTGCGCGGTGAGGTTGACCGCGAAGGTGAGGCCCCAGGCCTCCTCGAGCTCCTCCTCGGGAGCATCGATCGGAGTGCGCAGCGAGACCCCGGCGTTGTTGACCAGGATGTCGACCGGCCCGAGGCGTTCCACGGTCTCGGCGACGATGCGCGCGATCTCGGAGCGCTCCGAGAGATCGGCCTGGATCGCGATCGCCTTCCCCCCGGCCTTCTCGATCCCCTCGAGCACGGCCCGGAGCGGCGCGCGGTCGACCATCGCGACGCGGGCGCCCTCGCGAGCGAACAGCTCGGCCGTTGCCCGGCCGATCCCGCTGGCGGCGCCCGTCACCAGGGCGCAGCGCCCAGCGATGCTGCGGCTCTCGCTCACCGCCTCAGCCTCTCGATCACCTCCGCGCCGACCCAGTACACGTCGCCGGCGACGACGCCTTCCCAGCCGGCGTCCGGCGGCTCGCTCACGCGACGCGAGAAGAACAGGAAGCGACCGTCCGGCGTCAGCATCGGGCAGTAGTCGGTGTGCTCCGTGTTGATCCCGGGACCGAGGTGGATCGGCTCGCCCCATCCGGCGCCGTCCTGGTCGCGAAACGAGACGTACAGATCGCCGTTGCCGAGCCCGCCCGGGCGATTCGAGGTGAAGACGACGTAGCCGTCGTCGGGACCGATCGCGGAGTCCCCTTCGTCGTGCTCGGTGTTGATCGGCGGTCCCAGGTTGACGGGCTCCGCGAAGCCGCCGTCGCCCAGCGGCGCAGCGCGCCACAGGTCGCTGGCGCCCCGTCCGCCCTCGCGATCCGAGCTGAACTGCAGCGTGCCATCGGGGCCGACCACCGGATAGGTCTCGGCCGCCTCGGTCCACACCGGCGGCGGCAGCGGCCGCGCGAGCGACCAGTCGCCGGCCGGCGTGCGCTCGCTCACCCACAGGTCGAGCCCCGGCTGCTCGGGCGACAGCTCGTGGGGTGATCGCCCCAGGAAGAAGAGCCGCTGTCCGTCGGGCGAGTAGGCCATGTCGACCGCAAGCGTCGCGCGGTCGTCGGGGTAGACGGCGACCCGCTCGGGGCCGCGCCAGGAGCCGTCGTCCCACTGGATGAACCGGTGCATGCGGAAGATGAGCCCTTCCTCGGGGCTGCGCGCCATCCGCGTGAAGAAGAGCTCGCGCCCGTCGGGGGAGACGACGCCGTTGAGCTCGACCGCCTCGTCGGTCGAGACCAGCCCGGGGGCGAAGAGGCCGGGCGTTGCGCCGGGCTGCGGCTGCCCGAGGTAGGCATGGTCGTCGTCCGCCGCGGAAGCGCGTGCGGCGGTCTCTGGTGGGCCGCTCTTTGGACCCGGCTCCGGCCGGCACGAGCCGGCGCAGAGCACGACGAGCGCGCCGAGGAGCAGCAGGCCGCGGCCGAATCCGGAGCTCCGATCGCACCGCCGCGACGGTGACCGCCCGATTCCCATCGCCCGGAGACTACCGCGTCGTGCTCGCCAGCGCGTCTCCAGCAGCTCGCGCCGCGATAGCCTGTCGCGCAAGCCACTTCCACCGGCACCTGCTCGCGACCTCCGACGATGGCCTCTCCTGCGATCCACCGCCGACGACCCGGCACGTCACGCCGCTGGCCCTCGCGACCCTGTTCCTCGCCGTCCCGGTGTTCGCCGGCGAGTGGCGACACTTCGGCGGCGACGCCGCCAACACCAAGTACTCGCCGCTCGACCAGATCGACCGTACGAACTTCCAGCGCCAAGGCGATCCCCCTGGTCGCCGAGGGGCTGATGTTCGTGGCGACCGAGATCTCCCAGGTGGCCGCGCTCGACCCCGCGAGCGGTGAGATGGTGTGGTCCTACGACCCCGAGGCGTGGAAGGCCGGCCGCCCCGCCAACGTCGGCTTCCAGCACCGCGGCGTCGCCTACTGGCGCGACCCGAGCGCCAGCGCACACAGGACGGAAGCCGACGGCCGCGGGGGCTTCGCGCATCTTCACCGCCACCCACAGGACCGCCGGCTGCTCGCGCTCGACGCGCGCACCGGCGAGCCGATCGCGACCTTCGGCGACGGCGGCTTCGTCGACCTGCTGCCGGAGGGCGGCGAGGGGCACTTCGGCCGGCGCGTCAACCCGGCGCCTGATCACGCACACCTCGCCCCCCGCCGTCGTCGCCGACGTGGTCGTGGTCGGCTCGATCGTCCACGACGGCGCGGTCCGTCGAGCTGCGCCGCCCGGTCACGTGCGCGGCTTCGACAAGGCGAGCGGCGAGTTGCTCGGTCACGTCGAGCTCCCCGACAACCCGAACGCGAACCCGATCACGTTCCTCCACGAGGGCACGCAGTACCTGGCGGTCGCGGTCGGCGGCGGACCGTTCTTCGGCGGCTACAGCGAGGATGCCGCCGAAATCGACCCCGACCTGGCAAGCGCGCTGCGCGCCCTGGGAGGGGGCGGCACGACGCCCGAGCTCGTCGTGCTGCGGCTCGGGGAGTAGGTGGCAAGCCGGCGGCCTTCGCTCATCGTCCTACGGATCTCGTCTCGGGTCGACGTGGAGCCATCACCTCGGCTCAGCCGCGCTCGACCGCGCCAGGCGCTCGCCCAGCCGGTCGACCGCGCCGCGGGTCAGCGGCAGGTCGAGCTCGAGCAGCACCGGAACCGCGGCGCCCGAGATCGCCGCCGGCTCGAGTCGCCAGCTCAAGAGGGTCTCGAGCGAGAGCACCATCGGCCCCGGATTGATCAACGAGCCGGAGAGCACGGGATCGCGCACGCGACCGTCCGAGCCGACCACGACCTCGACCGAGAGGTCGCGCGGAAACGAGCGCAGGATCTCGGCGCTCGCGCGGAAGACGATGTGCGGCGTCTCGAGCAGGGCCGGTGGCGAAACCTGGTCGAGCCGATGCGCCACGCCGCCGGGGGCGGCCTCGCCGCGGCGTCGCAGCGGGCGCCTCTCGAGGCGAGCCGCCGCCGGACCGAGCGCGCCGATGGCGCCTGCCGCGAAGGCGGGATCGAGCTGGCGCGCGAGGTCCCAGTGCCAGGCCGCCTCCTCGGCTCGACCCAGCTCGGCTTCGGCAACCGCGAGCTGCGCCAAGGCCGCGCCGAGCAGCAAGGCCGAGCCCTCGCCCTCCTTGAGCCGGCGCATCAGGTCTTCCAGCAGCTCCCGGCCGGCGGTCTCGGCTCGAGCCCAGGCTCCCTGCTCCAGCCGCGCCAGGTTCGCCCGCAGAGCACCCTGCCACGACGCGATGGCGTCCCTCTCGGCGTCTCGATCTTGAGCGGTGGCCGCGAGCGCGAACATGGCCAGAGCGCACGCGACCGACCCTGGTCGGGAGGACATCGAAGATCATCCTCGCACAGTCTCGCCAACCAGTCCGCGCTCGCCGATCTCGAGACGGCCCGGCCCTTCGGCATCTTCGAGCGATGGGAGCAGCCGAGCGATTCCGCCGTTCCGAACGACCCGCCCGAAGGCTGGGAGCCCATCCGGCTCCTGGACACACCGTAGCTCGCTCAGGGCTGACTGCTACGCTGATCGGGCATGCGTGAAAGTCCGTCTCCCGGAGACCTCCCCGGAGGAGACCTCGTCGCGCAGGGGCTCGACGATCTCGACCGTGGCGTCGAGTCGATCGCTGCGCTGCTGGTCTCGATCGGCGCCCCGCGGCTTCGGAGCCTGATGCCGGATCGAACCATCGACGGGATCGACTCGCCCGAGCACCGGCTCTATCTGAAGCTGCGCTCCGAGGACCCCTCGACCGCCCACTCGCGGTACAACGCCCTGGTCCGGAGGCTCGTCAGCTACGAGCGCGCCGCCGAATGCGTGCTCTAGTCGACGCCGAACGCATCGAGCGCTTCCTCCGACGTCTGGGCCAGGCCGCATCCCGGCCGGGCCGGTTGTACCTCACCGGCGGCGCCACCGCCGTCCTCCAGGGTTGGCGTGAGACGACGATCGACGTCGATCTCGAGCTCGAGCCCGACTCAGACGACCTCCTACGCGCGATCGCGTCCCTCAAGAACGAGCTCGATGTGAACGTCGAGCTCGCCGCGCCGCACCACTTCATCCCCGAGCTGCCCGGGTGGCGGGATCGGAGCCTGTTCGTCGAGCAGGCGGGCCAGCTCGCGATTTTCCACTACGACCCCTATTCGCAGGCCATGTCGAAGATCGAGCGGGGGCACGTGCAGGATCTGGCCGACGCGCGCCAGATGGTCCGCACCGGCCTGGTCGACCCGCAGCGGTTGCTCGAGCTGTTCGGCGAGATCGAGGGACAGGTCTTTCGCTATCCCGCGATCGACCCGCCCTCGTTCCGGCGGGCGGTCGAAGCCTTCGTTGCGGAGGCGACGAGCCGCGCTCCGCCTCAGCCGCAGGGCAGCACCGAGGTCTCCTGAATCGGCGCGAACGGCGTCCCCAGCGGGTTGGCGAACGTGCGCTCGGTTCCGACCACCGTGTCGGTGACCGTGATCTCGACCTCGACGTTGGTCAGCCCGGCCGCGAACAGCCAGAAGTTGTCGTTGAGCACGCAGGCGTCGAGCACCTTGAGCACGACCTCGCCGTTGTCCTCGTCGAAGAACCAGAAGTAGCCGGTGTCGCCCGTCAGCTCGACGGTGCGGGCCGTCCCCTCGTTGCCGTCCTGAGTCCGGAAGGTCGCCTCGACCCGGAAGCGGTCGGCGGTGAGGCACAGCGTCTCGTCGGAGGCCCCACATGCGCCCGCGGCCCCTGCACTGCGCAGGGAATGCCCCGAGCGAGCCGCGAGCCGCTCGAGCGCCTCGTCGATCTCCTCGAACGGCCGCGCCGCCCACTCCTCCTCGCGCGCTCGCCGGACCTCCTCCTCGGTGCACGGGAACGCCGTGGTGTCGAGGACCGGCTGGTAGGGGACGTCGAGCGGGTTGCGGTACTCGCGCACCTCGCCGGACTGGCTCTTCACTGTCAGGTCGACCGCCACGCTGGTCAGCCCCGCGGCGAACACCCACCGATAGCCGTTGACCCCGCAGGCGTCGAGCACCTTGACCACGACTTCGACGTTGTCCTCGTCGAAGAACCAGAAGTAGCCGGTGTCGCTGGTGAGCTCGACCGTGTTGCCGACGCCGGATGCTCCCGCTGCGGTATTGAAGCTCGCATGCACGCGGAACTCGTCGTCGTTCAGGCAGGTGGTGCGGTCGAGATCGACGCAGGGTGCGGTGAGCGGAAACGCCAGCACCTCCGAATCGCCCTCAGGCTGTTCCTCGAGGATGGTCAGGAGGAAGTCGCCCTCGACCCTCGTCGCCCCGAAGCCCACGGAGCGGTGGAGCGAGACGACGGACGAGTCGCGCCCCTCCGCCGGGATGAACGGCTCGCTGACCACGAGCGCCGGGCTCGCGCCCGCGGCCGACGCCGCGGCGGGCCTCCCCTGTCGAGGACCGAGACCGCGCGGGGGTGGGGGGTCGAAGAGGGTGAAGGTGACCTTGCCGCCGTAGGAGAACAACCCGTCGAGGGTCTCGGCGTTGAAGCCGACCCCGCAGGTGCGCGCCCAGGGATTGCAAATCCCCTCGGTCCCATAGAAGCGGACCGGGCCAGTGAGGTTCTGGGGCCCCCCGCGCTGCGTCGCGATCACCTCGAAGGTCACCGGGTCGAACCAGACGATCTGGTAGCCGGAGCCTTCGCTGGTGCGCTCGGCCTGGGTTCTACTTTGTTTCGGGTGGCACGGTTGATGTCCTGCGTCTCTCCTGGGTCGACCGGCAGGGGGGCTACTTCGCTGTCCTCTACGAATCCGCAGAAGTCGATCCCCTTACCGGCGGCCCCAGACCGGCGGTGTGGGTCCTGAAGATCGATCCAACGACGCGTCGACCCCTCGGCCGCCAAGGAAGGCAGTCCCCGAAGAGCGTGGGGTGTCCGGCCCCTCGTCGAAGGCGAAGGCCCCGAACACGGGGGACTCGGTGGTGCACGCGGAGCGGCTCTCGGGGTCGGGGTTCGCGGCGTCGGGGAAGCAGAACAGCGTGAGGTCGCGCAGGTTCCGCATCCACGCGGAGGGCTCCCACGTCGAGCCGCGCACCGGACCCAGGTCCTCGTCGAGCTGCTGCAGGCGGAGGGAGTACTC
>DATKBT010000098.1:0-2821 GCA_035546295.1 Thermoanaerobaculia bacterium | reverse complement strand
CTCGAGGTCGACGCCGGCGCACTGGAACCGGAGCCAGACCCTGCGGTCGCCAGTGATGATCAAGGTCGTGAACCTGTCGGCATCCGCCAGGCGCCAGACGTCGACCCACGGCCGGAGGGCAGGGTCGGCAGAGCTGAGGGGGCCGTACGCGAGGCCGGCACTCTGGGCATCCTGCAGCTTGGCGGCGAGCTGCAAGCGCTGCCCATGGTCGAACCGCGAACCCAGGTCGCGGGCCTTGAGCAGGCCTCGGGCCGTGGAAGCCACCGAGACCATCGCCCATCCACCTCCCGCGAGCAGCGCGACCGCGGCGACGGTTCGGGTCGACGGCGCGAGCCGCCGCCTGCGCCGGTCCCGCAGCAGCGCGACGAGAAGGAACGAGCAGCCGCCGAGGTAGCTCGCCCACAGCACGGGCAGCAGAAACAGCAGGTCGACCCGGATGTTCGCGTCCGGCCACAGCCGCAAGCTCAACGCCGTGTAGCCGGCCGCAACCGCCCCCAGCAGTGCCGGGACTCCCATGAGGCGCGGCAGCACCCCGCGCCATGCGTAGGGCAGGACGAGGGCGAAGGGAACCCATCCAGTGAGCAGGAATGCCAGTGCCAACACCGCGGGAGACGATATCTCGACAGTCCGGAGTGGCGGCGCGGGCCCCTGTACTACACTGGGCCGAGCGGAGGCCCCCGGTGCAGGCTCTGGATTACTGGAAAGCCGTGACGGCGGACCGGTCGCAGTTCCTCGACCGAGTGGTCGAGCTGCTGGAGAGCTCCGGCGCGGCCTTCTGCCTCGTCGGGGGACAGGCCGTCAACGCCTACGTCGAGCCGGTGGTCAGCCTCGACCTGGATCTGGCGGTGGCGGCGCCGGACCTCGAGCGCACGGAGAGGCTGTTCGACGAGCACTTCCTCGTCGAGCGCTTCCCCGACAGCGTCAAGGTGTCCGCCCCTGGATCGGACCTCCGGGTGCAGCTCCAGACCGATCCCCGCTACGCCTCGTTTCCCGAGCGCGCGGAGCGGCGAGAGGTGCTCGGCCTTACGTTGCCCGTCGCTCGGCTCGAGGACGTCGTGCAGGGGAAGGTGTGGGCGGCCCTCGACCCCAACCGCCGCGCCAGCAAGCGCCAGAAGGATCTGGCGGATCTCGCGCGCCTGTTGGAGGGGTACCCGCACCTCCGCGGGAGCGTCCCCCAGGAGCTCCTCGACCGGCTCCTGTGACTCCCGGGCCCTGGCGACACCTCTCACGAGGGCCGGCGCGGAGGCCGGCCCCTACATCCGGAGCCACACGACGCGTACCGTCGTAGGGGCGGGCCTCTGCGCCCGCCCGTCCCCGCGGCGCCTGGCCAGATCTTCGAGCGCGCGGTCGGTGTCGGGATCGAGGCGGATGCTGGTGGGCATGGAACCTCCCTGTAGTGCGCCATTGTCTACGCCTGCGGGCCCAGGATCGCGGGCGCGCGACTGACTTCTGTCCATTGGCGGCGGCGCGATTTCGTCTCCATTGGCATGGAGCGGCGGAGCGTGCCACCATGGAGGGAGCCGGAATGCCCACGATGCCCGAGAGTCGACTCAAGCTCACCCTCGAGGACTACGAGCTGTTCCCCGACGACGGCCGGCGGCACGAGCTCGTCGATGGGGAGCACGTCGTGACGCCGGCACCCTCGGTGCGGCACCAATGGGTGGTCGGGAACCTGTACGTCGCGCTCCGTCAGGCCGCCATGGCCGAGTCGCTCGGCAAGGTCTTCGTGGCGCCGCTGGACGTCATCCTCTCCCGCCATGACGTGCTGCAGCCGGACGTGCTGTTCGTGCGGCGCGAGCGCTCCGACATCCTGCGCCAGCGCGTGGAGGGACCGCCGGATCTGGCGGTCGAGGTGATCTCCCCGTCGAGCCGGCGCACCGACGAGCTGGTCAAGCGCCGCGCCTACGAGCGCCTCGGCGTCGCCGAGCTGTGGATCGTCGACCCGGAGCTCGGGGTGGTGCGCATCTATCGGCGCGAGGGCGAGGGGTTCGGGCGGCCGCTGGAGCTGTCGGCCGAGCGCAGTGACGCAGTCGAGACGCCGCTGCTGCCCGGGTTGCGGCTCGAGGTGGCGGCGGTGTTCGCCGAGGACTGAGGATGGACAGCGACGCCATCGTGCTCCGCCCGATCGGCTACGTGCGGTCGCCGTACCGCGAGCCTGCCGAGGTGCCGCGCGGCCTCGGCGCCGAGCATCCCGCAGAAGGCGTGCTCTCCATCCTGCCCGAGTACGAGCCCGGCCTCCGCGACATCGAGGGGTTCTCGCACCTCTTCGTGATCTGGGCGTTCCACCTCGCGGGGGGGAGCGAGTTGCTGGCGCTTCCGCCCAGCGACGACCGGCCGCACGGCGTCTTCGCCACCCGCTCGCCGCACCGCCCCAACCCGCTCGGCCTGTCCGTGGTCGAGCTGCTGGGGCGCGACGGTGGCGAGCTGCGGGTGGGCGGCGTCGACATGGTCGACGGCACGCCGATCCTCGATCTCAAGCCGTACCTGTCGAGCGTCCCCGCCGAGCGGCTGCGCCGCGGCTGGCTCGCCGAGGCCGAGGCGCGGGCGCGCGGCTAGGAGCTACGGCGCAGGCGGCGGTCGAGGCGCTCCCAGAACGCTTCGAGGTCGATCTCGACCTCCGGCAGCGCGGACGAGCGGTAGCGGCCTGCGACCGGGAGGGCCACCACCATCGAGCCCTCCTGCTGGACGAGGAACTCGATCTGCCGCTCCTCGACGTCGACGATCCAGTACTCGCGGACGCCCGACTCGGCGTAGAGCCGCAGCTTCTCGCCGCGGTCGCGTCGCGTGGTTCCGGTCGAGAGAACCTCCACCAGCAGGTCGG
>DATKBT010000097.1:0-40601 GCA_035546295.1 Thermoanaerobaculia bacterium | reverse complement strand
CTCAGTGCCGGACTCAGTGCCGGACTCGCGGCGCCAGCTCGGCGACGAGGCGTTCCCGGTCGCTCTCGGAGAGCGCGAGCCAGGGGATGTCGGCGCGCTCGCCGTCTCGTGACGCCACCGTGATCGCGTCCCGCCTCCGGTCGACGATCGCCGTCACCTGGTCGAGCTCCAGGCTCGATGGCTCGGTCGCCGCGAATCTCCGGTAGCGGAGACGCTCTTCGTCGATCTCGATCAGAGGCAGGGTCGCTGCCGCGCGCGCAGCGCGCAGATAGGTGAGCCCCCCGATCAGGGCGAACAGTCCGAGAACGAACGCCAAGCCTCCGACCAGCGAGCGGATTCCCTGACCGAGGACGTAGATCCCCATCACGGCCCAGTTGACGAGCAACAGGAGCGCCAGGAATCGCCCCTTGCGGATCGCCGGAGGAGAGGCGAACAGCCTGACTGCTTCTCGCGCTGCGGCGGACGCGCCGTCCGCCGGCTCCTGGCTCATCCGCTGGAGGGCGCCAGGGGCAGCGCAGCCTTGGGGAACAGCATCGTGCGCTCGAGCCAGGGGAAGGCGTGGAGGAGGGCGTCGTCCCAGGTGATCCAGATCATCGGCCGAGAGAGATCGTTGGGGAGGCGGAAGAGCAGGACCTTGCGGGCCGCCTCGGAGGGCCTCAGCGGGGAGGCGAAGCCGTCGTGGGTCGGGAGCGGACGGAACTGGCGGCTGTCGTCACGCACCGAGAACACCACGTCGGTCGGGTCGACCGTGTTCTCGACGGCGGTGTTGCGAGCCTCGACGGTGATCGCCCAGATCGTCTCGCCCTCGTGGCGGTCGATCTCGGTGCGCTCGTCCTCTCCGAGACGTCGCACGTCGGTGACCGAGATTGCCAGGTGGGGGTCGAAGCCGCCGAACGGCCGTTCCTCGCCGAGCACCATCTGGCGCGGCTCGGTCGGGATGGCGAGCACTGCGATGACCGCGGCGAGGCCGAGCACGACGGCGCCCGCCACCACGATCAGCAGCCAGTTCCGGTCCTTCATCGGTGCTTCACCTTCACTCCCTCGGCCGTCAGACGTCGGAGGTTCTCTCGACCAGGCGATCGATGTCCCGCTCCCAGTTGCGGCCGTCGAAGGGACGGATCGACCGCTGGGAGACGAGCTCGGGATCGAGACAGCGGGCGTTGACGCTGATGCCGTGGGGGTGGGAGCGCGGCACGTAGAAGGACTTCACCCCGCAGACGGAGCAGAAGAGGTGACGGGCGGTGCCGGTGTTGAAGCGGTACTCGGTCAACACGTCGTCCCCGCTGAGCAGTCGAAAGCGCTCGCGTGGCACCAGGAGATGCAGGTAGCCGGTCTTCTCGCAGATCGAACAGTTGCACTCCTCGACCTCCAACGCGGCGGGCGCTTCGACCTCGAATCGAACCCGCCCACAGTGGCAGCCACCGCCGTGAATCAGCGGCTCGCTGTCGGAGCTGTAACGCATCGCTTCCGGATAAGCCTAGCAGCCCTCGCGACTTCCACCGCGGACTCCGCCCGCTGTGCGG
Organism: Thermoanaerobaculia bacterium; assembly: GCA_035546295.1. GTDB lineage: Bacteria > Acidobacteriota > Thermoanaerobaculia > Multivoradales > Multivoraceae > DATKBT01. The sequence continues at coordinate 39,078 of DATKBT010000097.1, read as the reverse complement.
GGGGCCGGGATCGTGGGTGCGGGCCGACGCCGCAGGCGCGGTTCGGTTTCTTGGATCGGAAGGATCGATCGGCCGCTTCTTCGAAAGCGCGCAGGGATCTCCGTTGCTACGCTGATCGCGATGCCCGCGGTCTGGCGCCACCTTCTCGTGCCGGCGCGGCTGGCCGGCAGCCCGACTCACCGGCATCCGAGGAGGGAGGAGAGACTCATGATCCGACTTCGAAGACCCTGCGGCTCGTCTCGGCTCGTCGTGCTGGCGGTCACCTCGCTCTCGGTGATCGCCGCCTGGCCGTCCGCCGCCCAGGAGCCTCGCCCCGGGCCTCCGACCTGCGATTCCACCGAGCACCGGCAGTTCGACTTCTGGATCGGCGACTGGCGGGTCGAGACCCCCGACGGAAAGCTGGCAGGGACCAACCGCATCGAGTCGATCCTCGACGGCTGCGTGCTGATGGAGAACTGGGCGGGGCAGGGGGGCACCAACGGCAAGAGCTTCAACATGTACAACCGCCGCAACGGCAAATGGCAGCAGACCTGGATCGACAACTCCGGGGGGCGACTCGACCTGATGGGCGGTCTCGAGGACGGCAAGATGGTGCTCGGCGGCAAGACGCCGTCGCGCGACGGCGGAGAGCTCGTCCACCGGATCACCTGGCAGCAGCTCTCCGACGGCAGCGTCCAGCAGCACTGGCGCACCTCGCGCGACGGAGGGGAGAGCTGGGAGGACGCCTTCATCGGGATCTACAAGAAGCAGTAGAGAGGTGTCCCGGTCGCGCCGACGGGCGGCTCGGCCCGCTCACTCCCCTCCGTGCACGATCTCCAGGCGCCGGCCGAACACCGACGCAAAAGCGCGGGCGTCCTTCTCGGCTTCCCAGATCTCGACCGTGGGGCGCGCCGGCGACTCGAGCTCGAGGCGCACGCTCCGCTTTCGGATGCGGGCGCTCAGCGACCGGATTCGACCGCTGCGCGAGCGCTCCAGGTGCTCGGCCAGCCGCAGGCAGATCGCCAGCGCCCGCAGCCGCTCGAGGTCCCCCTCCTCGAGCACCGGCTGCAGCGCGCCGGCGGCGACGTTGCCCTTGCGGTGGTAGCGCACCAGCAGCGCGATCATCGCCACCTCGCGATGGCTGTACCCGGCCAGACCGGAGTTCTCGATCAGGAAGGCGCCGTGCTTGTGATGGCCGTAGTAGCTGACGGTCATCCCGACGTCGTGCAGCAGGGCGGCGTCGTCGAGGAGGCTCCGCTCCCAGTCGCCGAGGCCGTGCAGCGGCTCGAGCGCGTCGAAGAGCTGGGCCGACAGCCGGCGCACCGCCTCGGTGTGCCCGGCCGGCTGCCGGTAGCGCTGGAACAGGTTCTCGGTCGAGAATCGGCGGACGTCGCCGAGACGGTGCGGCTCGGGCAGCAGGTGGTGGAACAGGGCCCCCTCCCGCACGCCGTCCCCCGACACCACCAGGTCGTGGTGCTCTCCGTGGCGCAGCAGCCAGCGGAAGACGAGGGCGCCGGCCAGGATCAGGTCGGCGCGGTCGGGGTTGATCCCGGGGATGGCGGCCCTGTGCGCCGCAGTCCGGGCGAGCAGCTCGTCGACCAGCTCCTCGAGCGCCCGTCGCTCGAGCCGGTAGCCGTGGAGGAGGTCGAGGGGATAGCGCGCGGCCTGCTGGACCGCGTTGGCCAGGCTGCGCACCGTGCCTCCGAGCGCGATCAGCGGATGATCCTGCGCGCGCATCGCGCTCGCCACCCCGTCGAGATGGCGCCCGATCTCCTCCTCGAGCCGCGCGACCCGCTTCCGGCCGGGTGGATCGGCCATGCGGCCGTCGCCCAGGCCGAAGAACCTCTCGGTCAGCCGCACCGCGCCGAGCGGGTGCGCTCCCCCCCAGGCGAAACGGCGGTCCTTCATGTGGGAGACCTGGGCGCTGCCTCCGCCCAGGTCGACCACCCAAGCGTCGGGCACGGCGAAGCCGTTGGCGACCGCGCTCACTCCGAGCTCCGCCTCGTCGATCCCCGAGAGTACCTGGACCTCTAGCCCCAGCGCCTCGATCGCGCGCACCAGCTCCGGGCCGTTGGCGGCGTCGCGCACCGCCGAGGTGGCGAAGACTCTAATCTCCTGGATTCGGCTCGCGCTGGCGTAGTCGACGAAGAGCTGAAGAGTCGCCAGGGTTCGATCGACGGCCTCCGGGCGCAGCGCCCCATCGTCGTCCATGCCGGCGGCGAGGCGGACGCGCTCGCGAATCGAGTCGGTCAGCCGGAACCAGCGGCCCTCGGTGCACGAGAACACCACCAGCCGAGCGGTGTTGGAGCCGAGGTCGATGATGCCGACGCGGCGATCGGGTGTGGATCGTGGGGGCACGGAGGCTCGGATCCTACGGGAGGAGGGGGTGGAACCGCCGGAATGCAGCCCGCCGGAATGCATGGAGCGCGACACCCGGTTGCACAGGTTAGAGTTGTCAGACCTCGGACGAGGGCCCCGGCGGAAATCGCGCGTGCGGGAGACAGCGAGCGTCGAGGGCGAATCGTCTCGAGCGCCGATCGGAGGAGCCAAGCGTGAGATCAGTCGCGAAGGAAGCCAGCAGAAATTCCGGCGGCGCGCGGACCGTTGCGCCCCTGCTCGTCGTCCTCGCCCTTGGCTTCTGCGCGCCCGGTCTCGCTGACGACGTCCATCTCGAGAACGGTCGGGTCTTCGAGGACGTGATCGCGACGTTGACCGACACGCACGTGATCATCGAGATGGAGTACGGCAGGATGCGTCTGCCGCGAGCGCAGGTGCAGCGGGTCGAGGAGCGCCCGTCTCCGCTCCAAACCTTCCGCAGCCGCCGCGCCGCCCTGTTGGCGGATCCCTCGAGCCCCGCCTCGGCCTGGGCCGAGCTTGCTCTCTGGTCCTGGGTCCACGGCCTGCGCCGCGACGCCTCCGAGACCGCCCTGCTCGCGGTGCGGCTCGATCCCGAGGTCGACGGTCTCGACTCGATGCTCAAGCAGCAGGGCTACGAGCGCGACCCCGAGCTCGGCTGGGTGCCCTACGCCGTGGCGATGGAGCGCCGGGGGCTGGTCGTCTACGGTGGCGAGTGGATGACGCCCGAGCGGCGGGCTGCCCTCAGCGCCGAAGAGCGGGCGGCGAGAGCGGCCGCCCACGCCGAGGCCGCCACGCGCGAGGATGCGGGTCGCGACGACCGCGACGATCCAGGGCCAACCGCCAACGAGGTCGCTCTGGCCTCGATCGATCTCGCTCGCGAGATCGCGGCCGGCCGGATGGGCGTCACCGTCGCCAGGACCTCCGGCCTCTCCCCGTACCACCCGGTCTTCGTTCCGGCCCTGCCCTTGTCGGGCAGCGGCGGGTTCTGGACCGGCCGCCGAGACGGGCACCGCCACGGTCCTCCGCACCGCCCCGGGCCGATCTCGCGGCACCGTGAGCAGGTGGCGGCGGACTGGGAGGCCCTGGCGACCCGGATTCCGGGCAGCCGCCTGCCGCTCAGCGCGTTCCAGCCACCGCCGAAGTAGCGGCGCGCCAGCCTCCGATTGGACTGGGTAGCACGTCCGCGGCAGGCCGACTCCCCCCAGCCTCCCAATGGGCGAGTCGCTCCTCGAAGAGCGGCGCCGAGTCCGGGCCGCCCGCGACCGGAGCGAGCCGGTCCGAGTCAGAGGTGAGACGCGACTGGTCGCGAAGGGAATGTGGACGCCGATCCGGAGGTAGGTGAGTCCGGATCGGCGACCCGGTCCACGATCCGTGCCGCCGGCCTGAATCCAATACCATCGCACGATGAGCAGCTTTGATCCCTCCCGAGATCTCCGGCGAGACGGTGTGCCTCGGCGTTCGCTCGCGGTCCTCCCCCTTTGCGGCCTCCTCCTCGGCCTCCTGCACGGTCTCTTCGGCGCCGCCTCGGCGGTGGCGGTGCCGGCCGAGGTCTCGGCAGAGCGTCGCGAGCTGAACCTGCGGACCTTCGATCGGGCCTGGTCGATCGTCGACGAGAACTACTGGGATCCGGAGTTCCACGGCGTCGACTGGCAGGCCCTGCGAGCGGAGCTGCGTCCGCTCGCCGCCGAGGCGCCCGACGACGCGAGCCTGAGGGGCATCCTCGAGGACATGATCGGCAGGCTCGGGCAGTCGCACTTCGGAGTCATTCCAGGCCGGAGCTCGCGGCGCGCCGCCGCGGATGCAAGGGCGTCCGCAGCCGGTGACGGGCAGGGCGGCGACGCTGCTGGCGCCGACGATCTGCCGACCTGCGCCAGTCAGTTCTCGGAGGTGCTGCTCGAGGCGTTGCGCGCGGACGCGCCTCCGATGACGGGCGCGAGCCCTGGCGTCGCCATCGAGCTGACCGAGGGCCACGTGCTGGTCGAGCGGGTCGAGCCGGAGAGCCCGGCGTCGGAGGCCGGGGTCGAGACCGGCTGGGAGCTGGTGAGGATCGGCGAGCAGCCGCTGGCCGACCTCGAGCCCTGCCTCGGGGCTGATCTCGACCAGCGCGCCATGCGCGGCGTCGTCTTTCGCCTGGTGGCCTCTCTGCTCGAAGGGGACGAGGGCTCGAAGGTCGAGCTCGCGCTGCTCGACCGGGCGGGGGACGAGCGCGTCCTGCGCCTGGCGCGCGAGCTCCCGGAGGACGTCGAGACGGTGCGCTTCGGCAACCTGCCGCCCGTGCACTTCCGATTCGGCTCCGAGCGGATCGAGGGCCCGCAGGAGATCGACGTCGGCTTGCTGCGGTTCAACTTCTGGATGATGCCGGTGGCCGCGGCCTTCGAGGACGCCGTGGTCTCGATGCTGGACGCGGACGGGATCGTGATCGACCTGCGCGGGAATCCGGGCGGCGTGGCGGGCCTCTCGGGCGGCATCGCCGGGTACTTCGTACCGACCGCGGAGGTGCTCGGAACCCTGCAGTACCGAACCGGCGAGCTGCGCCTGCCGGTCAACCCGCGGTTCGTCTCGCGGCACGGGGAGGCGATCGAGCCGTACGCCGGTCCGGTGGCGATCCTGATCGACCAGTTCTCGGCGAGCACATCGGAGATCTTCGCCGCCGGCCTTCAGGACCTCGGCCGCGCCCGGCTGTTCGGCGAGGCCTCGGCCGCCGCCGCGCTGCCGGCGGTCGTGGAGGAGCTGCCCAACGGCGACCTGTTCATGCACCCGATGGCCGACCTCAAGCGCCCCAGCGGCGGCCGGATCGAGGGGATCGGCGTGATCCCCGACGAGCTCGTGCCCGTGACCCGCGAAGGGCTGCTGCGCGGAGAGGACGAGGCCCTGCAGGCGGCGCTCGCCTGGATTGCCGAAGCCGCTCGGGAAGACCAGGCCAGCGCGTCCGGCGCTCCTCGCGCGCAGAAGCCGAGCTCTGGCCCGAACCGGGTAGGCTTTCGCCCGTGAGGCGCCGCGAAGGCGCCTCGACCACGATCGATCCATCGGCCTCCTCTGGCCGAAGAGAGGAAGAACCATGACTCCCAAGAGAACCCTGGCCGCGCTCGTCGCGCTCGGCCTTGTCGTCACGCTCGGCCTCGTCGTCGCGGTCGCGCCCAGCTACGCGCAGTCGCCGCCGGCCGAGCAGATCATCGAGCGCTACATCGAGGCGGTCGGCGGCGAGAAGGCGATCCGCGAGATCGAGGGCATGCACCAGACGGGAACGATGGACATGCCCTCGATGGGAATGTCCGCCGAGCTCGAGATCTTCCTGGCGCCGCCGAACAAGATGCTGATGAAGATGAGCATGCCGCAGGTGGGCGAGATCAACACCGGCTTCAACGGCGAGATCGGCTGGGTCGAGAATCCGATGACGGGTCCGATGATCATGGAGGGGGAGCAGCTCGAGCAGGTGATGGAGCAGGCGGACTTCTACTCCGATCTGAGCTACGAGAGCCGCTATGCCACGATGGAGACGGTCGAGACCGTCGAGTTCGCCGGGGAGTCGGCGTACAAGGTCAGGTTGGTCGATCAGGACGGCGACGAGACGACCGAGTACTTCTCGGTCGACTCGGGTCTCAAGATCGGCTTCGAGGCCGAGCAGACCAGCGAGATGGGCACCGTCATGGTGGTCACCGAGCTGCGCGACTACAAGGACTTCGAGGGCCGGATGGTGCCGATGACCACCGTGGCCAAGATGATGGGGATGGAGATGACGATGAAGCTCGACAGCGTCTCGTTCGACGAGATCGAGCCGTCGGTGTTCGAGCTCCCCGAGAACGTCAAGACCTTGGCCAAGAAGGTCGTGGAGAAGGTGGACGGAGAGAACGGCCGGTAGCCGCCGAGGCGCCGATCGAGAGCGCGTCTCGCCGGCTCGAACCCTTCGGCGCGTTGCCGGGAGGAGCCGCCGGGCCGGGCCTCACGGTCTCGGAGGTTCGAATCGCCGGCGGGCTTCGCGCCGGGGAGGGGGCGACCAGGGTGGATGAGCCGTGGAAGAGCTGAGCTCTGCGCTCGACTCGATTCCGATCGAGCCCGGATGGATCCAGATCGCGGTCGGCGCCGTTCTCCTGCTGTTCGGCCGCCGCCTGTTCTTCCTCCTGCTCGGCGCCGCCGGCTTCCTGCTCGGCTTCGCCCTCGTCTCGTCCGGGCTCCCGGAGTCGCTCGGTTGGACGGTCTCGCCGGACGTACGGCTGGTCGTCGCGCTGGTGGCGGGAGTGATGGGGGCGGCATTGGCCTTCGTCGTCCAGCGGGTCGCGCTGGTCGTCGCGGGGCTGCTCTTGGGGGGGGTCGCCGCGTGGCAGGTCATCGGACTCGCCGGCATCGACTGGAACGGGCTCGAGCTCCTGCTCGTGGTGGCGGGCGCGGTGCTCGGCGCCGCGCTCATCAGGGGCCTGTTCGCGGTCGTGCTGATCGGCGTCTCGGCCTGGATCGGCACCTCGCTGATTCTGCCGGCGACCGGTCTCGAGGGGACCCCGGCGGTGCTCGCCGGTCTCTTCCTGCTGATGATCGGGATCGCGGTCCAGGCGGGTGAGGGGCGTTCCAAGCGCGAGGAGAAGGTCGCCAGGAGGCGCCGCGAGCGCAAGCGAGCGTGAGGAACGTCTGGTGACCGCGATCCCGAGCGCGGGGGTGGCCGCGACGGCGCCGGAGGCGGCGCCGCGTCGCGTGCCGGCGATCCGGTCGGCCCGTGCCGGCTGGGCGCTGCTCGCGGTCGGCGCCACCGCCGCCCTCGCCGCGCTCGTGCTGTCTCAGCCGCGCTCGGTGATCGACCCAGCGAGCCTGGCGCTGTCCCCCGCCGAGCTCATCGAGCGCGCTCGGGAGGTCATCGCAACGACCACCGGATGGAGCGCGACGGGAGACATGGCGAGCGGCTTCGAGTACTCGCAGGACTACCTCGCGTACCTGGACCTGATCCCCGAGCTCGACGAGCGGCGCCGGGCGCGCCGGTCGAGCCCGCCTCCGATCCTGTTCTGGTACCGGCAGAGCGCGCGGCGCCTGGTGCCGGAGGCCGGCCACGACCTGCTGCGCCTCGGGTTCGATTCGCCGCCGGTTCACCGGCCGAGCGAGATCGCGGTCCGCCTCGACGCCGAGGGCCGGCTGGTGGAGCTGCGGCGGTGGCCGCGGGCCTCGGAGTCGCGCCAGCAGGACGACGCCTGGGAGCCGGTGTTCGAGGCGGCCGGGCTCGAGCTCGGAAGCTTCCGCGAGCTCTACGCGCGCTTCGTCCCACCGGTGCCGGCGGACGCGAGGTTCGAGTGGACGGGGGAGAGCGATCTGTTCGCCGGCGAAGAGCTCGGCGTGAAGGGGGCGACGGTGGAGGGGCGGCCGACCTACTTCCGGTACGAGGGCGCCTGGGGGACCCGCGTGCCCCCGCCGGTCCACGACCTCTCGACGCTGCCGCGAGGCGCCGTCGGGCTGCTCGTGCTCTTCGTCGGCGGCCTCGCTTGGCGCCATCGCAGCGTCGGGCGCGACGACCGGCTCGCCAATCGCCGCCTGGCGCTCGCCAGCGGCCTGATGGCGCTGCTCGTGCTGGCCCAGTCGCCGGGCCGTCTTCTGCGCTCGCTCGATCCCGCCTACGCGCTGGTCCTCGCGGGTCTGTGTCTCACCTTCGCGGCGGCGGCCTGGATCGGAGCAGTCGCGCTCGGTCCCCGCCTGGCGCGCTGGCCGGGGGTGATGGACGCCTGGAGCAGCTTCTGGTCGGGGAGCTGGCGCCGGCGCGAGGTCGCCAGCGCCGTGCTGATCGGCGCCTGCGGCGGCGGCCTGTTGGCGCTCCTGGCCGGCCTCGCCTGGTGGCTGCCGGTCTGGCTCGGCCGCACCGCGGTCGAGACCAGGCCAGCGATCGGCGGGCTCGCCGGCGGGTGGGCCGCCTTCGAGGCGATCCTGCTCGCGCTCGGGCGCGGGTTGCTGTGGACGGGCTTCGTCGCGCTGGTCCTCGAGCTGTCGAGGATGGTGCTGCGGCTCCGGCTGCTGGCAGCGATCGCGACTGCCGGGGTCGTGCTCGTCCTGCACCTCCCCAGCTCGCCGATCGGCTGGATCGTGATGGCGGCCTACGCGGCGCTCTGGGTCGCGCTCCTGGTGCGCTGGGGGCTGCTCGCTGCACTGATCGCGGCGTGGGTCGACGAGATGTTCGACCTGGCGCTCGTGAGCGACCTCGGCCATTGGGCGTCGCAGACGTCCTGGGGCGTGCTGGCGGTGACCTTCACGCTGCTGATCGCGGGGGCGTGGGGGCTCGCGCGCGCTCAACCGGCGGCGCTCGCCCGGTAGATCCGGCCGACGCCCTCGAGCCGGTAGCCGGGCGCTGCGGCCGGCACCAGCGCGGCGTCGCCGGGGCGCAGCTCGAGCTCGGCGCCGTCGCTCGAGCGCGCGCGTACGTGCCCCGAGATCGCGAGCAGGATGCACGGGTGCCCGATCGTCTCCACCGCGAGGGCACCGTCCCACTCGACGTCCGCGAAGGACAGGCGGATCGGTCCGGTGTCGGGGTACTCCCTCCACGCCGATCCCGCGACCTCGCGAGGGACCAGGATGGCGGGCTGCCGCGGCGCCGGGTCGAGCGCGGCGAGGAGCTCATCGGAGTCGACCGGCTTGCGGGTCAGGCCGGCGCGCAGGACGTTGTCGGAGGCGCCCATCAGCTCGACCGCGGCGCCTTCGAGATAGCTGTGGATCACGCCCGGCGGAGTGTAGAGCGCCTCCCCGGGTACCAGCTCGACGAGGTGCAACAGGAGGGGCGCGAGGATCAGGGGGTCTCGAGGGTAGCTCTCGGCGAGACGCGCCACCCACGCTCCCTCCGGCGTCGCCGACCGCTGCGCTGCTCGAGCGGTCGCCGTCGCCAGCGCCGACGCTTCGCTCTCGCCGAGAGACAGGATCGCCGCGAGCAGAGCGGCGGGGTCCTCGGGATCGGCCCGCCCGAGGAGGGCGTCGGCCTCGGGACAACCCAGCGAGGCGACCAGCGAGCGCACTTCGAGCGGCGGCCGAAGGCTCTGGAGGGCCTCAAACGGGGTGAGGGCGCAGGCGATCTCGGGCTTCGGGTTGCTGTCGGGATACAGCCGCCGGCTGGCGCTGCGGTCGATTCCCTGCGCCTCCTCGCGCTCGAAGCCGGCGCGCGCCCGCGCGCCGTCGGGATGGAGCTGGATCGAGAGGGGCCGGTCGGCGGCCAGGACCTTGAGCAGGAACGGCAGCTCGTGCTGCTCGGGCCGAGTCGCGTCGCCGGCTCCTGTCCCCGAGGCGGCGCCCAGCACCTCGGCGGCGTGCCGCCCGATCAGCGCGTCGAGCGACAGCTCGTCGCCGCCGAGCCTGACCGGGCTCGGCGCCGTGGGGTGCGCGCCGTACCAGAGCTCGGCCTCGGGCTCTGCGCTCGGTTGCGGGTGATGCCGCAACGCGGCGAGGAACGTGCGGGAGCCCCAGTCGTAGTGACGCACCACCCCCTCGAGCGGGATCAGACCCGGAAGCGGCGACACGGGGTGGGGATCGGTCTCGGACACGGTCGGGGGTTGGCTCGTGACTCCGAAAGGCAGCGTCTGATCGCAGGTCGTTGGGTCGCCGAACGGGTCGCTGGACGTTGCGTGACTGGACGTCGATCGCCGGAGCGCTCGCCGCGTCAACCGTTCGCGGGCGTCGCACGAGCAGAGTGATCGCGCTCGAGCGCCCGGAGATCCTCCAGCGTATCGACGTCGAGCAGCGGATCGGGGGAAGCGAGCTCCACCTCGACGACCCGGTCGGGAAGGGCGGCCAGGATCCGCCGGCCGCCCTCGTCCCCCTCGAGGGCGGCGAGGGCGCCGAAGAGATCGCTGCCAATCAGCGCCGGGGCGCCCCGCCGCCCCCGGTGCGCCGGCACCAGGGCTCGGCTCCGGCGCTCCCGGCCCAGCCGGGTGAAGCGCCCGATCAGCAGGTCGAGGGTCCCGACGTCGAGCAGGGGCTGGTCGCAGGGAATGAACAGCGCTCCCTCGACATCACCTTCGAGGCGTCCGAGCGCCGCGATTCCGGTGCGCACCGAGCTCGCCTGGCCGCTCGCATAGTCGCGGTTGTGAACGGTGCGGACCGCGAGCCCGGCGAGGGTCTCTTCCACGGCCCGGGCGTCGTGACCGGTGACCACGACGACCTCGTCCGCGGCGCTCTCGATCGCGATGCGCACCGCTCGCCGCACCAGCGGCTCGCCTTCCCACGGGTGGAGCTGCTTGGATCGGTCGCCGCCCCACCGGCTCGACGTCCCCGCCGCCAGCACCACCGCCCCGATCGACGCGCGCGGGGCCGTCGACGCCGGCCGCGATCCCGCCGCGCCGCTCACGCCTTGCCGTAGCGGGCCTGGACCATCTGCGCGGCGATCGACAGCGCGATCTCCTCGGGCCGCCGGCCTCCCAGGTCGACCCCGATCGGGGCGTGGATGCGCGCGATCCGCTCGGGCGAAACGCCGGCCTCGGTCAGTCGCTCGACCCGCTTGGCGTGCGTGCGTGTCGAGCCGAGCGCGCCGACGTAGCGCGTGTCGCTCCCGAGCGCCGCGATCAGGGCCGGATCGTCGAGCTTCGGATCGTGGGTGAGGAAGACGCAGTACGAGTTGTCGTGGAGCTTGATGCCGGCCAGCACGTCCCCCGGCCAGCCGACGATCAGCTCGTCGGCGTGGGGGAAGCGCTCCTCGGTGGCAAACGCCGCCCGCGCGTCGACCACGATCGAACGAAAGCCCAGCCGCTTCGCGAAGTGGACGAGATGGATCGCGACGTGAACCGCACCGACGACGATCAGCTTGGGCAGCGGCGCGAAGATCTCGAGGAAGAGCTCGACCTCGCCGGCCTCGGCGCTCGGCACGTAGACCGGGCCGGTCTGTCGATCGGGCTCGAGCGCGAGCTCCGCGGCGGCGCGCTCCAACGCCGCGTCGCCGAGCGATCCCTCGGTCGATCCGTCGCGCCGGATCAGGAGCTTGCGTCCGAGGCCGCGCTCGGAGATCACGGTCGCCTGAGCGATCCAGGTCTCCTCGCGCAGCGCGCGCTCGAGGCTGCCGAGCAAGGACAAGGCCTACGCGTCCTCCTCGAGCCGCCGCTCGATACCTTCGAGCCCCTCGACGTCCTCGAGCTTCTCGACCAGGACCTCGACGGTGCCCCCGCAGCTCAGGCCGACCTCCCAGGCCTGCTCGTCGGAGATGCCGAAGGACACGCGCCGCGGCTCGCCATCGCGCAGCACCCCCTGGGCCTCCTCGAACACCGCTCCCTCGATGCAGCCGCCCGAGACCGAGCCCGCGATCGACCCCTGCTCCGAGACCGCCATCTTGGAGCCGAGGGGGCGCGGCGTCGAGCCGACCGTCTTGATCACGGTCGCGATGGCAACGCGCTGGCCTTCGGCTCGCCAGCGGTCGATGTCGTCGAGGATCTCGAGCATGGGTCGTTGCCTCCTGCCGGGGATTGTATGGCCGGACGTCACTGCCGGCTGGCGACTGAATTCCCGGGTGCGATGGGTCTGTCGACTCACCCCGATCTGAAGGACGTCGCGGTAGCACCGCGACACCGGCTTCGCTTGCACTTCCCGGAGTCCGCCGGAGCTCCTGGCCGAGCGCTTCGCGCGCGTGCACGGTGTGCCCGCCCGCTGAGCCCCTTCGCTCGTTTCATGGAGATGGCGGCGAGGCCGTATCGTCGCGCGGTGAGTCTCGAGCGCCAAGGAACCGCTGGCCGCCGCGGCCGGCTGCTGGTCGGGGTCGCCGTCTCGCTGGTCGCGATCCTCGCCTGCGATCTCGCCCTCACCGCGCTGATCGATCTGGTGGGCTGGTACCGCCCGCCGGAGTCGTACCGTGTCCGCCATCCCGTCTACCACCACGGCCTCGAGCCGATGGTCTCGGATCGACCGGCCGAGTGGGGCCGGCTGCGCTATCGGGTCTCGACCAATTCGCTGGGGATGCGCGATCGCGAGACGCGCATCGTCCCGCTGCGCTCCGAGCGCCCCCGCATCCTGCTGCTCGGTGACTCCTTCACCGAGGGCCTCGGCTACGACTTCGACGACACCTTCGCCGGCAGGCTCGCCGCCGGCCTGGCCGACGAAGGCGTAGGGGTGCTCAACGGCGCCGCGGTCAGCTACTCGCCGATCGTCTACGTGGCCAAGACCCGCCACCTGCTCGAGACCGAGGGGCTCGAGGTCGATCGCGTCGTCGTTTGTCTCGACCTCTCGGACGTTCACGACGAGGCGCGGATCTACCTGCCCGAGATCGGCCGGGACGGAGTGCGCGCCGTCGACGACGGCATGGGCCTGGTGCGCTCGTTCATCCGCCGGCGCACGATCCTGGTCAACGCCGTCAACCAGCTCAACCGCCGGTGGCGCCGCTCGCGCGAGGGGCTGCAGCTCGGTGTCTTCCGAGGGCTGTGGGCGCACGATCCCGTCGCGATGGAGCTCTACGGCAGGGACGGGCTGCGCCGCGCCGGGCGCCGGCTCTCCGAGCTCGCCGCCTTCCTGCGCGACCGCGACGTCGCGCTGACCCTGGTGGTCTACCCCTGGCCCGACCAGATCGCGGCCCGAGATCGGGACAGCGTCCACGTCACGCACTGGCGCGAGTGGGCGGCGCGCGAAGGGGTCGACTTCGTCGACCTGTTTCCGGCATTTCTCGAGGCAGGGCCGCCGGAGCGCGTGCTGCGCGAGTGGTTCATCCCGAACGACGTCCACTGGAACGCCGAGGGACATCGGGTGGTGGCGGAGAGCCTGCTTGCGGCATTGCGCGAGGACGGCTTCGGTCACGACGCCGACAGATTGTCGACGATCTCCCGGTAGCGGGCGGTGGCGAGCTCAGAGGGCTCTGCGCTGATGGCTGCTTCGGTCGAAGGCGCCTTCACTCGATCGGAACGACCGTCGACTGCTTGACCACGAGCTTCCACGTTCCCCTCGCCCGCGATGAGCTGCTCGACGACGACCGCGACCGGGTGCCGAGGAGTGCGACTCTGGCGACGTCAAGCCCCCTCGAAGCGCCCCAGCAGCTCCCGCACCTCCGCCGTGCCGCTCGGCTGGACGGGAGGCTTCGCACCGGCGTGCAGCAGGGCCTCGACGGTTCCGGGGTAGTCGCCGCGGCAGCGGTTCCAGCCGTGTTCAGAGCCGTGCAGCGCCCAGCCCAGGGGCGAGCTCTCGAAGTCGGCGTCGAGCGCCTCGAGCGGCGGCGCGTGGCGCAGGATCGTCTCGGTCATCGCCACGTTGCCGTGGAAGGCCGCCCAGTGCAGGGGCGTCCCCTGGTGCTGACCGGTGGCGTCGACCGGCCAGCCGCTCTCGAGCAGGAGCGAAACGGCGTCGGGCCGGTCGTTGCGCGCGGCGTGCGCCACCAGCCGACGATCCTGCTCCAACAGTCGGCTCGGAAGCCCCGGCTCGGCGGCGAGGAGCGCGCGGGCGCGCCCGCTGTCGCCGGACCAGCAGGCGTCGGCGAGAGCGACGTCGGAGGGGCTGCGCTCGAGCAGGAGCCCGAGCATCTCGTCGTGACCGAAGCGCCGCGCGACGTCGTGGGGCGAGACGTGGAACCCGAGGGTCCACTGGTAGATCGTCCCGCCCGCTCGGTCGCCGATCATCGGGAAGTGCTCGCCGCTCACGCGAACCCGGATCGATGCCGAATCGGCGGCGAGATGCCGGCGGGCGAGCTCGACGTCCCCCAGCGCCGCCGCCATCAGGAGGTCGGTGCGGCAGCCGCGCTCGACCAGGAAGCGGGCGACCTCCTGGCGATCCGCAACCATCCACTGAGCGGGTGTTGACTCGTGGTCGACGTCGAGCGCATCGATCTCGGCGCTCCTCTCGAGCAGGATCGAGGCGACCTCGACGGTGCTTGCGAAGTGCAGAGGCGTTTGACCGTCGCCGCCGCGCGCCGCGACCAGGCTGGGGTCGCCGTCCAGCAGGCGCAGCAGGTCGTCGATGCGTGCGAGCCGCGCCGCGGCGTGGACCGTCACGGTGGCGCCGCGCTCGATGGCGTAGGCGGCCAGCTCGGGGTCGGCCGAGTCGAGGAGACCGAAGCTGCCCGCCCACCAGCGGCTCCTCGCGTCGGGGTCGGCGCCGGCCTCGAGCAGCGCATCGAGCATCTTCCGGCTGCGCACTCCGGCGATCGCGGGGGAGTCGAAGGGCCCGATCGGCTCGTCGAGACGAGCTCGAAGCTCCGGATGGCGAGCGAGGGTGGAGCGCAACGCCTCGACGTCGTCGCTCTCGAGGGCGCGAGCCAGCTCTCGGCTCGCCGGGTTCGAGGGCTCGGTCATCCGTCACTCCTAGGGTGTGGCCTCGAGAGGCCGATCGCGAAGATAGCACCGGCGCGCCGGAGCGCGGCTCCGGACGAACGCTCACGCAGCCTCAACGGCCACTACGCCGCGACGGCATCGCGAGGCGTCCGCGTGCTAGCCTGATCAACGGTTCGAAAGCAGATCGCAGCCCAGCAGTCGGGAGTGCCGCGCCATGCACCTGATCCTCCTCCTCGCGATGGTCGTCGCCGACGGCGACGACAAGCACAACACGCTGACGGCGGCCGAGCAGGAGGCGGGATGGATCCTGCTCTTCGACGGCAAGACCCTCGACGCCTGGCGTGGCTACAAGATGGACGAGGTCGGCGCCGGCTGGCGAGTCGACGGCGACGCCCTCCACTTCTCTCCACCCAGCGAAGGCGAGAGCGGGATGCGCAGCGACCTGGTCTCTCGCGAGCAGTTCGGCGACTTCGAGCTCTCGCTCGACTGGCGCATCGAGCAGGGCGGCAACAGCGGCGTCATGTACCGCGTCACCGAGGACGCCGAGAAGACGTACCACACGGGCCCCGAGATACAGATCCTCGACGACGACGCGCATCGCGACGGCGGCAACCCCAAGACCTCGTGCGGCGCCAACTACGCACTGCACGCCCCGAGCAAGCCGATGGCGCGCCCGGTGGGCGACTGGAACAGCCTGCGGATCCGGGTCGAGGGGGACCGCGTCCAGCACTGGCTCAACGGCGAGCAGGTCGTCGACTACCGGCTGTGGGACGACGAGTGGAAGGCGCTGGTGGCGGACAGCAAGTTCGCGCAGTGGCCGGGTTACGGCATGAGCAAGCGCGGCCACGTCGTCCTGCAGGACCACGGCAACCCGGTCTGGTTCCGGAACCTCAGGATCCGCCGTCTCGATTGAGCCGGGAGCTGCCTTTCCTGGTTCGTTCCGCGCGGCCGGACGACGCCGCGGGCTGGGCCGCCCTGCGCTGCGCCCTGTGGCCCGACGAGGACCCCGGGGAGCTGACCGGGGAGACGGAGAGGTACTTCGCCGGCGACCGCACCATCGCCGAGGAGGTGCTCGTCGTCCAGCAAAGAGACGCGGGATCCGGTGCCGCCGGATCCCGTGACGCCGGAGCTCGAGACGTCGGCTCGGGCGAGGTGGAGCGAGACGGTCGGCTGGTGGCGATGGCCGAGCTGTCGATCCGGCCCTTCGTCGACGGCTGTCGCAGCCGCGACGTCACCTATCTCGAGGCCTGGTTCGTCGCTGCCGAGCATCGCCGATCCGGGCTCGGCCGCCGGCTGGTCGCGGCCGCCGAGACCTGGGCGCGCAGCCGAGGCTGTGTCGAGATGGCTTCGGACACCGACCCCGCGAACGCCCCCAGCCGCTCGGCGCACGTGTCGTGCGGGTTCGAAGAGGTGGCGACGGTCGTCCAGTTCCGCAAGGACCTTCGGTAGCGGAGGGCGTGCTCGCAGCCAGCGCGAACAGGAGCGAGAGGGCTCCGAACATCCGTGTCATCGTTGGGCTCCGGTTCTGTGAGGAGCGATGTGCGCTTCCGGCCGGCTACTGCACCCGCAGCACCCGCATCGGGTCCACTCGAGTGGCGCGTCGCGCCGGCAGCCAGCTCGCCAGCGCGGCGGCGACGAGCACCAGGAGCGGTGCGGCGGCAAAGGCCACGAGGTCGTGGGTCGAGGTCTCGTAGAGCATCGACTCGAGCAGACGCGCGAGCAGCGCGGCGCCGACCAGCCCGCAGGCGATGCCGGCGGCGGCCAGCGCCACGCCGCGCAGCAGAAAGCGCCCGGCGACCTGCGGTCGCTCGGCGCCGAGCGCCAGGCGCAGCCCGATCTCGCGCTGCTCCTGGATCACGGTATGGGCGAGCAGCCCGTAGAGACCGAGGATCGCCAGCAGCAGAGCGAGCAGAGCGAAGGCTCCGAACAGGCGCAAGGCGAGGCGCTGAGGACCCACCGAGCGGGCGAGCCGGGCCGCGAAGGGCTCGATGCGATCGACCACGAGCGAGGCGTCGACACCGTGAACGACCGCGCTCGCCGCGCGGGCGTGGCTCATCGGGTCCCGCTCGACCGCCAGCGCGAAGCTCATCGTGTCGAAGGGGACCTGGAGGTGGGGGACGTAGATCGCCGACATCGCTCCGCGGGTGAGGCGGTACTGGCGGACGTCGCCGACCACGCCGACCACGGTGCGTTCGATGTCGCCGCTATCGGGGTTGCCGTAGCCGAGCACCAGCTTGCGTCCGATCGGCGAGCCGTCGGGGAACTGGCGTCGGGCGAGCGTCTCGTTGATCACCAGCACGTTCTCGGCGCCGGGGCGATCCGCCGGCGTGAAGGTGCGGCCCTCGAGCAGGCGGATGCCGAGGGTGGAGAAGTAGTCGTCGTTGACGAAGCGCAGCGTCGCGAGGGGCTGCTCGCTGGGCTCGGGCTCCGGCTCCCCCGAGACGGTGAAGCTGAACACCCAGCCGGGATCGAGCGGCAGCCACGGGGACATCGCCACCGAGCGGACGCCGGGCAGCGCCTCGAGACCCTCCTGGATGCGCTGGAAGATCGCCGGGTGGGCATCGGCGTCGGGGTAGCCGTGCTCGGGGAGGTCGACCCGAAAGGTGAGCTTGGAACGGGCGTCGAAGCCGGGGTCGACGTCCAGGATGCGGCCGAGGCTGCGCAGCAGGAGCGCGCTCGCCGCCACCAGCATGACGGCGATGGCGACCTCCCCGACCACCAGGAAGCCGCGGGCCAGCGCACGGCTCCGGGTTTCGCCGGCGGCGCGCAGCGTATCGGCGACCGGACGACGGCTCATACGCAGCGCCGGCCACAGTCCGCTGATCAGTCCGGCGAAGGCCACCGCGGCGAGCGCGAAGAGCAGCACCCGCCCGTCGATGGAGACCTCCTCGAGGCGCGGCATGTCGGTGGGCAGGAGCGACAGGAATGCGGGGAGGCCGAGGGCGGCGAGCACGACCCCGAGCACTCCGCCCAGGACCGCGATCAGCAGGCTCTCGGTCACCAGCTGACGCGTGATGCGCCCTGCCGTCGCGCCCAGCGCTCCCCGCACCGCCAGCTCGCGGCGGCGCGCCCAGCTGCGAACGAGCTGGAGCCCGGCCACGTCGAGGATCGCGATGAGCAGCACCAGCGCGACCCCCGCGAACAGGATGGCGAGGGTGCGTCGAGTCGAGCCCACGATCTCCTCGTGGAGCGGCAGCACCCGCACCGACATCCCCGCGTTGTTGGCGGGGTGCGCCGCCTCGAGCGCGGCGCCGATCTGCTCCATGCGCGCGGCCGCTGTCCCAAGCTCGACACCCGGCGCCAGCCGCGCCACCACCTGGAGGTAATGGGCCCCGCGGCTCCCTTCGAGGTCGAAGTCGAAGCGCAGCGGCGTCCACACGTCGACGGCGGAAGGGAAGGCGAAGCCGGGCGGCATCACGCCGACGATGCGCGCCGGTGCGCCGTCGAGCGTCAGGCTGCTCGCGAGGACGTCGGCCTCGGCGCCGAGGCGCGAGCGCCAGAAGGCGTCGCTGACGATCACGGCCGCCGGACCGTCGGGCTCGAGCTCTTCGTCGGCGAAGGGGCGTCCGAGGCGCGGCTCGACGCCGCCGGCGCGGAAGAAGTCGCCGCTCACGCTGGCGGCCTCGAGCGTCACCGGGTCGCCCAGCCCGGTGAGCGCTTGGCGCCGCCAATCCCACGCGGCCATCGCCGTGAACACGTCGCTCGCCTGCTCGCGCCAGTCGACGAAGTTGGCGGGGGAGACGCTGTTGAGCCCGCCGCCGTCGCGCTCGCTCTCCCACAGCGCCACCAGACGCTCGGGCGCGGGGAGCCGGAGCGGCTCGAGCAGGATGCTCGAGACCAGGCTGAAGATCAGGGTCGAGGCGCCGATCGCCAGCGCCAGCGTGCCGACCGACAGCACCGCGAGAGCCGGGCTGCGCCGGAGCTCGCGAACGCCGTAGGCGACGTCGCTGCGCAGGTCGCGCAGCCAGCTCCGGCGGCGATCGCCGCGCAGTCGCCGCGACTGGATCTGGTGACAGCTCGAGCGGTGGCGAGCGCGATCGCCGAAGCGGCGCTCGGCCTCCTCGCGGGCCGCGGCCGGGTCGAGACCCTCCTCGACCAGCTCGCGGGTGACCATCTCGAGATGGAACTCGAGCTCCTCGTCGATGTTGCGATCGAGGGAACGGTCGTTCGCCATGAGCTCGGGGTCCACGATGTCTCCTCCAGGTTCCGGCGAGGTTGGTCTCGGTGGGAGTCGGTTCAGAGGGTCTCGGTTCAGGGGGTCTCGCTTCGGTGGGACTCGGTCCAGTCGGCGAGGGCCAGAGCCAGCTCGTGGCGCGGCTCGGTCCAGCGGTCGACGTTGGTGGCGAAGGCCACCACCGTGCCGGTGGCCGAGCGAACGTAGAGGTAGGCGGATCCTCCGACGCTGGTGCCGCCGTGGAAGACCTCGCCCGCTTCCTCGCCGAGCCTCCAGCCGGCGCCGTAGGCGACGCGCTCGCCCGCGCTCGTCTTGCGGCCCTCGATCATCGCCGACCAGGTCTCTGACGAGATCAGCGACCCATCGAGCAGCGCCATGCCGAACGCCACCAGGTCGCTCGGGGTAGAGAGCAGCCCTCCTGCCGGCACGCGATCGCTGAGGTCGACGAAGGGTGAGTTCGTCCAGCCGCCGTCGGGCGCCCTCGAGTACGTCGCGGCGCGGTGGGGCACGATCTGCTCGGGGACGTCGGGCCGGGTCTGGCGCATTCCGGCCGGTCCCAGCACGCTCCGCTCGAGATGGCCGCCGAACGGCTCGCCGCTGGCTCCCTCCACCGCACAGCCGAGGAGGACGTAGCCGAAGCTGCTGTAGGAGTGCTTGGCGCCGGGCGCCGCGGTCAGGGGATCGCCCGCGAAGACGGTCAGCGCGTCGGCGAGCGTCGGATAGCGCTTGCGGCTCAGGAACTCCTCGTCGAACCGCCCGTAGTCGTAGTCCCGGATGCCGCCGAGGTGAGCGAGCAGATGGCGGGCGGTCACCGTGCCGGGCTTGCTCGGGAACGCCGGACAGTAGGTCTCGATCGGCCGATCGAGATCGAGCCGCCCCTGCTCCGCGAGCCGCAGGATGGCGGTCGCCGTGATCGGTTTGGCGACCGAGCCGACGCGATAGACGGTCTTCGGCGAGGCCGGCACCGAGCTCTCGACATCGGCGAGGCCGAACGCCTCCGCGTGGACGAGCTGCCCGCCTCGCCCGATTGCGATCGAGAGCGAGGGCAGCCGATCGCGGCTCATCAGCTCGCTCGCCAAGGTGGCGGGATCCCGAGGCTGCCCGGACGCCGTGGCCGCGTGGGCGGCGGCGAGGGCGAGCAGCGAGCTCCCGATCCGCAGCGGCAGGCGCCCGTTCGCCGTCGAGAGTGCGCTCAGCACGCGGCGGACTCCAGGATCCGTCCCACCGCGGTGACGTATCGGCGCCAGCTCTCGGCGCCGGCGAGGAGCCGCCGCCGGCCTTCGCCGGTGAGACGGTAGTACTTGGCGCGACGCTGGTTCTCGGAGCGCCCCCACTCAGCCTCGATCGAACGGCGCGCCTCGAGCCGGTGGAGCGCCGGGTAGAGCGCGCCCTCCTCGATCTGGAGCTCGTCTCCCGACACGTCACGAATCGCGCGCATCACCCCGTAGCCGTGCAGCGGTCCTTTGACGAGCGCGCTGAGGATCAGCAGGTCGAGGGTGCCCTGAACGAGCTCGAGCGGTTGCTTCGCCATCAACGGCTCCTGTGGTCGTCTTCCCCTTGGACGTTTAGGGGATACGGCCGGACTCTAGAGCGGTTCCCCTAAGTCGTCAAGGGGAGACCACTGGAAGGGCCCGATCTTTGTGAATCTGCCACCATGACGGGTCCTGGAGAACCGCCACGATGAACCGGCACGCCTCACCGATCCAGTCGAGATCGAGCTCGTGGACCCGCCTCGAGCGCTGGATGCCCATCGTGCCTCTCGCTGGCCTGGCGGTCGGCGGAGCGTTCTGGCTGACCGGACGGCCCGAGGCCGCGACCTGGATCTGGGGCGCGGTGACGCTGGTGGTCCTGGTGCCGCTCGCCATCGGCGTCGCCCGCGACCTCGCGCGCGGGCGCACCGGGGTCGATGCCATCGCCCTGCTCGCGATGGCGGGCGCTCTGTTGCTCGGGGAGACTCTGGCCGGCGCGGTGGTGGCCCTGATGCTGGCGGGGGGGCAGGCGCTCGAGCGCTACGCCGACGGCCGCGCGCGTCGCGAGCTCTCTGCGCTCGCCTCGCGCGCGCCCGAGGTCGTCGAGCGTCTCGAGGGCGACCAGTGGGTGACCCGTCCGCTCGCCGAGGTCCGGCTGCGCGATCGCCTGCTGGTCAAGCCGGGCCTGGTGGTCCCCGTCGACGGCATCGTGGTCGCTCCGGCCGAGGCCGAGGGCGCCGCGGTGCTTGACGAGTCGGCGATCACGGGCGAGGCGAGGCTGGTCGAGCGTCTGGCGGGAGATCGCGTGCGCGCCGGCACCGTCAACGCCGGCGTGCCCTTCCAGCTCCTGGCGACGACTACCGCCGAGACTTCCACCTACGCGGCGATCGTCCGCCTGGTCGAGCAGGCCCAGGCCTCGAAGGCGCCCCTCGTGCGCCTCGCCGACCGGTTCGCGGTGGGCTTCCTCCCGCTGACGCTGGCGGTCGCGGCCGCCGGCTGGGCGATCTCGGGGGACCCGGTGCGCGCGCTGGCGGTGCTGGTGGTGGCGACGCCCTGCCCCCTGATCCTGGCGGCGCCGATCGCGATCGTGGCCGGCATCTCGCGCGCGGCGGGTCGCGGCATCATCGTCAAGGGGGGCGGCGCGCTCGAGACGCTGGCGCGAGCGGAGCTGCTGCTGCTCGACAAGACCGGAACGATCACGGGTGGCACGCCGGTGCTCGCCGAGGTGGTGCCGATCCGGGACCTCGTTGGAGACCGGCCGGGCTCCGGCGTACCGGGGCCTGACGAGGGCGGTGCCGCCGCCACCGGAACCGACGAGCTGCTGCGCCTGGCGGCCTCGCTCGACCAGGTCTCTCCCCACGTGCTCGCCGCCGGGATCGTCGGCGCGGCACGGGAGCGCGGTCTCCGGCTCGAGCTCCCGACGGACTCGCGAGAGGAGAGCGGCTCCGGCATCGCGGGCACCGTCTCGGGACGTGCCGTGCGCCTCGGCCGGCCGAGCTGGATCACCGACGAGGCCTCGCTGCCGCCGGCGGCGCGGCAGGCTCTGCGCCGCGCCGGGCTCGACGGCTCTTCCGCGGTGCTGGTCGAGGTCGACGGCGAGCCCGCCGGAGTGCTGCTGCTCGAGGACCGCATCCGGGCCGACGCGCCCCGCACGCTGCGCGCGCTGCGGCGGTGCGGGATCGAGCGGATCGTTCTGCTCACCGGCGATCACCCGGATCTCGCGGAGATGGTGGCGGTCGCGATCGGCGTCGACCAGGTGCTCGCCGAGCAGACGCCGGAGCAGAAGGTGCAAGCGGTCGAGGCGCTGGGCGATCAGCGGGTGACGGTGATGGTGGGAGATGGCATCAACGACGCGCCGGCCCTCGCCCGGGCCGACGTCGGCGTCGCGATGGGGGCGCGCGGCGCCAGCGCGTCCTCCGAAGCCGCCGATGTCGTGCTGGTGCCGGATCGGTTGGATCGTCTGGTCGAGGCCTTCGAGATCGCGCGCCGCAGTCGCCGGATCGCGCTCGAGAGCATCTGGGTCGGGATGGGACTGTCGTCGGTGGCGATGGTCGTCGCCGCCTTCGGCTACCTGCCGCCGGTGTTCGGTGCTCTGCTGCAGGAGGTGATCGACGTCGCCGTCATCCTCAACGCGTTGCGTGCGCTCGGCGGGCGATCCAGCCTCGAGCTGGCGAGCGATCCCGAGATCGTCGCGCTGCGCGACCGGTTTCGCGACGAGCACCGCCACCTGCGTCCGCAGGTCCAGCGGCTGCGCCAGCTCGCCGACCGCCTCGACGAGCTGGCACCGGCGCAGGCACTCGAGGAGATCGTGCAGGCGCGCGCGTTCCTGGTGGAGGAGGTCATTCCCCACGACCGGGCCGAGACCCACAGCCTCTATCCCAAGGTCGCCGACCTGATCGGCGGAAGGGATCCGACCGCGACGATGGATCGCGAGCACTCGGAGATCGAGCGGCTCGTTCTGTTCTTCTCCCGCTTCGTCGACGACCTGCCGCCCGAGGGACCCCGCCCGCAGGACCACGCCGAGCTGCGGCGCGTGCTCTATGGCCTCTACGCGATCCTCGAGATGCACCTCGCTCAGGAGGACGAGGCGTTCTTCGCCTTGATCGAAGGCCAGGAGGAGCGGACCGCCGTGCCGGCTGCGAGCGGCGACCGCCCATAGCCCGGGCAGCCTCGCCGGGGTAGCATCGCGCTGCCCCAGCCGGACACGAGTCCCCGGAGAGGAGGAGCAGATGGCCGAGAGCGACCCGTCGGCGGCGGACCGCGGCGCCCAGGATCCCGCCGCCCAGGATCCCGGCGCCCAGGATCCCGGCGGCCAAGATCCCGGCGGCCAAGATCCCGGCGGCCAGCGTCCGGAGGTCGGAGGTCCCTACGCGCGCTACGTCCTGTTCGTCCTCGTCCTGGTCTACGTCTTCAACTTCATCGACCGGCAGATCCTCTCCATCCTCGCCGAGGAGATCAAGGCCGACCTGGGGCTCGACGACGCGCAGATCGGCTTCCTCTACGGCACCGCCTTCGCCGTCTTCTACGCGGTATTCGGCATCCCGCTGGGGCGGCTCGCCGACGTCTGGGTGCGGCGCAGCGTCATCTCGATGGGACTCTTCTTCTGGAGCGGCATGACGGCGCTGTCGGGAACGGCTCGCAGCTTCTTTTCGCTGGCCGGCTACCGCATCGGGGTCGGGGTCGGCGAGGCGAGCGCCAGCCCGGCAGCCTTCTCGATGCTCTCCGACTACTTCCCGCCGCGCCTGCGCGCCACGGCGGTCGGCATCTACTCGTCCGGCGTCTACATCGGCGCCGGCGTCGGTCTGCTGATCGGCGGCCAGGTGGTCGACCGCTGGAACGCGGCCTATCCGGGCGGCGGACCGTTCGGCCTGGTCGGCTGGCAGGCGGCGTTCTTCGTCGTCGGCCTCCCCGGGCTGCTGATGGCGATCTGGGTGCGTACCCTCAAGGAGCCGATCCGGGGTATGGCCGAGGGGCTGCCCGAGCCCAGGCCTCACCCGGCGCCGTTCGGCGCGCTGGGCAAGGAGCTGATGGCGGTGCTGCCGCCGTTCACGCTGATCAGCCTGGGCGTCGCCGGCGGCACGAGGGTCGTCGTCATGAACCTCGTCGGCGCGGCCGTCATTGCCGGGATCTCCTGGGCGTTGGTGGTCCTGGTGGGGCCGGTGCCGCAGTGGGTGGCGCTCGGGATCGGCGTCTACTGCGCGTTCTCGTGGGCGCAGGGCCTCGCGCTGCGCGATCGGCCCGCCTTCGAGCTGATCTTCAAGACGAAGTCGATGGTGCTCGGCGTGATCGGCTTCGCCAGCATCTCGTTCGTGGGCTACGGCTTCGGCTTCTGGATCCCGCCCTTCTTCATCCGCGAGCATGGGATCAGCGCGGGCACCGCAGGCACGATCCTGGGCGTGCTGGCGGCGATCGGCGGCTGGCTCGGAGTGACGACCGGCGGCATCGTGTCCGACAAGCTCAAGCAGAGGAGCCCGCGCGGGCGGATGGTGGTCGGCCTTTTCGCGGCCGTTTTCGCGGTGCCCGCCGCGTTCGTCGTGGTCGGCGCCTCCAACCTGACGCTGGCGTACGCCGGGACCTTCCTCTTCCACGTCTTCTCGTCGTGCTGGGTCGGCCCGGGCGCGACCACCCCCAACGACCTCGTGCTGCCCCGGATGCGCGGCGCCGCCTCGGCCTTCTATCTGCTGATGGTCACCTTCATCGGGCTCGCCCTCGGGCCGTTCACCATCGGGAAGCTCAGCGACGTCTTCGCGCGGGGCGGCGCCGATCCCTCCGACGCGCTGCGCTCGGCCATGCTGGCCAGCCTGTTCATCTTCCTGTTGACCGGCGTCGCCTTGATCGCGGCGGGGCGCTACGTCGGGGAGGAGGAGCGCACGAGGGTGGAGCGGGCGAGGGCCGTGGGAGAGGCGTGAGCGCGGCTGCTGCCGCGGACGTCAGCCACGGTCCGTGAGACGCGGAGCAGCGGCAACGACGTGCCGCTCGAACAGACTGCGGCGCTCGGGCGGGGCTCTTGGCGAGGTCACGCTGTGCGCAGCGACACCTCTCCTCTGGAGTGAGGTTCAGCGCAGGTGTGAGGTCAGAGCTGCCGGACGTCGATGGTGCCAACCGACTCGCGGACTAGACTCGCGGACTAGTTTCCGAGAACTTCGTACCAGAGCTCGACCATTCCGCTCTTGTAGGCCTTGACGTCCTTCAGGTGGAGGGGGCACTCGACGCCGACGCGATCGAAGAAGGGAACCCCGTCACCGATGATGATGGGTGCGATCGTCATGCACACTTCGTCGGCCAGTTGCAGGCGAAGGAACTCCTTGACGACCGCAGCGCCTCCGCACAACCAGATGCTCTTGTACTTCGGCTTGAGCTCGTCGTTGACGAGCCGTTCGAGGTCGCCTGATCGGAACTGGACGCTCGCTCGATCTGCGGAGAGGTCGCGGTGGGTCAACACGATCGTTGGCTTGTCTCCGTACGTCCAGCCGAGGGCGAGCGCGTGTTCGTACGTCCGGGAGCCGATCACGTAGCAGTCGATCGTCTTGACGAACTCCTCCGGATCCTCTCCGTCGACTCCGGCCTCGTAGCTGTCCGAAGTCTCGAGCCACGCGACACTGCCGTCCTTCTTGACGATGTAGCCGTCGAGGCTGGACACCATGTGAATCGTCACCTTCGAATCCGTCGTCTTCACGCTGCGCCACCTACCTGGATCAGAGAGAGACCATCGTCCGCGCTCACTACGGCTCGTGTTGACGCACTGCGGCCGTGCGAGTTGCCGTCACCAGTTCCTGTTCGAGCCTTGCCTGTGCTGCCCAAGACCCAAGGGACAATGGTACTCAGCGTTCAAGCTCGTCTCGGGAGTGCGGAGGGGGTGCCTCATCGTTCCTCGTTGGCATTCCGATACAACCGCCGTCCGGGCGTAAAGCTCCGGCGCAGCGGCGACGCGCTGACCTCCGTCTCTCGATCCTGGTCCACACCGTCCCGCTGCAACCAGACGTTTGGCGGCTGGCGTAAACAGCGGGCGACAGTCCTCGTCGTTTGGCGCGCTGGTGATTGCGCATCACCGCGGACGACCGAAGAACAAGACATAGCCGTCGACATCCTTGAGCTCGAAGCCTCGCAAACCGTCGTCCGTGTCCTTCAGTGGCTCGGACAACTCGACATCGCGCTGCCACCACGACAATGCGAGTGGCATCGGACCGGTAGATGACTGAGCACGGATAGCGACGCCTGGTGTCGATCGATCAGGAGAGCAGGATCTTCAGATCGTCCGCCGTCATCTCGCGCAGGGGCAGGCCCTCACCTTCGAGCACTGTCTCGGCGAGCTTCTTCTTCGACTGCTGGAGCTCGACGATCTTCTCCTCGACCGTGTCGCGCGCGATCAGGCGGTAGGAGAAGACCGGCTGGGTCTGGCCGATCCTGTGCGCGCGATCGATCGCCTGGGCCTCGACCGCGGGGTTCCACCACGGGTCGAGCAGGAAGACGTAGCCGGCCGCCGTCAGGTTGAGGCCGACACCTCCCGCCTTGAGGCTGATCACGAAGACGTTGCACTTCGGATCGTTCTGGAAGCGATCGACGACCTCGCCGCGGTCGCGGGTCTGACCGTCGAGGTAGGCGTACTCGATGCCCCGTTCGTCGAGGTGCCTGGTGACGTAGGCGAGGAGCTTGGTGAACTGCGAGAAGACCAGCAGCTTGTGCCCCTCCTCGAGGACCTCGGCCATCTGCTCGAACAGCGACTCGAGCTTGGCCGAGCCGGCGCTCTCGAACTCCTCGTCGACCAGGCCCGGATGGCAGGCGATCTGGCGCAGACGCAGCAGCGCCTCGAGCACCTGGATCGCCGAGCCCGCCACGCCCTTGCTCTCGATCTCGCCCAGCAGGGAGGCCTGGTAGCCGGCGCGCAGCTTGTCGTACAGATCGCGCTGCTCGGGGTTGAGCTCGCAGTACAGCACCTGCTCGGTCTTGGGCGGCAGGTCTTTGAGCACCTGCGACTTGGTGCGCCGCAGGATGAACGGCCGGATGCCCTCGGCCAGCACCTGGAGCTCCTTCTGGCTCGGAGCGCGGCCGCCGGTCAAAGCATCGAGCTTGCTGAGCGAGCCGAGCAGCCCGGGGTTGAGCACCTCGAAGATCGAACCGAGCTCGCCGAGGTGGTTCTCGATCGGCGTGCCGGTGAGCGCGAGGCGGTTGCGCGCGTTGAGCAGCCGGCTCGCCTTGGCCGATTGCGAGTCGCGGTTCTTGATCGCCTGCGCCTCGTCGAGGATCAGGGTGTCGAACTCGACGGTCGACAAAAAGTCGATGTCGCGACGGAGCGTGCCGTAGGTGGTAACCACGATGTCGTAGTCGTTGACCTTCTTCTGGATCTGTTCGCGATCGGGACCCAGGTACTCGACCGTAGTGAGGGTCGGCGTGAAGCGCGCGGCCTCCTCGATCCAGTTGTAGACCAGGCTGCGCGGCGCGACCACCAGCGAGGGCAGGCCGGTGCTCTTCGACGGAGTGCGATTGGCGCGCAGCAGCGCCAGCACCTGGATCGTCTTGCCCAGGCCCATGTCGTCAGCGAGGATGCCGCCGAGGCCGAACTCGCGCAGGAAGCTCAGCCAGCCCAGCCCCTCCCGCTGGTACTCGCGCAGCGTGCCGTTGAAGCCTCGCGGCTCCTTCTTGGGCTTGATGCTCTCGAACGAGCTGAGCTTCTCCCGCAGCTCGGCGAACGCCTTGTCGACGTCGGGAAGCGCCAGCAGGGCGAGCTGGGCGTCGACCAGCAGCGCCTGCGACGGCAAGAAGCGCAGCCCCTCCTCGGTCGAGTCCTGGGCCAGCTTGGCCAGCGAATCGTAGGTCTCGAGCCAGGCCTGGGGCAGGAGGCCCTTCGAGCCGTCGGAGAGCTCGACGAAGCGATCGCCCCGGCGAATCGTGTCGAGGATCTTTTTGAGCTCGACTCGGTCGCCGGCGAAGTCGGCGTCGCCGGAGAGCTCGAACCAGTCGATGCCGCTCTCCACCCGCATCGACGGCGGTCCCGGCGAGCGCAGCGAGGTGCCGCGCACGTCGACCGCCCAGCCGTCGGCGAGCAGGGTCTCGGCGACCTTGGGCAGGGCGCCGGGGCTGAGCTCGAGCTCGTGCCCCTGCCCCGACTGGAGCGGCTTGACCCCGGCCTCGAGCAGACGCACCAGCGCCTTGTGCTCGCCTTCCATGTCGCGCCGCACCAGGGTGCCGGTCTCGAGGTCGATGACCGAGGGTCTGGGGTCCTCTACGCTGACCTCCAGGCTGCCGTAGGTGTAGAAGACCTTCGCGAGGAGCGGCGGGTTCGAGCCGACGAAGGCCGGATCCGGCTCGAGCAGGAGGCGCGGCTGGAGCGGCGCCTGTTCCTCGGAGAGCTGCAGGTCCTCGGGGGTCTCGATCGGCGGCACGCCCGGGATCTCGAGCAGCGAGGAGAGCGCCTCGGCGAGGTCCTCCTTGGGCAGCACGATCTCGTCGGTCTCCCGCAGCACCTCGATCCAGTGGAGCGCCCGCTGGTCGGCGGTGGTCAGCCGCGCGACGTTGTCGGGGAACAGGACCAGGGCCGAGCCGGTCCCCGCTCCGTTGCTCTTGCTCGCCGGCAGGACCAGCAGCGGCACATCGAGGGGCACACTGTCCTCGCCGCGCTCGAGGGCGGCGCGCAGGCGCGCCTTGCCGGCGGTGACCTCGAGCTGCAGCTCGAGCTGCCAGGGCGGTCCCTCGTCCCAGGAGATGGTGCGGCGGTCTCCCAGCGACCGTCCATCCCACCATCCCAGCGCCTGGCGCGAGCAGAGCTCGGGGAGCACGGTGTCGAAGAGCTGGCCGGGCAGGCGGAACCGGCGGACGCCGGAGCGGTCGGGGTGGCCCTTGCCGCGGCGACCGCGCTGCTGGCGTCCGCGCTGAGGGCCCGAGTCGGGATCGACACCGGAGATGACCGGGATCGGCGCACGACCCGGCTTCGGCTCCGGCTGGAGGAGCTGCTCGAGCGTCTCGGGATCGAGCGTTGCCGGTCTGAGCTTTGGCGCATGACGCCCGCCGCCCGGGCGCACCGAGAACACGTCGAGGATGAGCGAGCCGCTGGCGAGGCTGGCCGTCGTGTTGATGACGAAACGAGTCCGGCGCGGGGCCTGCGCGGAACCGTTGCGATCGGCGCGCTGCACCAGCTTCTCGACGTTGGAGCGCAGCGATCCGATCTGGCCGCGCCACGAGCCTGACCGGCTGTCCGCCTGCCCCCGCGAGCCGCGCCGCGAGCGATTGCTGCGCCGGCTCCGGCGCGGCTTGTCGGTCGAGCTGGTGCCGTTGGAAGGCTTGCTCGGCCGATCGTGCTGGCCGCTGCTCGACGGCACCGTGCCGGCCGGCCCGAGGTCCCTCCAGCGCGTGGCGCCGTCCTTGCGCAGGCCCACCCGATCCTTCCCGGGGGGTTGCGAGTCGGGGTTCGACTGATCGAGCGCGAGGAGGGAGGCCCAGACGTGCTCGCAGGGTGCGCCCTCGGCGAAACGCAGGCACTGGCAAAAGACGTGGAGCGGGCCGCGCGCCGCCACCCGCGACCAGTCGAGCCCGACGTCGACCGCTGCGGCGGCGCCGCCGCCGTTCTCGACGACGCGAGCGCGGGCGCGCGAGTCGTCGATGTCGAGATCGACGCTGCCCTCGCGAAGCAGGCGGCTGCCGAGCTCCTGCTCGGATTCCTCGAAGTGGGAGGAGCTCCGCTGGTGGAGCGGCGTCGAGCCCGCATTGCGGTTCGACGGCCCCCGCGACCGGCTACGTCGGCGGCGACCGCGACCGCGAGATCGGGCTGCTTTGCTCTCTTGCTCCGCGTGCGCGGATGGGTCCAAGCCTTCGGGCTCTGAGCTCATGAGTCGGGAGAGAGTGTTCGCTTGGCTGCCGCAGGCGACGGGGCGGGGATGGACTCCCAGGCCTTCCGTCCGGCTGCTGCGATCGCGCCCTCGGCTCCTGCCGATCGCGCGGGTGAACCGTCGCGTCGTCGTGGCAGGTCGGGCCACGAGGGGTCACAGGAGTGCCTACCCTATCCGAAACCGCGCGGATTCGCGAAGTCGAATCGTCGATCGCCAGCCTCTGAATGTGCTGTGTAGCACATTCAGAGGCTGGAATTTTCTCCCCCCCAACCCCCCAAGGGGAGCCTCGCAGGAGGCCGACTCTGAGGAGTCGGCCTCCGCTCGGGGCCTTTCGGACTGGGCGAACACGCTCGACGTGGGTCGGGCATCACCAGCACGCGTGGAGGCGATGCTCCACCCCAGCTCTGTTCTCCCCCCCAACCCCCCGAGGGGAGCTTCGCAGGCGGCCGACTCTCAAGAGTCGGCCTCGCTCGGGGCCTTCCGGACCGAGCGAACGCGGTCGACGAGGTCCGCGTCACCGATGACGCATGGAGGCGATGCTCCGGCCGTCGTTGCGTTGGCAAGACCCGGACAGGCTCGACGGTCGCAGCAGCGCAGTAGACTGCCGTCGTGTTCGAGAGGTGCGCCACGTCGCGGGGATCGTCGATCTCTCCGGTCTGGCTGTCCTTCCTGGTGGCGTTCGCGATCGGCGCCTCGACGTTGGGCTGCGATGGCGGCGGGTCGAGCCGCCAGCACGACGAGCCCACGTCTTCCACGCTCGTCGCGCAGCCTTCGCCGCAGGACGTGCTGCCGGTCGACGAGCTGCAGCCCTACCTGGTCGTGCTCGGAATCGCCCAGGACGGCGGCGTGCCCCAGGCAGGCACCGACGATCATCCGGGTTGGGACGATCCCGCGTGGCGCCGGCAGGTGGTCTCGCTCGGGCTGGTCGATCCGCGCGTAGGCGGGCGCCGCTACCTGTTCGAGGCGACGCCGGACTTCCGCGCGCAGCTCCACCAGCTCGACGCGCACCTCTCGGACGACGATCGGGGACCTGTGCTCGACGGCGTCTTCCTCACCCACGGCCACGTCGGCCACTACACCGGCCTCCTGTTCCTGGGCTTCGAGGTGATCGGTGCTCGAGGCGTACCGGTCCACGCGATGCCGAGGATGGCCGAGTACCTGTCGGCCAGCGGCCCCTGGGATCAGCTCGTGCGCTACGAGAACGTCGTCCTGCGGCCGCTCGAGGACGGGGTGCCGGTGGCACTGGCGAGCGACCTCACGGTGACGCCTTTCCTGGTGCCGCACCGCCAGGAGTACACCGAGGTCGTCGGCTACCGGATCGAAGGGCCGTCGCGCTCGGTGCTGTTCGTCCCCGACATCGATTCCTTCGAGGCGTTCGACGAGTGGGGGGTGCGGATCGAGGAGCTGATCGCCGAGGTCGATCTCGCCTATCTCGACGGCTGCTTCTGGGCGCAGGGGGAGATCCCGGGGCGCGACATGTCCGAGTTCCCGCATCCGATGATCGCGAACAGCCTCGAGCGCTTCGCGGCACTCCCCGAGGCAGAGCGGGCCAAGGTCCGTTTCATCCACCTCAACCACACCAACCCGGTGCTCGATCCCTCCGGCCCCGAGCGGGCGCGCGTGCTGAGCGAAGGCTTCGGCGTCGCCGAAGAGGGAGAACGGGTCGGGCTGTAGCATCGTCCAGTCGCCGTTGCGGAGCGTGCGAGGACTCGGAATCCGGCGCCGTGACGGCGTCGAACCCGACCGTGCGGGCAGCGGCAGCCAGAGGCTGCCGGACTCGCCGGATCACGACCCATCACGACCCATGGAGATCCGACCCCGACCGATCCCGAGCCGGCTGCTCGCGCCGGTGCTGGTCGCCGGGCTGCTGTCGGCCGCGTTGGCCTCCGCAGTCGCGGCTCAGGAGACCGAGGATCCACGACCGAGCGACCTCGCGACCGGCTTCGATGCGACGGCGGCGACTGCGCGCTCGGCGGGACGCGTGGTCGACCGGAGCGGAGCGCCGGTCCACGGGGTGACGGTGAGGCTCACGGCGCGCAGCGGAGGGGCGCCGCAGCCGCCGGTCACCACCGATGCGAAGGGACGCTGGAGCACTCCGCCGCTTCCGTCCGGCCGCTACGACATCGTCCTGGAGAAGGAGGGGTTCCTGCCCTCGGACGGGTTCGTCGACGTGTCGGCGCGGCCGTCGGATCCCATCGTCGTCGAGCTGCGGTCTCTCGACGAGGTCACGCCCGCATTCGCCGAAGGTGATCCGCGCGGCTCGATCGAAGACTGGATCGAGAAGGGGAACACGCTGCTCGAACAGGGGCAGGCGGCCGGGGCGCGCGACGAGTACCGCAAGGCGCTTCGCTACCTCGAGGGAGAGCGCCGCGCCGAGGTGCTGCGCGCGGTGGCGCGCACCCACTACCTCGACGGCGACGTCCCGGCGACGCTCGACAGCCTCGTCGACGCCCTGCGCGCCTGGCCGGCGTCCGAGGAGACGCGGGTGCTCTATCGGACGCTGATGGAGCAGCTCGGGCGCGTCGAGCAGGCGGACGGGGTGCTCGCCGATCTCGGCGAGGCTCCAGCCGAGGACGACGGCCGCGCGGCGGACGCGGAGGCGACCACGAGGCGGCGGCCGCCGCCCCCCGAACCGATCGCGGCGGCGGCCCACCGGTCCGGTGAGCAGACCGTGCGGTTCACCGAGCGCAGCCCGTTCGGCACGCGCGACCGGATCCTCGGCCGCTACGGGATCGCCGAGTCCGAGGTGCTCGAGATCGACTCCGACGCCCTCGCCTACGATCTGGCGGACGAGAGCTTCGACCTCCTCGTGCCCGACTCCTATCGGGCGGAACCCGGCTGGGGTCTGGTGGTGTGGATCAGCCCCGGACCTCGCGGCGGCGTCGGAGCCTCCGAGGTCCGGGCGCTCCTCGCGCGTGAGCGGCTGCTATGGGTCGGAGCCAACGACGCGGGGAACCCCCGACCGAAGTGGGACCGCATCGGCCTCGCCCTCGACGCCGCCCACAACGTCGAGCGCTTCTACCAGATCGATCCCGAGCGCATCGTGGTCGCCGGCTACTCCGGCGGCGGGCGCACGTCGATGGCGGCGGCGGTGTTCTTCCCCGAGGTCTTCCGCGGGGTCGTCTGTTGGTTCGGCGTCGATTACTTCGAGCCGGTGCGCGTGGCCTACAAGCCGGGGCACTCCTGGCCCGCCGCCTTCCCCGCGCCGCCCAGGAAGACGCTGAGCCAGATCGAGAGCCGGTTGCGCATCGCGCTGGTCACCGGCTCTCGCGACTTCAATCGCTCGGAGACCGCCGGCGTCTTTCGCGAGATGGAGAGCGACGGCTTCTCGCGCGTGACCTACCTCGAGATCCCGGGCGCCGACCACTACCACGGCCTCGATGCCGAGTGGCTGGCCCGAGCTCTCGCTTTCACCGCGCCGATCACGTCGACCGGCTCGCCGAAGCGGCGCGAGTGAGGCTGGCCGCCGGCGCCGTCTCTCCTCGTCGTGTTTCCGCCGAGGCTCCGGCCGGCCGCCCGATCCTCCTCAGCGCAGCGTCGAGATGACCCAGCTGACGCCCTGCTTGACCAGCTCGGCCTTGGTGTAGCGCGTGGTCTCGGGATTGCCCGACTTCGGCGTCTTGACGATCGTGATCGCGCAGTTCGCGGTGGCGGTGCGGTCCGAGATCTCGAACGAGTCGCAGCGGATTTCGGCGTCGACGCGGCGATAGGAGCGGACGTCGCGCCGGGTCACGTTCGCCCCCGGGTAGTACCGGTTGATCAGATCCTCGTCGCGGCTGATCCACGCGTCCCGGTAGGCGTCCAGGGTCGCGCGGATGTCGTTCTGGGTCTGGAATCGGTCCATATCGAAGGCGGCGGGACCCGATGATTCCGGCTCGCGGTCGTCCGAGAGCGGCGTGTCGGCAGGCTCGTTGGCGCGCGCCTGGTCATTCTGCGACTGGCCTTCGCGCCCGCCGCGATCCTCGCGCTGGGGCTCGGGGTCGTCCGCCGGCACGGTCGTCGGCGTGATCGTTCTGCGCTCGGGCCGCGACGGGGTCTCGGGCTCGCGGTCGCGCGCGAGCGACGTGGTCTCGCGCCGTTGCGAGGTCGAGGTGTCGCGGGTCTGCGCCTCGGTGCCTCTCGCCTCGTTGCGGCCGCTCTCGCGACCGCCGTTCGACGGTTCGGTCCGCGCGGCGACGGCGGAGTCCGCGGCCCGGCCTTCCTCGCGCTGGGCGGCGTCGGCTCGATTGCTGGCGGGGTTGGCGGGGGAGCCGTCCCCCGACGTTCGACTCGCGGCCGAGCCGGGATCGGAACGGCTGTCGTCGCCGGCGGTGGTGGCGGTGCGCTCGGCACCTCCGGCGCCGGCGGAAGAATCGGATTCGGACCTCTCGCTCTCGCCGTCGGGATTCCCCGCGTCGTTCGGCTCGGAGAGTCCCTGGCCGTCGGCTTCCAGATCGGCGCTGTCCGCGCCGTCGACCCCCTCCAATCGCCCGTCCCCCTGACCATCCACCTGGCGCTCGACCTGGCCGTCTCCGGCGGCGCTGTCGCCCCCGCCCCCTCGATCGTCGCCGGTGAGCATCTTCACCAGGAAGACCGCGCCGAGCGTGACGACCAGGACGACGGCTGCGATCGCGGCCACCAGCGGTCCGGTGCGCGCGCTCTGTCGCTGCGCCACGCCGCTCGCCGGGGTCGTCGTTCGAGGCTGCGGATGGGGAGGCGGAGTGGCGACCTGCGCGGGGCGAGCCGGCGCCGGCGTGCTGCCGGAGGGCGGCGGCAGGTTGATCGCTTGCGACACGCGCGTGCGCAGCTCGGCGACCTTCGGGTCGCCCGGGAACTGCATCTCGAGCGCGGTGAAGGCGACCGCAGCAGTGTCGAGCTTGCCGGCCCTGAGCTTCTCGTCGATTCGGCTGATCTGGCTGTCGACGTCGATTCCCGGGATGCCGGGGTGGCCGGTGGTCCGCGTCGCCCGCTTCTCCTGGATGGCGGCGACCAGCTCGCCGAACTCCCGATTGAACGTGCCGGCGTCGCACTGCTTCTTCGCGAGGTCGAGCGTGACCTCGGCGGCAGTGAGGTCTCCCGCGTCGATCGAGCGCGCCGCCTTCGCGGCCAGCCGGGTCAGCGTCGATGTCGGGTCGCTGCTGAAGGGATCGGCGGTCACCGCCTCCTTGTCGTCGCCGACCAGGTTCTGCACCGCGTCGAGGTCCTTGAGCACGTCGTCGAAGCTTCCGTAGCGCACGTCGAGCGACTTGGCGAGACACTTCTCGATGACGTCGACGAGCTGCTTCGGGACCTCGGGATCGGTGATCGGCGGCGGGTTCTCGTGCAGGAGCTGGTAGAAGAGCGTCGAGACCGACTCGGCCTGGAACGGCCGCCTGCCCACCACCAGCTCGTAGGCGAGCACTCCGAAGGAGAAGATGTCGACCCGGTGGTCGACCGACTCCCCCTTGAGCTGCTCGGGGGACATGTAGGCGACCGTGCCGAGCGCCATCCCGGTCTGGGTGAGCTGGCTCTCCTGGTCCTTGAGCTTGGCGATGCCGAAGTCCATCACCTTGACCCGGTCGTTCTCCAGGATCCGGATGTTGGCCGGCTTGATGTCGCGATGGATCACGCCCTGCGCGTGGGCGTAACGGAGGCCCTCCCCGATGCTGCGCAGGTAACGGACCTTGGTCGGCAGTGAAATGTGGTGGTTCGGATCGGTGATGAGGACGTCGAGGTCCTCGCCGGTCAGGAACTCCTGGACCAGGTACGGCGTGTCCCCCTCGACGCCGAAGTCGTGGATGGTGACGACGTTGGCGTGATGGAGGTTGCCCGCGATCTCGGCCTCGCGGAAGAAGCGCTTCTGGATCGACTCGTTCTCCGAGCTGCAGGTCTTGACCGCGACCAGCCGCTTGATGAACGGGTCCTTGCCCTTGTAGACAACGCCGAACCCGCCCTCGCCGATCTTCGCGAGGATCTCGTACTTGCCGATCTTCTGGAGGGTGGTCAAGGGCGCGATCGATTCAGCAGGGGTCGAGCGACGGCGATGCAAACGCTTCCTACGGGATCTTAGCAGTCCCGCAGCGGCGGCGCGCGCTCGGTCGTGGCGCAGTGAGCCGCCGCCGCGAGCGTCCACGGGCCGAAGCGTCGGACGGGCGCTCGGGTGTTCCCGGGGCCGAGCTTCACCCCGAGCGGCCTGAGTTTGCGAGGCGGCCGACGCTCGCCCGGCGGGCCGGCGGGCATGGGTCGGATCCCGGCGTCCGCGGCCGGCGTCAGCCGCGTCGCGCTCCGACCGGCGCCGGCTTCTCTTCGGCGTCGGCGGGCTCGCTCTCCTCGAGCTCCGCTCGCAGCTCCTCTTCGCGACGCCCGATCGACTCGGCGAGCAGCTCGAAGGTGACGCCGAGACGCTGGGCGGTCACGCTCGCCAACGACGTCTCGGCCACGCCAGGAATGAACTGGTAGGTGGAGCGCAGATCCTCGTCGACCTCGACCTGCAGGAACTCGAGACCCGGGATCACGGGGTCGCGCTCGAGCGAGCGGGCGAAGTCGAGGAAGTGGGTGGTGACGAAGGCGGTCGGCTGGACGTGGCGGAGCAGGCGCAGCACCATCGCGAAGACCTCGACGCCCTCGGAGGGATTGGTGCCCGAGCACAGCTCGTCGAGGATCACCATCGAGCGCCGCGCCATGTCTTCGAAGAGAGCTCGGATGCGCACCAGCTCGCGACCGAGACGGCCCTCGGTCTGCTGGGCGCCCTCCTCCTCGATCAACGAGACGAAGAGGCCGTGCTGACGGCGCAGGCGCGCGCGCCGCGCCGGCACGTACAGGCCCGACTGCCCGAGGAGCTGGGTGAGCCCGATCGCCTGCAGCAGGCGGGTCTTGCCGCCGGAGTTGGGACCCGTGATCAGGGTCACCGGCTCGACCGTGTCGCAGCGGATGTCGCACGGAGTTGGCGGCGTCGCGAGGCTCAGCAGCAGCGGATTGAACAGCCCCTCGAGGCGGACCGGCCGGTCCTCACTGAGCACGGCGAGGCAGACGTCGAGCCCGGCCTCCAGGGCGCGATCGCGGAAGGCGCGCGCGCACAGGTACAGCTCGAGATGGCCGAGGAGCTGGATCATCGGGATCAGCGAGGGCGAGATCTGCCGGAAGACTTCGTTGATCAGCCGGTTCATCAGCTCGCGGCTCGACATCGAGTAGCCGCGGTAGGCGATCCGCACGCGATCGAGGAAGCGTTTGAGGGGGCGCCGATGGAACGGGTTCGCGGTGCTCTCCTCGAGCGAGCGGATCAGGAATCCGCGGATCCGGCCGTCGCCGCCGATCGCCAGGTCGAGGCCGATGTGGGCCATCCCCTCCTCGTATTCGAGCAGGTGCGCGAGGGTCTTGTACTCGTCGGTGGCCTGCGTCGCGACGGCCGCCTCGTGCAGCCGGCGCAGCCCGGATCGCGCCGAGGCGAAGCCGCTCGCCTGGAAGTCGATCACCCGGCGGGCCTGGCGCAGGATGTCCAGATGGAAGGCGGCGAGATCGAGCGAGCCCTGGTAGCCGGGGGTCTTGAGCAGGGACAGCAGGTCGAAGAGGTCGCGGTACAGGACGTAGAGACGCTCGCGCAGTGCGGCATCGTCCTCGAGCTCGCGGAGGATCGCCTGCCGGAACTCGATGGTCTCGAGGTCGGTCGGCGGGTGTGACAGCGCGCGGAACAGGAACTCGCGGTTGATCGGGTACGGGCGTCCCTCGACCTCGAGGTCGAAGGTCTTGGCGATCAGGTCGCGCACGAACAGGTCGTCGGCGAAGAACTCCGGCCGCCACGAGCTCCGCGGAATCTCTGCCCGCGCCAGCGCGTCGTGGACCTGGGTGCCCAGCTCGCGGCCCAGGAAGGCCATGCCGAGCACCTCGACCAGGGACCTGTAGTCGACTCCGAGATGAGGCTCGAGGTTGAGGAGGTCTGGGATCTTCATCGTGCAGCGCCTGGTCCCGGATCGATCGTCGGCGTCTCGATTCGCGAGCTCGGCGGGGCCGACGATCTTACTGCGACGCTCTCACGCCCTTCGACTCGACGGCGCCCGAAGGGGTTCCGAGGTCCCCTCGTGCTCTTTCGGGCATCGCCTCTCGAATCGCCACACCGAGGCAGGGAAGCTCGCCGCCGCGCTCCCCCCCGCCTACCTCGTCGAATCCCGTCCACTGAACCGGGGGAGATCCACGAGCCCGCTAACGATAGGATTGCGCCCCCATGTCCGATCCACAGGACCTGACGTCCCGGTACCGGCTCAAGCAGCTGTTGAACTGGACGGGCTCGGCGCGCACCTTTCGGGGCAGTCACCCCGGCAGTGGCGAGCCGGTGGCCGTCAAGCTGCTCTCGATCTCGCGTGCGCCGGGGGCCTTCGAGCTGGGGCGGCGGTTCGAGAACCTGGCTCGAGTGCTCCAGGCCCTGTCGCATCCGACGCTGCCGAGGGTCGTCGAGTTCGGTGTGACCTCCACGGGCGACGGCTTCCTGGTGACCCAGTGGATCGATGGCCAGCCGCTGTCTGCCGAGCGCCCGATGGAGCCCGCGGTGCTCATTCCGCGCCTGCTGCACGTGATCGAGGCGCTGGAGACGGTGTCGCTGCACGGCGTGGCCCACCTCAACATCGAGCCCGGCAACCTGCTCGTCCAGAAGGACGGCTTGATCCGTCTCCTGGGCTGGGGAACCTCGCTGCTGACCGTCGACTGGCAGACGTCACGCGAGCAGCAGGTGGACGCCGGACCCGCGAATCCGTGGGGGGCGCCTGAGCTGCTGAGGCAGCTCTCCCCGGGCGAGGCGCTCTGGCGCGCCGATCTCTACTCGATCGCCCTGATCGCCACCACGCTGCTGGGCGCGCGCATCGAGGATCGCGGGGGGCGCACGCCCGGGGTCCGCTTCGACAAGGAGCTCAGCGGCCGCCTCAAGCAGCCCGAGCAGCTCCGTAGGCTGCTCGAGCTCTGCCTGCGGCGAAGCCCTGCGGAGAGGCCCGACACGTACACCGAGCTGGCCAGGGCGCTGCAGCACGCCATGCCGCGCGGCGGGTCGCCCCAGGACACCCTGCCGGTCGAGCGGCTCGAGCGGGTCGGCTCGTCGCCCTCGCCGGGGGCTACCTCTCCTCCGACCTTCGATCCTCGGGGAGCGACCACGGTCCTACCCGGTCACGACCAGACCAGCGCGACGCGCGCCGACGCGACCCCGGGTTCCGAGTGGTCTCGGAGCCGGAAGGTGCGGCCCAGGCGGGAGAGGACCGTCGTGCTGCCGGCGGCCGCGACCGACGTCATCGGGATTCGCCGGGCAGTGCCGAAGACAACTCCTCCTCGGGCGCGGCCGACCGTCGAGGCCTCGTCGACATCGTCATCCCCTCCGGCCCCTCCGCGTTCCGGAGGAGGTAGCGGCGCGCACCCTCGGGTGGTGGCGCCGCCAGTCGCAGAGCCCTCGCCTCAGGCGGCATCGTCGGCTGAGGCTGCGTCCCCCGCGCCTCCGGCTGCCGCTCCTCCCGTCGGTCCCCCTGCTCCTCCCGCCGGTGCCGCCCCTTCCCGGGGCGGCTCGCAGGCGCCGGTGCGATCGCCGGCAGCGCCTCCGGCTGCCGCGCCGCGCCCGCAGTCGGCGGCTGATCCGTCGTCGGCGCCCGCGCCGGCTGCGACCGTGG
>DATKBT010000096.1:0-32265 GCA_035546295.1 Thermoanaerobaculia bacterium | reverse complement strand
TCAACGATTTCAGGCCTAGTCGACCTGAGTCCGCGCCGCTTGCGGCGCTTGGGCGGGGAACACGAGCTAGCGGGCTCGTGGCATGACCGCGCCTCGCCCCCGCCGCTCGTTGGGGAGTGGTGACCACCACGAGCCAGCTAGGCGTAGAGGGCGATGATGAACGCCTGAACCAGCCCCGCTCGCGACCACTCCCGCCAGCTCTGCGAGGCGACGTACCGGTAGAAGAACCAGGAAACCGGCCACGATCACGATCACAGCCAGCCCCCAGTACAGCACGAGCACCTCCCATCTGTTGCTTAGGTCGCGAGCCTCAGCTTCGAGCAGGAGCCGCGGCTTCGCCCGCCCCCCCGCCGGAGCGGCGGCCCCGGATGTACAGCCACAGCAGGGCCGCGGCGATGCCGAGAGACGCCAGGTTGAGGAACAGGGTGTAGTCCACCCCGAAGCGCACCATCTCGCGCAGGCCCGGCCGCTCCTGCGGGATCTGCCCGACCGCCGCGAACAGGTAGTGCACCGTCACCCCCGCCGCCACCATGCTCACGTAGAGCAGGCCGGAGAGGTAGCCGGCGTAGCGCTAGCCGTAGTACTTGGCGTGAACCCAGACCACCGTCGCCGCCACCAGGTCGGCGCCCAGGAAGCTCATCACGCCGCCGAAGGAGGCGCCGCGCGACCAGAGCATGGCGGCGAGCGGGATGTTGCCCATCGAGCCGATGAAGGTGAAGAAGGCGACCACCGGCGCGACCAGGGCGTTCTCGAGCACCGTGAGGAACGCCGGGTTGGGGTCCGGGCCCCCCTCGCCGGAGATCAGGAAGAGGGCGTTACAGAACGACTGGGGGACGAAGACGGAGATGAAGCCGGCGACGGTGAAGCCGAAGAGGAGCTCCTTCCACACCATCTTCCAGTCCATGAAGAAGGCGCGGGCGATCCGCTGCCACGTCCCGGGAGCGACCAGGTTTTCCCGCCAGCTCCCCTCGACGCCGGCCTCGACGTCCATGCCCCCCTCGGCCTCGGCGCCGCGCTCCCGGGCCTGCTCGGCGAGCCGCTCCGGAAAGAACCAGCGCGTCAGGAGGTAGGTGTAGACGATCATCGTCGTGCCGAGCGCGAAATTGCCGAGCGTGAAGCGCCAGCCGACCAGCACCCACAGCACGATGCCGAGCTCGATGACCAGGTTGGTCGAGGCGATCAGGAAGGCGATGGCGTTCGTCGCGTGCGCGCCCTTGACGAACACGGCGCGCGAGGCGGCGAGCGCGGCGAAGGAGCACGAGGACGAGATGAAGCCGAAGAAGCCGCCGAGGGACGCCTGCTTGGCGCCGCGTTCGCCGAGCGCCTTCGCCATCTGCTGCCGCGTCACCAGCACCTGGATGCCGGCCGAGATGGTGTAGCCGAAGATCAGCGCCCAGAGCGCCTTCCACAGCATGCCGGTGCTCGTGCGCAGCGCTTCGAGTACCTGGTCCACGGCGCACCTCTCCGCTACACGCGCACGCCCCGCAGCCGCAGCGCGTTGCCGACCACCGAGACCGAGCTGAGGCTCATGGCGGCGGCCGCGATCATCGGCGAGAGCAGGATCCCGAAGACGGGGTACAGCACGCCCGCCGCGATGGGCACCGCGAGCGCGTTGTAGACGAAGGCGAGGAAGAGGTTCTGCTTGATGTTGCGCATCGTGGCGCGCGACAGCTTGCGGGCGCGCACGATGCCGCGCAGGTCGCCCTTGACCAGGGTGACGCCGGCGCTCTCCATCGCCACGTCGGTGCCGGTCCCCATCGCGATCCCCACCTCCGCCTGGGCCAGCGCCGGCGCGTCGTTGATGCCGTCTCCCGCCATCGCCACCGACCTCCCGGCCGCCTGCAGCTCGCGGACGGCGCTCGCCTTCTGGTCCGGCAGCACCTCGGCCAACACCTCGTCGATACCGAGACGCCCGGCCACCGCCTCGGCCGTAGTGCGGCTGTCGCCGGTCATCATCACGATGCGCAAGCCCTCGCGGTGGAGCTGCTCGATCGCTTCCGGGGTCGTCTCCTTGATCGGATCGGCGACGCCGAGGAGGCCCGCAGCCTTCCCGTCGACGGCGACGAACATCACCGTCTGCCCCTCCCGCCGCATCGCTTCGGTCCGATCCGGCAGACGTCCGGGCGAGACCCCGAGCTGCTCGAGCAAGGCTCGATTCCCGAGCGCCACGCGGCGCCCCGCCATCTTGCCCACCACCCCCTTGCCGGTCACCGACTCGAACTCCTCGGCCTTGAGGGGAGCGACGCCCCGCTCCTGGGCACCCGAGACGATCGCTGCGGCCAGCGGGTGCTCGCTGCCCATCTCGAGCCCCGCCGCGAGCGCGAGCAGCTCCTCCTCGGGCACGGCGCCGGCAGCGACCACGCTGACCAGCCGCGGCCTGCCCTCGGTGAGGGTGCCGGTCTTGTCCACCACTACCGTGTCGACCTCGCGCAGCCGCTCGATGGCCGCGGCGTCCTTGAACAGCACTCCGGTGGTGGCGCCCTTTCCGGCCGCCACCATGATCGACATCGGCGTGGCGAGGCCCAAGGCGCAGGGGCAGGCGATGATGAGCACCGCCACGGCGTTGATCATCGCGAAGGCCATCGCCGGCTCGGGGCCCCACAGGCTCCAGACGACGAAGGTGACGATCGCGATCAGCACCACCGCCGGCACGAACCAGCCGGCCACGACGTCGGCCAGACGCTGGATGGGGGCGCGAGAGCGCTGGGCCTCGGCCACCATCTGCACGATCTGGGCGAGCAGGGTGTCCGCCCCGACCCTCTCGGCTTCGATCACCAGGGTGCCCTTGGCGTTGACCGTGGCACCGATCACCCGGTCGCCCGGCCCTTTCTCGACCGGGATCGGCTCGCCCGTGACCATCGACTCGTTCACCGCGCTCTTCCCCTCGACGACCACTCCGTCGACCGGCACCCTCTCGCCCGGGCGTACGCGCAGCCGCTCGCCGGGAACCACCTGCTCGAGCGGCACGTTCTGTTCGCTGCCGTCGGACAGGATCCGTCGCGCCACCTTGGGCGCCAGGCCGAGCAGGGCGCGAATGGCGGCGCCGGTGCGGCTACGGGCGCGTAGCTCGAGCACCTGGCCGAGCAGCACCAGGGCCACGATCACCGCTGCGGCCTCGAAGTAGACGCCCACGTGTCCGCCTTCGTCGCGGAACGAGGCGGGGAAGATGCCCGGGAGGACGGTGGCGACGACGCTGTAGGCGTACGCCACGCCCACGCCGAGCGCGATCAGGGTGAACATGTTGAGGCTCTTGTGGACGATCGAGTAGTAGCCGC
Source organism: Thermoanaerobaculia bacterium (assembly GCA_035546295.1). Lineage (GTDB taxonomy): Bacteria > Acidobacteriota > Thermoanaerobaculia > Multivoradales > Multivoraceae > DATKBT01. The sequence goes on along the minus strand of DATKBT010000096.1, from coordinate 28,990 downwards.
GCACGAAGAACGGCCAGCCTCCCCAGAGCACCACCGGGGTCGCCAGCAACAGCTCGAGCCAAGGGCCGACGCCGGTGGCCATCAACGCCTGGATCCACTCTCCGGGCAGATAGCGGCCCATGGCGAGCAGCACGAGAGGGACGGTGAGGCCGGCGCTCACCCAGAACCGCCGCGTCATGTCGACGAGCTCGGGGTTCTCCTCCGCCTCGGCGTGGACCGTGCGCGGCTCGAGCGCCATGCCGCAGATCGGGCAGTTGCCGGGGCCGTCGCGCACGATCTCCGGGTGCATCGGGCAGGTCCACTCGGTGCGGGTGACGGCACGGGCACGCCGGACGGCTCGAGCGCCATGCCGCACTTGGGGCAGATGCCTGGCCCGCGCTGCTGCACCTGGGGGTGCATCGGGCAGGTGAACAGTGTCTCGCCGGGAGGGGCGGGGGAAGGGGTGGCACGCGGGTGCCGTACGACCGCCGCGGCCGCCGCGCCTCCGGGTGTGGCTCGGGGCCGAGACTTGGGCCGCTGCCGCGAAGGTGCGGCGGGTTGCGCCGTCGAAGGGACTGCACTCCTTCCCGCTGAGTCGCCATCGGCCGGGAGGTAGCGGCCGGGCTCGGCGTCGAAGCGCCGCTTGCAGTCGGCGGAGCAGAAGTAGACGGTCTGCCCGTCGTGCAGTGATGTGGCCGCCGCGCGCTCGGGCGGGAAGGTCATCCCGCAGACCGGATCGAAGACCTCGAGGGATGCGGTGGGGCCTGGTTCGTTCGGGGGATTCACCATCACAGCTCCTCGGCGGCCGGCGCGCCCGCGCCCGACGCCACAGCGGCGGCGCCCTGGAGCTGCCGCCGGACGATCCAGATCAGCAGCGGCGGCAAGAGAAGCCACTGCAGCAGCGGTGCGAGGCCCGTGCCGAGCACCGGCAGGGTAGGCATCCGCGGCCCGTACTCCCAGTGGTGCCAGACCTCCGTGGCGAGCCACTCGAGGACGATGGTGGCGGCCACCCCGGTCGCCAGAAAGGCGGCGAGGGCTGCCGGCCGCGGGTGCGCCACCCAGCGGCGGGTGCGCTGCACGGCGGCACCCGCCCAGAAGCCCAGCACGAGCAACCCGGCGTCGCCGACGGTCGCCCAGGAGCACTCGCGGACAGCGTCAGTGCCGCATCTCCGTCATGCGGGCGAAGAACGGCGCCTGGAGCATCTCCCAGGGGTAGTTGAGCAGGAAGCCGAAGAAGGCGACGTGCGCTTCGGGCGGCAGGCGCCCGCGGCGGTTCGCAGCGATGCCGTTGCCCAGTCCCGACCCCCTCTCTTCCCTTGCACCGGTGCTGACCACAGCCCTCCTCCCGCGGGGCGCGACGGCGGCCCGGCGGGCTCGCCGGGCGCCGGTCTCAGCGTCGGCCGCGGCCGCGGCGGGGCCCGTCGCTCCCCCGCGGCCCGATACCAGCCTCACTGCACGCACCGGGCCCGCGGGCTCAATCAGAGCCCCCGTCGCCGGCCTCGCCGTGCGGGTGCTCCTCGTCTTCGCCGTGCTGCATCCCCTCCATTCCCATCATGCCCTTCATCATCGGGCAGCCCATCATGCCGCCTTCACCTTGCATGCCGCCCATGTGTCCCATCATGTGCCCCATCATCCCGGAGCACATCTCCATCATCCCGTCGCGCATCGCCTTGCGCTGCTCGACGAGCTCGGCGACCACCGCCGCCGTGGCGTCCACCTTGGCCTCGCCGCCGGCGGCGATCATCCGCTGAACGAGCGCCTCGAGTTCTTGGTCCATCTGCTGGGATCGCTGCTGCATCTGCTGGTGGCGTTCCATCATCTGCCGGCAGTGCTCGGGGATCTCCTTCGGCTCGTCTTGCTGCGCCCACAGGGCGACGCCGGCGCCGCCGAGCAGCGTGGCCAGGGTGATCACGGAAAGTGTGTGCCTCTTCTTCATCGCTTGACTCCTGTCTCGGTGATTGCGTTGCTTCATCGGATCCCAGCCGTCACTGCGGCCGGTGCAGCCCGGTCGGGCCGCCGTGCGGCGCCGTGCTCTACGAGCGCGCCGATTCATCCGTCTTTCCCCTGGAAAGCTGGCTCAGCACGAGCAGGACGAGTGCGATCAGGAGCGCGACCAGCAGGGCGAGCCCGACGAGGCCGGCCCAGTGCATCCCCATCATGCTCCCATCCATCATCCCGTCGCCCATCAGGTCCGGCCCCATGCCGCCCATCATGCCGGCGCCGAAGGTCATCGCGCAGAGCATCCAGCCCAGCGGGACGAGGAGCGCCACCGCTACGACCAGCAGCGTGATCAGCAGCCACCGCGGCCAACCCGCACCCGTGGGGCTCACGAGGCAGCCCTCGCGCCGTAGCGCTCGAGGGTGTCCCGGCTCGCGAAGTAGAGAACGGAGCCGTCCGGGCGCGCGCCGACGACGGCCGTCGCCTTGTCGACCTTCTCATTCGTGAGCGGGTCCAGCGCGTACCGTACGCTCTCGTCTTCCGCGAGGCGCTTCTTGCACCCCTCGCAGCAGCCGAAGTAGGTCTTGCCGTCGACGAGCACCGGAATCTGCTCCCGCCCGAAGAAGCGGTCGTTCACCATGCAGACCTCGGTGTTGTCGACGAGCTCCAACGCGGCGCTCTGGGCCGGATCCTCCTGGCTCACCGGAGCCGGCTGGCGCACCACGCCGTCGGTCGCCAGGTCGCCGGAGCGCGCGCCGGGGGCCACGACGACGGCGAGAGCGATCGCTCCCGCCGCCGCGGCCAACGTTCCCTTCCAGGCTCTCTGACTCATTTGGCTCTTCTTCTCGTCAAGGGGCGGCGACCAGCACCGCACCCTTGAACATTCCCATGCCGCAGGCGAAGGTGTACTCGCCCGCCTTCTCCGGCTCGATGGCGATCACCGTCGTCTCGCCCTTCGGCAGCTTGGTCTTGGGGATAGCGAGCGCCTCGCTCTGGACGGTAGCGGCGCACTCCATGTCCGCCTCGTTGAGAAACGCCAGCCGCACCGGCTCGCCGGCTGTGAGCTTGATACGGCTCGGCTCGTACCCCTTGTCGGTCACCGTGATCTCGATGGTCTTCGGCTCCTCGCTGTCCGCCGCGGTCGCCGGGGGGGCGGTTACCACTCCGGCCAGCAAGAACGCTGCCAGGGCTCCCGAGATGTTCCGGTGTGCTCTCTTCATCGTCCTTCTCCTTTTCTGTGGGTCAGAGGGCATCCTCGCCCTCAGCCCCGGTTCGTATATTGATCGCCCGCTCGACCGAGCTGACGAAGATGCGGCCGTCGCCGCGAGCACCTGTGTGGCCGTGCGTGCGGAGGATCCGAACCCGCTCCTCGGTCTTCTCCGCCCGGCAGACCATCTCGATCTTCACGACGTCCGAGTAGGGCTCCGGCAGCGAGCGCACCAGCCGTCGGCGATCGGCCCGCGGGTCCGCGAGCGCACCGATCGCCTGCACCCGGATCGCAGTGATTTCGCGCGCTCCGGCGGCCTCGAGGTGGTGCAGGATCTCCGGCATCTTCACCGGTCGCACGTAGGCCTTGATCTCCTTCATGGCTTCTTCCTCCACCAGGGCCGGCGCGGGCGCTCGCCTTCGTCGGCCGCCATCGCCAGAGCCTCGCGCCGCTTCCACAGCGCGAAGATGGCGGGGTAGATGGTGAGCTGCAGCGCAAACGAGCTGACCAGCCCGCCCACCATGGGTGCGGCGATGCGCTTCATGACATCGGCGCCGGTGCCGGTGGACCACATCACCGGCACCAAGCCGAGCATGGTGGTGGTCACCGCCATCAGCTTCGGGCGGATGCGCTGCGCCGCGCCCTCGACGATCGACTCCCGCAGGTCGCCCCAGGAGCGCAACCGCCCCTCGTCGAGCCACTTGCGGTAGGCGAGCTTCAGGTAGAGCAGCATCACCAGCCCGGTCTCGGCGTCGAGGCCGGCGAGGGCGATGAGCCCCACCCAGACGGCAATCGACATGTTGTAGTCGAGCGCCCAGAGCAGCCAGAAGGCGCCGACGAGCGAGAACGGCACCGCCAGCAGCACGATCGCGGTTTCGGTCAGCGAGCGGGTGTGGAAGTAGAGCAGCAGGAAGACCACCAGCAGCGTCACTGGGACGACGATCTTCAGCCGCTCCTTGGCCCGCTCGAGATAGGTGAACTGCCCAGCCCACTCGATGCGGGTGCCCGGCGGCAGGTCGACCTCCCTCGCCACCGCCTCGCGCGCCTCCGCGACGTAGTCGGCGATCGGGCGCTCGGCGAGGTCGACGAAGACGAAGCCGACCAGCTTGCCGTCTTCGCTGCGGATCATCGGTGGGCCGGTGGTGAAGTCGAGCCGCGCCACCTGCGACAGCGGGATCTGCGCCCCCGTCGGCGTCGGGATCAGCACCCGCGCCAGCGCCTGCGGATTGTCGCGGAACTCGCGCGCGTAGCGGACGTTGATCGGGTAGCGCTCGCGCCCCTCGACTGTTTCCGCCACGTTCATGCCGCCGATGGCGCTCATCACGATGTCGTTGACGTCGGCGACCGAGAGCCCGTAGCGGGCCGCCTGCATCCGGTCGACCTCGAAGTCGGCGAAGAAGCCGCCGGTCGAGCGCTCGGCGAAGGCGCTGCGCGTGCCGGGCACGTCGGCGATCGCCTGCTCGATGGCGACCGCGGTCTCTTCGATCTCGTCGAGGTCGTCGCCGAACACTTTGATGCCGAGCTGGCTGCGGATGCCGGTGGAGAGCATCTCCGTACGCGTCTGGATCGGCATCCACCAGACGTTCGGCATCCCGGGAAAGCGCAGCTTCTCGTCCATCTCGGCGACCAGCGCGTTCCAGGTGAGGCCTTCGCGCCACTGGTCCTTGGGCTTGAGCAGCACCACCGTCTCCACCATCGACAGCGGCGCCGGGTCGGTGGCGGTGCGCGCCCGGCCCATCTTGCCGAACACCCGCTCGACCTCGGGGAACTCCCGCAGCCGGCGGTCCATCGTCTGCAGGATCTGTGTGGCCTCGGCGATCGACATCCCCGGAGGGGCCGTGGGCATGTAGAGGATCGCCCCCTCGTTGAGCGGCGGCATGAACTCGTTGCCGAGCGCCAGGTAGGCGGGGATGGTGGCCGCCATCAGCACCACCCCCGCGGCGATGGCGGTCTTGCGGAAGCGCACGACCAGGCGCACGACCGGCGCGTAGGCGGCGATCAGCCAGCGGTTGAGCGGGTTCCTCTCCTCGCCGCGAATCCGGCCGCGGATGAAGAGCGCGGCCAGCGCCGGAGTGAGGGTGACCGCCAGCATGGCGGCGAAGCCCATGGAGTAGGTCTTGGTATAGGCGAGGGGCTTGAACAGCCTTCCCTCGACCCCCTGCAGCGTGAAGACAGGCAGGAACGAGACGGTGATCACCAGCAGCGAGAAGAAGATCGACGGGCCGACCTCCTGCATCGCCTGGATCACCACGTCGAGCCGCGAGCCGCGGGTCTCGTCGCCGTCCCAGGCCTCGAGCTTCTTGTGGATGTTCTCGATGATGATGATCGCCGCGTCGACCATGGCGCCGATCGCCACCGCGATGCCGCCCAGCGACATGATGTTGATGGTCAGGCCCTGGTAGTACAGGGGGATGAACGCCAATAGCACGCCGAGCGGCAGGGTGATGATGGGCACCAGGGCGCTGCGCGCGTGGAGCAGGAAGAGGAAGATGATGAGCGACACCACCAGCATCTCTTCGATCAGGGTGTGCTCGAGCGTGTCGATCGCCGCCTCGATGAGCCCGGAGCGGTCGTAGGTGACGACCACCTCCACCCCCTCGGGCAGGCTGCGCTCGACCTGATCGAGCCGCTCCTTGACCGCGTCGATCACGCGCAGAGCGTTCTCGCCGTAGCGCATCACCACGATGCCGCCGACCACTTCACCGCGGCCGTCGAGCTCGGCGATGCCGCGCCGGATGTCGGGCCCGAGCTTGACCTCGGCCACGTCCCGGATGAACACGGGCACGCCGTTGGGCCCCACCTTCAGCGGCGCCAGCTCGAGATCCTCCTTGCTCCGCACGTACCCCTTGCCGCGCACCATCTGCTCGTGGCCGGCGAGCTCGAGCACTTGGCCGCCGACCTGCTGGTTGGCGTCGCGGACCGCCTCGATCACCCGCCGCACCGGGATGTCGTAGGCAAGCAGCTTGTTGGGGTCGAGGATGACCTGGTACTGCTTGACGAAGCCGCCCACCGAGGCGACCTCAGCCACCCCCGGCACGCTCTCCAGCGCATAGCGGACGTTCCAGTCCTGCAGGCTGCGCAGCTGCTGCAGGTCGAGGTTGCCGGTGGTGTCGACCAGCGCGTACTGAAAGACCCAGCCGACGCCGGTGGCGTCCGGCCCCAGCGTCGGTGTCACGCCCGCCGGCAGCTGCGCCTGCACCTCGTTGAGGTACTCGAGCACCCGCGAGCGGGCCCAGTACATGTCGGTTCCGTCGTCGAAGATGGCGTAGACGAAGGACAGCCCGAAGAACGACTGCCCGCGCACGAATCTCACCTTCGGCGCCGCGAGCAGCGAGCTCGAGATCGGGTAGGTGATCTGGTCCTCGATGATGTCCGGGCTCTGCCCCGGCCACTCGGTGAAGACGATCACCTGCACGTCGGAGAGGTCGGGGATGGCGTCGAGCGGCCCGTTGGCCATCGCGTACCACCCCCACACCGCCAGGCCGGCAATGAGCAGGATCGTCAGCAGCGGGTTGCGCGCGCTGGCGCCGATCAGGCGGCCGATGAAGCCCCCTTCCTGGGTCGGGGGCTGCCCCGTCACTACCACTTCTCCGTGGCCGACTTGAGGCGGCTCTCGGCGGCGATCAGGAAGTTGCCGGAGGTGACGACCACCTCCCCCTCGCGCAGGCCGGAGAGCACCTCGTAAGCGTCGCCGACCTTGAGCCCGACCTCGATCTCGCGTGGCTGCAGGCGGCCTTCGCCGAGATCCACGAAGACGAGCCGTCGCGGCCCGGCGTAGATCACCGCCTCCTCGGGCACCACCACCCGCTCCCCAACCTTCACTCGGAACACCACGTTGGCGTACATCTCGGGTTTGAGCTCCAATTCGGGGTTGGGGAGCTCGACGCGCACCTTTCCGGTGCGGGTGCCGCCCTCGAGGTACGGATAGATGTAGCCGACGCGCCCGCTGAAGCTCTTGCTGGGCAGGTACGGAAGCGTGACCTCGACCAGCTGGCCGACCTGGACCAGGGGGAGCTCGGACTCGTAGACCTCGGCGTCGATCCACACCCTGTCGAGCCCGGCGATGCGGTAGAGCGTCTCTCCGGGTTTGACGGCCTGCCCCTCGACGACGTTCTTTTCGACGACGAAGCCCGACACCGGGGAGAACACCGGTACGCTCTTGACGGGCTGCCCGGTCCGCGCGATCTCGTCGATCTGGCGTGCCGAGAGGTCCCACAGCGAGAGCCGCCGCCGGGCGGCGGCCACCAGGTAGTCGGCGCGCTGGGGGAGCTCGGTCTCCCGCGCCGCGCTCTGACTGGCGAGCGCGATGAGCAGCTCCTCCTGCGCCGACAGCAGCGCCGGGCTGTAGAGCGCGAGCAGGGGTTGGCCGCGGCTTACCGGCTGGCCCGTCTCCGCGACGTAGAGGCGCTCGATCCACCCCTCGTACTTGAGCGACACCGCTGAGAGCTTGGTCTCGTCGTAGGTCACCGTCCCCACGGCGCGGATCGTCGTTTCCACCGGGCGCGCCTCGACCGGGGCGGTGCGTACGCCGATCTCCTGCCGTCGCTGGGCGTCGACGCGGATGACGCCGGTCTCGAGCTCTTCGCGGGTGACCGGCACCAGGCCCATCGAGCAGATCGGGCACGTCCCGGGTGTCTCGCTCTTGACCGAGGAGTGCATGGAGCAGGTGTAGTAAGCGACGTCTCCGCCATGCGCGTTCTCGACGTGGCCCTCCAGCTCGGCCAGGCTCGCCGGCGCGGGCACCGTCCAGTCGGTCGCGGCGCCGCAGGTGGTCATTGCCGTGCCCATGTACGGGTTCTCGAGCTCGGCCTCTGGCTGCATCCACTTCGGGAAGGTCTGCGTCATCGGGCACTCGAAGACGTGCCATTCCTCGGCGAGGCGAGCGTCGGCGCCGGCCAGCGCGATGAGGAATCGGCTGACCTCGCCGAATGCCTGCCGCGCTGTGCCGAGATCCGACGCAGTGGCCATGGCGCGCGCCGCCTCGGCCGCCTCAATCAGGCACTGCGCCACCTCGGAGGGAGTGCCGTCGGCGAGCGCCTGCTCGGCCATGTCGAAGCTCTGCGCCAGGCGCGCCGCGCGCGCGTCGAGCCCATCTAGCCGATCGCCTGCCAGCAGCTCGCGCGTCTGCTCGTAGGCCGCGAGCGCGGTGCGCAGAGCCTCGAGCGCCGGCCCCGGCAGCTCGAGCGGAGCGATCTTCAAGGCGATGGTGGCCGCGCCGGCGCTGCCGGCCGAGCCCCCACCGGTGGCGCCCATCTCGCGCAGACCGCCGCTGCCGACGGTGAGCGAGTACTCGGCGGACGCGCGGGCACCGTCACCGGCGACCGTCAGGGTGAGCCTCCACGTGCCTCCCATGGGGAAGTCGAGGCCGATGCGGTAGAAACCATCGCCTTCGTCGCCTACCTCGCCTTCGCCGCGCATCTCGGCCATGGCGCCCATCGCGGGCATCAGGTACTCGAGAGTGACCTCGGCGCCCTCGACCGGCTCGCCTGCGGCGTCCTGGGCCCGGATCCAGACGGTGTTCCCCTTCTGCCGCGGCGGGTCGGGATCGAGCCACAGCTTCCAGGAGAGCTCGCCGGCCTCGCTGGTGAGCAGCGGCTCCCCGTCGGGGCGGCCGTCGCCGGCGCAGGCGCCAGCCACCACCAGCAGCCCGGCGAGGGCGGTGGCCGCCGCGGCCTTCTTCATCGACGATACGTATCTGCGATGCATCAGTTCATCTCCGTCTCTTCCGTAGCTGTCGGAGACGCGGCCTCGGGCTCGGCGGCCGCGAACGGCAGCCGCCCGAGGGCGCGGTCCAGCTCGGCGCGGCGGGTGTTGGCATCCGCGAACGCCTGGTAGTAGTTGAGCTCGGCGGTGCGCAGGCTCCGCTCGGCGTCGATCAGGGAAACCATGGTGTTGGCGCCTGTCTCGAAGCCGGCGCGCGCCGCCGCGATCTGGTCGCGCGCAGCGGGGAGGACTCGGTTGCGGTAGAGGCTGACGACGTGCAGAGCCTCATGCAGGTTCTGCAGCGCCACCTCCGCCTCCGCCTGGACCTCGTCCTCCAGCCGCGCGAGCTCGCTCTCGGCCGAGCCGAGCCGGGCTTCGGCCTCCGCGACACCGGCGCGGATCCGCTTGCGCCAGATCGGCAGGTTGACGCCGACGCCGACCATCAAACGGTGCTCCTCCATGCCCCACATCGAGTTGTAGGAGGTCATCACCTCGAAGTCGGGATTGAGACCGAGCTGCTTCAGCTCCACGGCGGCGCGCCGTGCCTCGATCTCCGCCCGCTGGGCCTGGAGCTCGGGGCGCGCCGCGAGGATGGTCGCCGCGATGGCTTCTGGTGCCGGTGCCGGCGGTACGGACAGCTCCCGCGGCGGCGCCGGGAGGGGCGCCCGCGGCTCACGGTGCAGCAGCGCGTTGAGCTGCGCCACCAGGGTGCGGCGGTCGGTTTCGAGGACCACCTGACGATGCAGCAGGTGGGCGGCCTCCACCTCGGCCTGGATCGGCGCCTGCTGTGGCGCGAGCCCGGCGCCGTAGCGGCTCACCGCGACGCTCTGCACGTCCTCGAGCAGCCGCAGGTGCTCGGCGTTGACCTCGAGCGCACGCGCCACCAGGTAGTAGTCGTCGAAGAGCAGCGAGGCCATCGTCGCCAGGCGCAGGCGCACCTCCTCGACGCGCTGCCCGGCGGCGGCGGCCTCCGCCGCGGCGACTTCGCCGCGCAGGCGCAGCGTTCCCGGGAAGGGGAGCCGCTGGCCGACCCGTAGTTGATCGCCGAAGCGCGCGTCGCCCGCGACGCTGAGCGGCGCCAGCGCGTAGCTCGCCATCGGGTCCTCCAGGCTCTCGGCCTGGGGGATCCGCGCGCGGGCCGCCTCCCACGCCTGTCGCGCCGCGGCGACGCCGGGATTGCGCTCGAGCACCGCGGCGAGCAGCTCCTGCCGCTCGAGCACGGAGCCGAAGCCGAGGTCCGTCGGTTTCTCCGGGAGCTCCTGAGGTCGAGCGGCGGCGGCCCAAAGAAGGCCGGCTCCCAACAGTGCCGCCGACGCCAGCACCCCACCCGGGGCGCGTCGCTGCTGATTCATTTCGAGGTCTCCGCAGGGAATGGTGGATCACCCGCCGCGATGGCGGCGGGCACACTAACCCTGGGGAAATCTCAAATCAGGAGTGTGGCGAGGAGGGTGTAGAGCGGCACCTCGGCAGCCGGCGACCAGGCGTCGGTCGCGCCGCCCAAGTCGACTCTGAAGGGTCGCTCCGGCGGCACGAGCAAGGTGCTGCTCACCCCCGTGACGGCCGGCGGTAGCTGCCTGGCCGCGAGCTGCTCGGAGCCGCGGGAGGGCGGCGTGTTGTTGCCGTTGCAGCAGTCGAAGGTCGGCCCTGGAGCGCAGGCGATCTCGGCCGCGACGTCGCCGCGCCCCTGGCCCATCGGGCAAGAGTCCGCCTGCGTGCACAACCCGGGCACCGCCAGCAGCACGAGGAGCGCCGCGGCGACGATGGCCGAGAGGCTGGTGAGGGCGAAGAGCTTCCGCATGATCTGTCGCGCTGGATCTCCGGCGCTGGAGGATGCTAACACAGAGGCACGGACGGCCATTCCGGATAGGCGGCCGTCGCGTTGCCACCCAGGTGGCAAAGCAGCTCGCCGAGCCCCGGCCCTACGACCTCGCGGAAGTCGACCTGCGATTCTACCGTCGGCTCGACCGCCGGTGGCACGACTGGGGCGCAGTCGCCGACGCATGCAGGCGGGTGGCCGTGCGCGTGCTCGAGCGGACGGTCACCGGAGGGAAGGAAGAGGACCTGGAGGAGGACGGATGATCCGTCGCCACCTCGACCTTCCCCGCAAGCTCTCGGTGCGCGATTCGCCTCCGAGCCCGGAGTTGGGCGAGTTGCGCTAGGATGAAATGAAAGTTTCGAATGCCATCCTGTGAAGTCGTGGGGGCCGACAGGAGGTACGCGATGGACGTGGCGCTCCGCTCCCTGCTCACCGGCGCGCTCTCGGGCGCGCTCTTCGTGTCCGCCGCCCTGGCCGCCGAGCACCCGAGCTGCTCGCTGCCCGACGAGGTTCGCGAGCGGCTGGTCGAGATCCAGACGAGTCCGTGTCGTCCCGATCAGCCGTGCTGGTCGGAGCAGGCCGCGGAGCTGCGAGACCTGCGCGAGCGCCACCCGGGAAGCGTGCCCGTCCACCGGCAGTACCAGGATCGCGCGCAGCGCGACGACCACGCCGGCGTCCTCGCCGAGTACGAGGCGCTGGCGGCAGGCGAGCCGGCGCCGGGAGGTCTGGACCGGGCATCCGCTCTGTACCTGCTCTTGCGGCTCGACCGCGAACGGCTCGAGGAGCTCGCCGGGCGGGCGGTCGAGCTCGATCCCGAGCACCCGTGGGCCAGCTTCGCGCTGATGGTGACCCAGCTCGACGACGGCGCCGAGCTCGACGACGAGCTGGCTGCGCGGCGTTACGAGACGTTCCGCGCCGGTTGTCCGCGCGAGCCTTGGTCGGCGTTGATCTACGCCGGACGGTTCGGCGAGCCCGAGTGGTGGGAGGGCCAGCTCGACGAGATCGAGGCCGCGATGACCAGCGAGAGTGGCGTGGCCGGGCTGACTGCGCTGCCGCTGCTCTGGCAGGCGCGCTTCCGACTCACTCCGCCCGCGGAGCACGACGCGCTGAGGGAGCGCATCCGCGAGCAGGTCGCCGGCCTCGACGGCGCGTCGGCGCCGTCGTACCAGCACTGGCAGGTCGTGAAGCAGGGCGCCGAGCTGGTCGGCGACCAGGAGGTGCTCGCGCGCGCCGAGGCCAAGCTGCTGGAGCTCTCGCCGTGCAGCTTCGACGCGGTGAGCGCGCAGGTCGAGGCGTTCTGGAAGCCGCGCGGCGGCCACCCAATGGGCCGCAAGATCACCGAGGAGGAGGCGCGGGCGCTCTTCGCCCAGAGCGCGAGCTGGCTCGAGGAGTGCCCCGAGAGCTGGCGGTACCGCGACGCGCGGTTCGCGGCCGCTCGGGCGCTGCCGGACCTCGCCGACGCGGAGCTGCTCGCCGAGGCGGAAGCGGCGCTCGCCAACTGGGAGACCGCGCAGAAGAGTGTGTCGATGTACCAGTCGCCGTACTTCCAGGTCGCGCGTTTGCTGCTCGATCGGGGCCTCGAGCTCGAGCGCGTGCCGGGGCTGCTCGATCAGGAGGAGGCGCTGGTAGTCGCGCGCCAGGAGGAGGAGAGCCTGCCGGCGCAGATGCCCCCGGACCTGCGCAGTCGCATCGAGTCCGGCCGGATCCAGCAGCGGCTCGAGCTCGAGCTGGCGCGGGTCGAGGCCGGCGTGGCGCTCACCCAGCTCAAGTCGGCGCGCAGCGCGCTCGATCGCGCCGATGAGCTGGTGGCCCGGTTCGAGGACTCCGCCGACGAGCTGTGGCAGAAGGCCGCTCGCTCGCAGCGTGCGCACTTCTGGGTGGCGGAGGCCGAGTTGGCGGCCGCCGCCGGCCGCACCGCAGCGGCGCGCTCCGTCCTCCGGCGCATCGACGACGACGCGGTGGACGACGAGAAGATTCGCACGCGCCTCGAACGGCTCGCCGCGCGCCTGGAGCTCGATCTGGAGACCGCGCCGGCCGAGGCCGAGGAAGGGGTCGCGCAACCCAGCAGCTGGCTGGAGGCCGAGGATCCCGTCGGCGCGTTCGAGGTCGCCGACCTCGAGGGGCGCACGTGGACCAACGTGGACCTGGAAGGCCGCACCACGCTGATCAACTTCTGGGCGACCTGGTGCGGGCCCTGTGTCGCCGAGCTCCCGCTGGTCGAGGAGCTCCATCGCTCGCTCGCCGAGAACGAGGACCTCCAGGTGATCACCGTCAACATCGACCAGAACCCCGGCCTGGTGCAGCCGTTCGTGACCGAGCACGAGTTGTCGATGCCGGTCTTGTTCGGCGCCGAGCTGGTGCAGGAGTGGTGGAGCGGGGCGATCTTGATTCCGCGCACGTGGGTGATCGATCGCGAAGGGCTCGTTCGCTTCCGGCAGATGGGCTTCGACGCCACGGGCAAGGAACGCTGGGTGGCTGAGGCGCGCGAGCGGATGGAGAGCGCGGCGGGGATCGGTCCGGCGTCACGCTGAGCGCGGGGAGCGCTGAGTTCGGACCGCTGAGTCCCCACGAAGCGCTGCTCGGGGCGCGGCGACGGTTCGCCGAGCCCCTCGCGCGCCCGGCAGGGACGGCGGAGTGAACGACGTGTGTCGGCAACCGAGCGGAAGAGGGCGGAGGCCGAGCGTTCATGGGGTCGGCGGAGCCGCCATCGCCTTCGCGTTCGTGGGCAGCACGAGTGAGGCCGCCGCGTCGCCGCCGGTGCTCGCGGGCGAGTCCTCGCCAGTGCTCGCGGGCGGGTCCCCGCCCGGGCTGGCGGTGCCGCGCCAGACGCTGCAGCGCGACGGCGAGCAGACCGTCGCCTTCGAGCGTACGGCTCCCGGACGCTCCGAGCGCCGCGACGTCCTCGTCGGCCGGATCGCGGGCGACTTCCGTCGAGGTGGTCGCTGGGCTCGAGGAGGGGCGACGAGGTGGTGACCACCGGCTGGCACCACCACTGAGACGGGGACGGAGAGGTGCTGCGCAGGCTGATCGATTCTCGCTCGACCATCGGCTGGTGGTGGTCATCCTGTGGGCGCTGCTCGCAGCACTCGGGGTGGAGTCGCTGCGGCGGCTCCCGATCGACGCGGTCCCCGACGTCCCAACGTCCAGGTGCAGGTGCTCACCGACAGCCCGGGCCTGGCGCCCGAGGAGGTCGAGCAGTTCGTCACCTTTCCGGTAGAGACGGCGGTGAGCGGCCTGCCGCGGGTGGAGCAGATCCGCTCGCTGACCCGCTTCGGTCTCTCGGTGGTCACCGTAGTGTTCGAGGAGGGTTCGACAGACGTCATCGGCTTCCTGCCGATGGCGATCTCGGCCTCGGCGGGCGCCGAAGTCCAGCGGCCGCTGGCGACGGTGGTCATCGGCGGACTGGTCACCGCGACCGCGCTCACCCTGTTGGTGCTGCCCGCCGTCTACGCCCAGGTCGGAGGTGCGAGCCGGGACGCCTCCGAGTAGACGCTCCAGCGTCCGCGCTCGCGCGGCGCTGGGAGAGGTCGAAACGGCGCAGTCTGGAGCGGTGCGCCGGTGCGCCTCGAACTCTCCGGAGCCATCCGCCCTCGTCCGATGAATCGGGACTCTGAGTGCGAGGACATCCGGAGCAGGTCGGCTCTTCCTGTCGAGCGCCACGATGTCGCCGAGCGTCGAGTAGCGAACGAGCATCCACGAGAAGGATGAGGGCAATGGACTCTGGGGGGACACTTAGTCACAACCTGAAGAGCTCGTCGTCGAGTCCGCCGCGCTGGGCTCGGTGGCTGCTGCGCCACCTGGAGGCAGACCCCCGCACCTTCCTTCAAGGTGGAGTGCTCGGGCGGGTCGACGACATGTTCGTCGTGCGCGGGGTCAACGACGACCCGAGCGCGGTCGAGAACTTCGTCCGCTCGGTACCGGCATCGAGGAGTTCCAGGCCACCGTCACCCGCCGCGACGGCATGGCCGAGCAAGCCTAGCGCTCGAGATCGAGACCGCCGGCGGGGTCGGCGAGGACCCCGCACGTGCGCTCGTGCACGCGCTGCGCGAGCGCTTCCACCTGCGCGTGGAGGTGCGCGTGGTGGAGCCCGGATCACTGCCACGCTACGGAGCTCAAGGCGAGCACCCTGCGGTCAGGAATGCGCAGCTCACGCTCCAGTGTACCGGGTAGGTCCGCAGAAGACTCCAGAGCCAGCTGCCGGTTGCGGCGGCGGGCCGTGCTTCCTGTCCCCGCTCGCCCGTGCAGCACACGACCGCCTGCCGTCAACGGCGCGCTCGTGATGCTCTTGGCACTGATCCTGCAATGTCTGGGTGCCAGCACCCCAAAGTGCTGTCACCGACTCGCACAAGGAGGATTTCAAATGGCTGTAGATTTTTCAGAGACGACCGCCTCTACCCTCCCTGGGGTCAAGCGCGTTTCATGGGGTGCAATCTTCGTAGGCGTGGTGATTGCGATGGTGGTTCAGCTGCTGCTGGGCGTCCTCGGCGTCGCGATCGGTGCCAGCACCGTCAATCCCCTGCAGGAAGCCAATCCGGTGGACGGCATCGGCGTGGGCGCCGGCATCTACTGGATCATCAGTTCGATCATCTCGCTGTTCGCCGGGGGCTTCGCTGCCGGCACGCTGACCACCGTGCAGAATCACCGCGACCGCACCCTGCACGGGCTGACCGTATGGGGCCTCGCCATGTTGGTGCTGTTCCTGGCGATCGGCAGTGGCGTCGGTCGGCTGATCGGCGGCACCGCCAGCATCATCGGCGGCGGCGCCTCGATGGTGGGCGATGCGGTGTCGAAGGTGGCGCCGCAGGCGGCGGACGCCATACAGAGCCGCATGGACGAGGCCGACATCGACATCGACCTGAGCCAGTTGCGCCAGGAAGCGCGGCAGCTGCTGCGCGATACCGGCATCCCGGAGCTTCAACCTGACCGTCTCGAGAGACAGACCGAGGAACTGCAGCAGGAAGTCCGCTCCGCCGCCGACCGTGCCGGCCAGGATCCGCGGCGTGTCGACAGGGAACTTGAATCGCTGTTCGACGAGATCCAGCGCGTAGGTCGCCAGACCATGCGTGCGGTCGATCGCGAGGCGCTGGTGAACATCGTCACGGAGCGTACCGGCCAGAGCCGGCAGGAAGCCGAGCAAACGGTGGCGAACTGGGAACAGGGATACCAGGAGGCCTGGCAGCGCGCCCGCGAGGAATGGGACCAGGCCAAGGTGCAGGCAGAGCAGAAGGCGCGCGAATGGGGCGACCAGGCCGCTGACGGCATTGCCAAGGCAGCGTGGTGGACCTTCTTCACGTTGCTGCTCGGCGCAATCGCCGCAGCAGCCGGCGCGAATGTCGGCGCCAACCGCGTAGTGGTGGTTCGCGAGGATACTGTGATCCGCTGAGTTGCGGCACACGAGGCAGCTGCACCGTTCCCCTTGGTCACGTCGATGGCCCGGTCCTGCGCACCCACTTTGATGGCTCGTAGAGTCACAAGTTGACTGAACCTCGCGCGCGGCTTAGAGTCACAGCGTGACTCAAGAGCGCCTCGGGGAAGCACAGTCTCTCGCAGAGTTCGAGCTGCTGGTCATGCTCGCGGCTCTGCGTCTGGGTCCGGAGGGTGCCTACACGGTGTCGATCGCCGAGGACATCCGCCGCCGGACCGGGCGCTGGGTTCGCAGGGCCAATGTCTATACGGTTTTGCGACGGCTCGAAGAAAAGCACCTGGTCACCTCCCGGCTCGGCGAGCCGCGCTCGGAGCGTGGCGGCAGGCCTCCGCGCCTGGTCACCGTCACGCCGGCCGGGCTCGAGAGCCTGCAGGCCACGACCGCCGCGATCCAGGCGATGATTGCCGGTCTTCCCGGGTTCCCCGGAGGGACCCGATGAGCTCGCCGGCGCCCCACCCCGCAGGCCCCCGGGAGACCTCGTCGTCGAGTCCGCCGCGCTGGGCTCGGTGGCTGCTGCGCCACCTGGCTCCTCCGGGGCGCGTCGACGAGGTGCTCGGAGACCTCGAGGAGGCCCACCGCCAACGCCTGCGGGTACGCGGCGCGCTCCTCGCACGCCTGCTGACTGGACTCGAAGCCCTCGACATGGCGATCTCCCTGCTGCGCGCGCGCAGGCTCCGCCTCGGTCTCTCGTGGCTCGACGTCAAGCTCGGGCTCCGGATGCTGGTCAAGCACCCGGGGCTGACGGTGCTGGGCAGCCTCTCGATGGCCTTTGCCATCTTCGTCGGCGCCGGCTCATTCGAGCTCATCGGACAGGTGGTCAGCCCGAGGTTGCAACTGCCCGAGGGAGACCGGCTGGTCGGCCTCCGGCTGTGGAACGCCTCGCGAAGCGGGAGCGAGAGTCGCGCGCTGTTCGATCTCGGCGTGTGGCGCGACGAGCTGGAGACGATCGAGGAGCTGAGCGCCTATCGCAACTTCGAGCGCAACCTCGTCACCAGCGACGGACGGGCGGAGCCGCTGGTGGTGGCCGCCATCGACGCGGCGGGCCTTCGCGCGGCGGGCGTCGCGCCCCTGCACGGGCGGACGCTGGTCGAAAGCGACGCGCGGCCGGGCGCGGAGCCGGTCGTGGTGATCGGCCACGAGGTCTGGATCGAGCGGTTCGCGGGCGATCCCGCGGTGATCGGGAGGACGATCCGCCTCGACGCCACCCCGACCACCGTCGTCGGCATCATGCCCGAGGGCTACCGTTTTCCCGCGGTCCACGATCTGTGGGTGCCTCTCGCGCGTGACGAAGGCGCCTACGAGCCGCTCGAGGGCCCCGGCGTGGCCGTGCTCGGACGATTGGCCGCCGACGCCTCGCTCGATCAGGCGAACGCCGAGCTCGAGGTGGTGGGAGAGCGGATGGCGGCAGAGTTCCCGGCCACGCACGAGCACCTCCGGCCCCAGGTCCTGCCGTACGCCCGGGCGGTGCTCGGCCTCCCCGCCTCGCTGTCGACGGTGGCGCTGACCTCCCTCGGTCTGGTCTCGAACGTCCCCCTGCTGCTGTTCCTGCTGTTGGTCTGCGGCAACGTCGCCCTGCTGCTGTTCGCCCGGGCCTCCTCGCGCGAGATCGAGCTGGTGGTGCGCAGCGCGCTGGGAGCGAGCCGCCGCCGGCTCGTGCTCCAGCTCTTCACCGAGGCGCTGGTGCTGTCGGCGGTGGCCGCACTGATCGGGCTCTCGGTGGCGCAGTATGCGCTCGAGTGGGTGCTTCGGATCACGGAGAGCATCCTGTTGGAGGGAGATCCCCTGCCTTTCTGGTTCCGTCCCGCGCTCTCGCCGAGAACCCTCGTCTATGCGGGGCTGCTGACGGTGGTCGCCGCGGCGGTCGCCGGCGGCCTTCCAGGCCTCAACGTCACCCGGCGGCTCGGCCCGCAGCTCCAGCAGGTTTCGTCGCGGGGAGGGGGGTTTCGCTTCGGCGGCGCCTGGACGGTCGTGATCGCGCTCCAGATCGCGCTGACGATGGTCTTCCCGCTCATGACCCAGTCGGTGCGCGCCCAGCGGGAGGACGAGCTCCTGGCGGATCTCGACCTGGCATCCGAGCAGTACCTGTCGGCGCGCCTCGACATGGAGCAGATCTCGAGTCCCGCAGGCGGGGACGGTTCGCTCGAGGCATCGCGCAGCTCCCGCTTGCTCTCTGCGGTGAAGCAGCTCGAGGCGCGTCTTCTCGCCGAGCCGCGCGTGGCGGGCGTCACCTTCACCGATCGGCTGCCGCGCGAGTACCACCAGTGGCGACAGGTCGAGATCGACGGTCCGACCGCGCCGCCCCGCGACGAGCGGGGTCACCGGCTCGGCTCGGCCAACGTCGACGTCGGCTATCTCGAGGTCCTGGGCGGCGAGGTGGTGGCCGGCCGCGGCTTCCGCCCCTCCGACCTCGACGGCGGACCGAGCGTGGTCGTGGTCAACGAGTCGTTCGTCGAGCGCGTGCTCGAAGGGCGCAGCGCGATCGGACAGCGCGTGCGTTACCTGGCCAGCGAGGACTTTCGCGATCCCGAACAGGAGCCGGGCCCCTGGCACGAGATCGTCGGCGTGGTGGAGGATCTCGGGACGGTGTCGGGCTACGGGCCTCAGGGGATGTACCACCCCACGGCGGTCTCGGACATGAGCCCGGTCAACCTCGTCGTCCACGTGAGCGGCGAAGCCCCTTCCTTCGGTCCGATCCTGCGCAGCATGGCGATCGAGATCGACCCCGCCCTGCGCCTCCACGAGCTGATCACCCTCGACCAGGTCACTCAGGGGCAGGAGGAGTTCTTCGCCTTCTGGTGGACGGTGCTCCTGGCGGTGAGCGCGATGGCCCTGCTGCTCTCGCTCGGCGGCATCTTCGCCGTGATGTCGTTCACGGTGACGCGGCGCAGCCGCGAGATCGGGATCCGGATCGCGCTGGGCTCGAGCCGCCTCGGCGTGGTGGCGGCGGTGCTGCGCCGGCCGCTCGTCCAGATCGCGCTCGGGCTCTCCACCGGCAGCCTGGTGCTCGCCGCCCTCTTCTTCGGCCTGGGCGAGGTGAAGCCGAGCCTGGCGGCCTTCGGCCTCCTCTGTGCGTACGCCGGGCTCATCGGAATCGTCCTCCTGCTCGCCTCCGTCTCGCCGACCCTTCGCGTCCTGCGTGTGGACCCCGCCGACGCACTGAGGGTCGAGGGGTAGGGTCGGCGGGGTTCTCCGGTCTGCGAGCGGCCGGTACCTGTTGCGCGCCGACGCCTCCTGCTCGGCATGTGTGCCGGGGGCCTCGCGACTTTCGCGGCTCTGCTCGTCAGCTTTGCTCGCGTACCTGGCCGGCGCCGGCTGGTCTTCGTGCTGCTGCGAGGCGGCTTCGATGGGCTGGCGGCGGTAGTGCCCTACGGCAATCCCTCCTACCGCTCGGTGCGCGGCGGCATGGCCTTCGAGCGCGAGGCTCTCGTCCCCCTCGCGGACGGCTTCGCCCTCGCTCCCGGCCTCGCTCCCCTCGCAACCTTGTGGAACGACGATCAGCTCGTGGCCCTGCACGCGCTCGCCATCCCCTATCGCACGCGCAGCCACTTCGACGCGCAGGCGATCCTCGAGACCGGGCTCGATCAGCCGAAGGGATCCTCGGACGGCTGGCTGAACCGCCTGCTGCAGGTCATGGACGGCCGCGCCGAGGGCATCGCCGTCGCGGCCGGACTGCCGCTCTCCCTCTCGGGGCCGCATCCGGTTGCCACCTGGTCGCCCTCGCGCCTCGGCGCCGTCGAGGCCAGCTACGTCGAGCGGCTGCACTACCTCTACCGACACGACCCGCAGCTCCGCGACCGCTTCGAGGCCGCCCTGCAGCTCGACGCGGAGAGCGGAGCCGGCTCGATGTCTGGAGGACGCGGGCCGCGCCAGGCGCTCGGGAGCATCCCCGGGGCAACGGCTCGCTTCCTGAAGGATCCCGACGGCCCGAACGTCGCCGCGGTCGAGCTGGGCGGCTGGGACACACACTCCAACCAGGGGATGCAGGACGGCCCGCTCGATCGACGCTTCGGTCAGCTCGCCGAAGCGCTGGTGGGTTTCCGGAGCCAGCTCGGGGAGGCTTGGAGCGGCACGACGGTGGTGGTGATGACGGAGTTCGGACGCACCGCGCAGCCGAACGGCACCGGCGGCACCGATCACGGTACGGCCGGGGCGGGCTTCGTGCTCGGTCCGGAGCTCACGAAGGGGCGGGTGGTCACCGACTGGCCGGGGCTCGGCAGCAAGGAGCTCTTCGAAGGGCGCGACCTCCGTCCCACGCTCGACACCCGCGCCGTCCTCGAGGGGGTGCTGGCCGGCGTCTTCGATCTGACACCCGCTCAGCTCGCTCGCGTCTTCCCTGGCTCGGAGGCGATCCGACCGATCTACGACATCGTGCGCGGCTGAGGTCTACGGCAAGAAACGTTCGGTCATCCGCTGACTCCCTCGGCAAGGGCCGCCTCGGCAAGACCGATCGGCCACTGCTTCGCGATCACGCCGCCGTTGGACGGCGCGCAGAGCTCCTCAGGCTCGCGGCCCTCAGACCCGCAGGCGCCAGACGGCGCTCGCGGCCAGGAGCATCGCCAGCATCAGGAGGCCCCAGGTCCCGGCGGTCGGGATCTCGAGGATCGCGCCCAGCACCTGGAGGACGGCGGCCGCCGCCGGGCTGGCGCCGAGCGACGAGTCGACGACCACCACGTTCTCCGACGGTCCGAGCACGTCGGCGGTCACCTCCACCATCACCCCGCACGATTCGCCCGCCGCGACCGAGCCGCCGGCGTAACCGAAGGAGCCAGCTCCCGGAGCCGCCGTCAGCGTGCCGCCGGTACAGGTGGTCGAGGCGTTCGCCGGGTCCGCCACCGTCATCCCGGCCGGCAGCGTGTCGGTGAAGGAGAGGCCGCTCACCGGCAGAGCGCCGGCCGTGTTGTCGATGGTGATGACGACCGTGGTCGTCCCGCCGAGGTCGATCTCGGCGGGGCTGAAGACCTTCGTCACCGTCGGAGCCGGCCGCACGGTCAGCGTCGAGCTGGCCGTGCCGCTCGAGCCCGACGACGAGGTGAGAGCGCCCGAGGTGTTGACGTAGGAGCCGGTGGCCGCGGCGGTCACGTCGACCGAGACCGTGCAGGTCGCTCCAGCCGCCACCGTCCCGCCGGTGTAGGAGACGATTCCGCTCCCGGCCACCGCGCTCAGCGTGCCGCCGGTGCAGGTGGTCGAGGCGTTCGGCGAATCGGCCACCACCACCCCGGCCGGCAGATCGTCGGTGAAGTCGAGGCCGGTCGCCGCCAGCGCGCTCGCCGTGTTGTCGATGGTGAACATCAGCGTGCTCGGAACACCCTCGCCGACGGTCGCCGGCGAGAAGCTCTTGTCGAAGGCCGGCGGCGGCTCGATCACCAGGTCGTCGGTCGCCCCGAGCGCGATCGCGATGCCGGAGGACGAGAGGTCGCTCGTCGTGTTCGTGTAGCCCCCCGGCGCGACGCCCGCCGGCACCTGCACGGTCACGTCGAAGGTGCAGCTCTCGTCGGGACCCAGGCTGCCGTCGCTGAAGGTCAGGAACGAGGTGCCGCTGATCGTCGAGCCCGCGCCGCACACGTCGTTCATCGGCAGACCGGTCGCCGCGAGGCCGGCCAGCGTCGCCGACAGGTCGTCGGTGAACGACAGGCCGGTGAGCGTGTCGGTGGTGCTGAAGTTCTCGAGCGTGAAGGTCAGGACGACGGTCCCGGTCGCGGTGGTCGGGCCGTCGAAGCTCTTCGAGAGCCCGGCCACCTCCACCAGGAGGTCGTCGCTCGCCGGGCTGCCGGTCACCCCGACCCCGTCGATCGTGCCGCTCACCGAGCTCGTGGTGTTGGTGGCGGCGGTGCCGGCGGGCACCCCGGCCGGCACCTGGAGCGTCACGGTGACGAGGCACGAATCCGCCGCCGGGACGGTGCCGCCGGAGAAGGACAGCAGCGACGTGCCGGTGAGCGTGCCGCCGCAGGCCGCGAGCGGCGTCCCCACCGCCTGGAGCCCGGAGAGGGCCGCGTCGAGGTCGTCGGTGAAGGCCACGCCCGTGGCCGCCTCGGTCGGGTGCGCGTTCCCGATCGTGAGCTGGAGCGTCACCGTGCCGCCGGCCACCACCGGATCGTCGGTGAACTCCTTCTCGATCGTGAGCGGATCGACGATCTGCAGGCTGTCGACCGCGGGCGCCACGACGACCGTGCCGCCGTCGACCGTGCCGGTCACCTGCGAGGTGGCGTTGGAGAACTCTCCGGCGGAAGCCCCGGCCGGAACGTCGAGCACCACCGAGAAGGCGCACGACCCGCCCGACGGGAGGGACCCACCCGTGAACGAGAGCGTGGTCGTCCCGGTGAGCTGCGAGCCCGCGCCGCAGGGGTCCATCACGACCGGTCCGTTGTAGGCGAGCCCGGCGACGACGGCGTTCAGGTCGTCGGTGAAGGCGATGTCGGTCGCCGCGAAGCTCGGGTCGTCGTTGCGGAGCACGAACTCGAGCGTCACGGTGCCCCCGGCGACCGCCGGGTCGTCGGTGAACTGCTTCGCAGCCTGGAGCCCGGCGACGTCGAGATCGTCGGACGCGGCCGGGCCCTCCACCGCGAGGCCGTCGACCGTCGCAGCCACCGTGCTGGTGGTGTTCGGGTAGGAGCCCGGCACCGCCCCGGCGGGAACCTGGAGGGTGACGCTGAAGGTGCACGAGCTGTTGGGCGCGAGCGAGCCGCCGGTGAAGGCGAGGGTCGTGGTCCCGGAGATCTCGGAGCCCGCGCCGCAGACGTCGGTGATCGGCGTGTCGATCGCCGCGAGGCCGGCCAGGACCGCCGAGAGGTCGTCCGTGAGCTCGATGTCGGTCGCCGTGCCGGCCGCGCCCTCGGCGCTGGTGAGCGTGAACCGTAGCGTCACCGTGGCGCCCGGAGCGACCGGATCGCCCACGAACGCCTTCTCCAGCGTGGGCGCCGCGACGACGGTCACGTCGGCGCTCGCCGGCCGGCCGGTCAACGTCTCCTCGCCCGGGCCGAGGCCGGTGACCTCGGTCGTCGTGTTGATGTAGACCCCGGACTGGGTGTCGAGCGGGATCTGGAGGGCGAACGAGAAGGTGCAATTCGCGCCGGCCGCGAGGTCGATCCCGGAGAACTGGATCGACGTCGCGCTCACGGCGGTCGTGCCGGTGCCGTTGCAGTAGCCGGCGGCGGGCGGCGTGACCGTCGAGCCTGGGACGAAGTCGGTGAAGACGTCCTGGAAAGAGATGTCGGTGATCGGATCCGCCGACGGGTTCTCGAGCAGGAAGTCGACCGTCAGCTCGTCGCCCGCGAGGGCGGGATCGGGGGTCACGCTCTTGGTCAGGATCGGTGCCGGGGCGATCACCAGGTCGTCGGTCCCTGGAGAGCCGACCGTCGGCACGCCCGCCACGTCGCCGGTGACCGTGCTCGTGGTGTTCGGGTAGGTGCCGGGCGTGGCGCCCGCGGGCACCTGGAGGGTGACGCCGAAGGTGCACGACTCGCCGCCCGCGAGGCTGCCCCCGGTGAGGCTGATCGTGCTCGTCCCGCTCACCTGCGAGCCGGCGCCGCAGACGTCGTTCTGCGGCAGCCCCGTGGCGGCCAGGCCGGTCAGGGCCGCGTCGAGGTCGTCGGTGAAGGCGATGCCGCTCGCCGGGTCGCGGGTGAAGTTGTGGACGGTGAAACGGAGCGTGACCGTCTCGCCGGGGGCGGCCGGATCGTCGACGAACGACTTGACCAGCGTGAGTGGTTCCACGGTCACGTCGACCGCGTCGACGGCGAAGCCGCTCGACTGGGCCGGCCCCCCGGGAGTCGAGCTCAGATCACCCGTGCGGTTTATCTGGAGACCGGGCTCGACCGCCGTCACGTCGACCGAGATCGTGCACGTTGCGCCGGGTGCGAGCGGGCCGGTCGCAAAGTAGGAGATCGTGGTCGATCCCGGAACCGCCGTGACCGCCCCGGCGTCCACCGCCGGGCAGGTGCCGCCCGTGTTTGACGGTCCTGCGACGACGAGTCCGGAGGGCAGCGGATCGCCGAAGTTGAGATTGAAGCGGTTCGATGCGCTCGTGCCGTTGTCGAGGGTGAAGGTGAGCGTGACCGTGTCTCCGAGCTGGATCGGATCGGCCGAGAAGCTCTTGGTGAAACCCGGGCGCTCCGGATCGACCGTCAGGTCGGCGGTCGCCGCACCGCTGTTGCCGGCGGTCGACGTGAGATCGCCGGAAGTGTTCGTGTGGGTCCCGATCGTCGAGGAGGTCACGTCGACCGCGATCTGGCAGGCCTCGCCGGGGCCGAGGCTGCCGCCACTCAACTCGATCGTCGTGCCACCCCCCGGCGCGGTCACCACGCCGCCGCAGGCGTTGGTCGCGCTCGGCGGGTCGGCGAGGGTCACGCCGGCGGGCAGGACGTCGTTGAAGGCGAGGTCTCCCGCCGGCGCGCCCATATCCCCGTTGTCGATCACGAACGTCAGGCGCGAGGCGCTCCCGGCCCCGATGGTGGCCGGGGCGAACGACTTGGAGAACACCGGCTGCGCGGCGGCGGGCGCCGCGGCGAGCAGACCGGTGGCGGCCAGGAGTGCCAGGCAGGCGAGGCGGAGACGGCGCTCGGTCGAGCGAGGGAACTGGCTCACGAGTGTGACCTCGAAAGTAGTGAAGCGACGAAACACGTTGCACCGGAGCGTCTCGGCCACCTTAGCAGCAGGACCGAGTCGTCGTGGCACCCTGCTTCCCCCGCGGTGCGATGTCGTACGCTTGCTTTCCGGTGCCGCCGTGACGATCGATCTGCCGACCCTGCGGGCGACCCGCTACGTCCAGCCGCTGCACGAAGGGGGCTCGCTGCCCGCCGTCGTCGACACCGACGACGGCCTCTACGTCGTCAAGTTCCGTGGCGCCGGGCAGGGCGCCCTGGCTCTGGTCGCCGAGCTCGTCGCCGGGCTCCTCGCCCGGCTCGCCGGCCTGCCGCTGCCGGACGTCGCGCTGGTCGAGGTGTCGCCGGTCTTCGGGCGCAACGAGCCCGACCCGGAGATCCAGGACATCCTGCACGGTAGCCACGGGGTGAACGTCGGTCTGCGCTACCTCGACGGTGCCTTCAACTTCGACCCGCTGGCGGCCGGCGACCTCGTCCCTGCGGACCTCGCCGCCGACCTCGTCTGGTTCGACGCCTGGCTGACCAACCCCGACCGCACCGCCCGCAACCCGAACGTGCTGGTGTGGCGGGGCGCACCCTGGCTGATCGATCATGGCGCCGCGATCTACGCCCACCACGACTGGGCGGCGGTCGACGTCGCCCGCACCCTGACGCCGTTCGAACGGATCCGCGATCACCTGCTGCTCGGGGCCGCCGGCGACCTCGAAGCCGCCGACGCGCGGATGATCGGCCGGATCTCCGAGGAGGCGATCGGGGCGGTGGTCGAGGCCGTCCCCGAGGCACTGCTCCTCGACCGCCCCGGGCCCTTCGCCGACGCGGCGGCGGCCCGCCGGCGCTATCTCGACTACCTGTCCGCACGCCGCGGTGCACCGCGCGCCTTCCTCCTCGAGGCGATCCGCGCCAAGGCGGCGCTGGCCGGGGCGCCGCCACGCCGACTGGAAGCGCGACGATGAGCGACCCGCAGATCGCCTACGCCTTCGCGGTGCTGCGCGCCGTGCCGCACGTCCATCTCGGCTGCTTCGTCAACGTCGGGGTCGTGCTCCACGCGCGCACCGCCGAGTTCCTCGGGGTGCGGGTGATCGACGACCCGCAGGCGCTGGCACGCCGGGTCGCCGACCTCGACCTCGATCTCCTGGCGCGCTACCTCGCCGCCTGCCGTGCGATCGCCGCCGGCGACGCACGCGCCGGGACCGTCGCCCTCGCCCCGCCCTCCGAGCGATTCCACTGGCTGACCGCGCCGCGTTCCGACGTCCTGCAGAGCTCGCCGGTCCACGAGGGGCTGACCGACGACCCGGAGCGTGCCCTCGACGAGCTCTTCGCCGAGATGGTCGGCGGCTGATCCGCTACGGCAGGTCGATTCTCGGGAACCTCCCCGGTTGGTGGAAGTCGGGACGGTCGCCGGGCAGGGAGACCGAGGCATGGTGGCGCCGCGAGGGGCCGCTGCCGTGGACGGCGAAGGCGGCGAGCCGGTGGGGAGGAGGCGGCAACCAGGAAAGCGGCAGCCGCACCGCGGATTAGGGAAGAGTGAGGCCGACCGCCCCGAAGTGTCGACGAGTCGCTGGCGAGGCGGGGCGGCGAGACCGTTAGAGCGGTATGGTGGGGGCGAGGACAGGCCTCGTGCGGAGGGCATGCGAGCAGAGGGGGTCGTTCGGCCCTCGTTGGAGGCGAGGCCCTCCTGGCCGAACGAGGAGGGAGGCCGCGAACTGCCGGGCTTCGCGCGCTGCGTCAGGTCGCCGGAAACTGCAACGAGCGACGCGACCGCTCGCGGACCAGCTCGAGCAGACCGTTGGGCCAGCGGCGCCACGTGTGGTGGGCCGAGGTGGGCACCGAGCCCCTGCCCGCCGGCCATTCATCCGGAGGATGCTACAGAGGCAGGGAGGGGCGCTTCTCGAGGGAGTGCGACCAGCGCTAACCAAAGGGTACGGAGCATTCCCTCAACATCAAGTTCAGCGCGATCGTCAGTCCGATCGAGAGGAACAAGCTCCAGAGGCACCCCCTCTTGTTCATGCGAACCGTCACACCCGCTCCACTGCCGGACGCGCCTCGTGATGGCGCACGACGGGCTCACGCCGGCGCAGGCCGACTAGCCCGACGAGACCCAGCAACCCCAACCATCCCCAGTCAGCTTCGTTGCCGGTGTCGCGCTCGCTGTACGCTCGATCGGCCGCAGGACTCGGCTGTTGCGCCTCGACCGTAGCCCCTGCTCCCAAGAGGAGCACCACTGGGATACCCATGATTGCGAGACCGACGCGTTGAATCTTCATTGGAGTTTCTTCTGTAGCGACCGGCTGGACTGCCGGCACGTGGCGAAGGGGTTTGCAAGCGCCGAGCCAGAACACCCCCGAAAGGATCGTCGCCAGCTCGATCGGATGACCAACGACCGCGGCATGAAGGATGCTGCAGTTTCTGATGGCCCGCGACACCATGCACCAGAACCAGTGGCTCGCCGCTTGGGAGGAGCTGGGAGGCCCACAGGCTCATCCCGTTCCCACCGACTTTCCGCAGGCAGAGGAGCTGGGCGAGGTCGCCTAGGTGTTCTTGGGTACAGGCCGCGACGAATCGGTCCCGCTGCGGAGGATCGCTGGTCCAAGGGACCTTCGATCGACGGCAAAGGCCGGTTCAGCATGCAGCAGAGCGTGCCGCTGGGGGACGCCCCCGAGCTCGGTCCGGCCAGCCCGAAGGCGGCGGTCCAAGAGGAACAGTTGGCCAGCGTGCGACGAAGCGAGTCGCGGCCCTCGCGACGCGGCAGCATAAATTGCCGTACGCCGTGGAACGGATTGCGCTCCAGCCTTGGGCCGCTCGGCTCAGCCGGTCCCGGCTCCAGGCCGCGCCTTGGCCGTGCGTGAGGACCCGGCGCCGGGGAGGGGGGTTCGCTTCGGCGGCGCCTGAACGGTCGTGATCGCGCTCCAGATCGCGCTGACGATGGTCTTCCCGCTCATGACCCAGTCGGTGCGCGCCCAGCGGGAGGACGAGCTCCTGGCGGATCTCGACCTGGCATCCGAGCAGTGCCTGTCGGCGCACCTCGACATGGAGCAGATCTCGAGTCCCGCAGGCGGGGACGGTTCGCTCGAGGCATCAGGCAGCTCCCGATTGCTCTCTGCGGTGAAGCAGCTTGAGGCGCATCTTCTCGCCGAGCCGCGCGTGGCGGGCGTCACCTTCACCGATCGGCTGCCGCGCGAGTACCCACCAGTGGCGACAGGTCGAGATCGACGGTCCGACCGCGCCGCCCCGCGACGAGTGGAGTCACCGGCTCGGCGGCCAACGTCGACGTCGGCTATCTCGAGGTCCTGGGCGGCGAGGTGGTGGCCGGGCGGCTTCCGCCCCTCCGACCTCGACGGCGGACCGAGCGTGGTCGTGGTCAACGACTCGTTCGTCGAGCTCGCGCTCGCCGCTGCCTGGAAACGCCGGAAAGCTCGCCGAGCGCGCGCCGTCGAGGTGTGC
Source organism: Thermoanaerobaculia bacterium (assembly GCA_035546295.1). GTDB lineage: Bacteria > Acidobacteriota > Thermoanaerobaculia > Multivoradales > Multivoraceae > DATKBT01. The sequence goes on along the minus strand of DATKBT010000096.1, from coordinate 884 downwards.
GTTATCACCGGCGGAAGCGTCGCCCCGACGCTGCTCGCCGACGTGCTCCGCGGGTGATCTCCGAAGGGCGGCTTCGCGCCCGGGAGGACCGGGGCTAAGATCGTTGCTCAGATCCACCAGAACGAGACGCGAGGGCGTTCCCGAGCCACTGGCGGACCACCGCATTGGAGGGGGCTATGAGCGAACGAGGCGGCACGCGTTGGGGTCGTATTATCGTCCTGGGCTGCGTCGGCTTGATCGTGGTCGGCCTGGGGCTGGCCGCCGCGATCTTCTTCTTCGTCATGGGCGCGATGAAGCGCTCCGACGTCTACACCGAAACCATGGCGATCGTCGAGCGCAGCCCGAGCGCGATCGCCGCGCTGGGCGAGCCGATGAAGGCTGGTCTCTTCGTGCGCGGCTCGATCAACGTCAGCGGCGGCGCCGGTGAAGCCAACCTCTCGATCCCGCTGCGCGGCCCGAACGGCAAGGGCACCGTGCACGCGGTCGCGACCCGCGAGGCCGGCGCTTGGGTGTTCACCGCGCTGCACCTCGCCGTCGACGGCGGCGAAACCCTCGACCTGCTCGCCGAGGCCGGGACGGGACCCGCCGGGGCCGCGGCAGCAAGCGAGGCGGGCGCGGCCGGCACCGTGGACGTTGCCGCGGGCTCCGCCGCGGTCGCGATTCCGGCCGGCGACGCGCTCGCCGCGTTGAACCAGCTCGCTGGGCCGCCGCCGGCCGACGTCGCGGTCGATCCCACTACGACACTGTGGGTGCAGCGCGAGTACTCGGGCTGGGAGAACCCGCTCCACACCGAGATGTCGATCAACGGCACCACGATCAACATCTTCACCTCCGACACCTTCCAGCCGGTCGCCCAGTACCTGCGCCCGGGCTGGAACACCATC